>JAIOJF010000009.1 GCA_019911965.1 Paracoccaceae bacterium | reverse complement strand
GGACAGGATCAGCGCATGGCCGTGGGCATATTTATGCGCGCCCCCGCCCCTGCCGATCAGCGCGGCATCGGGGCGCTCTACCAGCGTAATCGAAGCACCCGCGCCGCCCCTGCGCAATCCGATATCCTTGACGACCAGCCTGCCGCAAGCCGCCGGACCATCGCCCAGATAATGCCCGCGCTTGGCGGTGTGAAAGGTCACCGTAAGGTCCGCCCCGGCCCGGCCCTGCGGGTCCCCCAGCCATCTGCCACTATCGGCGCAGAACCCGCTCGGCATATCGACCGCCACGATCTTCGCGCCCCCCGCCGCAAGGCAGGGATGCCCCGCAAACGGGCGCGTCAACCCGGTGCCGAACAGCGCATCGACCACCAGCGCCACGCCATCATCGAACCGCCAGGCCGCCAGCGGCGCAACCGCGCCAACCTCCCGCCACCGCGCATAATTCGCCGCAGCATCCGGCGGCAGTTTCGCCGCGTCGCCCAGCAGATACACCGCAACCGCCCAGCCCCGCTCGGCCAGTAACCGCGCCACCACGAAGCCATCGCCGCCATTATTCCCCGGCCCGCACAATACCACTGCCCGACTGGCTTCTTTTTGGTCCAAATACTCCGGGGGGTGCGGGGGGCTGGCCCCCCGCTTGCCGTCAAGGTCCGGCCAGACCTCGAAAATCGCCTCGACCACGCCCTGCCCGGCACGCTCCATCAATTCCAGCCCGCTTACCTCGCCCGAGGCAATCGCCGCCCGCTCCAGGCGGCGCATCTCATCGGCACTCAGCAATTCGCTCATGATGTCCACACTTCGCCTATTAATCAGGCATCTCGCACAAATTTCAGGCACCACACCCGCGATTCCACCCAGCCGGCCAGCCGCACCACCCTAGCCAATTGCAGCGCTGCGGTGAAAGTGCTTTGACGCCATGAACCACGGACAGGCGAAAGGAATCGGCCATGAAGAAGATCGAAGCGATCATCAAACCCTTCAAGCTGGATGAAGTGAAAGAGGCGCTCCAGGATGTCGGCATCCAGGGCCTCTCGGTCATCGAGGTCAAGGGCTTCGGCCGCCAGAAAGGCCATACGGAATTGTATCGCGGGGCGGAATATGTCGTCGATTTCCTGCCCAAGGTGAAGATCGAGGTGGTTCTGGCCGACGATCAGGTCGATGCCGCCATCGAGGCAATCATCAACGCCGCCCGCACCGAGAAGATCGGCGACGGCAAGATTTTCGTCTCGCCGGTGGAACAGGCGGTGCGCATCCGCACCGGCGAATCCGGCGAAGACGCCCTTTGAACAATCGCCCCGCAAGGGGTCACGCATAACCCACGAAAATCAAGGAACCGAAAATGAGCGATATTGCAAACGTTCTGAAGCTGATCGGCGAAGAGGAAGTCACCTATGTCGACATCCGCTTCACCGATCCGCGCGGCAAACTTCAGCATGTCACGGTAATTGCCGATCAGGTCGACGAGGATTTCCTCGAAGACGGCTTCATGTTCGACGGCTCGTCGATCGCCGGGTGGAAATCCATCGACCAGTCGGACATGAAACTGATGCCCGATTGCGGCTCGACCTATATCGACCCGTTCTATGCCGAAAAAACCCTCTGCATCCACTGCTCGGTGCATGAGCCCGATACCGGCGAGCATTACAACCGCGACCCGCGCGGCACCGCGATGAAGGCCGAAGCGTATCTCAAATCATCGGGCATCGGCGACACCGCCTATTTCGGCCCGGAAGCCGAGTTCTTCATCTTCGACGACGTGCGCTATTCCAACAAGATGAACAAGGTTTCATTCGAGGTGGATGCGGTCGATGCGGCGTGGAATTCCGATACCGAATACGAGATGGGCAATTCCGGCCACCGCCCCGGCGTCAAGGGCGGGTACTTCCCGGTCAACCCGACAGATTCCGCCCAGGACCTGCGCTCGGAAATGCTGTCGACCATGAAGTCGATGGGCATGAAGGTCGACAAGCACCACCACGAGGTCGCGTCGTGCCAGCATGAATTGGGCCTTCTGTTCGGCACCCTGACCAAACAGGCCGACGAGATCCAGAAATACAAATACGTGATCCACAACGTCGCCCACGCCTATGGCAAGACCGCCACCTTCATGCCCAAGCCGATCTATGGCGACAACGGCACCGGCATGCATGTCAACATGTCGATCTGGCGCGATGGCAAGCCGTTGTTTTCCGGCGACAAATATGCCGATCTCAGCCAGGAGGCGATGTATTTCATCGGCGGCATCCTGAAACATGCCAAGACGCTGAACGCCTTCACCAACCCGTCGACCAACTCCTACAAACGGCTGATCCCGGGCTTCGAGGCACCGGTGCTCAGGGCCTATTCCGCGCGCAACCGCTCGGGCTGCGTGCGTATTCCCTGGTCGGAAAGCCCCAAGGCCAAGCGGGTCGAGGCCCGTTTCCCCGATCCCGCCGCCAACCCCTATCTGGCCTTTGCCGCGCTGCTGATGGCGGGCCTGGACGGCATCTCCAACAAGATCGACCCGGGCGAGGCCTCGGACAAGGATCTCTACGATCTGCCGCCCGAGGAACTGGCCAATATCCCGACCGTCTGCGCCAGCCTGCGCGAGGCGCTCGAATGCCTGGAAAAGGATCACGATTTCCTGCTGGCCGGCGATGTCTTCACCAAGGACCAGATCGACGGCTATCTCCGGCTGATGTGGAAGGATGTCTACGCCTACGAGCACACGCCGCATCCGATCGAGTACCAGATGTATTACAGCTGCTGATGCAGCCTGGTTGAACAAGGAAAGGGCCCCCATCGCGGGGCCCTTTTCATTTCCCCCATTGCGGAACCTTTCACATCTCCCCCACCGTAGGGTGCGCATTCATGGCGCACCCCTTTGGTGCACATTCATGGCGCACCCCTTTGGTGCACATTCACGCCACTCCAGGTTCCCCCGCGTGTTCAGAACCGCTGCCCCTCCGCCGCCAGCAAGCCGGCGAAACAGGCATCCGTTCCGGCAATCGCATCGACCCTCAGCGAGGTCAGAAGGTCATAGGCCAGCGCCCGGCGCAGTACGCTGGCCTGGCCGCGCCGGCTGGCGGCAAAGCGCGCCTCGCCGATCAGCATGATTGCGGGCGAGCCCAGGCCCGCGAACCGCCGATAGCCGCCAATCGCCTGGTATCCCGCAAGCCGGCAGGTGGCCTCGCTGTCCGGGCAGGCATCGCGGCACAAAGCCGTCAGCGGCTGCCCCATATCGGTGATCGCCAGCCAGTCCATCAGATCATCCGCCGCCACACTGGCCTGCACCATCTGCCGCTGGCCATCGCCGGGATGCAGATCGGCAAGCGCGGGCGCGACGGCGCGACCCGCCTTTCTCCAGTCCTGCCAGATCAGGTAGCGCAGGGCAGCCGGATAGCGCGGATCATCGGCAAATTCGTCAAAGCCGGTCACCTGCCGCGCCTCCAGCGAGACCAGTGCCACCCGCAACGCCCGCGCCTCGCCCAGATCCGCCAGCGAAAGCGCGGCCGCGATATCGGCGCGCTGGTCCAGCACCGCCAGCCAGCGACGCGCCAGATCGTGATCCACCATCCGCAGCCAGCTTCGCCCCGACAAACCGCCCGCCGCCCGCAGCAACGCAATCCGCTCGGGCTTGTCGCGCAGGGCCAGCCAGGGACCCTGCAACGGGAAAGACTTGTCGATCAGCCCGACCAGCAGCCGCGCCGCCTCATTGCCCTCCGCCGCCATCCCGGCCAGCGCCGGCAGCGCCGTTGCTTCGTCATCGTCCAGCCACAGATCGAGTGCCGCGCGGAAATCCGGGGCGTCAATTCCTGCCGGCAGGTCCTGCGCCCTGGCGCCGACCGATGCCCACAGCAGAACCGCCAGACCGAACAGCAATCCGGCCAGCGGTCCTGAATGCCTGCAACGCGTTGCATCCCGGCAGGGCTGCACATACTTCTTTTTGGTAAAAATACTCAACATCCCGTCAGCAGGTTCGCGAACCGTATGTCAAGCGAGAACCCGGAGGAGGACGGCCCCCTCCGGGTTTGCGCCAGTCAGAACGCTACTTCCGCACGATCCGCCCGTCGGTATAGGGCTGATAGGCCCCGTCCCGCGCCAGATATTCCGCCACCACATCGGCCAGGTCTGGGCCGTAGTCATAGGCATTGGCGGCATCGCGGAACATCTTGTAGCCGTCGCCGCCACCGCGCACGTAATTGTTCGACACCACGCCATAGGTCGCGGCGGGATCGACCGGCACCCAGGCATCGCCCTGCATCACCATCACGTCGGTTACGCGGCCCTCATTGGGGGCCACTGCCGGATCCCAGGTGAATTTCAGCCCCGCCACCTGCGGGAACCGGCCCTTGACCTCTTCCACCTGGCTGACACCGTTTTCCAGCGCCGCGATCAGCGTCGCGCCGCTCACCTGGAAGGTGGACAGCGTGTTCTGGAACGGCAGCACCGTCAGAACCTCGCCCATCGTCACCTCGCCTTCGTCGATCGAGCTGCGCAGCCCGCCGGAATTGGCGATGGCAACGCTGATCCCCTGGCTCTTCACCCGGTCCAGCATGGCATCCGCCACCAGATTGCCCATCGCGCATTCCTGAACCCGGCAGATGCTGCGGTCGCCCTCGATCATGCCGGCCGATTGCGCCACAACCTTCTGGCGGATTTCTTCCAGCGGCACGGCGGCTTCGGTGATCCGCGCTTTCACATCCGCATCCTCGGCCACCGCGGCATCCATCGACAATGGCTCGCCACTGGCGGACACGATGTTTCCGGCATCGTCGAAGGTCACGTTCAGCTCGCCCAGGAACTTGCCGTAAGCATAGGCAGATACGATCGCGGTCGATCCCACCATCGTCGGATAGGGCCCCTCGGCACCCTCGGCGGTATTCGACAGATACGTGTTGGAATGGCCGCCCACGATCACGTCGACCCCGGTGGTTTCCGCCGCCACGCGCTGATCCACCACATAGCCGGAATGCGACAGCACGATGATCTTGTTGACCCCCATTTCGCTCAGCTTGTCGACCTCGGCCTGCACCGCATGCACGGGATCGGTGAAGGTGATGTAGTTGCCCGGGCTGGCAAGCTCATGGGTGTCCTGCGGCGTCAGGCCGATCAGGCCGATCTTCTCGCCGCCCTTCTCGATCACCGCCGATTTCTGCAACACGCCCGCCAGCAACGCCTCGCGGCTGACATCGGCGTTCGACATCAGGATCGGGAAATTCAGCGCATCCATGAAGCCGCGCAGCACTTCCGGCCCGTCGTCGAATTCATGGTTGCCGACGGTCATGCCGTCATAGCCCATGCGGTTCATCATCTCAGCGGCCAGCTTGCCCTTGTAATAGGTGTAAAACAGCGTGCCCTGAAACTGATCGCCGCCATCCACCAGGATCGAGTTCGCCGCCCGCGCCCGCGCCTCGGCAATCGCCGTCGCCAGCCGGGCCGAGCCGCCGAAACACTTGCCTTCGGTATTGTCCTCGGCGGAACACCCGCTGTCATATTTGCTGATCGGCTCGAACCGGGCGTGGAAATCGTTGGTGTGCAGGATGGTCAACTGGTAATCGGCCATCGCCGTTCCCGCCGCCAGCGCGAACACCCCCGCCAGAGGTGCGATTCGTGTCATCTTCATGGTGTAACTCCCCAGATCTTCTGTTGTTTTCCCAAAGGCCCTGGCCGCTTCCCCGGCATGCGGGCCGATGTCTGAATGCCGCCAGTCTACACAGAAATTTGTCCCGGTGATAAAAAATGCCGGTGCGGCAGGCAAGGCGGTGGCGATGGCGTGGCCTTGACCTTGCCCATGCCATCGCGCATGTGGTCGCGCATGATCTACAAGATTTTCCGCGCCGACGAATGGGCCTCGCTGGAACGCGAGCATGTCACGCATGGCGCACCGGTCGATCTGGCCGATGGCTTCATCCATTTCTCCACCGCTGCGCAACTCGCCGGGACCGCCGCGAAACATTTCGCCGGATGCGACGGGCTGTGGCTGGCGGCGATCGACGAAACTCGACTGGGCGATGCCCTGAATTGGGAGGTGTCGCGCGGCGGCGCGCTATTCCCGCATCTCTACCGCCCGCTACGGCGGTCCGAGGTAGACTGGTGCGTGCGCATGCCCCTGACTGCGGCGGGCCATGTCCTGCCGGACGACCTGGCATGACGCTGATCGAACGCCTCGGCCTTGCCGCCCTGCACCGGCTGGACCCCGAACGCGCCCATGCCATGTCGATCCTCGCGCTGAAGACCGGGCTTGTGCCACTGGGCGGCAAGGTCACCTCGGCGCGGCTGAAAACCCGGCTGGCCGGGCTTGATCTGGCCAATCCGGTCGGCCTTGCCGCCGGTTTTGACAAGAATGCCGAAGTGGTTGCACCACTGGTGCGCGCCGGGTTCGGCTTTGTCGAGGTCGGGGCCGCCACGCCGCGCCCGCAACCGGGCAACCCGAAGCCCCGCCTGTTCCGCCTGAGCCAGGACCGCGCCGCGATCAACCGCTTCGGCTTCAACAACCAAGGCGCGGCAGCCATCGCCGCAAGGCTGGCCAATCGCCCCAACGCCGGTATCGTGGGCCTCAATCTCGGGGCCAACAAGGACAGCACCGACCGCGCCGCCGATTATGTCTCGGTGCTGCAAACCTGCGCCGCGCATGTCGATTTCGTTACCGTCAATGTCTCCTCCCCCAATACCGAGAAACTGCGCGACCTGCAGGGCGCGGCGGCGCTTGCGGCCCTGCTGGACGGCGTGATCACCGCCCGCGATGCCCTGCCCCGGCCCTTGCCGGTATTCCTGAAGATCGCCCCCGACCTTGGCGATGGCGAGATCGCCGATATCGCCGGCGTCGCGCTGGATACCGGCATCGACGCGGTGATCGCCACCAATACCACGACCTCGCGCGACGGTTTGCACGGCCCGCACCGGGCGGAAGCCGGTGGGCTGTCCGGTGCACCGCTATTTGCCAGATCAACCCGTGTGCTGGCCCGGCTGGCGGTTGAAACCGGCGGGGCGCTGCCGCTGATCGGCGTCGGCGGCATCGCGTCCGCCGAACAGGCCTATGCCAAGATCAAGGCCGGGGCCTCGGCGGTGCAGCTTTACACCGCGCTGATCTATCAGGGCCTGAGCCTTGCCGGCGACATCGCTCGCGGCCTTGATCGGCTTGTTGACCGCGACGGCCTCGCCAATGTGGCCGAGGCGGTCGGCGTAGAAAAGGAAAGATACCTTTGAGCGACATCACCATCTGGCACCTCGCCCGCTGCACCAAATCGCGCCAGGGCCTTGCCTTCCTGCGCGAGCGTGGCATCGAACCCGCCATCCGCACCTACCTGACCGATCCGCCCTCGGAAACCGAGCTGCGCGCGGCACAGAAAATGCTGGGCCTGCCCGCCATCGCCATGATGCGCACCAAGGAGGCGACCTTCCGCGAGCTTGGCCTGTCCAGGGACAGCGACGAGGCGACACTGATCCGCGCGATGGCAGAGAACCCGGTGCTGATCGAACGCCCGATCGTGTTTCGCGGCGGCAAGGCGGTGATCGCCCGCCCGACCGAGGCTATCTCAACCCTGCTGTAAATCGTCGGCGTAGATCGCCGCCAGCCTGCCGGGATTTCCGGCCAGTTCCGCCACCGATGCCAGGATGAAATCCGCCTCGGAATCGTCCATCAGAACGCTCAGGTTCAGCCGCACAAAGCCCGGCTTGTCGGCCTCGTCACCGGCCAGTATCCGCGTCCTCAGCGCCGCCGAAGCGGCATCGCCAATGCCCAGCAGGCGATGCACATATGGTCCGGCACAGGCGCAGCCGCCGCGCGCCTGGATGCCGTAAAGATCGCTGAGACCGCGGGTGAACAGGTGGTAGTCAACCGCCCCGCCGGACCCGTCCGCCACCCAGAACGACAGAACCGGCACCTGATCGCCCCGCCCGTCCGCCAGCAGCCGAATGTTGGGATGACCCCGCCACGCCATCCGCGCCTTGTCCGCCAGATCACGGTTGCGGCGGGTAATGAACGCCTGCCCCAGCGCGGATTTCACCACAAACACCAGCCCGGCGCGGATATCGCCGATGATGTTCGGGGTGCCACCTTCCTCGCGCTCCTCGATCCCGGTCAAGTAATCGTGGCGATGGCGGTTGACGAAGGCCACGGTGCCACCGCCCGGCAGGCCCGGCACGCTGGATACAACCGCATCGCGGCGCACCAGCAAAACCCCCGAGGCCCCCGGCCCGCCGGGAAACTTGTGCGGCGACAGGGCAATCGCATCCATGCCGGTGCCCAGATCGACCGGCAGATAAGGCGCACCGCCGGCATAATCCCAGACCATCAGCGCACCGGCATCCTTGACCATGCGGGTGATCGCCGCCACATCGCTGGTGATGCCCGTCACATTCGACATCGCCGAGAAGGCCGCGATCACCAGCCCCTTGCCGGCAGTTTCGGCCAGCACCCGCGCCAGGTGCGCCTGATCCGGCCCGCCTTCGGCGCTCTCGTCGATCTCGATCACTTCGGCCCCGCTTTCGCGCCAGGACAGAAGGTTGGAATGATGTTCGTACGGGCCGACCAGCACATGTACCGCCTCTCCCCGCGCCAGCGCCGCGCGCAGGCCGAACAGATGCACCAGCCGGTTCAGCGCGGCGGTCGCGCCCGAGCCGATGAAAATCGCCGCATGCTCCGCCCGGTTGCCGCCACAAGCCGCCAGAATAGCCGACCGCGCATTTTCGCGCAGGCCGGTCATGCGCGCGCCGCAAAAGGAATCGCCGGTATGGGTGTTGGCATAGAACGGCAGCACCTCGTCCGTCACGAAATCTTCGACACAACGCAGCGCCCGCCCCGAGGCGACGTAATCGGCATAGACCAGACGCACCGGCCCGAACCGGCCCGCAATCTCGATCCCCTTGCCGATCTGCTGATGCCCGAGCCAGGACACGATATCGCGCTGTGCCGCCAGGCCGAAGGCAAACCGCGCCAATGGCGCAGCAGCGTCCGGATTGCTTCCCCGAGATTGATCGAACATCGCGTTGTTCCTTGCCTAAAGCGTTTCGGGTCATTGTTCTGAAATTTGCTGAAATTTCATTAGTGATTATTGCGGTTCTTTGCGCTATTTTGTGTCATATGAACGAAAAATCTGTAAAACTCGATAATATTGATCGTCGCATCCTGACCTGCCTGCAATCCGATGGCAGCCTGTCGCAGCGCGAGGTTGCCGATCGCGTGGGCTTGTCGCAGAACGCCTGCTGGCGCCGCATGAAGCGGCTTCAGGACAACGGTGTTCTGACCGGCGCGCGCGCGATGGTCGATGCCGCCGCGCTTGGGCTGGACCTGATCGTGTTCGTGATGATACGCACCCGCAATCATTCGATGGACTGGTCCGAAGCCTTCCGCCGCCATGTCGAACGCATCCCGCAGATCGTCGAGTTTCACCGGATCGGCGGCGACTGGGACTACATGCTGAAAATCGTGACCTCCGACATGGCCGGGTATGACCGGGTTTACCGCCAGTTGATCACCGGCTTCGAGTTGGACAAGGTGACGGGCTATTTCTCGATGGAAACGCTGTTCGCGGACCGGCCCTTGAGCATCGGCTGACTGGTACCGCCCCAGTGCCGATGCCAAAATGCGACACCGGCGCGGCGCATTCGGAAAGGCAGGCCCCCGATACGTCCTTAGCCTCGACCTGGCAGAACGGAGGGCGACATGACCGATCATTACCGCGATATCCGCAAGATCGATCCCACCCGTGGCGACAAGCTGGGCGACAACACCCCCAACGATGCCGACCGGGTAGAAATCGGCCCGACGCAACTGGCCTACGGCGAATGGGCCGCCGCCGGGCTGCGCCTGCCCGACCTTCAGGCGATGCGCCGCTTCCGCTGGGACCGGCTGACGCGCCATATCGTGGAGCGCGATCTGGGCGGCCTATTGATGTTCGACCCCTTGAATATCCGCTACGCCACCGACACCACCAATATGCAGCTCTGGAACACCCACAACCCGTTTCGCGCGGTGCTGCTGTGTGCCGATGGATACATGGTGATCTGGGATTACAAGAACTCGCCGTTTCTGGCCGATTTCAACCCGCTGGTGCGCGAAAGCCGCTCGGGTGCCTCGATGTTCTATTTCTCGGCCGGCGACAAGGCGGAAGCGGATGCCAAGACCTTCGTCGCGGAAGTGGCCGACCTGATGCGCATCCATGCCAGCACAAACAAGCGCCTCGCGGTCGACAAGATCATGGTGGCCGGCCTGCGCGCCCTGGAACGCGCCGGCTTCGAGGTGCTGGAAGGCGAGGAGGTGACGGAGAAATCCCGCTCGGTCAAAGGTGCGGACGAAATCCTGGCCATGCGCTGCGCCCATGATGCCTGCGACAAGTCGGTGAAAGCGATGGAGGATTTCGCCCGCTTGAACGTGCCCTCCGGCAATGTCTCGGAAGATGATATCTGGGCCGTGCTGCACGCCGAAAACATCCGCCGCGGCGGTGAATGGATCGAAACAAGGCTGCTGACCTCGGGGCCGCGCACCAATCCCTGGTTTCAGGAATGCGGCCCCCGGATCGTGCAGAACAACGAGATCGTGGCGTTTGATACCGACCTGATCGGCTCTTACGGTATCTGCATCGACATCTCGCGCACCTGGTGGATCGGTGATGAGAAACCGACCAACGCCATGATCTACGCGATGCGCCACGCGCATGAACATATCATGACCAACATGGCGATGCTGAAACCGGGCGTATCCTTCCGCGAACTGACCTTCGGCGGCCATCAGCTTGACCCCCAATTCGACAAGTTGAAATACGGCTGCAAGATGCACGGGGTCGGGTTATGCGATGAGTGGCCGCTGATCGCCTATCCCGACCGCTGGGTCGACGGCGCGTTCGATTACGTGCTGGAGCCGAACATGGTCCTGTGCGTCGAAGCACTTGTCGGCGCGGAAGGTGGTGAGTTTTCGATCAAGCTGGAAGACCAGGTCCTGATCACCGAGGACGGCTACGAGAACCTGACCACCTATCCGTTCGATCCCGCATTGATGGGCAAATGATCGCCCTCACATCGCCTCACCGGTCGGTGACGTCCTGTCACAGCACCTTGCCACGGTCGGTGATCGTCCCCATCCTTGCGGTATCATCAATGAACCCGGAGCGACACGATGGCGGACCACAAGATCACCTTCAAGGGCCATTCCGGCGCTGACCTTTCGGCCCGGTTCGACCGCCCCGCAGGCCTACAGCAGGCCACCGCGATTTTCGCCCATTGCTTCACCTGTTCCAAGGATATTCCCGCCGCACGCCGGATCGCCGGGCGGCTGGCGGCGATGGGGATCGGCGTGCTCAGGTTCGATTTCACCGGGCTTGGCCATTCCGGCGGCGAGTTTGGCAATACCGGGTTTTCCGGGCAGGTCGGCGATATCGAAGCCGCCGCCGATTACCTGAAGGACCAGGGCATGGCCCCGACATTGCTGATCGGCCATTCGCTGGGCGGCGCGGCGGTGCTGGCCGCTGCCGGTCGGATCGACGGCATCCGCGCCGTCGCAACGCTGGGCGCGCCGTTCGATCCGGCGCATGCGCTGGGGCATTTCAGCGCCGCGCTCGACCAGATCCGCCGCGACGGCAAGGGCGAGGTCAGCCTTGCCGGGCGCAGTTTCACCATCAGCCGCGAGTTTCTGGACGATGTGTCGAAATCCAGCCTCGGGCACACGCTGCGCAAGCTGAAGGCGGCGCTGCTGGTGATGCACGCGCCAAGGGACGAGGTGGTCAGCATCGACAACGCCTCGGCGATCTTCCTGGCGGCGCGCCATCCGAAAAGCTTCGTCACGCTCGACACCGCCGATCACCTGATTTCCGATCCCGAAGCCGCCGAATACGCCGCCGGGGTGATCGCTGCCTGGGCGGGACGATACCTCGGCATCCGCCCGCCGGCACCGCCACCCGGTGCCCCCGAAGGCATCGTGCGCACGTCCGAGGCCGATGCCGCCGGCTTCCTGCAGGACATTTCCGCCGGGCCGCGCCATCATTTGCTGGCGGACGAACCGGTCAGCTATGGCGGCTCGGATCAGGGCCTGTCGCCCTATCAGTTGCTGGCGGCCGGCCTTGGCGCCTGCACCTCGATGACGATCCGCATGTATGCCCGGCGCAAGAAATGGCCGCTTGGCCATGTCGCGGTGGATGTGAGCCATGACAAGGTGCATGCCGAGGATTGCGAGGATTGCGAGGGCAAGGGCGGCAAGATCGACCGCTTCACGCGCCTGATCCGCCTGAAGGGTGATCTGAGCGACGACCAGCGCAGCCGCCTGCTGGAGATCGCCGACAAATGCCCGGTCCACCGCACGCTGGAAACCGCGAACCGGATTGATACCAGTCTGGCCCCGGATTGAGGGGTGGGGGGCGACAGGAGCCGGATACTCGTTCAGCGGTGTTTCTCTGAGGATTCCACCAATCGTCCACTCAGTTCATATCCCGCTCCCTCTTTGGCTCGGGGGGCACCCCCGGGCCCCGCCCCGCTGACCGGCAGGCGATTGCCTTCAATCGCCGAGAGGTAACCCTCCTCACGGGAGGGCGCTTTCTTAAGTTGCAAGTAGCTGAAAGATAGTCGTTTTCGTGACGCCATTGCCGGGCACAGCCATTGCGAACGCCCTCCAAGGCTCGGGCGCGGCCCTCTGCTGTCAGCAAGGCCCGAGGATATCATCCCCAACGCAAACCGCTCACCGCAAATCCATCCGCCCGATCAGGTAAAGATACCGCCAGATCAGCGTCACCGCCGCCAGCGCCAGCCCGATCACCAGCCCGGCCCAGATGCCATAGCCGCCGAACCCAAGCGTAAAGCCCAGCAGCCACGAGGCCGGGATGCCGATCACCCAGTAGGACACCACGGCACAGATCATCGGCACCCGCGTATCCTTCAGACCGCGCAGCACCGCCAGCACCACCGCCTGCAGGCCATCCACCACCTGGAACGCCGCCGCCACCACCAGCAGGCCGACGCCATAGGCAACGATTGCCGCGCTGTCGGGGTTGTCGGCATCCAGGAAGAGCCAGATCAGGCGTTCCGGCACCGCCAGGAACAGCGCGATTGCCACCGCCGCCGTGGCCAGTTGCAGCCAGACCACGGTGAGCGCCGCGCGCCTTATCCCGTCCATGTCGCGCCGCCCCAATGCACGCCCGGTGCGGATCGTGCCGGCCTGTGCGAGACCGAGATAGATCATGAACGACATCGATGCGATCTGGATGGCGATCCCGTGCGTTGCCAGCTCGCGCGTGCCGATCCAGCCCATCATGATCGCGGCGGTGGAAAACAGCCCCACCTCGGCCAGCATCGTCGTGCCGATCGGCCAGCCAAGGCGGAACACCTCGCCCAGCGCCGGCCAATCGGCCCGCCAGGCCCGCACGAACAAGCGGTAGGGCTTCGTCACCGGATGCAGCGCGACAAAGGCGGCCACCACCGCAAAGGTCAGTACCTGCGTCAGGATCGAGGCCAAAGCCGCGCCACGCACCCCCATCTCGGGCGCACCCCAATTGCCGAAGATGAAGGCATAGTTGAAGCCGATATTGGCCACCGCCCCGATCAACGTCGCCCAGAGCACGAAGGAGGGACGCTCCAGCGCCGACAGATAGGATTTCAGCACCATGATCAGCATTGCCGGCAACATGCCCCATTCGGCGATGCGCATGTAATCCTGCGCCAGCGCCGCGATTTCCGGCTTCTGGCCGATCATCAGCATGAGGGCCTCGAAATACCACAGGACCGGCATCCAGGCGGCACAATACAATACCGAAATCCACAGGCCCATCCGGGTCACCCGCCGCACCTGCCGCGTGTCGCCCTCGGCAGCGGCACTGGCCGCCATCGGCATCACCGCCATCGCAAAGCCCGAACCGACGATGAAGAAGACAAAGAAGATCGAGGTCGCCAGCACCACCGCCGCCAGATCGTCAACGCCGTACCAGCCGACCATGATCGTATCGGTCAGATGCACCAGCATCTGCGCCACATGGCTGCCGATCAGCGGCAGGCCCAGCGTCAGGGTCGCGGTGACATGGCCCGTCCAGGGCTGGGGTTGCGCGGCAATGGTCATGTCATCGGTGATAGGCCAGCGCCCGCGCGGCGGCAATCGTCAAACCGCTTTTGCATCCGGCCTTTTACGCGCCACCAGATCAATCAGCGCGGATCGCCCCTTGTGGCCGCGCCCCTCGTCCACCTCGCGCTCGTAAGCGGCAAGGCGCAGGATGTCCATGTCGCCGAAGGCCTCGGCCAGCATGTCGGTCGTGTACATGTAATCGGGGTTCGGCGGGCCACCGGTGCCGAATGCCACCTGCTCGGGCGTGTAGCCGTGCAGCAGCAGGATGCCGCCCGGCTTCAACGTGCGCGTCATGCCGGCGAAAATCTCGGCGCGAAACCCGGGATCGGCGAACTGGATGAAGATCGCGGCCACCAGATCGAAGGCCTCGGGCTGCCAGTCCCAGGTCCGAAGATCCGCCTGAACGAAATTGACCGGGGCCGACCGCGCCGCTGCCAGCCCCTTGGCCTTGGCAAGGCCAACCTCGGAGGCATCCATCGCCGTCACCCGCATGCCGCGCTCGGCCATGTAGACCGAATTGCGCCCCTCGCCATCGGCCACCGCCAGCGCCGTCAGGCCGCGTTGCAGATAGTCCGCCTGTTCGACAAGAAACCGCGCCGGTGCCGTGCCGAACAGGAAGCCCGGCTCGGAATAGCGTTCATCCCACATCGCGCACGCTCCCTGGTTGCATATTTCATCGCCTGTGGTAATATACATTAAAATGCACATTACAATGGATAATCCAATGACCCGCCTCTTGACCAACCATATCGCCACGATGACCGAAATGCGCGAACCGCACAAGGTGCTGGCCAGTGCCGGCGGCAAGCCGGTGGCGGTGATGAAGAACTCCAAATGCGTCGGCTATTTCGTGCCGGCCGAGATCGTTGTCACCGACGAGCCGCGCTATGCCACCCGCGATGAGGTACTGGCCGCCCTTCGTGACAGCCGCCATGCCGTGCAGCCGGTGCTTGACTACCTGAAAGACAAATGAGCTTCGCGCTGTTGTCCGTCGAGGTCGTGACCCTGATCCATGACGAGGTGCTGAACCCGGGCGAATTGCCCGGCCTGGCCCGTGACAAATCGCTGGAGGCAACACTGGCGCGGGTCGAGAACCGGCTGGCCTATGGCATGATCGGCGATGCCTTCGATCTTGCCGCCACCTATGCCGTGGTGATCGCGCGCGGCCATTGCTTCAACGACGGCAACAAGCGTACGGCATTCCGCTCCATGCAGATCGCGCTTCGGCTGAACGGCATTGCGCCCGATTTTCCGGCAATTGAAACCGGCGACCAGATCATCGCCGCCGCGCAAGGCCTGACCGACGAGGCCGGCCTTGCCGAATGGCTGCGCCTGCGCGCCTCAGCCTGACTTGCGCCTGAGATCGGGATGCACTGACGCACCCAGAATATGATCCGAATTATGGATCACCCGCCCGGCAGAGCCGATAATCAGCGGATCGGGCGCATGCACGATATCGGTATCCTTGTCGGGATAATCCAGCGAATTCAGGAAATGCAGCATGCAGTTGATCCGCGCGCGTTTCTTGTCGTTGGATTTCACGATGGTCCAGGGCGCATCGGCGGTGTCGGTGTAAAAGAACATCGCCTCCTTGGCCTCGGTATATTCGTCCCATTTCGACAGGCTGGCCTGATCCACCGGCGACAGTTTCCAGCGCTTCAGCGGGTCCTCCTTGCGGCTGTCAAAGCGGCGGATCTGCTCGTCGCGGGTGACCGAGAACCAGTATTTGTACAGCCGGATGCCCGAGCGCACCAGCATCCGCTCGAATTCCGGGGTCTGGCGCATGAATTCCAGATATTCGTTGGGGGTGCAAAAGCCCATCACCCGCTCCACCCCGGCGCGGTTGTACCAGGAGCGGTCATAAAACACCATTTCGCCCACCGTCGGCAATTGCGCGACATAGCGCTGGAAGAACCACTGGCCGCGTTCGGTATCGGTCGGCTTGTTCAGCGCCACCACGCGCGCCTCGCGCGGGTTCAGATGCTCCATGAACCGCTTGATCGTACCACCCTTGCCGGCGGCATCGCGCCCTTCAAACAACAGCACGAATTTCTGGCCGGTCTCGCCGACCCATTTCTGCACCTTCAGCAATTCCGCCTGCAACAGCGCCTTGGTGGTTTCATATTCGTCGCGGCTCATCCTTTGGTCGTAGGGATAAACGCCGCCCTCAAAGGTCTGCCTGAGCGCATCTTCCGTCACCACCGGAAAGCCGACCGCGTTCCGGTTGGTGGTTTCCTCCATACCGGCACCATTGCCGGGCATCTGGGCGTCCGGCCCGTTGCCTGTAATCCTGTCATTCGTCGTCATGCACGTCTCCGTCGTTTCGCACAGGCTTATAGCCGATCCCGGCGTAATACGCATTGCGACAGGTCAAATCGACGACATTCTGCCGACAGGGTGCCTTGCCGACACATCGCAATCGACCTAGGCTGGATGAAACATCCGTTCCTTCGAGAAGGACTTGTCGTTGGACTGGTCTACCGCCGCACCGGCCATCGCGGCCGCCTTTTTCGCCTCAACGGTCGAGATTGTCGAGGCATTCACCATCATTCTTGCCGTCGCCACGTTACGCGGTTGGCGACCGGCGGCGCTGGGTACACTGGCTGCCTTGACTCTGCTGGCGCTGGCGGTTGCAGGCCTCGGACCTCTGTTAAACCGGGTGCCGCTGCACGCGCTGCAACTGGTGATCGGCACCTTGCTGTTGCTGTTCGGGCTAGGCTGGCTCAGAAAGGCCGCGCTGCGCCATGCTGGCATCATTGCATTGCACGACGAAGACGCGATTTTCGACGCCGAACGAACGCATCTTACCGAGGCCGCCAACCGCCACGCCGCTTCCATGACCTGGATCGCCGGCATCACCGCTTTCAAGGCGGTCCTCCTGGAAGGGCTGGAGGTGGTCTTCATCGTTGTCGCCATCGGGGCTGGGCGCGGCCTGTTATGGCCTGCCAGCCTTGGCGCGTTGGCCGCCTGCCTGCTGGTGCTGGCGATCGGCGCGCTGGTCCACCGGCCATTGGCGCGGGTGCCCGAAAATGCGTTGAAATTCGGCGTCGGCGTGATGCTGTCGGCGTTCGGTGTGTTCTGGACCGGCGAGGGTCTCGGCGTTGACTGGCCCGGGCATGATCTGGTGTTGTTTCCATTCACCGCCGCTTTCCTCGGGGCTGGCCTGCTGGCCGCCCGGCTGGCCCGCCGAGTCAGCGTTGCTGCGCCATGAGCATTCTAGCCGAAGTCCTACAAGACCTGGCCAAGATGTTCGTGGCCGATGTACGACTGACCCTGGCGATCCTCGGCCTGATCGGGTTGGTGTCTGTGCTGATCGCGCTTGGCCTGACACCGCTGACGGGCGGTGCGATACTGTTCGCAGGCAGCCTTGGTCTTCTTGTCGCAGCCGTCCTGAGCGCCGCGCGGCGCTGAATCAAAGGACCGCCGGATTCCATGCCGGATAGCTCAAGGACAAACTGAAATTGGGCTGACAGCCACCATGTTCGGAAAAAAATGCGGCGGCATACCCAGCGGCAGGGGCAGCGCCCCCGCCGCTGGTTCGTTTCAGCCGAAAACCCTGGTCAGGGCGGCATCAATGGCATCGACAATCGTGTCGATGTTTTCCTTCGTCACGATCAGCGCCGGTGACAGGCACAGGGTGTTGTTGAACCCGTCCAGCGAACGGTTGGTGATGCCGATGATCACCCCTTGCGCCAGACATTCCGCCACCACCGCCTGGCCCCTGGCCTCGGGCACGGGTTCCTTGGTCTCGCGGTCAACCACCAGTTCGGCACCGCAGAACAGCCCCTTGCCGCGCACATCGCCGATCACCTGATGCTTGGATTTCAGCTCTTCCAGCCGCTCCATCAGATAGGCGCCCTGCTTGTTCACATTGTCCAGCAGGTTCTCGTTCTCGATGATGCGCATGTTTTCCAGCGCCGCCGCCGGACCGGCGGTGCAGCCGCCGAAGGTCGAGATATCGCGGAAATAATCCATCGGATCGCTGGGATCGGCCTTGAACATCTCGAACACGCGCTCGGTGGTCACGGTGCAGGAAATCGCGGCGTAGCCGCTGGCCACCCCCTTGGCCATCGTCACGAAATCCGGCTCGATCCCGTATTGCTGATAACCGAACCAGGTGCCGGTGCGGCCAAGGCCACAGACCACCTCGTCGATATGCAAAAGGATATCGTAATTGCGGCAAATCTCCTGCACCCGCGGCCAGTAGCCCTCGGGCGGGGTGATGACGCCGCCACCGGCGGTCACCGGTTCCAGCACGATCGCGCCGACGGTATCGGGGCCTTCGCGCAGGATCACCTCTTCAATCGCATCCGCCGCGCGGCGGCCGTAATCTTCGACATCCCATTGCTTGCGGTATTCCATACAATGCGGCACTTCCACGAAACCCGGCGTGAACGGCCCGTATTGCGCCGCCCGCTGCGGCTGGCCCGAGGTTGACAGCGCGGTAATGGTCGTGCCGTGATAATCCCGCTCGCGATACAGGATCTTGTGCTTCTTGCCGCCATATTTCTTGTGCGCGATCTGGCGCACCATCTTGTAAACCTTTTCGTTCGCTTCCGAGCCGGAATTGGAATAATAGACGCGAGTCATTCCCGGCATCTTTTCCATCAACTTTTCGGCAAACAGCGAGCCCGGAATTGATCCCGCCGAACCGGCAAAGTAATTCAGCTTGACCAATTGATCGCGCACCGCATCGGCAATCACCTCGCGGCCATAGCCGACATTCACCGTCCACACGCCGCCCGACACCGCGTCCAGATAGCGTTTGCCCTTGGCGTCCCAGACATGGATGCCCTTGCCTTCGACGATGATCAAAGGATCGGTGGTCTCGAATTTCTTGTGGGGGGTCAGATGATGCCAGATATGGGCGCGATCCGCCTCGACGATCTTTTCCATGTCGTTGGAGTAGAAGCCTGATTCCATGTCGCGATTCCTTTAGGCTGACCCCCTTTGGGGCGATTGTCTGCGCCGCAAGTGCCTGATTTCCAATGCCGAAACGGCGCGGTCCAACGGGAGGGTGGAACACGCGCCGTCCGGTCCAGAGGCCCGTATGCCCTGCGGCAAGTCTGGGGTAATTCTGCGCCCGGGCGCGTGGGCGCGATAGGGCCAGTTCTGGCGTTGAATAGGTCCAGAATCGCCTGCCGCGACGTTCAGCCGATCAGGAAATCGTCCGGCGATTTGCCTGCGGCCAGCCCGGCAACGAACCAGCCCGGCCTGCGCCCGCGGCCCGACCATGTGGCCGACGGATTGGCGGGGTCGCGGTATTTCGCCGCCGCCGGGGCCTTCTTGCCCGGCTTGCCGCCGGTAAGCTGGTCAAGCGTGAACCCCATTTCACGCGCCTTCGCGTCCAGTGCGGCGCGTACTTCGGCCATCCTGCGCGCCTCGAACGAGGCAATCGCCTTGTCCACGTCTTTCTTCAGACGGGTCAGTTCGTCCAGGGACAAATTGTTAACGTCGATACTCATCAAATTCCCTCTCTATTTTCGGAAACGCCTTATCCAACGGCTTATCCGATTTGCCAAGCCATTATTAAACGATTTCCCAAAAAATTCCCCATCATTTAATCGTGTTAAATTCCGCGCTGCATCTAATTCCGGCCATTTCCCCTTTTGATTGCACAACCCGCCATCCATATCCCCGGCAGGCCCGCCAGCGGCCCCGGACAATGGCTTGCCCCCGGCCCGCGCAAGATGCTCTAATGACCCACCCCGCAGATACAGGATTCGCACCCTCCATGAGCCCCAACGACCTCCTTGCATCCGATGCCGGTCAATCGGCCTATACCGCCACCGATATCGAGGTGCTGGAAGGGCTGGAGCCGGTTCGGAAACGCCCCGGCATGTATATCGGCGGTACGGATGAGCGTGCGCTGCATCATCTGGTGGCCGAGGTGCTGGACAATTCGATGGACGAGGCAGTGGCCGGCCATGCCAGCCGGATCGAACTGGAACTGCACGCCGATCATTCCGTGTCCATCACCGATAACGGCCGTGGCATCCCCGTTGATCCGCATCCGAAATTCCCCGGCAAGTCGGCGCTTGAGGTGATCCTGTGCACGCTGCATTCCGGCGGCAAGTTTTCCGGCAAGGCGTATGAGACTTCCGGCGGCCTGCACGGTGTCGGCATTTCCGTGGTGAACGCCCTGTCCGATACGCTGCGGGTCGAGGTGGCGCGTGGCAAGGTGCTCTACGCGCAGGAATTTTCCCGCGGCCATGCCTTGGGTCCGATTGCCGAGATCGGTGCCACGCAGAACCGGCGCGGCACCCGCGTGACCTTCCATGCCGATCCGCAGATTTTCGGCCATCACCGTTTCAAGCCGGCCCGCCTGATGAAGATGGCGCGCTCCAAGGCCTATCTGTTCTCAGGCGTCGAAATCCGCTGGAAATGCGCGCCGGAACTTCTGTCGGGCGACGACACGCCCGAGGCCGCCACCTTCCATTTCCCAGGCGGGTTGCAGGATTATCTGGGCGAGCAATTGAACAACGCCGCGACCTATGCCGATCGCCCCTTCGCCGGGCGGGTGAGTTTCGCCGAGAAATTCGGGGCCGCCACGCCCGGTTCGGTGGAATGGGCGATCAACTGGACACCCTCGCGCGATGCCTTCATCCAATCCTATTGCAACACCGTGCCCACCCCCGAAGGCGGCACCCACGAGGCCGGCTTCTGGGCTGCCATCCTGAAAGGCGTGCGCGGCTACGGCGATCTGGTGAACAACCGCAAGGCGGCCCAGATCAGCCGCGACGACGTGATGTCAGGCGGCTGCGCGATGGTGTCGTGCTTCATCCGCGAGCCGGAATTTGTCGGCCAGACCAAGGATCGCCTGGCCACTGCCGAAGCTGCAAGGCTGGTGGAAAACGCCGTGCGCGATCATTTCGACAACTGGCTGGCTGCCGATACCAAGGCGGCGGGCGCGATCCTGGATTATCTGGTGCTGAAGGCCGAGGAACGCCTGCGCCGCCGCGCCGAGAAAGAGACCCAGCGCAAGACCGCCACCAAGAAGCTGCGCCTGCCGGGCAAGCTGGTCGATTGTTCGGCCACGGCGCGGGACGGCACCGAATTGTTCATCGTCGAGGGCGACAGCGCCGGTGGCAGCGCCAAGATGGCGCGCGACCGCAAGACCCAGGCGCTGCTGCCGCTTCGCGGCAAGATCCTGAACGTGCTGGGGGCGGCCAGCGCCAAGATGGGCCAGAACAACGAGATCAACGATCTCTGCCAGGCCTTGGGCGTCAGCCCCGGCAGCCGCTTCCGCATCGACGATCTGCGTTACGACAAGATCATCATCATGACCGACGCCGATGTCGACGGCGCGCATATCGCGGCGCTGCTGATGACCTTCTTCTTCACCCAGATGCCCGAGCTGATCGACAAGGGCCATCTCTACCTCGCCTGCCCACCCCTCTATCGCCTGACGCAGGGCGCCCGGCGCGTCTATTGCCTGGACGAGGCCGAACGCGATTCCTGGCTGGCCAAGGGGCTGGGCGGCAAGGGCAGGATCGACACGTCGCGCTTCAAGGGCCTGGGCGAGATGGACGCCAAGGATCTGAAAGACACCACCATGAACCCCGAAACCCGCAAGCTGATCCGGGTCTCGGTCGATCACGACGAACGCGGCGAGACCGAAGGACTGGTCGAGCGCCTGATGGGCAAGAAGCCGGAATTGCGGTTCCAGTATATCCAGGAAAACGCGCGGTTTGTGGAGGAGCTGGATGTTTGATTGGCTGGCATGGGCCAATGCGATCCCTGTCTTACCCGCTTTCGCGGGGATGACGGGGCAAATTTCCACCCCCCACCGTACGCACCGTTAACCACACCCGAACCAATGCAGGCTAGAACCCGGCCCGTGCACAAATGTGGTTCCGGTCCCCGTACAACACGGTAAACATCCCGAGGGGGCCAGCCGATAACCAAATGGTCGATCAGGTTCGGGGGTAACGCCCCGTCCGGCAAGTGCTCCACGCCCAACGGCGGGCCCGCCACCTTATCCGATCCCCCTCACGAGATATCGCAAACCCCGCCGGGCCACGAAGGCCCGCGCGTCAAACAGGCACGACTATCGGTCCTGCAACCCCTTGCCTGCCAATATCCGCGCCTCGCATTTCTGCACCCTTGCCGCGCGCGTTGCCGCCTGTCTGGCCCCTGAAAAATGCAGCACATAGCCCCGCTGCCGCCCCGGCGTCAGGGCGGCAAAGGCCGCGGCCAGATCGGGCCGCGCCGCCAGCCGTGCCTGCAATTCCTCGGGATAGACCAGCGCGTGCCGGGCCGTGAACTCCACCTTGCGCCCGGCTTCTTCCAGCGCCATCGCCTGGCGGATGAAGCCGCGCAAATCCGCCTCCAGTGCCGGCAATTCATCAACCCCGCGAACCCGGATCATCCGCACCGCCTGCGAGTTTTCGCCCTGCCGGTGCAGAATGCCGCCCGCATCCTCCAGCAGCGCGCCCTTGAAAAAGCCGATGCCGCAATAGTCCTTCAGGCCGTAGAAAATCGCCAGGTTATGGCCCTGATGGGTAAAGCACAGCTTGCCCCATTTCACCGCCTCGCCCAGCCCGCAATCAAGGCAGATATCGCGAAACGCCCGCCGCTCGGCGTTCCAGCGCGGCTGTTCCAGCAACGCCGCGATGCCGGGGGCCGGTCGCACCATCCGCCTAGCGCTGCACCGCTTCCAGATAGACCATCAGCGCCGCCAGGGGCCGCGGCGTCGGTGTCATCACCCCGTCGCCGACATCCACCGGCACCGTATCGCCCTTCAGAAGATCGCCGAATTCCGGCATCTCCATCCCGGCCACCGGCGGGCGGGTATAGCCATCGATCATCGACAGGACCCTGGCGCGGTCGAACCCGCCGGCACGCGCGGCAATCCGCGTCAGGTCCGGCACGCGGCGTTGCATCATTCCCGCCGCCAGCCCGTCGCCCCGCGCCCCGGCCCCGTGGCAGACCGCGCAATTTGCCTCGAACACCGCCGCGCCGTCCGCCCGGGTCGGCATTTCCGGCTCCATCACACAAGCCGCCGCCGCTGCCAGTGCGGCAATTGCCACCAAGTTCCGCATATGCCCCTCCATCGCTGTCAACACCATGCCAGAGCCGCCTTGCCCCAGACAAGCCCCGCGCGAAAGAATCCCTTTCCCCCGGCCTCGCATCCTGCCTAAACTCGCCGCCATGCGCCGCCTTGCTTTCGCCTGCCTGATGATCCTTGCCGCCTGCGCCCGCCCGCTCAGCGAGGGCGAGGCCGATCTGGCCGCCACCCTGTTCGGCCCGGCATTTGATCCCGCGCCCGTGCGCGTTGCGCCCTTCGCCGCCCTGTCCAGCCTGACCGAACGCCGCCCGCCGCGCCCGCGCATTGCCTGCCGCGAGCGGATCTGGCCCGCGCCGGAACAGACCGACGGCATGGTCAAGACCTTCACCGCCGCCTTTGTCAGCTTCAACCGCATCAATATCGCCACCGAACTCTACGCACCCGATTACCTGCCCGATTTCCCCGCCCGCATGTCGCTGCCCGCCGCCATGCTGATCGGCCACGAGATGACGCATGTCTGGCAATGGCAGAACCGCGAGATCACCGGCTATCACCCGCTGAAAGCCGCCGCCGAGCATCGCCCCGGCAGCGACCCTTACCTGCTGGAGATCGACGGCGATGTCCGGTTACTCGATTTTCCCTATGAACAGCAGGGCGCCATTGTCGAGGAATATGTCTGCTGCCGCGCGCTCGATCCGACCGGTGCGCGTACAAGGCGGCTGCACGAGATGCTGGCGGCGGCCTTTCCTGTCTCGGAACTGGATCAGGCGATGTCGCGGTCGGATATCCGCCTGCCCTGGGACGGGGCCGAAACCCGCGGTATTTGCAGCTAGGGCGTGTTGCGTCTGATCAGGATCGCACATTCACCCGATGACCCGAGGCAGCGTTTGCCTGCGCAAATGCGTTCGGGGCATCGGGTGAATTCGGTTTGACGCAACATGCCCCAGCGCCGGTGCGCCGTTCCCGCCGAATACTTGACTTGCGGCGCACATGCGCGGACAATCCAGGTGCATATCCCGTAGACCCGAAGCTATCTCGCACGGAGGTCCACCATGAAGTGCCCGACTTACCTGTTCGCCGCGCTGCTGGCCGCCGGTATCGCCCAGCCGGTGCTGGCCGATCAGACGACCAGCCCCGAAGGACAGGTGCTGAAGATCGAAAACCCCGAGGATGTCGCCGCCGCACCGGCCGCACCGCTGCCGCAGACCGAGGCCGAAACCGGCGCGGTTCCGATGGAAGGATTTGGCGATCCGTTCGGGCGGTCCTGCAGCCAGCACGTGGCCAATCCGACCTCGTGATCCGCTACCTGGCCGCGACGGACCCCATTGCCATCGCGGTGAACAACAGCACCACGTAGCGCAGGCCGATATCCTGGAACCACTCCCCGATGCCCTGCCCGGACATCGGCAGCAACAGCGCGATATCCAGCCCCCAGTTCAGCACCAGCCAGAACAGGCCCAGCGCGAAACCGGCGGCCAGCCCGCCGGGAATGCGGCGGAACGCCAGCACCAGAAGGCCCGCACCGACCCCGCCGCCGATCACCACCATCAGCGACTTGAACAAGGGCTGGGCAATCGCCAGCGTGCCGGTGGAATCGAAAAACGCGAAGGCGGCCAGGAACGGCACCGCCCAGCTTGCCAGCCCCAATACCAGATTGCGCCATGTGAAAATTCCGGTGAACATGTCCTTCCCTCCCCAGGTTTGACCGGTTGCACGACCAGTATACCCCTCATACCGGGCCGTTGAAATCCTCGTCTTCCAGCGGCAGGTGGATGGTCGTGACCAGCCGTTCCGCAGGCACCGTCTCGGGCGTGTTCTCGTAAACCTGGTACATCGTGCCACCGTTATATTCCTCGCCCGATTCGGCCTGCCAGTCGCCCAACAGCCAGCGATAGGTCTCGGCCAGCCCGGAATAAGGCCCTTCATGGCGGCAGATGGCGTAGCGCCCGGCCTCAAGGCGGATGGTCTGCATGCCCTTCGGCGCGTGGCGACCCGGCTTCAGGATGAACCCGGCATGGGCGCGCAGATCGGCCTCGGCGACATGGTCGGGATTGTCGTGATAGACCGCCACCATCGCAACCGCCGCATCCATCGCCCTCGCCTCGGCCATCAGGCGGCCAGCTTCGGCGAAACTTGTCGTGATAGCGGAATATGCCCCCCGATGCGCCAGCGCGGCGACCAGGCGGTCAGGTTCGTCGCGGATGATTACATTCGGCATGGTCAGGCCCCCGTTTCTGCTCCGGTTGGCCCGTTCGCTAGGCTGTCCTTTGGGCAAAGGCAAGGTGGTACAAGGGCGCAGCCGGTGATGCTGGCGCATTGCAATCGCGCCCTTGCCCGGCCATATAGGGGGCGACGCAAACCGCCGGAGCCATTGATGCAGAACTATCTCGATTTCGAAAAACCCCTGGCCGAGATCGAAGGCAAGGCGGCCGAGTTGCGCGCGATGGCGCGTCAGAACGACGGGATGGATATCGAGACCGAGGCGAAGGCGCTCGACACGCGCGCCGCGGCGCTGCTGAAAGACCTCTACAAGGACCTCAGCCCCTGGCGCAAATGCCTGGTGGCGCGCCATCCCGACCGGCCCCATTGCAAGGATTACATCGACGCGCTGTTTGCCGAGTTCACCCCGCTGGCCGGTGATCGCAACTTCGCCGACGATCACGCGGTGATGGGCGGCCTGGCGCGGTTCAACGACCGGCCCGTGATGGTGATCGGCCAAGAAAAGGGCCATGACACGAAATCCCGGATCGAGCGGAATTTCGGCATGGCCCGGCCCGAAGGCTACCGCAAGGCGATCCGCCTGATGGAACTGGCCAACCGCTTCGGCCTGCCGATCGTCACGCTGGTGGATACCGCCGGGGCCTATCCCGGCAAGGGTGCCGAGGAACGCGGCCAGTCCGAGGCGATTGCGCGCGCTACCGAGAAATGCCTGCAGGTGAAGGTGCCGCTGGTCTCCGTGATCATCGGCGAGGGCGGCTCGGGCGGGGCGGTGGCCTTTGCCGCGGCCAACCGGCTGGTGATGCTGGAACATTCGGTCTATTCGGTGATCACGCCGGAGGGCTGCGCCTCGATCCTGTGGAAGGACGCCAACAAGATGCGCGAGGCCGCCGAGGCGCTGCGCCTGACGGCGCAGGATCTGCTGAAGCTCGGGGTCTGCGATCAGATCATTCCCGAACCTGTCGGCGGGGCGCAACGTGATCCGAAAGCCGCCATTGCCAATGTCGGGGCGGCACTGGAAACCATGCTGGCCGCGCTGGAAAAGAAAAAGCCCGACGCGCTGGTGAAGGAACGCCGCCAGAAATTCCTGGATGTCGGCACCAAAGGGCTGGCGGCCTGAGGGCGGCCATCGGTCCGGTTGCGGGCCTGCCTGCGGTATAACCGTGCCATGTTATTGCATGACATGCCCGCCTTTTGTCACGATCAGGCCAGCCGGTGCATTTTGCCGGCCTGCAACCGATCAGGACAAAGGATACCGACAGATGAAACTCTTTTCTTCCCCGTTCCGCCACCTTACCGCCATTGCCGCCGCAATGCTCACGCTCGGGATCGCCGCCGAGGCCACAGCCGCCGCCATCGACTGCCCGCTGAGCCAGGTCAGGCGCGAGATCACCACGCCGCTGCCGGGCGGCTGGTGGAACACGCCCATCGTCAACAACCTGCAATCCACGCGGGTGGTCGAGATCGGCGGGCGCGCCGCGCTGCAATGCCAGTACGGCGCGGCCGGCAATATCCAGCGCTACGCCCCGGACGGCCAGACCTGCACCGCTACCGCGCGGGGGTTCGACTGTGCCGCCGCGGCAAGTGGCCCGCGCACCTATTCCTCGAAGATCCTGAACATTCCGCAGACCTATCTGGCCGAGCTTGACGCCGGCTCGGTCTCGTCCCCCGGGGCCGATCTGTGGTTCCAGGCGGAAACCGCAACGCTGATGTATCTGGTGCCGCAGAACGGCGCGATGATGGGGGTCGGCGACGGCTCGAACCGGGGCTTTGCCGGGTGCAGCAGCGCCAGGATGAGCCGCGACCGGGTCTCGATCCGCGATGTGCCGGTGGGCACCTATGTCTGCATGAAAACCAGCGAAGGCCGGATCAGCCAGTTCCGCGTCAATGCCCTGAGCGGTGGCTCGCCAAAGACGCTGACCATCGGCTACACCACCTGGCAGTAAGGCGTCAGGGGCGCGGTCCGGCACCGGCCAGTCCGCGCCCCGGCAGATTCGGCACCGTAAAGGCGGTATCGACACCAGTTTTCGCCATTCTTGGAACATCCTTCGATCATTCCGGGATTTTCCGCACAATATCCGCGCCAGCCCGCGCCGGACGCGGCAATTCCCCGTTTATTTGCTTTTGTGCCCCTGCTAGACAGCATCCGTCGCGTGCGGCCCCTGTTCCACGTCCCGGAGAAGCCAAATGATCCAGTCCCCCTATCTTCTGTTCCTCGGCGATGCGCCGGATTCGCTGGCCGCCAAGGTGGCACAAGGTATCCGCGACTGGCGCCCCGATGCCAGCGTCGGCCAGTTCCGCATGGCAGGCTGCAAGGCCGACATGAAACTGCCCGACATGACCCTGGCCGAGGCCAAGGCCGCCGGTGCCAGGACGCTGGTGATCGGCGTGGCGAACCGTGGCGGCGTGATCTCGCCGGCCTGGAAGGAAGTGCTGGTCGAGGCGCTGGAAATGGGCTTTGACATCGCCTCGGGCCTGCACAGCCTGTTGCGCAACGAAAACGAGCTTGTGATGGCGGCCCATCGCGGCGGCTGCGAATTGCACGATGTGCGGGTGCCAACGGATGCCTATCCGATCGCTAATGGCGTGAAGCGGACCGGCAAGCGCTGCCTTGCTGTCGGCACCGATTGTTCGGTCGGCAAGATGTATACCGCGCTGGCGATGGACAAGGAAATGCAGGCACGCGGGCTGAAATCCACCTTCCGCGCCACCGGCCAGACCGGCATCCTGATCACCGGCAGCGGTGTGCCCGTGGATGCGGTGATCGCCGATTTCATGGCCGGGTCGATCGAATACCTGTCGCCCGACAATGACGACGATCACTGGGACATGATCGAGGGCCAGGGCTCGTTGTTCCACGTCTCCTATTCCGGGGTGACGCTGGCGCTGATCCACGGCGGCCAGCCCGATGCGCTGGTCCTGTGTACCGAACCGACGCGCGCCCATATGCGCGGCCTGCCGGGCTATCAGCAGCCATCGCTGGAGGCGTTGCGCGACATGGCGCTGACGCTGGCGCGGGTGGCCAACCCGGACGTGAAGGTGATCGGCATTTCCGCCAATACCCAGCATCTGGACGAGGACGCGGCAATCGCCTTTCTCGCCGGGGTCGAGGCACGGATGGGCCTGCCGGCGGTCGATCCTTACCGCCAGGGCGCGGCAAGGCTGATCGACGCGCTTGAGGCGATCTGAGGCCCGTGCTGCGAGGGCGGATCACCGGCAGGTTCGGTGTCCGCCTCCGGCGGGAGTATCTGGACCAAAAAGAAGCAGGGGGCCGGGCATGAAACTGACGGTGACGCGCGATGTGTTCCGGCTGGCGCGGGTCTTTACCATTTCGCGCGGCTCGCGCAGTCAGGCCGAGGTTCTGACGGTGCGGATCGACGATGGCGGCCATACCGGCTGGGGCGAATGCGTGCCCTATGCGCGCTATGGCGAGACCCTGGACAGCGTGACCGGGCAGATCACCGGCTTGCCGGATGCGTTTGACCGCGCGCAATTGCAGGGCCTCTTGCCGGCGGGCGCGGCGCGAAATGCCGTCGATTGCGCGATGTGGGACCTTGAGGCGAAACGCGCCCGGCAACCGGTCTGGCAACTGGCCGGTCTGGACGCGCCGGGGCCGGAAGTGACCGCCTACACCCTGTCGCTGGACGCCCCCGCAGCGATGCAGGCGCAGGCGGCGGAAAACGCCCACCGGCCCTTGCTGAAAACCAAGCTGGGCGGCGGCGACGAGGATGTGGCGCGGATACGTGCGGTGCGCAAAGGCGCGCCGGATGCGCGGATCATCGTCGATGCCAATGAGGGCTGGACGCCGGAACTCTACGCCACACTGGCGCCGGTGCTGGTGGGCCTCGGTGTCGAACTGGTGGAACAGCCCCTGCCCGCCGGAGCGGATGATGCGTTGTCGGGCATGGCCCGCCCGCTGCCGGTCTGCGCCGATGAAAGCTGCCATGACCGCGCCTCGCTGGCGGGTCTGAAGGGCAAGTATGATGTCGTGAACATCAAGCTGGACAAGACCGGCGGGCTGACCGAGGCTCTGGCGCTCAGGCAGGCGGCGCTGGCCGGGGGCTTTGGCGTGATGGTCGGCTGCATGGTCGGCTCGTCGCTCGCGATGGCCCCGGCCCTGCTGGTGGCGCAGGGTGCGGCGTTCACCGACCTTGACGGGCCGCTCCTTCTGGCCGAAGACCGGACCCCGGCGCTGCATTTTGACGAGGCCGGGGTGCATCCAGCCGCACCGGCGCTCTGGGGTTGAAAAGGGGATTGGCATGAGCCGTATCGTTTACGTGAATTCAGACTACCTGCCCGAGGAAGAGGCGAAGATCTCGATCTTCGATCGCGGTTTCCTGATGGCCGACGGGGTCTACGAGGTGACCAGCGTGCTGGGCGGCAAGCTGATAGATTTCGACGGCCATGTGGCGCGGCTGAACCGCTCGCTTGGCGAGTTGGACATGGCAATCCCGCTCAGCCGCGACGAATTGCTGGCGATCCACCGCGAATTGGTGGCGAAGAACGACCTGGTGGATGGCATGATCTACCTGCAGATCACCCGCGGCGCGCCGGGCGACCGCGATTTCGTCTTTCCCGATCCCGAAACCTGTACGCCGACGGTGGTCATGTTCACACAATCCAAGCCCGGCCTTGCCGACAGCCCGGCCGCTCGCGCCGGAATATCCGTGATCTCGATCCCCGATCTGCGCTGGCAGCGGCGCGACATCAAGACGGTGCAACTGCTCTATCCGTCGATGGGCAAGATGTTGGCCAAGGCCGCGGGCGCGGATGACGCCTGGCTGGTCGAGGATGGCCTGGTCACCGAAGGCACCTCGAACAATGCCTATATCGTGCGCGCCAACCGCATCATCACGCGCGAATTGTCCAACCATATCCTGCACGGCATCACCCGCGCCGCCGTGCTGCGCTTCGCGGCCGAGGCCCAGATGGAGGTCGAGGAACGCGCCTTCACCATCGCCGAGGCACAAGCAGCCGACGAAGCCTTCATCACCTCCGCTTCGGCCTTCGTGATGCCGGTGGTCAGGATCGACGGCACCGCGCTTGGCGACGGCACCCCGGGGCCGGTGGCGCGCCGCCTGCGGGAGATTTACCTTGAGGAAAGCCGCAAGGCGGCGATCTGATCCAAACTTAACGCCTTCTTTTTGGCGGAAATACTCCCGCCGGAGGCATGAAGTCTCGCTGCGCGGCACGCGCAGCGCCCGGCCCAACGGGCAACGGCGCGCCAGCGCCGGTGACGGGCGGGAGCGCCCCCTTGCCTGCCGCCCTATTCCTTGCGGCCGACATTTTCCGCAAACGCAACCTTGAACTCCGCCTGTTTGTCGGCGCTGGCCTCGGTCTGGTGCATTGCCGTCCAATCCGCATAGGGCATGCCGTAAAACGCCTCGCGGGCCTCGTCCTTGCCCATCTCCAGCCCGCGTTCATTCGCGGCTTCCTGATACCAGCGGCTCAGGCAATTGCGGCAGAACCCGGCCAGGTTCATCAGGTCGATATTCTGCACATCCCTGCGCTTTACCATCAGATGATCGCGCAGCGTGCGGAAGGCGGCGGCTTCAAGTTCGGTTCGGGTCTGGTCGTCCATGCTCAACTCCTGTGGTTTCCTCAGATCGGGGTGGTGGCGATCACGTCGCGCAGGATCGGGGCCAGCCGTTCGGCCCAGCCCTTTTGCTGACCATCCTCGCGGATCAGGTCGTTGCGGATCTCGATCAGGATATTCGGCACGCCGCGCGACAGCGCCTGCCGGTCGATACTGTCACCATCCAGATGGCCGCCATATGGCTCGTTCTCGCCGACACAAAGATCACCCAGCGCCCGCAGCCGCGCCAGCATCGGGCGGGCCAGGCGCTGGTCCTTCTCGTGCAGAATACCGATATGCCAGGGCCGTTTCGCACGGCCCGCCAGTTGCGCGGTGAAGGAATGGATGGCGATCAGCACCGCCTGCGGGCGGCTGGCCAGCAAGGTACCCAGCGCGTCATCGTAAGGCTGCCAGCAGGTCTGCACCCGGTAGGCGATCCGGTCGGCATCGAGGTTGCGATTGCCCGGAATGATCGTGCCGTCGTAAAGCTGCATGATCAGCGTCGGATCGTCCAGCCCGCGATTGGGGTCGATCACCAGCCGCGAAAACCGCGACAGGATCACCGGCGCGTCCAGCAATTCGCCCAGGCGCCGCGATACCCCTTCTGCGCCGACATCATAGGCGATGTGGCGGTCCATGTCCCCATCCGACAGCCCCAGCGTGCCGCCATTGACCCCGGCGGGCACAAGGTTCGACGCATGGTCACAACTGATGACGATGTTCGAATCGCGGTTGCCACCGACGATTTCGAAGGCCTGTTCGGCGATGCTCATGAAATCCTCGCTTTTGGTGGTATAAACAGGATTGGCGGGGCAGCGGCAAGATACCTGTTGCGGCCAAAGGCGATTCGCGCCAGACAGACCGGCGTTTGCCGGGCGGTTTTTCGGCGCATCGGAAGGGGCAGCAGCATGAGACGTATGCGCAATGTGAAGATCGTGGCAACGCTTGGTCCGGCATCGGACAGCAAGGGCATGATCCGCACCCTGTTCGAGGCCGGTGCCGATGTGTTCCGCCTGAACATGAGCCACGGCAGCCATGACGACATGCGCCGCCGCCATGCCTGGATCCGCGAGATCGAGCGTGAAACCGGCCGGCCGATCTGCATTCTGGCGGATCTGCAGGGCCCGAAGCTCAGATGCGGCACCTTCGCCGATGGCCCGGTGGAACTGGTGGAAAACGCCACCTTCCGGTTCGATCTGGACGCCGCCCCGGGCGATGGCAGGCGCGTGACCCTGCCGCATCCCGAGATTTTTCAGGCCCTGAAACCCGGCGACACGCTGTTGGTCAACGATGGCAAGATCCGCCTGAGCGTCACCGCCTGCGGCGATGATTTCGCCGATTGCAGGATCGAGGTGGGCGGCGAGATTTCCGACCGCAAGGGCATCAACGTGCCCGACACGATCCTGCCGCTGGCCGCCCTGTCGGACAAGGACCGCGACGATCTGGAATTCGCCTGCTCGATCGGGGTCGACTGGCTGGCTTTGTCCTTCGTGCAGCGCCCCGAGGATGTGGACGAGGCCCGCGCGCTGGCCGATGGCCGCGCCGCCATCCTGTCGAAGATCGAGAAACCGGCGGCGGTGCGGGCCTTCGAGGCGATCCTGAAAGCCTCGGACGGGATCATGGTGGCGCGCGGCGATCTCGGTGTGGAACTGCCGGTGCAGAACGTGCCGCCGATCCAGAAACGTCTGGTCAAGGCCTGCCGCGATGCCGGCAAGCCGGTGATCGTGGCCACCCAGATGATGGAAAGCATGATCTCGTCGCCGGTGCCGACGCGTGCCGAGGTCTCCGATGTCGCCACCGCGATCTATGAAGGGGCCGATGCGGTGATGCTGTCGGCGGAAAGCGCCGCCGGGGATTACCCGGTCGAGGCGGTGCAGACGATGGATGCGGTGGCGGTCGAGATCGAAAGCGATCCCGCCTATCGGCAGATCATCGAAGCCTCGCGCACCGCGCCGCGCCAGGGCGTGGCCGATGCGATCACCGCCGCCGCCCGCGAAATCGCCGAAACCACCGAGGTCATGGCGATCTGCTGTTTCACCCATTCCGGCACCACCGCGCTGAAGGTCGCCCGCGAACGCCCGCGCGTGCCGATCATCGCGCTTACACCGCTGGTCGGCACGGCGCGGCGCCTGTGTCTGTCCTGGGGGATGCATTGCGTCGAAACCGCTCCGGTCGGGCGCTTCAAGATGGCCGTGGTCAGCGCCGCCCGCGCCGCGCGCAAGTATGAATTCGGGCTGGACGAGGATTCCATCGTGGTGATCGCCGGCATCCCGTTCAACGTGCAGGGCACCACCAACATCCTGCGCGTGTCGCAGATCGAGATGCGGCTGATGGTCGATTTCGATTCGGATTGACCGGGTCGGCCCCCGGCGGAAGGACGATACATGAGTTTCGAGACAACGCTGGTGATCGGCATGGTCCTGTCGGTGTTCTCGCTGGTGGCCATCCTGAATGCCTGGATCGAGAACAGCCCGCCGCGCACCGCCGCGATCATGGTGATGATTTCCGGCGGCATTCTGGTCATCGCCCTCCTGAAGGCCGAGGACGGGCTGCAATGGCACGATATCCCCGACAGTTTCATCGCGGTGGCGGCAAGAATCCTGGGTTGATCTCCAGCGTGCATTCCGCCATCCACCCCCTTGCCTTCGCCGCGATCTGCGCCTATACGCACCACTTCCAAACCTGCGCGTCCGGCGAAAAGGGCTGCCGAGTCGCGTGCAATGACCATCCTATTGACAGGAGACGGAAATGCCCAAGATGAAGACCAAGTCAGGCGCCAAAAAGCGCTTCAAGGTGACGGCCACAGGCCGCATCAAGACCGGCCAGGCTGGCAAGCGGCACGGCATGATCAAGCGATCGAACAAGTTCCTGCGGCAGGCGCGTGGCACGACCACGCTGTGCGCCGCGGACGAATCGATCGTTAAAAAATACATGCCCTACGCGCGCTAAGGAGTCTGAAAAATGTCGAGAGTTAAAGGAGGCGTTGCCTCGCACGCCCGCCACCGCAAGGTCGTCAAGGCCGCCAAGGGTTACTACGGTGCCCGGTCGCGCAATTTCCGCACCGCAACGCAGGCTGTGGACAAGGCCAACCAATACGCCACCCGTGACCGCAAGAACCGCAAGCGCAATTTCCGCGCCCTGTGGATCCAGCGGATCAACGCGGCGGTGCGGTCGATTGACGAAAGCCTGACCTATTCCAGGTTCATCAACGGCCTGTCGCTGGCCGGGATCGAGGTGGACCGCAAGGTTCTCGCCGATCTGGCGGTGAACGAGCCTGACAGCTTCAACGCTATCGTCGCGCAAGCCAAGGCCGCGCTGGCCTGAGCCTGAGGCAGATGCACTGAACCATCAGCGCCGCATCCGGTTTGACCCCCGGTTGCGGCGCTGAACTTTTGTCTGGGTGGTGCCTTGCCTGCGCGCCACATCGCCCTTCCCTTCGCGCCCGCAAGTGGTCAGAAAGGGGAAAACGCCCGCGAGGACCGCCATGAATGACTTCACCGCCCGGAACCCGGATTTCGCCACCTATATTACCGAATCGTTCTACAGGCAGGGGCTGATGCAGACTTTCGGCGCGGAGCTGGTCACGGTCGAAGCCGGGCGGGTGGTGATCGAACAGGATTTCCGCGACGCCCTGCTGCACCAGCACGGCGCGTTGCATGGCGGGGCGCTGGCGACGCTGCTGGACACCGCCTGCGGCTTTGCCGCCGTCAGCCTGCTGCCGGTTGGCAAGGGGATCAGCACCATCGAATTCAAGACCGCCTTCCTGTCGCCCGGTGCGGGCACGCGGTTTCGCATCACCGGTCAGGTGCTGAAGGCCGGGCGGTCCATCACCTTCGCCGAAGGCCGCGCCGTGGCACTGGCCGACAAGGGCGAAAAGCTGATCGCCACCATGACCGCCTCGATGATGACCTTCGCGCTCAACCCGGCCTGAGCATCGCGGCCCGGGCTTGCATTCCGGGGCGCGTATGATAGCACCACCAGCGGAACAGATGCAGGAACCACACGATCATGGACGGCCTTGACGCAGTAAAGAAAAAGTATCTCGACGGCATCCTTGCCGCCGGTGACGAGGCCGCACTGGAAGACCTGCGCCTGGCGGCCATCGGCAAGAAGGGCGAAGTGGCGCTGATGATGCGCGAACTTGGCCGCATGGACCCCGAGGAACGCAAGACCGCCGGTCCGGCGCTGAACGCCCTGAAGGACGAGATCAACTCGGCGCTGGCCGCCCGCAAGGCCTCGCTTGGCGATGCCGCGCTGGAAGAACGCCTCGCCACCGAATGGCTGGACGTGACACTTGCCGGCCGCACCCGCCGCCAGGGCAGCATCCACCCGGTTTCCCAAGTCACCGAGGAAGTCACCGCGATCTTCGCCGATATGGGCTTCACCGTTGCCGAAGGCCCGCAGGTGGAAACCGACTGGTTCAATTTCGACGCGCTGAACATTCCCGCCGAACACCCGACCCGCACCGAGATGGATACGTTCTACATGCACCGCGATGCGGATGACGACCGCCCGCCGCATGTCCTCAGAACCCATACCTCGCCGGTGCAGATCCGCCATATGCAGGCCCACGGCGCGCCCTGCCGGATCATCGCGCCGGGCCGGGTTTACCGGGCGGATTACGACCAGACCCATACGCCGATGTTCCATCAGGTCGAAGGCCTGGCGCTGGACAAGGCCTTGAGCATGGCCAACCTGAAATGGGTGCTTGAGGAATTCTTTGCCGCCTTCTTCGAGATCGACGGCATCAAGACCCGCTTTCGCGCCTCGCATTTCCCCTTCACCGAACCTTCGGCCGAGGTGGATATTCAATGCTCGTGGGTCAACGGCCAGTTGAAGATCGGCGAGGGCGATGACTGGATGGAGGTGCTTGGCTCGGGCATGGTGCATCCCAAGGTGCTGGCCGCCGGTGGTGTCGATGCTGAAAAATATCAGGGCTTCGCCTTCGGCATGGGCATCGACCGGATCGCCATGCTGAAATACGGCATCCCCGATCTGCGGGCCTTCTTCGACAGCGATCTGCGCTGGCTGCGCCATTACGGCTTTGCCGCGCTGGACGCGCCGAACCTGCATGCCGGGTTGTCGCGCTAGGGGGTCCGCCTCAGTTCAATAGCGCCACCGGCGTATCGTCTCCGCGCCAGTAATCCAGCGGGGGCTGGTCCACCACCGCAGTCTGGCGCTTGAATTCGTAGACCCGCTCGTCGCCCTCGACCGAGGAACAGACCACCAGGCATTGATAGAGATGCCGCCCGCTATCGTAGATATCGACCAGCCCGCGGATCAGCGGCGCGGTCTTGGCGTCCAGTACGAATCCGCCGCTGGTCAGCCGCAGGATCGGGAACACCGCGTCATCGACATGCACCCGCAACCGGTTGCGGCGGCCAAAATCGCGCTGCCGCGCCTTTTCCAGCCCGATGCGCACCTCTTCCGGCAAATCATGAATCATCGCAACCACCCCTGTTGGGCCAAATGAGGCGTGATTCGCTGATTCGTTCAAGTAAAGTCTTACCGCCCGCGCCGGCCTTTGCTCAGGTGTTGTGATCCTCCACCAGGTCCACCCCGGCCACGGGACGCAAGACATGGGGTTTCGCGGGATCATAAAGTGCGGAATCCACAAAATCCTGTGTTTCGGCCAGCGCCGGGCCAACCAGGATCAACGCCGTGCGGGTAATCTTCGCCTCGCGCACCCGGGCGCGGATATCGGCGAAAGTGCCGCGCAGGATCGCCTGATCCGGCCAGCCAACCCGATAGGCGACCACCACCGGGCAATCCACGCCGTAATGCGGCACCAATTGGCGCTCGATCTCGCGCATGTTGCGGATGCCCAGATGGATCACCAGCGTCGCGCCGGTGCGGGCGAAGTTTTCCAGTGTTTCGCCGGACGGCATCGCGGTCGATTGCATCGACACCCGAGTCAGCACGATCGACTGCGCGACACCCGGAATGGTCAGTTCCTGGCCGATCGCCGCTGCCGCCGCCGAATAGGCCGACACGCCCGGCACGATCTCATAGGCGATGCCCGCCGCTTTCAGCCGCCGGATCTGTTCGGCAATTGCACCGTAAAGCGCCGGATCACCGGAATGCACCCGCGCCACATCCTCGCCGCGCGCATGTGCCGCCACGATCTCGGCGTGGGTCTGATCCAGCGTCATCGCCGCGGAATCCAGCACCCGCGCCCCTTCGGGCGCAAAGGCCACAACCGCCTCGGGCACCAGCGATCCGGCATAAAGGCAGACCGGGCAACGCGAAATCAGCGCCCGCCCCCTGATCGTGATCAGGTCGGGATCGCCCGGCCCCGCGCCGATGAAATAAACCGTCATGACTAACCCTTTTTCAACTTTGGTCCAGAAATACTCCGGGTGGGGTCGCAGGCAGGGCGGCACCTTCGCCCGCCTTGGCCAGATCACCGTCGATCCGCCTTGCATAGCCGCGCGGCGTATACATGCGCGGCCCCTCGCCCAGTTCGGCCAGCCGCGACTGGCTGGAGCCGATCAGCACCACCGTCAGCATGTCCACCTCGTCCACGGCCAAATCCGCCAGGCGGCGATAGCGCAGATGCTCGTCCGCCCGCCCCAGCGACGAGGCCAGCATCACCGGCGTGTCGCCGCCGCGATGGCGCAGCAGGATATCGCGCGCCTCCGCCAGCAAGGTGCGCCGCCGCAGCGAGACCGGATTGTAAAACGCAATCACGAAATCACCCACCGCCGCCGCCGTGATCCGCCGCACGATATCGGCGCGCGGGGTCAGAAGATCGCTGAGGGAGATTGCGCAGAAATCATGCCCCAACGGTGCCCCGGCCCGCGCCGCCGCCGCCTGCAAGGCCGACACGCCGGGTGCGGAGACCACCTCGATCCGTCGCGCCGCGTCTGTAACACCATGCGCCTCCGGCCCGCGATCCAGCAATTCAAACACCAGCGCCCCCATCGCGTAAATCCCCGCATCGCCGGAGCAGATCAGCGCCACGTTGCGCCCCTCGCCGGCGCGTTCCAGCGCGTAGCGGCAGCGATCCTCCTCGCCGCCCAAGGGGAAATCCGAGCGCTGCTTGCCATAGGCCAGCGGCCCCAGCAGGTCGATGTAAAGGCCATAGCCAACCAGTTCTTCCGCCTCGGCCACCAGTTTCGAGGCTTCCGGCGTCCTCCAGGAATGCTGCCCCGGCCCGATGCCGATGATCGACAATTTGCCCCGCGCCCGCCCCAGAGGCGTGGCAACCGGCTGCGGTGCCATCGCCAGCGCCGCCGTCGCCATTGCCGACTTGATCTTCGGATAGCCAAGGATCGCCGTTGCCCCCGCCGATGCCAGGGCGGCGTTTTCGGCCACGCCGTGGCTGCCGATCTCGGCAAAGACCACCTCGGACGGGTTCTCCGTCCGCGCTGTCTCGGCCTCCAGTTCCGCCGCCGTGAACAGCTTCAGCGGTGCGCCCAGATGCGCCGCCAGCGCCAGCACCGCCGGCTCGTCACCCTTCAGATCGACGCTGGCAATTGCGGCCAGCGCGCCCGGGGCAATTTCCGCCTCGGCCAGCAGGCCATCGACCAGCGCGATCAACTCGTCGGGCGGGCAGTTGCGGGCGCATCCCACCCCCAGCACCGCGCGCTGCGGGCGGTAGATCAGCGTTGTCGGCGCAGCCTCGGGCCAGGGTTCGGTGGTGCAGATGATCCTCACCACCTCGCCTGCCTCGCCGGGGCTGGCCTTCGGCAAGCCGTCCAGCCAACCGGCCCGCGCCGCCTCGTCGCCATCGATCCGCACTTTCGCCCCGTTCAGCAGCGCCATCATCGCCGCCTTGGCATTGCCGGGATTTTCCAGCTTCCAGCCTGCGGGGGGTTCGTCCAGCGCCACGCCCAGCGCCACGTCGCCCGCCGTCGTGATCGCCGCATTTACCGCCAGCACATCGGCCACGGATTTCGCCAGCCGGTTCGCCCCGCGATGCCCGCCCAGCAGCGGGATCACCACCGATCCGTCGTCGGGCACCGCCAGAACCGGCGGCTCGGTCGTCTTGTCGGCCAGCATCGGGGCGACGGCGCGGATCAGGATACCGGCGGCACAGACCCCGATCACCGGCACACCGGCGGCGAACAGCCCGCGCACATGATCAAGCGCATTGCCGAAATAGGCATCGGCGCGCTCCACCCGGCCCTCGCGGCCATGCACCGCAAGCCCCAGCGCCCTGGCGATGCGATGCGCCACATCTTCGCCCGCACGGCTCAGGCAAATGACAACAGGGTCTATAGCCAAGGATCGTCCCCCTTCAAGATCAGGATCATCGAGAAATACGGGGCCTCGTCCGGGGCCTCGGCCAACGGCATCGCGCGCCCCTCGGGCAGCGTTGCGCGTTCGACATAGAACGCCCGCTCCGCCAGCCCCATGTCTGAGACCAGCGCCTTCAGCCGCGCCATGTGCCGCCCCACTTTCAGGATCGCCACCGCCCCCGCCGCCGTGATCGCCGCCCGCAAAGCGGCATCCTCCAGCGGCCCCGGCAGCACCGACAGGCTGGCATTGCGCGCCACCAGCGGGCGGCCCAGCGCCGCCGCCGCCGCCGAGACCGAGGTGATCCCCGGCACCACCTCGACCCGGTGATCCGCCGCCAGCCGCGCCAGCACATACATGAACGAGCCGTAGAACAAGGGATCGCCCTCGCACAGGAACGCCACGTCCTGCCCCAGATCCAGCGCCGCGCCGATCTCGGCCGCTGCCTTGTCATAGGCCGCCTGCGCCGGGCCGCGATCCACCTGCATCGGCACCTCGATTCGCAATTCAACCGCGCCCTCGGCGATCTGGCCTGCCGCAATCGAACGCGCGAAGCTTTCCGCCCCCGGCGAGGCGGGATAGGCCAGCACCGGGGCGGAACGGATCAGCCGCGCCGCCTTCAGCGTCAGCAATTCCGGATCGCCCGGGCCAAGCCCGATCCCGTAAAGAACCCCGCTCATCGCTTGACCAGCGCCCATTGCGTGACCGGCATGGAGGGTCGCCAGCCGGTCAGCCCGCCCACCGGTGCGGCGCGTGCCACGCTCAGCTTCACCAGATCGCCGCCATGTTTTTGGTACAGCGCCAGCAGCAGCGCCTCGCTTTCCAATGTCACGGCGTTGACCACCAGACGACCCAGCGGGCGCAGAGCGTCCCAGCAGGCGGCGAAGACCTCAAGGCTGAGGCCGCCGCCGATGAAAATCGCATCCGGCGCATCCAGCCCGGCCAGGGCCGCAGGGGCCTCGCCCTCGATCAGCCGCAAGCCCGGCACGCCAAGCGCCAGCGCATTGGCGGCAGCGAATACCCGGCGTTCGGCCAGGGGTTCAATGCCGATGGCACGGGCATAGCGCGCCGCGCGCATCCATTCCACCGCGACCGAGCCACAGCCGCAGCCGACATCCCACAAAAGTGCTCCGCGCATCGGCATCAGCTTGGCGAGCGTGGCGGCGCGCACCTCCTGCTTGGTCATGGTGCCGTCATGGGAGAACAGATGATCCGCCAGCCCCGGCACACGCGGCAGCAGCGCCGCATCGGGGGCGGCCACGCAATCCACCGCCAGCGTATTGAAATCCGGCACAACATGATCCCAGCTTTCCGCCAGCCCGTCGAAGCGCGCCTCGCCGGGCCCGCCCATCGCCGCCAGCACGCTCATCCGGCTTTGCCCGAAGCCGCGTTCGGTCAGGAACCGCGCGATCTGGCCCGGCGTCTCGGCCCCGGTGGTCAGGATCAGCAGGCGCTGGTCGGGCTGGATGAAGGCGATCATCTGTTCGACCGGGCGGCCATGCACCGTCAGGGTTTCAAGATCGGCCATCGACCAGCCCATCCGCGCCGCCGCCATCTGGAACGCGCCGACCTGCGGGTGATAGATGATCTCGGCCGGGTCCAGCCGCCGCCCGATCCGTGCGCCGACTGAATACCAAAGCGGATCGCCGGTCGCCAGAACCACCACGCGCCTGCCCTTCAGCCCCTGCAACAACTCGATCAGATCATCGAAGGGCGAGGGCCAGGACAGGCGTTCCGCGGTGATGCGCCCGGACAGGTCATGATGCCGGTCGCCGCCGACGATCACCTCGGCGGCCTCGACCACGGCGCGGGTGGCCGGGGTCAGCCCGTCCAGCCCATCCTCGCCGATGCCGACGATATGCAGCCAGGGCGCGGCCTTGTTGGCAGTTGCGTCGCTCATTTTTCCACCTCCTCGGGCAAACCGGCGGCCAGCGCATTGACCGCCGCCGAGACCATCGCCGACCCACCACGCCGCCCGCGCAGGGCAACGAATTCACAGCCGCGCGGATCATGGGCCAGTTCCGCCTTGGATTCCGCCGCGCCGACAAAGCCGACCGGAAAGCCGAGGATCAGCGCCGGTTTCGGCCAGCCCTGATCCAGCCGCTCCAGCAAATGAAACAGCGCCGTAGGCGCATTGCCGATCGCCACCACCGCGCCTGCCAGCCGCTCGCGCCACAACTCGACTGCCGCCGCCGACCGCGTGGTGCCAAGGCTTGCCGCCAGCGCGGGCACGCGGGCATCGTTCAGCGTGACCAGAACCTCGTTCGCCGCCGGCAGGTTGCGCCGGATGATCCCCGCCGCCGCCATTTCGCAATCGCAGATCAGGGGCGCACCTGCCATCAGCGCCGCCCGCCCGGCGGCAAAGGCATTGGGCGAGAATGCCAGCCGGTCCGCCACCTCGACCATGCCGCAGGCATGGATCAGCCGGATCGCCAAAGCCTCCATGCCGCCGGAAAACCGCTCCAGCCGCGCCTCGGCGCGGACCGTGGCGAAAGACTGGCGATAAATCGCGCCCGGGTCCTTTTCGTATTCCCGCATCACTTGGTCTTCTTTTTGGTCAAAATACTCTCGCCGAAGGCGGCCCGGGCATCCGCAACCCGCGCCATGTCAGGACTTGCGCCGCGCGCTTTCCGGGCCAAGCGGGTGCCTGGCATGCGGATAGGGTTGATGCTGGTGGTCGTGATCATGCCCGTGGTGATGATCGTGATCGTGGTGATGGTCATGGCCGTGGTGATGATCGTGGCTGTGATGATGATCGTGGTCATGGCCATGCGCATCATGGTGGTGGTGATGATGATCGGGCGCGTCCAGTCGGCATTCGCCGGTGCAGAACGTGTCGCACAGATCGCAATCCGCGACGTTCGATCCCGGCGCGCTGGCCCCCTGGCCCTCGACATGGTGATGATGGCTTTCCTGCGGCAGGCCGATTTCGGCCTCGAATCCCAGCACCTGCACGCGGTATTTGCAGATCGCGCAATTCGGCGGCGGCACCTCGCCCACCTGTTCGGTGATGCGCTCGGCGAAGGTGTCCAGCACCGACGGATGGTCGTTCAGATAGCCCGCCTTGATGAATTCGATACCGGGATGCATCGCCGCCACCTTGTCGGTGAAGCCGTAGATGCGATCAATCAGGATGCCGGTGAACAGGAAATAGGGGAACACGATCACGCGGCGGTAACCAAGCCGCGTGACGTGATCGAGGCAGGGTTCGACCAGCGGGAAGGTCACCCCGGAATAACCCACCTCGCACCAGCCGAAGCCCATGCCTTCCCAGAGCATCCGGGCGATTTTCGAGACATTGGAATTGGCGTCCGGGTCGGAGGCACCGCGCCCGATCACCACCAGCGCCACCTCGTGATTGGGCAACTCGCCATGTTCGGCATTGGCGCGGTCCACCGCCTCCTGCACCCGCGCACCGGCAGCGGCGATCATCTTGGGATCAACGCCGAGTTCGCGGCCATAGGTCACGTCAATCCCGTGCTTCGCGCCATAGGTATTCAGCACCGTGGGGATGTCGTTCTTGGTGTGCATTGCCGCGAACAGCATTCCCGGCACCGCCAGGATGCGATCGCAGCCCTGTTCGCGCAGGCGGTCCAGCCCGTCGCGGATCACCGGATTGGCGAATTCCAGGTAGCCGTATTCCACCGGCCAGTCGGGCGGCAGCAGGGCCGGCAGTTTCTCGGCCAGTACGGCGAATTCATCCACCGCTGCCTGACTGCGCGAGCCGTGCCCGCAGATCATTACCCCGATTTTCGCCATTGCCGCCTCCATTTGCCATTCCCGCAAAGAGGCCACGGGCCGGACTGGCCCCGACGATGCCGCGCTGGTCCCCCGTTCGGGTCGGTCCCGTTGCAGCCACCTCTCCGGCCCCGGTCAGGGGCGTCGTCATGGGTCGTGATAGGCCGGAAGAAGCCGCGATGCAATGCGGGAAACGCCGGACACCGGGCCTGCGCCGACTTCGGCGGCCTTCGCGGCTGGTCAGAACGGGCGGCGGATCAGGGCTTGCGACGCCAGGTCGCCGCCCAGGCGCGGATGCGGCCCCAGAGGCCGGAGGCGCGGTTGCCGACGGCATCGGCGCGATCCTCCACCTTGTCCCAGGCCTCGCCGGCATCTTCCAGCGCCGGGTCGATCATGCGTTCGCGAAACTGCCGCCACATGCCGCGAATGACCAGCGCGGCGATGGCCACGAAGATGAAGAAGAAGATGTTGAACCAGGGGATCACGGTCACGTCAGGGCCTGAAACCGGGCGAATGCCGACGGCATTGGGATAGATCGTGAAGAAGCGGTTGCGCCAGCCGTAATGCGTGATCACCACCCATTGTTCATTGGCGGCGGTCGAGATGTTGGCCGAGGCTTCGGCCTGCAGATCGGACGAATCGAACTTGAAATAGGGCGGCCAGATCCAGCCGGTATCCTCGTTGCGATAGACCAGCACCTTTTCGCCCTTGCGCTGGAAAAAGCCCAGGACCCAGGTCGGTTTCTTCACCGTGTTGATCAGGCGCACGTCGCGCGTGGTCAGTTCGGTGGCGCCGCTGTCGGGCTGGGCGAAGAAATGCCGGTTGATCGAGGAGAAATCCATCCGGATCACCTCGGTCGAGGTGATCCGCGCCACATCGTGCTGGGGCAGGATATAATGCAGAACCGCCGCGACAAGGACAATGGCAACCAGGCGCAGGGTGTTTCGGAAATATCGCATCAGGGCCTCAGTTCCAGTTTGTAAGGATCAGCACAAGGATGACCAGGATTGTCGGCACGACATAGATCAGCAGCAGGAGTTTCGGGCGGATGCCGGCATTGTAGCGCGCCATGCCGTCTTCGATATAGGCATCGCGCTCGGGGCTTTCATCCTCGCCGGGATGTTTTTCCGCCCATCTGTCCTCAAGGCTTTCGCGGCGCAAGGAGCGGGCATAGACCGAGACCGCGAAGTAGATCACGCTAAGGCCGATGAAGCCGAAGACGACAAGCCTGAGCAATCCCATTTCAGTTCCCTCCGACTGCGCCCCAGGGGCCGACCCGCGCGATCAGGCTGTCGCTGGCGCGTTCGGGTAGCGGCGGTGGCGCGGGTGGTTCCGCCATGCCGGGTTCCGGGCCGAACAAAGCGGCGCGGGCACCCGCCTTGTCCACAGCATATTCCGCCGCGAGGAAATTGGCGACATAGGATTTCTTGGCCTCCGACCAGCCGCGATAGGCGCGGTAGAAGGCCTCCTTGTGGCAGATGAACAACTGGCGGATATCCAGCGGCGAAAGATCCGCCAGCAGCATGTTGACCAGATCGCGGTCCTTGGTCTGGCTGGCGCGCAGGGTGTAGAAATAGGCCGGGTGTTCCGAGGTGATGACCGGCCAGTCGCTGCCATCCTCGACCCAGCGCAACAGATCGTTGAGGGCATGAAATTCTGCCGGCAGGTCGCCCAGATACCGCCGCGCGGTGCGGCGCAATTCGATCCGGTCCTTGCCCGTCAGGTCCTCGCCCGAGGCGGCGGCGGTATCGACCAGGATGAAATCGAGGCGCTGGCGCAGCAGGGCGGCGGTGTTGAGGTCGCGCGCCGAGACGATGCTTTCGACCAGGCCATTGGCCTCAAGAAAGCGCGCGATGCCGTTGCGGTCATTGAAGCCATAGGTGTTTTCGATCGGCAGCTTGCCCAGGGTCTCGGGATCGCTGACGGTGATTGCGGCAGGGCGCTTGACGTCACGGAAGATGTAGATGCCGCCGAAATGCGCGGTATGGAAATTGTCCTGCCGGAAGGTGGCGGATTTGAGCGTGATCGGGTTACGCACGATATCGCCGGATTTCCGGGCCAGTTCGATCATCTCGGCGATCAGCACATCGTCCCACCAGGCGTCGGGTTCGGTGTTGAAGCGTTCGATCCGCGCCAGCAGGCCTTGCGCATCCGCGACATGGCTTTCGGTGGTGTCGGCCTCCACCTCGATCTGGCGGATCTGGAACAGGCGGGCGGGATCGGACACCGCGTAGACCGAGTTGACCAGTTCGCCCGCCACCGCGTCGCGCGCGGTCAGGGCGAATAGCTGCGCCTCATTATCGGCGATGAATTGCTGCAGGATGCCGCGCGAGGTGGAGAACTTGGCATTCAGCAGCGGCGCGGTTTTCTGCTGGGTGGACAACAGGATGAATTGCCGGTTGCAGCCATTGGGATTGAGGTAGAGATCATCGTCCAGCTCGTCGCCGATTTCCGGGGAATAGCCGGAAATGTCGATGTGGAAATCTTTCAGCGCGGTCTGCCGCCCGCTCAGGCGTTTCAGGGCGCGGTTGTAGCGTTCGACCAAAGCCGCCGAGGTGACCGGATGCAGGTTGCCATACATCAGGCCCTTTTCGATCAGGCGCATCATTTCGGGGCCTCCGTTGGGTTGCGCAGGCCAAGGGCGTAGCGGGCGGCATAGCCGACGCCGGCGAAGATCAGCACCGCCTTGGCAAGGCCCGCCAGCCCGTGCAGGCGCAGGAACTCGCCCTGGAACAGGATTTCGTAATAGATCACCGAGGCGGTAACGAAGCTGAGCCCGGCGATGGTGGCCAGCAGCATCAGGTAGAGGAAGGCAAAAGCCAGCCCGCTGCGCCCGCCCTGCCAGCGGTTCGACGTGGCATCCACCACCCAGCGCGCCACGAAGATCGCGGCGGCGGCGAAGGCGAGGAGGACGAGCCAGTTGAGGGTGGTGATCATGGGGAGGTTCCGGTGGTGGTCCGCATCCCCGGACCCGCTCCGGGGTCTCTGGCGGTGGCGAGGTCCCGGCGCGGGGGCCGGGAATGCGAGGGGGTGCGGAGGGTCATCGTGCAACGCTCCGGTGTTGCGAGGGCCGCATCCCCGGACCTGCTCCGGGGCCTCTTGCGGCGTCGAGGTCCCGGCGCGGGGGACGGGATTGCGGCAAGATCACCAGCACCCTCACCCCTTCCCCTCCAGATACCGCCGCTTGGCCTCTTCCATCCGGCCCATGTCGCGCACCGCGTTGGCGATTGCGGCTTCGTCCGACTTGTCGGCATAGCGAAACTCGCTGTCGGCGTAGCGGTTGATTTCCTGGATCAGCATCTCGACCGTGATCGGCCTGGTCATCTCGCGGATCATCCCCAGCTTTTCGTCGTAGGGCTTGAACAGGAACAGGTCGGGCTCTTCCATCCATTCATCCGGCAATTCGACATCCAGCGCGCGGACCTTCACCGCGTCGGTGATGTTCTTGATGGCGCGGCCCGTGAACCGCTCGTCCGCGTCCTGGATCGCCTTCAGATAGGCCCCCAGCCGCGCCAGCGTGTCCAGCCCGCCGATCCGCTGGTTGACCTCGGCGAACACCGCTTTCAGGCCATCCTCGTGCGGCACGGAATGGCTTTCAAACGAGGCGGTGACCGCCTTCTTGATCTCCTGCGCGGCGTAAAGGTCATGGTTGCCGACCGGAATCGCGTGGTTCTTGCCCAAGAGCAGATGCAGGATGTCGATGTAATCCTCGGTGGTTTGCGGCCCGTCCACCAGAAACCGCGCCCCCGCCCGCTGGCGCAGCGCGTCATCGACATTCTCGGGATAGTTCGAGAACATCCCGAAGGTGCAATTGCCCCGCACCACCGTATTGGCCCCGGCGAAACTTTCCATCAAGACGGCGGTGATTTCCAATTGCCCGGCGCTCGATTGCCGATCCCCGCGCTTGCCGGCCAATTGATCAATATCGTCGATCGTGCCGAAGCCGATCACGCCGGGATCAATGATATTGTTGATGAACGCCTTGGCATTCTGCGCCGATTTGCCCTGATAGCTGTCGATGCTTTCGGTGCTGAGATTCTGGTAACGGAACGGATAGCCGGCATTGGTGCAATAGCCATTGATCAGCCCGGCCATCATCTGGATCAGCGTGGTCTTGCCGGTGCCCGGCTTGCCGTCGCCCATGAAGGTGAAGATGAAGCCGCCAAGCTCGGCAAAGGGGTTCAGCTTGCGCTCGAAATCATAGGCCATCAGCATCTTGGACAGCTTCATCGCCTGGTATTTGGCGATATGGTTGCCGACCACCTGATGCGGGGTCTTGAAGCTCATGGTCAGCACGGTTGATCGCGCGCGGGTCTGCGGCGTAAAGCCGTCGATGGTGAAATCATCCGCCTCGACGCGGTAGGCAACGCTGTTGAACGCCTCCAGCCGTGGCGCCGATTGCGCCCGGAGCGCGACCTTTTCCATCAGCTTGTCGCAATAGGCGGCGACCACACCGACCAGCCGCGCCTCGGTATCGGCGAAGGCGGCGATATCCTGATCCAGTTCCCAAAGCGCGCCATGCAGCGCGTCGATCCGGTTGTCGGTCAGGATCTCCTCGACCGCGCCGATCTCGATCCCCTGTTCCGGCTCCGCCGCGCTGGCGGTGATCAGGAACCGCGTCATCGAGGCGAACACGAACAGCGAGATCAGCGACGAGGCCGCCAGCCCCTCGGCAAATGCCGCCGAACGTTCGCGCGGCAGCCTTCCCGCCAGATTGTCGCGCTTCAGGTCACCGAGGCCGGTCTGTTCCTCGTACATATCGCTGATCGTATGGGCCACCGCCAGCGCGCGGCGAAGCGCCCTGAGAACCGTCGCCTGCATCGGCGAGGGCAAGGGATCGTCGCCATCGGCCCCTTCCACACGGTCGACCAGATGCACCCCTTCGGGCCGCGCGGTGGATCGCGTCACCAGCCCCGGCGTGGTCTGGCGGAACCGGCCGCGCCGCCCGGGAATACCCGGCGAACGGTCCTCGGGCGCGTCCGCTGTCTTGGCACGGGCAATCCGGGGCGTGTGATCGAACCCCGCCAGCATCGCCGCCGCGCTGGCATAGTGGAGGCGGATCGCGTCCTCTTTCAGTTCCATCAGGTTCTGCGGATTGCTCATAGGCCGGCCGCGATCTGATAGAGGCTGAGGCGGGTGATCCGGCCCTGATCGTCCTGATCGTAACAGACCGTGCGGAACACCGCGCCGATCAGCGGGGCCGGGCTTTGCTGTTTCAGGCAATGCTGCGGCGAATCCGGGAAGGCGCGGGCCGGCACATAGCCATCCGCCGCCAGATCGGCCACCAGCGCCGAGGCGGCACTACCCTTTGGGTGAGCATCGTGCAGCGCCGCACTGGCGGCATCGAAGGGGACAACCTCTTGCGGCGTGCAGGCGGCCAGTGCAAGGGCGGCGAATGTGGGGAACAGGAGGTGTTTCATTTGTAGCTCAATATCTGACCTGAAGGACTGACGACATATTTCCGCACCCCCCGGAAGCCCGGCGGATCGCGTTCTTCCAGCACCTGGTAGGGGCGCTGCGGCAGGATGATGGAACGGCGCACCTCGCTCGCGCCGGTTTCATCCTCGGTACGGCCAAAATGGTTCAGCCGGAAAATCTCGCGCTCGACCGAACCGAAAAAGCCTTTCCGTTCAGTCTCGACACGCTCGGACAGCAGGGTTTCCACCGTCCATGCCAGCGCCCAGTCGTTACCGGCACCGCCTTTGGCGTCTTCCAGAATACCGGCCAGCGGCCCGGTCTGGCGGGTGAAGGCATGGCTGTACATCGGCCCCAGATGGATGCGGCGCAGCAATTTCGGGTGCAGATGATCGAAATCCCGGTCAAAGCCCTGCGCAATCGTCAACAGCTTCAGCGCCGAGACCGACTGCGCCATCAGATGGCTCTGCGCCCTCGGCCAGCGCTTTTCGTCGCGCGGCAGCGCGGTCGAGCCGGTATCGTCCAGCAACATCAGATAGATCGTGGGAATATTGACCCGGCTGTCATAGACCGCCCAATGCACCACGTAGCGCCGCCGCTCGTCATCATCCGTGCCGAGCCAGACAATCGCCGGATCGTTCTGCGCCCAGAACAGGTTCCGCTTCGCCAGCCGTTCGTAATACAGCCGCTGCGACAGCGCGAACTGCAACTGCAACGGCACCTCAAGCTCGTTCAGGATATGGCGCACCATGTCCTTTTTCAGATCCGCCGCCGGGGCCAGATTGCCCAGATGCTGATCCACCTGATGCGCGTCATTGGCCATCTGCAGCAATTCCGAATAGACCGGAAAGCCGCTGTCGGTCACATCAATGCTCAAGGATCGCGGCAACAGGGCCGAGACCCGCCCCGCCATCAGATACTTGTTCGACAACGCCTCGAACGTGCCCGACAGGCCCTGCAGATAGGCCCGCAGCACATCGAGTTCGATCGCGCCCAGCCGGTCGGAGGCCGCCGCCAGTTCCGCCACCTTGTCCAGATGGCCGAGAATGCGGTCGAACTTGGCGAAATAGCGCCGCGTGGCATGCGCGTCGGCCAGCGCCAGGTGATCGTCGGTTAGGGCGGTGCTGACCACTTAGGCCCCGTACAGGTTCTTGTCGTGCTTTTCGACGATCTTCTGGAAGCGCCGCGCGAAGCGTTCGTCGGATTTCGCCTTTTCCTCCAGAACCTTTCGCGCGAATACCATGTGGTCCTCGTGCTTTTCCATCATCTCGGCCATGCGGGTATTGGTGGCCGACCCGATGGCGGCCATCGCGGTCTGGGCTTCCTTGTCGGTCTCCACCCCGATCTCGTTGATGCGATGCGCCACGTCCTGCTGCTGCGCGGTTTTCAGCGATTTGGTCAGCGCATCATACAGCACCACCCGCTGCTTGGTGTCGGTCTGCAGCTTGTTGATCAGCACCATCTGCGTTGCCGCCTGGTTCTGCAGCGAATCCACCCAGGTCTTGCCGGTCTCGATATAGCGTTCCAGCGTCTGGCTGTTGGCCAGCTTGACCTGTTCGTCCTGCACCATCTCGTTATAGCGCGAATTCAGCGCCGCCAGCTCGCTTTCCAGCTTGGTGCGCTTGGCGGCGTCCTGTTCCACCGCGATGCGGTTTTCAAGTTCGATGATCTTGGGATCGAGCGCCATGATCTCGGCCCTCAGCCCTTCCAACGCGCCAACCACTGCCTCGCGCTCGTCCAGCGTTTCGCTCAGATTGGTTTCCACCCGGCCCTTATGGGTGTTCAGGATGTTCAACTGGCCTTCCAGCAAAGCCACGATCACATTGGACTTGGCGATCAGGTCCTGCAGCTTGTCGTCAATCGAGGCGGTGCGCATGCGTTCCTGGCGCAAGGCATCCGAGCGCGCGCGCGAGAAGAAGCCGACGAAGCTTTCCCAGCCGGTCTTGTTGCGCATCTCGTCGAAATCCCGGGAAAACCCGGCGGTCACATCGTCCAGCCCCATGATAAGTTCGGCGATATTGGCATTCATCAACTCAGCATGGGCATGGACATCGTCCAGCGTCGCGGTTTCGATATTGACCAGGATGTCATCGCCACTGTCCAGCTTGCTGCGCGCGGTTTCAATCGCGCTGGTCAGTTCGGCAATCTTGCTCTGCGCTGCCGCCACATCCTTCTTCGATTTCTCGATCTGTGCTCCGAAATCGGCCATTCTTCCCCCCAAGTAAATTCGATTTACATTATCTGGGGGCAGTCTACCCCGGTTTGAAGACCCGTGGGAACGGATTTTTCCGCTGCAGGCCAATTCTTCTTTTTGGCAGAAATACTCGCGCCGCAGGCAGTTTTGAGCCCACCGCCCGAAGGGCGACGGGCGAGGCATGGTCTTGCGCCGAAGGCGCTCTGCCGGATTACAGCCGGATCACGTATTCCTTGCGCGTGGTTTCCACCACTTCCCAAGTACCCTTGAAGCCGGGGCGCAGGATGAAGCTGTCGCCCGGGCGCAGATGCCGGGGTTCGCCGCCATCTTCCGTCACGATCGAATGGCCCTCAAGGATATGGCAGAACTCCCATTCCTCGTAGACCAGCCGCACCTTGCCGGGCGTCGCCTGCCAGATGCCGCAATACAGCCCGTCGCGTTCTTCGATATTCCAGGTGGTAAAGACCGGATCACCGGATATCAGCCGCTCCGGTGCAGGGCGTTCGGTTTCACCCGCACCTTCGCGGGTCAGTCTCAGAAAACGTGGCATCGCGCCTCCCTTGGTGTCAAACGCGACAAGCCCCGGACAGCGCCGGGGCTTGTGCATTGCTTTCGGTTGCGATCAGTCGGCCCAGTAGACGCCGGTCAGATCGTTGGCCTGGGTCGGCGAGTTTTCCCACATTCCCATGATCTTGGAGTTGATCACCGAGGTCCGCGCCAACTGGAACAGGTAGCCGTTGACGTAATCCTTGGCGATCATCGTCTGCGCCTCCTTCAGGATCGCGGAGCGTTTCGCCGGATCGGTGGCGGCGTCAAGATCCTTCATCAATTGCTGGAAGGCCGGGCTGTCATACTGGAAATAGTAATCGGGCCGGGCATAGATACCGATATCCATCGGCTCGGTATGGCTGACGATGGTCAGGCCGTAATCCTTGCCCTTGAACACCTGTTCCAGCCATTGCGCCCATTCCAGGTTGCTGATCTCGGCATCAATTCCGACAGCGCGAAGCTGTGCCGCGATGATCTCGCCACCGCGCCGCGCATAGGACGGCGGCGGCAGTTTCAGCGTGGTCTTGAAGCCATCCGGAAAACCGGCCTCGGCCAGCAGTTTCTTGGCCATGTCGGGATCGTAATTCGACATCCCCGTCAGATCGACATAATCCGGGTGATGCGGCGCGAAATGCGTGCCGATCGGTTTGCCATAGCCGAACATCGCGCCGTCGATGATTTCCTGGCGGTTGATGGCATGTGCCAGCGCCTCGCGCACTTTCACGTTGTCGAATGGCGGCATCTTGTTGTTGGTCGACAGGATAGTCTCGCCCTCGGTATTGCCGCCGACAACGGTGAAGCGCGGATCGGCCTCGAATTGCGGCAGGGTTTCCGGCGCGGGATAGCCCGGGAAGGCGTCGATATCACCGGCCATCATCGCGGCGAAGGCTGCGGTGGGATCGGAGATGAACTTGAAGGTCGCGCGGTCCAGCCTGACCGGGTTGCCCCAGTAATCGGGGTTCTTCACGATCTCGATATGATCGCCCTGCACCCAGTCGCCGAATTTGAACGGCCCGGTGCCGACCGGCGCGGTGGCGGCATTGGCGATGCTTTCCGGCGCCACGATCACCGCATCGCCCCAGGCGAGATTGGTGATGAAGCCGCCATTGGGCTGGCTGAGCGTTATCTTCACCGTCATCGGGTCAACCACGTCGACACTGGCGATCCCGGCAAACAGCGCCTTTTGCGCATTGGTGCTGTCTTCGGCGCGCGCGCGATCCAGCGAGAATTTCACGTCATCGGCAGTCATGTCGGTGCCGTCATGGAACTTGACGCCGGATTGCAGATGGAAGGTATAGACCAGCCCGTCGGCGGAAATGTCCCAGCTTTTCGCCAGTGCCGGGGCGATCGAGCCATCTGCCTGATAGCGCGTCAGGCCCTCGAAGATATTGGCATAGACGATCTCGTCAATCGCCGCCGCCGCGCCGCCGGTCGGGTCGAGGTTTGGCGGCTCAAGCTGCATGCCGATGGTGATGTCGGTCTGCGCTGCATGGGCCGACAAGACCGCGCCCAGCGCGATCGCGCCTGACAGCATGGTGGTTCTAAGCCAGTGTTGCATGGTCTTCCTCCTGTTTTCGGCGCTGAGTCGCCCAGTTCACTTGTGCCAGCTTAACGCGGTCACGCCGACCACGCCAAGGATTTGTCACCTGAGGGGTGGCTGGCCGAACAGGCGGCAGGCAAGATTATCAAAGCCTTCAACCCGTTCGAACTGCCCTTTGTTGAGTACCCGGATACCCTGGCGTTCCAGCTTCAATCCTTGCGCATTTCCCTTGCTGTGCCTGGCGATGCGCTCACCCAATTCTATTCTGACAGGTCCCGGTTCGGTTCCAAACCACAGGAAATGCGTCAATTTCAACGTTTTCGGGTCAAACCATATCCAGATGATGCAGCCATTCGGTTTTTCAGCCAGTTTGACATTGATTTTCTGGGTCGCGGTTTTTGCGCCGAGAAAACTGGATTTCAACTGAACATGGCGTTCGATTCCATCGGCTTCAAGCAAGATGTCATAGCCGCTGCGATCCGTGTGACTGCGCAGTACATCCATATCCTGCCCGCGCTGCCACATCTCTTTGCAGATACCCCAGATGAAGCCGTATTCGATATACTGCTCTCGCAGGCTTGAATCGTGCGTGTTCATTTTCACGGCGTCATGGTCCTGCATGGTCAACATCTGCCCCGGTGAAATCTATTCCGCGCCTGCCAGCAACTCGCGCATACTCAGCGCCATCACCTTCGCGCTGTCCATCATGTCGTCCACCCCGACCCATTCGTCGGGCTGGTGCGCGAGGTCGAGGATGCCCGGGCCGTAGGCGATGCAGTTCTTCAGCCGGCCGATCCGGTCGATATGTTTCTGATCGTAGGTGCCGGGCGACACCACATAGTCCGGCCCGCGGCCCAGAACCTGGCTGATGGCGCGCGCAACCGTCTGCACCACGGGGGCCTCGCGGTCGGTCATGGTCGGAATGACCGTGTGCATGTCCCTGATTTCATAGTCGAAATCGGCGCGGCTGGCCTTCAGCCCTTCCAGCAGGCCGATCAGTTCGCCGCGCACCTCGGGCAGTTTTTCTTCCAGCAGGAACCGCCGGTCGATCACCATCCTGCAGCGATCCGGCACGCAAGCGCTGGGCAGGCCGGTATAGCTGACCTCCTGCACCGGCTCGCCGCCGTGAATGGAATTGATGTTCAGCGTCGATTGCCTTGCGCCATCCGGCACCACCGGCATGTCGGTGCGTTTCAGCGCCAGGGCGGGGAACAGGGCGGCCTCCATCTCGGCAATCACCGCGCCCATATGGCGGACCGCGCAATCGCCCAGAAACGGCATCGAGCCGTGGGCGATCCGCCCCTTGGTTTCGATCTCGGCCCACCAGACGCCGCGATGGCCAAGGCAGATGCGATCCTTGTTCAAGGGTTCCGGGATGATGACATGCTGCACCCTGTCGGGGCTGAAATAGCCCTTTTCGGCCAGATAGGCGACACCGCCGAAGCCGCCGGATTCCTCGTCCGCCGTAGCGGAAATCTCGATCGCGCCGCGATAATCGGGATGGCAGGCGATGAAGGCTTCCGCCGCGATGATCGAGGTGGCCAGCCCGCCCTTCATGTCACAGGTGCCGCGCCCGTAGATCCGCCCGTCGTGCAATTCCGCACCGAAGGGATCGAAGGTCCAGCCATTGCCGACCTCGACCACGTCGTGATGCGAGTTGAAATGCACGCAGTCGCCGCTACCAGCGCCCTGATGGCGGGCAACGATGTTCCAGCGCGGATATTGATCGCTGTCGCCGGGGCTGCCGTGGGCGCGGATCAGTTCGGTGGCAAAGCCGGAGGCCGCCAGCCTGGCATCCAGATAATCGCAAATCTCGCGGTATTTGCGGCCCGGCGGGTTCAGCGTGGGGATGCGGATCAGATCCTGCGTCAGCGCGATCAGATCGTCGCGGCGGCGGTCGATCTCGGCAAACAGGGGATCGGCGGGTTGATCTTGCATCGGCTGTGTCATGGTCCGGGACGTTAGCGGCAAAGCCGTCGCCTTGGCAACGGCCTGCCGGTTCGGTGCGTCAGGGCTTCCAGGGCCCGCCCTGCCCGCGCCTATGCGCCGCCATCTGGGCATATTTGCGGGTCTGATCGAACGCGCCGGGCATTTCCACCTGGCCATTGGCGTCGCGTATCCGTGCCATCGCGGCGGCCACGCCTTCGGGTGTCAGATCGGCGTCGGCAAGGCTGATGCCAAGGGTCTCGTGCACCTTGATCTCGGCAAAGCATCCCGCGCCTGCCCCCATGATCATCTTCGACGGCGCATCCTCGGACACCAGCACCAGCAGGCCCGGCGTGATGGTGTCCGGGGCCAGCAGCGGCAGGGTTTCCGGCGGCAGCAATTCCTCGGTCATCCTGGTCGCGGCGGTCGGCGACAGCATGTTGACGCGGATATTGTACTTGGCACCTTCGTGATGCAGCACGTTCATCAGCCCCAGCATGCCGGTCTTGGCGGCACCGTAATTGGCCTGGCCGAAATTGCCGAACATGCCCGACGACGAGGTGGTGAAGACGATGCGGCCATATTCCCGTTCGCGGAAATGTTCCCACAAAGCCTTGGTGGTGTGGACCGAGCCCATCAGATGCACATCCAGCACGGCGCGGAAATCCTCCAGCGTCATCTTGGAAAAGCTCTTGTCGCGCAGGATGCCCGCATTGTTGACAAGGATATCCACCCGGCCCCATTCGCCGATGGCCTGATCCACCATGTCCTGCACCGCCGCCATGTCGGTGACATTGGCGCTGTGCGCCATCGCCTGCCCGCCCGCCGCACGGATTTCCGCCACCACCTTTTCCGCGACCGAGCCCGAGGCCCCTGTGCCGTCGGTGGCGACGCCGGGATCGTTCACCACCACCCTTGCCCCGCGCGCCGCCAGACCCAGCGCATGGGCTCGGCCAAGGCCCGCACCGGCCCCAGTTACAATGGCGACGCGTTCGTCAAATCTGATGCTCATGGTCTTTCCTTTTCAGAATGTCCGTTTCACGAAATGCGGCTCAGCCGATCAGCGCCGCCATCACCAGCGCCTTCAGTTCGGCGCGCGACGGATACGCGGATGAGGGCGCAAGCTGGGTCAGGAACACGACCGACAGATCGGCTTCGGGATCGACCCAGAAGAAGGTCGAGGCCATGCCGCCCCAACTGAAATCCCCCGCATGTCCCGGCGTGCGCGCCCGGCCAGGATGCAGCAGAACCGCGCCGCCTAGGCCAAAGCCGATCCCCTCCATCGGCTGTTCGGCAAAGCTGGACGGCCCCATCGAGGCGATGTCGCCCGGCAGGTGGTTCTGCATCATGAAGCGCATGGTGTTGGGCGACAGCAGGCGGCGGCCCGCCGGTTTGCCCTGTACCGTGCCGCCCAGACGCAGCATGTCCGCGAAGCGCATGTAATCGTCGATCGTGCCGGTCAGCCCGCCGCCGCCGGAAAACAGCGTGCTGCGGGTCCAGGGCGAGGCCGCGCCGCCGTCGATCCGGCGCAATGTCTCGGTGCCCGAGGCGCGCGCATTCAGCGCCATCGCGTCGCCTTCCAGCGGCGTGTAAAGTGCCGCGAACCGGTCGATATCGCCGGGGCGCACAGTAAATCCGGTATCGCCCATGCCGAGCGGGGCGAAAACCTCGTCGGCCAGGAAGCGATCCAGCGTCTGGCCCGAGACCACTTCGATCACGCGGCCAATGATGTCGATACCGATGGAATATTCCCAGCTTGCGCCGGGGCGGAAGGCCAGCGGCAGGGCGGCGACGCGGGTTACCATATCCGCCAGCACGCCCTTGTCGGGACTGAACTGGATGCCGGAGGCTTCCATCGCTTCGGGCACCAGGCCGGGGTTGAAGCCGTAGGACAGACCGCTGGTATGGGTCAGCAACTGGTGCAGGGTCGGCGATGGCGCGGCCTCGGTCTGGTCAATCGCGGTGGCACCCGGCACCAGCGCCTGCATGTCACCGAATTCCGGCAGAAAAGCCGACACCGGCGCATCGAGGTGAAACAGGCCCCGTTCCGCCAGCATCATCAGCGCCACCGAGACCACCGGCTTGGTCATCGAATACAGACGCACCAGCGTGTCGCGCTGGAACGGCAGGCCGGCCTCGACATCGCGCGCGCCGGTGCTGGCGGCATGCACGATCCGGCCATGCCGGGCGATCAGGATCGTCGAGCCGGGATATTTGCGTTCCGTGACATAGCGCCCCATCCAGGCGTCGATGCGGGACAGACGGTCTGCATCAAAGCCGGCCTGTTGCGGTGTGACGGTTTTCATCGGCGATCTCCGCTGCCTGGGCGTTTCCTCGGGCGACTATCTTGGAACCGGGCGGCGGCTTCAAGGGCGACGATGCGGGTTGGTGCGATGTTATTAAGGCCGCTGCCTCTGCGGCGTCAGTCCGGTTTGGCGGGGCTGTCCTGCCCGCCGGCCTCGTTCAGCCAGTCCAGATAGGGTTTTGCGGCAGCTTCCAGCCCGGCCTCGAATGCGCGGTGGCGTTCTACGAGCGTCTGGCCGAGCGGTGTCAGCGTGGCACCGCCCTGGCTGCCGCCGCCGCGGCTGGTTTCCAGAAGCGGTGCGGCGAAGCAGCGTTGCAGGCTTTCCAGCAGCGTCCAGGCGCGGCGATAGCCCATGCCCATGTCCCGCGCCGCGCCGGAAATCGAGCCGGTCTCGCCCACCAGTTCCAGCAGCCTGATCTTGCCGGTGCCGATCACATCCGCGCCAAGCGACACCTTGGCCTTCAGCCCCGGCACGCCCTGGCGCTGATCGTCCGGCTTGTTCTTGCTGCGCCCCATAGGCCCAATTCCAATGCGTTTTTATGGCTTGCGGTCCGGTGGAATTTCGTTATGCCTTATCGGACATAACGATTCAAACCCCCTGAACGATCCCGAAAAGGCCTGCCATGACTTCCGCCCTGACCTACCCGTCGCGCCGCAAATTCAGCCAGTTTCTGGTCGGCACTTTCATGGCATTGGCCCTGGCAAGTCAAGCATTGGCCGAGGAAGGCCGCGTGCTGGTGCAATCCACCACCTCGACGCTGAATTCCGGGCTTTACGATTACATCCTGCCGCATTTTCAGGCGGCAGCCGGACTTCGCGTCGATGTCGTTGCGGTTGGCACCGGCCAGGCGATCCGCAACGCGATGAACGGCGATGCGGATGTGCTGCTGGTCCACGCCAAGGCGTCCGAGGAAAAATTCGTTGCCGAGGGCTACGGGGTCGAGCGGTTCGACCTGATGTATAACGATTTCGTGCTGATCGGCCCGGCGTCCGATCCGGCGGGGCTGGCGGCAGCGGGCGATCTGAACGCGGCACTGGCGGCACTGGCGGGCAGCAACGTGGCTTTCGTGTCGCGCGGCGATGATTCGGGCACGCACAAGAAGGAACGCGCCCTGTGGAAGACCGCCGGTCTGGCGGTTGATTCGTCGCAATCCTGGTATCGCGAGACCGGGGCCGGCATGGGTGCGACGATCCGCGCCGCTATCGAGATGAACGGCTATGCCCTGACCGACCGCGCCACCTGGCTGGCCTATGACAACAAGATGGACCATGTGATCGCGTTTGCCGGTGATCCGGCGATGTTCAATCAATATGGTGTGATCGCGGTTAATCCTGAGCGTTTTTCTCATGTAAATAAGGCCGGGGCCGATGCCTTCATCGCCTGGCTGCTGTCGGCTGAGGGGCAGGCGCTGATTGCCTCGTACCGGCAGGGCGGCGAGCAATTGTTCTTCCCCAACGCCAGCCGGTAGCGATCCGATCGCCCGCAACCGGTCGCGGGGCAGCCCTTGCCTCTTGGCCGAAATTCAGATTGACAGGTCCGGCAGTGAAACAGCCGGACCGCCGGCGGCATGAAAGGGCACACCATGTACACAACCGATTTCACCAGTCGCGCCACCCGGCCCGGAGCAGGGCAATGAGCGTGACGCGCGAGGCGGTGCTGGCGGCACTGGACACGATCATTGATCCCGCAAGCGGCAAGGGCATCGTTTCGGCGGATATCGTGCGTGCCCTGAACATCGACGGCGGCACGGTGCGGTTCGTGATGGAAGTCGCGCCCGAACGCGGGCAGGCAATGGAACCGGTGCGTCAGCAGGCCGTGGCCAAGGTGCAGGCGCTGACCGGTATTGCCAGTGTCAGCGCGGTTCTGACCGCACATTCCGCCCCCGCCGCGCCACCCAATCTGGGCGCGAAGAAAGCCGCGCCGCAGGGCAAGCAGAAGGTGGCGGGCGTTAAACATATCGTCGCCATCGCATCGGGCAAGGGCGGTGTCGGCAAATCGACGGTCTCGGCCAACCTGGCGGTGGCGCTGGCGGCCGAGGGCAAGAAGGTCGGGCTGCTGGATGCCGATATCTACGGCCCCTCGCAGCCCCGGATGCTGGGGATCAGCGGCAAGCCTGCCTCTCCCGATGGCAAGATGATCGTGCCGTTGCAGAACCACGGCGTCACCATGATGTCGATCGGCCTGATGATCGAGGGCGACGAGGCGGTGGTCTGGCGCGGCCCGATGCTGATGGGGGCCTTGCAGCAGATGTTGCAGCAGGTGCAGTGGGGCGAGCTGGACATCCTTCTGATCGACCTGCCGCCGGGCACCGGCGATGTGCAGATCACGCTGGCCCAGAAGGCCGAGGTGGACGGCGCGATCCTGGTCTCCACCCCGCAGGACGTGGCACTGATTGATGCCCGCAAGGCGCATTCGATGTTCCAGAAGACCGGCACGAAGGTGATCGGCATGATCGAGAACATGTCCACCCATATCTGCCGCAATTGCGGCCATGAGGAGCATATCTTCGGCCACGGCGGCGCAAAGGCGGATGCCGAACGGCTGGGCCTGCCGTTCCTGGGCGACATTCCGCTGGATCTGGATATCCGGCTGGCCAGCGATGCCGGCACGCCGGTGGTGGCCGCCGCACCCGACAGCAAGCAGGCCGCCGCCTTCCGCAGAATCGCCCAAGGGCTGATCCGCGACGGCTTTGCCTGACCGGAAGTCGCGCAGCCTCAGGCGGGCTGCGCGGATCGGCTGACCTCGTGGCGATGCGCGCGTGCCGACGCACTGGCGCATCCCACGATTGCCGGGGCCTGCCGGATCAGGCTGTCATCGGCAATGGCGGCCACCATGAACAGCGCGAAATCAATGCGCCGCGTGAGGTTCGAGGCCAGCAAAGGATCGCCGACATGCTCCGCCCAGACCGGCAGGCCCTGGCTTGGCCCTTCTTCAAGGTCCGAGCCGCGCACCACGGTCCATTTCGTGTCCGACGCGAAAATCGCATCGGTCGCCACCACCTGATCGTTCAGATCAACCAGCCGCAGCGCCCGCAAGACCGGCCCCAGCAGCGCCACGATGGCCCGGATTTTCCACGAATAGCGATCCTTGCCATCGCGCGAGATATGCCAGCCGCAGGAAAAGATCAGCCGCGCCTCCGGTTCGGCGAAATCCATCACCGCGCGGGCGGTGCCCGAGGCGTAATCGTCAACCCCCCAGGGGGCCAGCACGGTCAGCACGCCCTGACAGCCGCGCACCGCCTGTTCGATCACCGCGCGGTCATTGGTGCGGCCGGGATGGATCGTGATCCGGCCGGCGAAGCGGTCCAGCTTGTGCACGCTTTCAGGGCGGCAGACGCCGGCCACCTGATAGCCCGCGGCGAGCGCATGTTCGGTCATGTATTGGCCAAGTTTGCCGGAAATTCCGATGATGCAGATGCGTTTCATGTCTTAGGTTCCCTTGTGTTTGTTCCGTGTGAGGTTTGGTGCCAGCGCTCAGGCAGGCCGCGCCGCTGCCGGGCGCGGGCCGACCAGCAGCAGCCAGAGGGCAAAGCCGATTTCGGCCAGGGTCACGATGACCAGCAGGGCGATCTTCAGATAGCCGAAAGCCACAGCATCCGGCACGGCGAAGGCATGGATCGAATCCACCGCGTAACCTGCCGCGCCCAGCATCATCGCCATGCCCAGAAGCCGCGGGAAACGACCCGAGGCCGCCACCAGCCAGCCCAGCAGGATCAGGTGCAGGGCAAAGAACATCTGCCAGATCCAGACGCCGCTTTTGTGCATCTGCAACAGCAATCCGGCCAGATCGGCGCGCTGGCCGTCCGAGAAATGCCCGAGCGTCGCGCCGGGCTCTGCCAGCGCCAGTGCCCCGGCGTGAAAGAACAGCATCGCCGCCATCACCGCCACCATGCCAAGCCGCGCCATCGCGGCGGCAAATGACAGGGTGGCCGAGACCGGGCGGAACATGTGGTAAAGCAGGCTGAGTGCCATCACTTCCAGCAGCATGACCACAACATCGGCCCCGATGCCCGACAGATAAAGCCCGCGCCGCGCGATGATATTGGCCAGCGTGGCGGCGGCATCGCCGGGCACGATGATCTGCGACGGCACATAGGCGATGGCGAAGCCACCGAAGACCGCAATGCCGAGATAGGCCGTACCGGTGATCGCGGCATAGCCGCGCGATTGCGGATCGCTGAACAGGGTCATGGTTGTCTCCTTTGCGGGTTCGATTTGCGATGGCGGTGAAATAGCGCAGCCGCGACATAAAGAAAATTGACCTGATCTGCCGATCTGATATGCATAAACGCATGGATTGGCGTACCGTGAATTTCGACTGGAACCGGGCGCGGGCCTTCCTGGTCACCGCCGAGGAAGGCTCGTTATCCGCTGCCGCGCGGGCCCTGAAACTGGCGCAGCCGACGCTGGGCCGCCAGGTGGCGGCGCTTGAGGCGGAACTGGGCGTGGTCCTGTTCGAGCGGTTCGGGCGCGGTTTGCAACTGACCCCGGCGGGCCATGAGTTGATGGCGCATGTGCGCGAGATGGGCGATGCGGCGTCGCGATTGTCGCTCGCCGCCTTTGGCCAGAGCGACGCGATGGAAGGGGTGGTGCGGATCTCGGCCTCGGACGCCTATGCCGGGCTGTTGCTGCCGCCGATCCTGAAGCGGCTGGCCGAGGCGGAGCCGCGTATCACCATCGAGGTTCTGGCCGACAACACCGCCGCCGACCTGATGCGCCGCGAGGCCGATATCGCCATCCGCAATTTCCGCCCGACCGAGCCTGATCTGGTGGCCCGCCGCCTGCGCGAGGCCCGGGCGCGGTTTTACGGCTCGCCTGCCTATCTGGACCGCATCGGCCCATTGGCTGCGCCCGCCGATCTGGTCCGCGCCAAACTCATCTCGCCAACCGGTCAGGGCGAGTTCCTGGCGGCGCTGAACGGGCTGGGCCTTGGTCTGAGCGAGGCCAATATCGCGTTGCATTGCTCCAGCTATCTGGCGATGTGGGAGATGGTGCGCCACGGTCTCGGCCTTGGCATCCTGGATGACCGGCTGGGCGATCCGGATACCGGCACGCGCCGCGCCCTGCCCGATTACGCGCCTTTCACATTCCCGGTCTGGCTGGTGGCGCATCGCGAGATCCACCGCAGTCGCCGGTTGCGTTATGTGTTTGATATCCTTGCCGATGCCCTTGGCTGATCCGCCGGGGCGCGGCCATTGTGCAAGGCAGGCAAGGATTTCCCGCCTGTGCCGCAGATTGCATTTGAAAAAGGCCGCTGGTAAGCTCGAACCATCCGCCCAAAGCCCTGCCGATCCGACATTGCCCAACAGCAAATCCGGCTTCCGACACATCGCATCCGAGCCAGACTGGAGAGAGTACCATGTTCAATCGCCGAGTTGTTTCCGCCACCTTGTCCGCCGCTTTGCTGCTGGGCCTGTCAGCCCAGAACGCCGCCGCGCTGGACCGCTGGGTGAAGATCGTCAACAACACATCCTTCACGATCGTCGAGTTCTACGGCTCGCACCGCGATGCGAAAACCTGGCAGGAGGATATCCTTGGGCAGGATGTGCTGGGGCCGGGCCGCTCGGTCAACGTCAATTTCGATGACGGCACCGGCTATTGCAAATTCGACTTCAAGGCGGTGTTCAACGATGGCGATGTGCTGATCAAGAAGAACATCAATATCTGTGCCATCGGTACATTCACCTATAACTGATCCCGCTGTCTGACGCGGCTGCTGAGGGGGATATCTGCCCCGCCTTGGCGCGGGCGGACGGATGCGCTATGGGCAGGGCGAATGCGCGAAAGGCCCGCCGATGCAGATGCCCCTTCCCCTTGCGCGGGACCTTGTCCTGATCGGCGGCGGCCATGCGCATGCGCTGGTCTTGCGCAAATGGGGCATGCAGCCGCTGCCGGGCACAAGGCTGACGCTGATCAATCCCGGCCCGACCGCGCCCTATTCCGGCATGTTACCGGGCCATATCGCCGGGCATTATCGCCGCGAGGACCTGGATATCGACCTGGTGCGCCTTGCTCGGTTTGCCGGTGCGCGGCTGATCCTGGATCGCGCCACCGGCATTGATCCCACCACGCGGCAGGTGCAGTTGGCCGGGCGCGGGCCGGTTGGCTATGACGTCGCCTCGCTCGATGTCGGGATTACCGCCGAGATGCCGGATATTCCGGGTTTTGGCGAATATGCGCTGGGGGCGAAACCGCTCGATATCTATGCAGACCGCTGGCGGCAATTCCTGGCCGAGGCCGCCGCCGGGCGGCAGACGGGATCGGTGGCGGTGATCGGCGGCGGGGTGGCCGGGGTGGAACTGGCGATGGCGATGGCGCATGCGCTGCGCAAGGCAGGCAGCGAGGCGGCGGTGACGCTGATCGAGGCCGCAGACGATCTGACCGGCACCGGAACGACGGCACGGCGCAGGTTGCGGGCGGCCTGTTCGGGGCTGGGCATATCGGTGCTGACGGGTGCTTCGGTCGAACGTATCGTTGAAGATGGCGTTGTGCTGGCCGATGGCCGCCGGGTGGCGGCGCGGTTCATCCTGGGCGCTGGAGGGGCGCGGCCGCATCGCTGGCTGGCCGAGGCCGCTTTGCCCCTGCAGGATGGCTTTGTTCGGGTGGAGGACAGCCTTCAGGTTGAAGGTATCCCGACCCTGTTCGCCGCTGGCGATTGCGCCCATCTTGCCCATGCGCCGCGCCCCAAGGCCGGGGTATTCGCGGTTCGCGCCGCACCGGTGCTGTTTCACAATCTGGCCGCCGCGCTGTCGGGCGGCAGATTGCGCGCCTTCCATCCGCAGCGGCGCTATCTGAAGCTGATATCCTTGGGCGGGCGCAGCGCATTGGCGGAAAAGGCCGGGCTGACGCTGTCCGGTCCGGCCCTGTGGCGCTGGAAGGACCGGATCGACCAGCGCTTCATGGATCGCTTCCGCCACCTGCCGGTGATGCAGGCCCCGGCGCTGCCGGACCGCCGTGCGCTGGACCCTGACGCGCCGGATGATCGGACGCCGCTCTGCGGTGGTTGTGGCTCGAAGATCGGGCCGGAAACGCTGGCGGGGGCGCTGGCCGCGCTGCCGAAGGCAAGCCGCGCCGATATCCTGACCGGCCCCGGCGACGATGCGGCGGTGCTGGCGATTGGCGGCAGGAAACAGGTGATCACCACCGACCATCTGCGCGCCTTTACCGAGGATACCGGCCTTCTGGCCCGTATCGCCGCCATCCATGCGCTCGGCGATATCTGGGCGATGGGGGCGGCACCGCAGGCGGCGCTGATAAACGTCATCCTGCCGCGCCAGTCCCCGGCGCTGGCAGCCCGTGTCATGGCGGAAATCCTGGAAGCGGCAGGGGACGTATTCGCCGAGGCCGGGGCCGCCATTGTCGGCGGGCATTCGACGCTGGGCGCGGAAACCACCATCGGCTTTACCGTGACCGGCTTGGCGGAGGGCGCGGCGATCACCATCGCAGGCGCACAGCCCGGCGATGCGCTGATCCTGACCCGCCCGATCGGCAGCGGCACGATCCTGGCCGCCGAGATGGCCGGTCAGGCCGACGGGCGCGACGTGGCGGCGCTGCTGGCGGTGATGGCCCGGCCGCAAGCCAAGGCGGCGGCGATTTTGCGCCAGGCCCATGCGATGACGGATGTGACCGGCTTCGGGCTGGCCGGGCATCTTCTGGCGATCTGCCGCGCCTCCGGCACCGGGGCCGATCTGCATCTGTCGGCAATCCCGGCCTATGACGGGGCGCTGGCGCTGGCCGATGCGGGTATCCGGTCAACCATCCACACCGCGAACCGGCAGGCGGCCCCGGTCGAGGGGGCCTCGGGCGCGATGGGCATTCTGCTGCACGATCCGCAAACCGCCGGCGGCCTGCTGGCGGCGGTGGCGGCTGAGGCGGCGGATGATGTTCTGGCGGCGCTGGCGGATCAGGGATTTGCGGCGGCCCGGATCGGCGCGATTACGGATGCGCCGGGCCGGTTGCGCTGCGTCTGAACAGGACTCTTAACCGCCGAAACGCTGCGCGATATCTGCCGCCGCACTAGCCAAAGAGACCTCAGAGAGATCGGCCAGATCGAACCCGGCCAGCAAATTGCCCTGCCGACGCAGATTGCCGGTATAGCGTTTGTCATAATGCCGCGCCACCAGCTCGCCCGCCAGCGCCTGAAATTCGCCCGCCTGCGCCATTCCCTGCCAGAGACGAGCCTGCTCGTGGCCGTGATAATGCACCAGTTTGGCGATGGTGGCCTGCAGGCGGTCGGGATCGTCCAGCAGGTCGTCATAGGCGGTCACCAGGTAATGCGCCCGCGCCGCCAGGGGGGCACTGATCTCGACATGGTCGGCACCCAGCATCGCCTGCCACAGGCCTGGCGGGATGAGGATGCGGCCGATCTTGTTGCTTTCCGCCTCGACGAATAGCGGGCGGGCAGCATCCAGCCCCGCCAGCGCCAGTGCCAGGCGGGATTCGAATGTCTTCTGGCTGGGCTGGCCCGAGGCTACCGCGCCGAAGACCGAGCCGCGATGCGCCGCCAGGCCCTCAAGGTCCAGCACCTGTGCGCCTGCCTTCGCCAGATGCCCCAACAGCGCCGTCTTGGCGGTGCCGGTGCCGCCTGCGATCAGGATCACGCGCGAGGCGATGGGCGTATCATACAAGGCCCGCGCCACCAGCCTGCGATAGGATTTGTAGCCGCCCTCGATCACATCCGCCCGCCAGCCGACCTGGGCCAGGATCGAGGCAAACGCCCCCGACCGCTGGCCGCCCCGCCAGCAATAGACCAGCGGCCGCCAGCCGCCCGGGCGATCCGCCAGCGGGCCTTCCAGATGCGCCGCGGCATTCCTCGCCAGCAGGGCCGCGCCGATCTTGCGGGCGCGAAAGCGGTCTTCGCGGACATAGATGGTGCCGACCTCGGCGCGTTCGGCATTGGACAGGACCGGCAGGCTGATCGCGCCCGGCACGTGATCCTCGGCGTATTCGGCGGGGGATCGCACGTCGATGATCTGATCGAACGGCAGCGCGGCCAAATCGGCCAGCGATGTCAGCTTTTGCGGCATCGGGCGTTCCGGTTGGAATGAAGGTGCGAACGGTGCCTTGTTACCCTGCCCCGAGTGGGGATGCCAGCCCCGGTGAAGAGTCAATGCTTGCCCCGCAATCTGGTCCGAAAACCGTTTCACACTTTTCGGATCGCGTTTGTTTTTTGTCGCGCAATTTGGCCGAAAACCGTTTCACACTTTTCGGATTGCGCTTTAGCGCCAATGCCGGTTGGCAAACTCAGCGACCATCCCGGCCAGGATGCCGCCGCCCAGCAATGTCAGCCAGAAGGCGGGAAACAGGCTCAGTTGTACGAACCAATAGGCGATGCCGATCGTGCCGGTGACCGCCTCCATCACCGTGTCGAACCGCCGGTCAAGCGAGCGCAGCACCATTTCGCGCCCGGAAAACACCACCAGCGCCCAGAACAACAGCAAGGTCGCGGTGTAGATGCCGCGCATGGCCGCCAGGTACATGCCGCCGCCAACCGAGCGGCCCATTACGAACCAGCCGACGATCAGGCCCAAGAAAGCCGACATTTCCCGCAGCCAGGGGGCGTGCATCCCTTCCGGAACCGCCGGCTGAAAGGCTTGCGCCGTGGCATAACCGACCCCGGCAAAGGCAAACGCCGCCACCAGTTTGGCCGCTGTCGGCATCTGTGTGGTACTCACGTCGGGCGCACCATCGTCACTTGCGTCACGTCGCAATTGCCGGACCGGAACGCGGCGGCGCAGGAGGTCAGGTAATAGTTCCACATCCGCCGGAAACGATCGTCAAAACCCAAGGGTGCGATCTCGTCCCATTTCGCGTTGAACACCTCGAACCAGCGGCGCAGCGTCAGCGAATAGCTTTCGCCGAACTCGATCGAGCCGATGCGCGTCAGCCCGGCGCGGGCGATCTGTTCGCTGAGCGCGGCCGGGCTGGGCAGCATGCCGCCGGGGAAGATATATTTCTGGATGAAATCGACGCTCTTGCGATAGCTCTCGAACCGGCGGTCGTTGATCGTGATCACCTGCAGGGTTGCCCGCCCCCCTGGCTTCAGGCGCTCGCGCACCGCTTCGAAATAGGTTGGCCAGTATTTTTCACCCACCGCTTCAAACATCTCGATCGAGGCGATGCCGTCGTATTTTCCGGTCTCGTCGCGGTAGTCGCGCAGCACGATCTCGACCTTGTCCTGAAGCCCGGCCCGGCGCATCCGTTCCACCGCGAAATCGTGTTGTTCGCGGCTGATCGTCAGCCCGGTCACCTTCAGGCCCCGTTCCGATGCGGCATATTCGGCAAAACCGCCCCAGCCGCAGCCGATTTCCAGCACGTGATCGCCGGGTTTCACACCCATCTGATCGACCATTGACTTGTACTTGGCGCGTTGCGCCTTCGACAGATCCTCCTGCCCGGTTTCAAATATGGCCGAGGAATAGGTCATGCTGTCATCCAGCCATTTCGCATAGAATTCATTGCCGAGGTCGTAGTGGTACGAGATATTCTTGCGGGCCTGTTCGCGGGTGTTGGAATTCATCCAGTGGCGCAGGCGCTCGAACATGCGCACGAAGCCCATGCCGGGGAAACCGGCAAAGACTTCCTCGTTGCGGTCCAGCAATATGTCCATGAAATCCTGCAGGTCAGAGACGCTCCACCAGCCTTCCAGATAGGCATCGGAAAAGCCCAGATCGCCCTCGCGGATCAGGCGGGCGAAGCAATCGGGATTGCGCACCTCCACCTCGACCGCGCGGCCCGGCTCGCGCCCCTGGGCGCGGAACACCCGGCCGTCCGGCAGGCGGAAATCTATGCGTCCGTGATTGAGGCGGCTGACCACATCGAACACTGCCGCGAAGTAGCGCGGCAGATCGGTTTCGCCCTGCGTCGAGGTTCTGATCGTCATGTCCATTGCCCCCCGTCTGAAATCCTAGACCGATTCCCGGCCATCTGCCAAGTTCTTTGCGATTCCGGGGCGCGGCATTGCGGTGTAAATCCCTAAACGCGTTGACAAAACCCGCCGCATTTCGGAGCCTTTCGCGGCCCGAGCACTTCACGAGCCAGATCATGCACGACACCGGCGAATACCTGAGCCAATCCGAACTTGCCGCGCATCGCGCCGACGCCTGGTCGCGCCAGCGTCGGCATGTCGCAACCTCGGCCTTCTATCGCGCGCTCTGGGGCGGGCAGGAACCGCCCGAGGATCTGGCGGATCTGGGCCAATTGCCGTTCAGCGACAAGGCCGGGTTGCGCCTGTCGCAGGCGGCCCATCCGCCGTTCGGCGATTACCTGGCAAATCCACGCGATCAGGTGCGGCGCCTGCACCGCACCTCGGGCACCACCGGGCAGGCGATGAACCTGGCGCTGTCGGCGCGCGATTGCGAGATCACCGAATTCGTTGCCGGGCGCTGCCAGCGCGCCGCCGGGCTTGGCCCCGGCGATACCGTGGTGCATTGCCTGAACTACCAGATGTGGATGGGCGGGCTGACCGATCACATGGGGCTGGAACGTACCGGGGCAACCGTGATCCCGTTCGGCGTCGGCAATACCGAATTGCTGATCCGCACTATTGCCGAGATCGGCGTGACCGCGATTTCCTGCACGCCGTCCTATCCGGCGGTGCTGGCCCGCGTGCTGGCCGAGAAATTCCCGCACATGGCCCCGCGCGATCTGGGCCTGCGCCTCGGGCTGTTCGGCGGCGAGCCGGGGCTGGACGATCCCGCCCTGCGCGCCCGCATCCGCGAGCAATGGGGGCTGGAGCCGAGGAATTCCAACTACGGCGTGTCGGACGTGTTCTGCAATTTCGCGGCCCAGTGCGAGCATGACACGCGCCTGCATTTCATGGCCGCCGATGTCCTGTATCCCGAACTGATCGACCCGGAGACCGGCGCATTGCAGGCAATCGAGGCGGGTGCCAGCGGCGAACTGGTGCTGACGCATCTGGAGCGTGACTGCCAGCCGCTGGTGCGCTTTCGCACCGGCGATATCCTGGCGATTGACGAAACCGATCCCTGCACCTGCGGGCGCACCGGCTTTCGCTTTCGCGTGGTCGGGCGGTCCGACGACATGGTGGTGGTGCGCGGGCTGAACCTGTTTCCCACGATGGTGGCCGCCGTGCTGGCGGCGATCCCCGACTTGTCGGGCGACTACCGTATTCCGCTGGACGCCCCGCCGCCTTATGATGCGCTGCCGGTGGCCGCCGAACTGGCCGAAGGCCGGATTGCCAGCCCTGCCCTTGCCGCAAAGGTTGCCGCGGCGCTGAAGAAGAACCTGGGCGCAACCGCCCGCGTGACGCTGCTGGCGCATGGCAGCCTGTCCGTTACCGAAGGCAAGACCGCCCGTGTCATCAGGAGTTACTGAATGCAATATGAAACCGTCCTGAGCGTGCTGGACAATGGCGTGCGCACCATCACGCTGAACCGCCCCGAGCGGCTGAACGCGATGAACACCACCCTGATCCGCGAAACCGCCGAGGCGTTCGAGGCAGCCCATGCCGATCCCGAAACCCGCGCCATCGTCTTCACCGGTGCAGGCCGCGCCTTTTGCGCCGGTGACGACCGGCAGGACCATGTGGAACCGGCAAACGAGGCCGAGGCCCGCGGCCTGACCGAGGCGATCCAAGCCGTCACCCGCGCCATCATGTTCGGTGATCGCCCGGTGGTCGGCGCGATCAACGGCTGGGCGGTTGGCGGCGGGTTTGAATGGGCGATCAACTGCGATTTCCCGATCTGGGCCGACAGCGCGAAGGGCTTCTTTCCCGAAGTGTCGCTGAATTTCTTCGTGACCGGCGGCGTGACATCCTTGCTGCCGGCGCTGGTCGGGCTGAACAAGGCGCGGGAATTGCTGTTCCTGGGCGAGCGGCATTCGGCCCACGATCTGGCCGATATGGGTCTGGCCTGGCGGGTGGTGCCGGACGATCTGCTGATGGCCGAGGCAAACGCGGCGGCGCGGCGTCTGGCCGATCTGCCGGTGCGTTCGGTCCGGGCGATGAAGCGGGTGCTGACCGCCACCGCCGCCAGCGATCTGGCGACCGCGCTCGATCTGGAAACCGAGGCGACGGTGGCGGGCTTCATGGACCCGCTCACAACCGAACTGGTGAGGGATTTCTGAACGGTCTGCGGCGCTCAGCGCTGCGTGCGCGCCAGCAGCAGCACCGCGCACAGCCCGACCGCCATCACGATCACCGCCGCCGGTGAGGCCGCGCCGAGATTTTCCAGCGAGGCCTGATCGTAAACCCGCGTGGCAAGCGTGTTGAAATTGAACGGCCTGAGCAGCAGCGTCGCCGGTAGTTCCTTGACGGAATCAACAAAGACCAGCAGCAGCGCCGTGGCGACCGAGCCTCGGATGATCGGCAGATGCACGCGCCGCAACGTGCCTGCCGGGCTTTGCCCGAGCGAGCGTGCCGCCATCGGCAGCGACGGTGAAATCCGCCCCATCGCCGCATCCGCGGCACCCTGCGCGATGGCGAAGAAACGCACGAAATAGGCCAGGATGATGGCGAAGGCCGATCCCGTCAGCATCAGCCCCGGATCATAGCCGGTCAGCCCCTCGATTGCGTCCGCCAGCCGGTGATCGATCGCCGCCAGCGGAATGACCAGGCCGATCCCGAGCACCGCGCCGGGCGCGGCATAGCCGATGGTGGTTGCCGGCAACACGTATCCCGGCAGGCGATTGCCGCTCAGCCGCACGCCATAGACCAGGAACACCCCGCCCAGCACCGTTGCCACCGCTGCGATGCCACCGACCCAGAGCGTGTTGATCAGCGCCGTCGCCAGGCCCGGATCGGCCCAGATCTCGGCATTTTCCAGGGCATGCAACCCGATCACCAGGGCGGGGCCAAGGAATCCGGAGGCAAATGGAATGACGCAGAGCGCCACCGCCGCCGCCGCTGCCAGCCCGTGCAAACGACGCGCTTCAATCGGGGCCTGACGGCTGGTGGTGCGGAAGAACCGGATGCGCCTTCGGCTGGATTTCTCGACCGCGACCAGCAGCAGCACCAGACCCAGGATCACCATCGCGATCTGTGCCGCACCGCCTGCATTCGAGCTTTCCAGCCAGACGGTGAAAATGCCGGTGGTCAGGGTTTGCACGGCAAAGAACTCGACCGTGCCGAAATCATTGGCGGTTTCCATCATCACGATGGCAACCCCGGCGGCAATGGCGGGCCGTGCCAGCGGCAGGCCAACGCGGAAGAAACTTTTCCAGGGCCCGCAGCCCAGCGCGCGCGACACTTCCAGCACGCCCACCGATTGTTCGCGGAAGGCGGTGCGCGCCAGGAGGTAGACATATGGGTAAAGTGCTGCCGACAACACCAGCACCGCCGAGCCGCGCGAGCGGATATTCGGAAAATAGTAATCGCGTGCCGAGGTCCAGCCGAACAGGCTGCGCATGCCCGACTGCACCGGCCCGGCATATTCCAGCAGATCGACCAGCGCATAGGCGCCGATATAGGCCGGGATCGCCAGCGGCAGCAGCAGCAGCCATTGCAGCGCGCCATGAAACGGGAAGCGGTACATAACCACCAGCCAGGCCGCACCGGTGCCGACCATCGCCGTCAGCAGGCCCACCGCCGCCATCAACAGCAAGGTATTGGCGAAGTAACGCGGCAGGGTGGTGGCGATCAGATGCGGCCAGATATTTTCCGCCGGGTTGAAGGCGATCCAGACCACCGCCAGGATCGGCATCAGCACGACAGCGGCAATCAGCATCGCGCCCAGCGACCACACGCCGCTGCCGATCCCCGCCAAATGCCGCCCCTTGCCGGAATGTTCGGTCTGCTCTGCCACCTGCGCCCCATCTGACCGGGGCTTGTTTCACGCAATCGACCCCGAAACTGCCGCTTATCAGTCCCTTGCGCCGGCATCAACCACTGCGGCAATGCGGAGCCCTGTCCCGATAGCGGTTCCCCTCGGCGGAAAATCCGTTATACTCGATAGCGGGGCAAGGACGAAAACGGGAACCGGCAGGACCTGACGGATCATGCAGATCGTGTATCACATCGGCGCCCATTGCACCGACGAAGGGCAGTTGCGCACCTGTCTGATGCGCAATCGTGTATCCTTGGGCGAACAGGGCGTGATTGTTGCCAATCCCGGCCGTTTTCGCCCGATCTTCCGCGAAACTCTGGCGGTTCTGCAGGGCGAGCCGGCCAATGCGGATGTGCAGGAGGTGATGCTCGATTCGATCCTGACCGAGGATAACCCCCAGCGCATCATCTTCTCCAACGATTCCTTTTTGTGCGGCATTCCGCGCATCCTCGATCAGGGGCGGTTCTATCCGGATGCCGGCCAGCGCTGCCGCGCCCTCTACGGGCTGTTTCACGATCAGGAGGTCGAGTTCTGCCTTGCCATCCGCAACCCGGCCACCTTCCTGCCCGCCGCCTTCGCCAAATCCGATGCCGACAGCTTCGCCGCTTTCATCGGGCAGGCGGACCCGGCCACCCTGCGCTGGTCGTCGATTGTCGAGGATATCCACGCCACCCTGCCCGGCGTGCCGCTGAAGGTCTGGAGCAACGAGGATACCCCCTTCATCTGGCGCGAACTGGTCCGCGAAATCGCCGATCACCAGGGCGACAAGCCGATGATCGGGCTGGACGATTACCTTGGCGCGATCATGAAACAGGAAGGGCTGGAGCGCATGGCCAGCTACCTGAAAACCCATCCGCCGGCCAATGAAATGCAGCGCCGGCGCATCCTGTCGGCCTTTCTCGACAAGTTCGAGATCGACGACCCGACGCAGGAGGTTTCCGCCCCCGGCTGGACCACCGAATATACCGACATGCTGACCGATCTCTACGAGGAAGACCTGTTCACCATCGAACGCATGCCGGGCGTCCAGTTCATCTCGCCCTGAATAATCCAACTTTGTTCCGGGCATATTCCTGCGCAGCAGAAGGCCCCCTTCAGGGCTTCAGCTTCGGCAAAGCCTCGATCACCACGAAGGCCTGTGCCCAGGGGTGATCGTCGGTCAGGCTGACATGGATATGCGCCTCCATGCCGTCCGGCGTCATCGCCGCCAGGCGTTCGGCGGCCCAGCCGGTGACATGCATCCGGGGCTGGCCGGTGCGCAGGTTGCTGACGGCCATGTCCTTCCAGGAAATCCCCATCCGCAGGCCGGTGCCCAGCGCCTTGGAACAGGCCTCTTTCGCGGCCCAGCGCTTGGCATAGGTGCCGGCAACGTCCTTGCGGCGCTCGGCCTTGCGCTGTTCGGTCTCGGTGAAGACCCGGTTGCGGAAACGGTCGCCGAAGCGCGCCAGCGTCTTTTCGATCCGCTCGATATTGGCCAGATCGGTGCCGACACCAAGGATCATTCGCCGCCGACCAGCCAGGCGTCGATCTGGCCGGTGGCCTGATTGAGGTTGAAGTTCAGCCAGGCCCCGCGCCCCATGCCGGTGCTGCCGTCATAGACCTGCACCGGAACCATGAACATCAACCCGATTGCCGGATTGTAGCTGGCATCCAGCGCGGTAAATTCCACCCCGAAAAAGCCGATCCCGGACGCGGCCGAGATCACCTTGCATTGCCGCCCGCCCATTTCGTCATAGGGTGGCGACATCACCAGAATATGCAGGGCACCCGCCGCCGGTTCGATCACGTCCAGCAGCGCCAGCCTTGTCTTGCCGTTGGAAAACGTGCGGCTGTAATCGGCCCAGGGCTCGACGATGGCATCGGCGCGGGCCCGCCAGTCGCATTGCTCCACGGTTACCGCCGCCGCCCCGGACGCCGCCAGCAGCGCCGCCCCCGCCGCCAGTATCTGTACAAAACGCTTCATCGCCTTCTCCCATTTGGTGTTCCGGCGCGGCCCGCCCACTAGCACCTAACCCTTGCCTGCCCGCGCCGCCAGCATCAGCCGCCGCATCTCGGCCATTGCCGTTTCAAGCCCGACGAAAATCGCCTCGCCGATCAGGAAATGACCGATATTCAGCTCGATCACCTGCGGAAAGGCGGCGACGGGTTGCACGGTATCATAGGTCAAACCGTGACCGGCGTGAACCTCCAGCCCCAGCGAATGCGCAAAAGCCGCCATCTCGGCCAGCCGCGCCAGTTCCGCGTCGCGTTCTGCCAGGCGGCCCTCGGCATGGAAATCGCAATAGGCACCGGTATGCAGTTCGACCACCGGCGCGCCGATCCGCGCCGCCGCCTCGATCTGGCGGGCATCCGCTGCGATGAAGATCGACACCCGGCACCCGGCCTCGCGCAAAGGTGCGATGAAATGCGCCAGGCGGTTTTCCTCGCGCGCCACTTCCAGCCCGCCCTCGGTGGTGCGCTCCTCGCGCTTTTCCGGCACGAGGCACACCGCATGCGGCGTATGGCGTAGCGCGATGGCCTGCATTTCCGGCGTCGCCGCCATTTCGAAATTGAGCGGCACCGTCAGACTGTCCATCAGCCGTTCGATATCGCCATCCCCGATATGGCGGCGATCCTCGCGCAGATGCGCGGTGATGCCGTCGGCACCGCTTGCCTCGGCCAGCAGGGCGGCGCGCACCGGATCGGGATAGGCGCTGCCGCGCGCGTTCCTGACGGTGGCGACATGGTCGATATTGACGCCAAGGCGCAGCCCGCCCGGCCTTGCGGTTTTAGCCGTATCTGTTTGCATGTCGGACCTTTCGTGAAAGTTCTGATTCGCCCCGGCCTCAGGCTAGGGATTGTCCCGCGCCTCGTCAGCCTTTCTGGACACGCGCGCGCGACGTTCCTTGAACCGCTCCAGCAGCCGGCCCTTGCGGCGATGCTGATAGGCGGCGATGACCGGGCGGCTGAGGAAATAGGCCAGCAGTCCCAGCACCACACCCGGCACCAGCCCACCCACCAGATAGGGCATGAAAACGCCGCTCATGAATTCCCCGAGATAGGTCCAATCGGCCACGTCATCGGTGAACAGCGCCTTGAAATTGCTCCAGAAATCCCAGCTTGCATCGCCGAACAGGCGAAAGAAGGATTTGTGGTGCGCCGGGTCCGGCCCGCGCCCGAGGATCAGGTGACCGAGCGTCAGGTTGCCCGCCACGATGAACGGGAAGGTCAGCGGATTGCCAACGAAGGTGGCCAGCAGGGAGGCCAGCACATTGCCGCGAAAGATCACCGCCAGCAGCGTCGCGATGAAGAAATGCAGCCCGAAAAACGGCGTGAAACTGACGAAAACCCCAAGCCCGACGCCGCGTGCGATCTTGGAAGGCGTATCGGGCAGGCGGCGCAGGCGATGCGCCACATAGCTGATGGCACGCCGCCAGCCCGCCTTGGGATAGATCCCCTCGACGATCAGTTCCGTCCAGCTCAGCTTTTTGCGCCGCTTGAACATCATCCGCCTGTGGCCGGCGGCTGTTTGGGGTCCGCCGGCGCCTCTCTTTCCCAAAGGGTCAGTCCCGCGCCGGCGCCTTCCTGTGCCGCGCGATCTGTGCCACGCCCGAATCCGCCTCGACGGCGGTCATCACGTTATGCAGATGCTCCACATCCCGGACCTGAATGTCTACGAGCATCTTGTAGTAATCCGGCTTTTTGTCGGTGAACTGCATGTCCGAGATATTGGCGTTCTGCTCGCCGATCAATGTGCAGATACGCCCCAGCACGCCCGCATCGTTGGCCAGCGTGATCTCCAGCGTGGTGCCGTGTTCGGCGGCGTGTTTGCCGTCGCTCCAGTGCATGTCGATCCAGCGGTCCGGCTGATCGTCGAAATCGACCAGCGTGTCGCAATCAATCGAATGCACCTGCACGCCGCGGCCGCGAAAGGTGATGCCGACGATGCGTTCTCCGGGCACCGGCTGGCAGCATTTCGCCGGCTCGCCGACCTGCCCGACCGACAGGCCGACCATCGCGCGGTCGGGGTCGATGGTTTCCGCTTCGGGGTCGTGCTGCAATTCAGGATACAGCGCCTCGGTCACCTGCCGCCCGGTCAGTTCGGCATCGCCCAGCATTGCCAGCAATTCGCGGGCATCGCCCAGCCCCAGAAGCCGCGCGGCGGTTTCCAGCGCCTTGTCCGACACCGTCTTGCCGACCTGCTCGAAAGCCACCCGCGCCAGTTCCCGCCCGAGCCGCATCGAGCCTTCGCGCCGTTCCGCCTTGAGCGAGCGGCGGATCGCCGATTTCGCTCGCCCGGTCACCGCGATATCCATCCAGGTCGATTGCGGGCGCTGGCCCTCGGCGGTGATGATCTCGACCGACTGGCCATTCCTGAGCCGAGTCCAGAGCGGCACGCGGATATTGTCGACCTTGGCCCCGACACAGGCCGAGCCGATGCGGGTATGGATGGCAAAGGCAAAATCAATCGGCGTGGCCCCGCGCGGCAGCTTGATCACCTCGCCTTTGGGTGAAAAGCAGAACACCTGGTCCGAGAACATCTCCAGCTTGACGCTTTCAAGGAAATCGTCGTGATCCTCGGCGCTTTCAAACCTCTCGGTCAGGGCCGCCAGCCATTTGAACGGATCGACGGCAAAGGGGTTTTCCGCCCGCTGGCCATCCTTGTAGGACCAATGTGCGGCAACGCCTGCCTCGGCCACCTCATGCATCTGGCGGGTGCGGATCTGGATTTCCACGCGCTTGGCATCTCGGCCCGATACGGTGGTGTGGATCGACCGGTAGCCGTTCGATTTCGGCTGGCTGATATAATCCTTGAACCGCCCCGGCACCGCCGCCCAGTTCTGATGCACCGCCCCCAGCACGCGATAGCAATCCTCGATATCGGCGGTGATGATGCGAAAGCCGTAGATGTCGGACAGCCGCGAGAAGCCCTCCTTTTTCTCCTGCATCTTGCGCCAGATCGAATAGGGCTTCTTTTCGCGGCCCGCCACCTCGGCCTCGATGCCGTGCTTTTGCAGCACCTGGCGGATATCGTCGGTGATTTTCGGGATCAGGTCGCCGGTCTGGCTGCGCAGCGTCAGAAAGCGGCGGATGATCGACGAGCGGCCTTCGGCATTCAGCACATGGAAGGCCAGATCTTCCAGTTCCTCGCGCATATGCTGCATGCCCATGCGACCGGCCAGCGGGGCGAAAATCTCCATCGTCTCGCGCGCCTTGCGCTGCTGTTTTTCCAGCGGCAGATGCTTGATCGTGCGCATGTTGTGCTGGCGGTCGGCCAGCTTGACCAGCAGGACCCTGAGGTCCTTGGACATTGCCATCAACAGCTTGCGGAAGTTCTCTGCCTGCTTGGTTTCCGACGATCCCAGTTGCAGGTTGGTCAGCTTGGTGACGCCATCGACCAGTTGCGCCACCTCGTCGCCGAAGCGCCGGGTGATCTCGCCATAGGTCGATTTGGTGTCTTCGATCGTGTCGTGCAGAAGTGCGGTGACGATGGTGGCATCGTCCATCCGCTGTTCGCCCAGAATCCAGGCAACCTCGACCGGGTGGCTGAAATAGGGCTCGCCGGACGACCGGAACTGCCCTTCATGCATCGCCTTGCCGTAGCCATAGGCGGCACGGATCAGGCCCGCATTGGAATTCGGATTGTAGCTGCGAACCAGATCGACCAGATCTTCGACATCGATCATATGGCCCGCTCCTTTCGGCGGCAGCGCGCCGTAGGGACGGCGCCTTGGTTCAGCGCTGCTCCTGGGCTTCCATCAGGGCGCGCAGCAGGTTTTCCTCGGACATGTCGTCTTCGGGGCGGTCGTCTTCGCGGCCCGCACCCATCAGCAGCGACATCTGGTCGTCTTCCGGTTCATCAACCTCGATCTCGGTCTGGTTCGAGGCGATATAGCTTTCGCGCAACTGCTCTGCCGTCAGGGTTTCCTCGGCAATCTCGCGCAGCGCCACGACCGGGTTCTTGTCATTGTCGCGGCTGATCGTAAGCGGTGTGCCGGCGGCCAGTTCGCGGGCGCGGTGCGACGCCAGCATCACCAGTTCGAAGCGGTTCGGAATCTTGTCGACACAATCTTCAACGGTTACACGGGCCATCGGGCGCTCCACTTGTTCAGGGTCAGGGCGGAAGAACCCGCTATTTATGGCGCTTCGGTGCAGATTACAAGCGGTTTTGCCCGTTTCATCAAGGCCTGCAAGGGGGCTGGAAACTCCGATCAGCGACATTGCGCCCGCGCGGGGCGGTTTTTATAGTCGCGCGATGGCTCAGGACAGACCTTTCACCGGCATCCTTCTGATGATCGGGTTCTGCATCCTGGCACCTTTGGGCGATTCGATTGCCAAGGTGCTGGGCGGCACGATCCCGCTGGCTGAGATGCTACTGGTGCGGTTCGGCGTGCAGGCGGTGTTACTGGTGGCGCTGATCTGGTGGATCGGCGGTTATGTCCCGGCCAGTGCGCGGGTGCTGTGGCTGACCCTGTTGCGCACCATCCTGCATATCATCGGCTCCGGCGCGATGTATGCCTCGCTCAGATACCTGCCGCTGGCGGATGCCTTGGCGATTGCCTTCGTGATGCCGTTCATCATGCTGCTGCTGGGCCGTACCGTGCTGGGCGAGGAGGTCGGGCCGCACCGGCTGGCGGCCTGCGGCGTCGGCTTTGCCGGAACCTTGCTGGTGATCCAGCCGAATTTCGCGGCCGTCGGCTGGCCGGCCCTGCTGCCCCTGCTGGTGGCCCTGGTGTTCGCGCTGTTCATGCTGGTCACACGGCAGGTGGCGAAATCGGCCGATCCTTTGACGTTGCAGGCGTTAAGCGGAGCAATGGCGGTGCCGATCCTGGCGGTCGTGGTGCTGGCCGGGTGGCTGAGCGGGATCGAGGGTGGCGGGCTGGTGTTTCCGGGAGCAATCGAGGTGACGCTGCTGGCGGCCATCGGGGTGATCGGCACGGTGGCACATCTGCTGATGACATGGTCGCTCAGATTCGCGCCGTCGGCGACGCTGGCGCCTGTGCAATACCTGGAAATCCCGTTTGCCACGATCATCGGCTGGCTGGTGTTCCGCGACCTGCCGAACGGGCTGGCGGCCATCGGCATCGCCATCACCATCGCGGCAGGGCTTTATGTGCTGTGGCGCGAGCATTCGATCCGCCCGGCGGTGGAGTAAATCCTAGGCCTGATCCTCCAGCACCGCGATGCCCTTCAGCGCCTCCGGGTCAAGACCATCGCGCATGTCCGCCACTGTGCGGCCGGTCAGCGGATGCCGCCAGTCCGGCGCGATATCGCCCAGCGGCAACAGCACGAAGGCGCGGTGATGCAGGCGCGGATGCGGCAGGATCAGCCGGTCCGGCACCATTGCCGCCTGTTCGCCGGGGGCGAGATCCATCCAGCGGCTGACGGTTGCGGCATCGGGCAGCACGGTTGCACCGGCGGCCAGCAGATCAAGATCGATCACCCGCGCGCCCCAGCGCCGATCACGGGTCCGGCCCAGCGCGGTTTCGATGCGGTGGAGTGCCGCCAGCACCTCGCCGGGCGGCAGATCGCTGCGCACGAGCACCGCCGCGTTCAGGAAATCCGGCCCCGACCCCGCCGGAACCGCCGGTGTGGAATACAGCCGGCTGATCGCCAGCACCTCCAGCGATTCGCCTGCCAACAACTGTAGCGCGACCGTGAAAGTGTCGCGTAAACCCCCGCGTTTCGACGGCAGGTTCGCGCCCAGCGCAATCAGAAAATCCGTCGCGGAACTTTGAGTTGATGCCACTTGAAGACGCCCCGCTTTCGGTTATTTTGGTGCAATATGATGTTTCATCTATGATCAGAATATCCATACCACTCACGGACATTGATGAAACTGGCATTTGGAACAGGGAACTATTATGTTCTACCGCGACGAGAGGCTCGCCCTCTTCATAGATGGTTCAAACCTCTATGCTGCCGCCAAGGCGCTGGGATTTGACATCGACTACAAGCTGCTACGGTCTGAATTCATGCGCCGGGGCAAGCTGTTACGTGCTTTCTACTACACGGCGCTTCTGGAAAACGACGATTACTCGCCGATCCGCCCGCTGGTCGACTGGCTGAACTATAACGGCTTTTCGATGGTGACCAAACCGGCAAAGGAATTCACGGATTCCATGGGCCGGCGCAAGGTCAAGGGCAACATGGACATCGAGTTGACGGTCGATGCGATGGAACTGGCACCGAGGGTCGATCACATCGTGATCTTCTCGGGCGACGGCGATTACCGCCCGTTGGTGGAATCGCTGCAACGCCAGGGCGTGCGGGTTTCGGTGGTATCGACGATCCGCTCGTCGCCGCCGATGATCGCCGATGAACTGCGCCGCCAGGCCGACAATTTCATCGAACTGGACGAGCTGAAGGACGTGATCGGCAGACCGCCGCGCCCCGAACAGGCATCGCGCGGCAGCGATGTCGAGATGGCCGACGAATAAGCCAATTCGGCCTTGCCAGATAACATGAAACCCGGCTGGTTCTCCGTGCCGGGTTTCTTGGCATTCGCCGTGTCCGACGTAATCCCGGGCCTCACATGCCCAGCGCTTCCTTGTACAATTCAAGGATCGCCTCTTCCTCGGACAGATCCTGCGGATCGCGCTTTCTGAGCGCCACGACCTTGCGCAGAACGCGGGTGTCATAGCCGCGTGATTTGGCCTCGGCCATCACCTCTTTCTGCTGGTCGGCGATGTCTTTCTTCTCCGCCTCCAGCCGCTCGAAGCGCTCGACGAAGGCGCGCAATTCGTCGCGGGCGACTCGGGTGGTGGCATCGCTGGGAAAATCGTCCATTGGGCTTGTCCTTTGTAGGCTTGGTGGCTGGCGGCGGGAGGCCTTTCCTAGCCCTGCCTGCGCCGCCCTTCAAGGCCCGGCTTGCAGGCCGGGGGGGATTTCTTTAAGGCCGGGGCCGAACAGACAGGAGCGGTATCGCATGGACATCCTCATCCCGATCGGCAGCGTGGTGGCGCTGGCAGGCCTTGGCGGGCTTGGCTATTGCATCTGGCTGGCCATATCGGCAAAGCGCGCCGGGCTGAGCGGCGAGGCCATGCAGGCGCGGCTGCAAAAGGTGGTGGCGCTGAACATGGCGGCGATGGGCGTATCGGCGCTGGGGCTGATGATGGTGGTTGTCGGGGTGATGCTGTAGCGCCTGCGGCCCGGCAGCAGCTACAATTCACGCGCCCAGGCAATGATCCGTTCGGCCACAGGCGCGGTGCGGGACGGGCTGAGGATATCGCCCGCCAGTACATGTACGCCATGCATCTGATCCTCGGGGATATCCGGCTGCATCACCGAAACCGGCCCGCCCCAGGCGGCAATCACCCGTTCGGTTTCATCATGGCGCACCACGTTGTCCTTCATGTTGTAGATGAACAGCGCCGGAACACCGGTGGCGGCGAAATCGCACTGGCGTACAAGCTGCACGAGGCGTGCCAGCGGCAGCACGGCGCTGCTCGGGTAGGAGCGGGTCCAGAAGTAATCGTGCCTGTCGTTGTGGCCGGGGTAATGTTCGATCCTTTTGGCCAGAAGCGGCGCGATCAGACTGAGGGCCGGACAGGTCAGCAGATCGCCAAACCGCCCCGCGATGCGGAAATTCGGCGAGACCAGCACCGCGCCCGCCAGCGGTATGTCCGCAACCGCATGCGCGGCAAGGTATGCCACCAGGGCCGCACCGGTGGAGGTGCCGAACAGGATCACCCTGTCGCCCAGGCATTGCCCGACCGCCAGCGCCTCGCCGGAATCGGCCAGCCAGTCGTCCGGGCCAGCCGCTGCCAGCGCCGCGCCGTCCAGCCCGTGACCGCTCAGCCGTGTCAGGAACAGGTTGGCCCCAAGGGCCCTGGCCACGAGATCGGGCACCGGGCGAAGCTCTTCCAGCGAGGCCGACCAGCCGTGAACATAGACCAGCGAGAGCGGGGTCTTGTTGCCTGCCTGTCCGGCCCAGACGATCTGTTTCGCTGTTCCCGGTCGCAGACCGGCGAACCGGGCTTCGCCGGCGGCCAGGTAAGCCTCGGGGTCCGGGCCGATCCGGGCGGCATCGAAGCGTGTCGGCGTGGCCTGCGGCGCACCGGCCATTGGCTATCCTTTCGCTGCCATCGTCACCGAATGGATCGCCTTTCGGATCAGCGCCAGGTTTGCCGGTTCGGAAAACCGATGGTCGGCACCTTTCACCAGCGTCAGGCGGATATCGTCGCCGGTGGCGTGATCGAGCAGGCGCAATGCGACCGAGACATCCACATCCTCATCCGCCGTGCCCTGCAACAGGCGTACCGGGAAGGGCAGGCTCAAAGGTGAACGCAGGACCAGCCGGTTGCGGCCATCCTCGATCAGGCGGTTGGTGATCACGTAAGGCTCGTGGGAATATTCCGAGGGCAGTTCAAGCCGCCCCTTTTCGGCCAGAACCTTGCGCTGGGACGCATCGAAACTGGCCCACATGGAATCCTCGGTGAAATCGGGTGCGGAAGCGATGCCGACCAGCCCGGCGATGCGCTCCGGCATCGCACGCGCCACCAGAAGCGCGATCCAGCCGCCCATGGACGAGCCGACCAGGATCACCTTGCCCTTTGTCAGGGCCGAGATCGCGGCGATGGCGTCTTCCGCCCAGTCGCCAATGCAGCCATCCTCGAAATCTTCCGACGACTGGCCGTGGCCGGAATAATCGAACCTGAGGAATTCCCGGCCTTTCGCGCGGGCATATTCGCGAAGATAGATCGCCTTGGTGCCGGTCATGTCGGATTTGAACCCGCCGAGAAACGCGATGGCCGGGCCGTCGCCGGCAAGGTGTTCATAGGCGATCCGCCGTCCGCTCGGGGTTTCCAGGGTTTGAATATTCATCGCAGGCTCCGGGTTTTGCGCGGGACTATGGCGCAACGCCCGGCATGCCTCAAGGGCCGGGTGCCGGTCCGGGCGGGTAGATGGCCTGAGCAAGGCGGTGGCGGCATGGCGATTGCGTCGACCGAGCTTGGAGACAGGCCAGATGACGGTTCTATGGGTGGGACGATTGGCCATGTGATCGGTCGGTTGATGAACCGGTCGGTTGGCCGGAGGTTTGGTCAGTCGGCCACAGGATTGGTGACCTGTTCGACGGTTCGACCAATCGACTAGTGGACTAGTCGGGTGGTCGGTCGGTCAACTGGTCAGTTGACGAACCAAGTTGCGGCCGACCGGCCAGCAAGTACCACATCCGGTCAGTCAGCCCGGCCATCAGCCAATCGCCATCGCGCGTGAATACACCGCCAGCCCAACCCCCCGCTCTCGCCAATCCAACACCACCCCCACCTTGCCGCTTGACAATCCGCCGCCCTTCCCCGAAACCCACCGCGATACCGCAACCGGGCGTTTCGTAGGCGCCAGACCGATGGAGGAGCGCCGCACATGGCCGATATTTCCCTGACCCTTCCCGATGGCAATCAGCGCAGCTATCCCGCCGGTGTGACCGGTGCCGAAGTGGCCGCCGATATCTCGAAATCGCTGGCCAAGGCCGCCATATCCTGCTCGATCGACGGGCGGCATTCCGATCTCAGCCAGCCGATCAACGCGGATGCTGCCTTCGCCATCCACACCATCAAGGACGAAGCCCAGGCGCTGGAACTGATCCGCCATGACACCGCCCATATCATGGCGCGCGCGGTGCAGGAATTGTGGCCGGATGTGAAAGTCACGATCGGGCCGGTGATCGAGCACGGCTTTTACTACGATTTCGACCGGGCCGAGCCGTTCTCGGTGGAAGACCTCGACCAGATTGAAAAGAAGATGCGCGAGATCATCAACCGCCGCGATCCCGTCACCACCGAAATCTGGGAGCGCGACCGCGCCCTGAAGCATTACGAGGCCAATAACGAGCCCTACAAGGTGGAACTGGTCGGCATGATCCCCGAGGATCAGGCGATCCGCATGTATTGGCACGGCCATTGGCAGGACCTCTGCCGGGGTCCGCATCTGGTGCATACCGGGCAGGTGCCGGCGGATGCGTTCAAGCTGATGAAGGTGGCCGGGGCCTATTGGCGCGGCGATTCCGCGCGCCCGATGCTGCAGCGCATCTACGGCGTTGCCTTCCGCAACAAGGACGAGTTGAAAGCGCATCTGACGATGCTGGAAGAGGCCGAGAAACGCGACCACCGCCGGCTGGGCCGCGAGATGGACCTGTTCCACATGCAGGAAGAAGCCCCCGGCCAGGTGTTCTGGCACCCCAATGGCTGGACCATCTACACCACGCTTCAGGATTACATGCGCCGCCGCCAGACCGAAGGCGGCTATGTCGAGGTAAATACGCCGCAAGTGGTGGACCGCAAGCTCTGGGTCGCCTCGGGGCATTGGGACAAGTACCAGGAAAACATGTTCATCGTCGAAGTGGACGAGGAACATGCCCGCGAAAAGGCGATCAACGCGCTGAAGCCGATGAATTGCCCCTGCCATGTGCAGATCTTCAATCAGGGCCTGAAATCCTACCGCGACCTGCCGCTTCGCATGGCCGAGTTCGGCTCGTGCAACCGCTATGAACCTTCGGGGGCGCTGCACGGCATCATGCGGGTGCGCGGCTTTACCCAGGACGATGCGCATATCTTCTGCACGGAAGATCAGATCGAAAGCGAAACCCGGATCTACATCGATTTCCTGGCCAGCGTTTACAGGGACCTCGGCTTCGAGAAGTTCAAGGTCAAGTTCTCGGACCGCCCCGACAAACGCGCCGGGTCCGACGAGGTATGGGACAAGGCCGAAGCGGCGCTGAAATCCGCGACCATCGCCACCGGCTATGAGTTCGAGCTGAACCCCGGCGAGGGTGCCTTTTATGGCCCGAAACTGGAATTCGTGCTGACCGATGCCATCGGGCGCGACTGGCAATGCGGCACGCATCAGGTGGATTTCGTGCTGCCCGAACGGCTCGACGCGAATTACATCGGCGAGGACGGGGCCAAGCATCGCCCCGTCATGCTGCATCGCGCCACGCTGGGCAGTTTCGAGCGCTTCATCGGCATCCTGATCGAGGAACATGCCGGCAGGCTGCCGTTCTGGCTGGCCCCGCGTCAGGTGGTGGTGGCGGCCATCGTGTCGGATGCCGATGATTACGTGCGCGACGTCGTGGCCGCCCTGAAGGCCCGCGGCATCCGCGCCGAGGCCGATATCCGCAACGAGAAGATCAATTACAAGGTCCGCGAACATTCGGTCGGCAAGGTGCCGGTGATCCTGGCCTGCGGCATGCGCGAGGTTGGCGAACGCAATGTCTCGGTGCGCCGGCTGGGCGACAAGCAGACCTCGACCGCCAGCCTTGACGAGATCGTCAACGCGCTTGCGATTGAGGCGACACCGCCCGATCTGGCACGCCGCGCCTGAAACATTTGCCTCCGGCGCTGAAACATTCCAGCGCTGGAAGCCCGGGCGGGGCCGGAATCCCGGCCTTTGCGCCCCAAAACCCCTGACACCGGCTCACGCGGCGGTGAACCACGCCGTCGTGAATGGCCTGTGATGGATGCCAGCGGCTATTCCTGTTGCCAGCCATGATGCAGCAAGCACATGGCATGAAACACAACGAGGAGAACCGATCACATGTCCACCAACATGAAAACCCTGGCCGCCGCTGGCGCCGTTGCCGCCGCCCTTTCTGCCTATGCCACCGCTCCGGTCCATGCCGCCGAAGGCGAGAAGTGCTTCGGGGTCGCGCTGGCCGGCCAGAACGACTGTGCCGCCGGGCCGGGAACGACCTGTGCCGGCACCTCCAGTGTCGATTATCAGGGCAATGCCTGGAAACTGGTCGACGCCGGCACCTGCGAGACGATGGAATTGCCGGACGGGCGCATGGGCTCGCTGACCGAGCTTGACCGCGATATCCCGTCCTGATCACGCCGAATTTCCGGCCCCGCCGATTGATGATCGGCGGGGAACGGGCCTGAAATACGGAGGCAGGATGCGCGATTCACTCGACAATCCGGCAGGCGACCTGCCCTGCCGTCCCGGCATCGGCTACAAGCCGCAGCATTTCCAGGCGATCCGCGAAGATGCCGGAGCGGTCGAATGGTTCGAGATCCATGCCGAGAATTACATGGGCGACGGCGGGCGACCGCTGGCGCAATTGCGCTATCTCGCCGAACGCTTCCCGATTTCCGTCCACGGGGTCGGCCTGTCGATCGGCGGCGAAGGGCCGCTGGATCGCGACCATCTGAGCCGCCTGAAACACTTGCTGGACTGGCTGCAACCGGCCAGCTTTTCGGAACATCTGGCCTGGTCCAGCCATGACAGCGCCTTCCTGAACGACCTTCTGCCGCTGCCCTATAATGCGGCGACGCTGGCGCGGGTGGTCGATCATGTCGATCAGGTGCAGACCACGCTTGGCCGCCGGATGCTTCTGGAAAACCCCTCGACCTATCTCGCCTTCGCCGAAAGCGACTGGCCGGAGGCCGATTTCCTGGCCGAGATCGCACGCCGCAGCGGCTGCGGCCTGCTTCTGGACATCAACAATGTCTTCGTCTCGGCCACCAATCAGCAAACCGATGCCGCAGAATACCTCGCGGCATTTCCGCTGGGGACGGTCGGCGAAATCCATCTGGGCGGGCATGACGTGCAGGCCGACGAGACCGGCGCACCCCTGCTGATCGACAGCCACGCCGCGCTGGTGGCCGATCCGGTCTGGGCGCTGGCGGCCTCGGTTCTGGCACTGAGCGGGCCGTTGCCGATGCTGATCGAATGGGACAACGATGTGCCCGACTGGCCGGTGCTGAAGGCCGAGGCCGCCCGCGCCGCCGCCCTGCTGGAAACGGCGCAGACATGAGCCATGTTCCCCAACCAGATTTTGCCCGTGCCTTGCTCGACCCCAGGCTTGCCGTTCCTGAAGGGTTGATTGCCCCGGATGGACGCCCGGCCGCCGCGCGGTTCGATGTTTACCGCAACAACGTCGTGGCCGGGCTGATCGCGGCGTTGGAAACCGCCTTTCCGGTGGTCCGGAAATTGCTGGGGGTGGAGAATTTCCGCCATCTCGGCGGGATTTATGTGCGCGCGCATCCGCCGGAAAATCCGCTGATGATGCATTACGGCGCGGCGATGCCGGGTTTCCTGGCTGGGTTCGAACCGGTGCAGCATCTGGGCTATCTGGCCGATGTGGCAAGGCTGGAACTGGCCCGGCGGCGTGCCTATCACGCGCCGGATGCCGCGCCGATTTCGCCTGAGCAATTGCAAGGCCTGCCGCCCGAGCGCCTGTTGGCGGCGCGGTTCATGCTTGCGCCCGCATTATCGGCGATCCGCTCCGATTGGCCGCTGGCGGCGATCTGGCGCTTCAACACCGAAGAGAACGCCCCGAAACCGGCCATGCGCCCGGAAGACGTGCTGATCAGTCGCCCCGGTTTTGACCCAGTGGTGCATCTGCTGCCACCGGGCGGAGCCGATTTTGTCGAAACGCTGCAATCAGGCGGCTGTTTCGGAGATGCCTGCGCCACCCTGGCCGAGGCCGATATCGCCGCGATGCTGGGGCTGTTGCTGCAGGGACAAGCCATCATTGCCATAAATGAGGACATGCCATGACCCGACTGATAACCTTGGCCAACCGGCTGTTCGCCTGGTCGGACCACAGCGTCGCCCCCTGGGTCTTGCCAAGCCTGGCCCGGCTGACCTTCGCCGCCACGCTGCTGACCTATTTCTGGCACTCCGCCGCTCTGAAAACCGGCCCCGGCCTGTTCGGCGTGTTCCAGCCCAGCCTCGGGGCCTACGCGCAGATTTTCCCCAAGGCGATGGAGGCGGCGGGATACAATACCGACGCCCTCGGCCTGTTTCACACATTGGTGGTGATCGCCGGCACCTTGGCGGAATTCTTGCTGCCGGCGCTGATCGTGCTGGGCCTCGCAACGCGGGTCGCGGCCTTCGGCATGATCGGCTTCGTCGTGGTCCAGACCCTGACCGACCTTTATGGCCACGGCGCATTGGCGCAGGCCAAGACGCTCGGCGCATGGTTTGACCGGGTGCCCGATTCCGTGATCATGGATCAGCGTCTGTTCTGGCTGATGCTGCTCGCGATCCCGGCACTTTTGGGTGCCGGGCCGCTTTCTCTGGATCGTCTGCTCAGGCGCTGACGGATCAGTTGTTGCCACCACCGCTGGCGGCCTTGGCGGCTGCCAGTTCGGCGCGCAGTTTTTCAGCTTCGGCTTCGGCGGCATCGGCCCGTGCACCGGCCGCTTCGACGGCAGCGCTTGCCTCTGCTGCGGCCGCTTCGGCCTTGGCAATTGCGGCCTCGGCATTCGCCGTCGCGGTTTCAGCCTTCTTGGTCGCGTCCTTCAGATCCGCCTCGGCCGCATCAGCCCGCTTGTTGGCGGCCTTCAGTTCTTCCTTGGCTTCGCTGGTTCTGGCAAGCGCCCGCTGCACGGCGGCACCGGCTTTCTTCACCTTCTCGTCGGCGGCGGCCTTCGCTTCGGCAATCCTGGCATCCACGCCGGCCTGATCGACGGCAGCGGCGGCGGCCAGTGCCGCGTCACGTTCCGCCGTCATCGCCGCCAGCGCGGCCTCGGCTTCGGCTTTCGCGGCGTCCACTTTCTCGTCCGCCGCAGCGGCAGCTTTTTCAACCGCAGCACGCGCGGTGGTCAGTTCGGCCTCAATACGGGCAGCGCCGTCCTTTGCCTTGCCGACCTCGCCTTGCAGATACAAGGCAGCGACGGCCAGTACGATGGCCAAGAGCCAGGGCAGTTTGTTCATGAGTTCTCTCCTGTTGGCGGCCACACCGGCCTGTTCCCCCGCGTTACATACCGCGCCTCGCCGCATATGGGAAGCACCCCGAATGCCGCATGGCAGCATGACCGATACGCAGCCCGCCAGCCAGCGGACCATTCGCCCTGCCGCATATCCGCATCGCCGCCCTGACCGGTTTAGAAACGGCTTGATTAGCCAATGCGTGGCCTCTATGGATGGGCGCAACCAAAATCGTCTCAAAGGACTCGAAAGCAATAGCCCGCAGACCTCATAACGCGCCTCCGACGCGCGACACCGGACCCCGCGTCAACGAACGCATCCGTAGTAGCGAAATCCGCCTGATTGGCGCTGACGGCGAAAACGTCGGCCTGACCACCCCCGAACATGGTATGAAACTGGCCCTGGAAGCCGGGCTTGACCTGGTCGAAATCTCGCCCAATGCCACGCCACCGGTGTGCAAGGTGATGGATTTCGGCAAGTTCAAATACGAAACCCAGAAACGTGAATCCGAAGCCCGCAAGAAGCAGAAGACGATCGAGATCAAGGAAATCAAGTTCCGCCCGAACACCGACACCCACGATTACGAGGTGAAGATGCGCTCGGTGGTGAAATTCCTTGAAAACGGCGACAAGGTGAAGGTGACGCTCAGGTTCCGTGGCCGTGAGATGGCGCACCAGAATCTGGGGCTGGCGCTGTTGCACCGGGTGGCGGATGATGTTGAGGAAATCGGCAAGGTCGAGAACATGCCGAAACTGGAAGGCCGCCAGATGGTGATGATGATCGGCCCGCGCTGATGCCGGTCGAGCCATCGTCAACCCATATCGCCCGTTTCCTTCCCGGTGCTGTCCGCACCGAGGATGACGGGCGGATGCACTTCGCCGTCTATGAACGCAATATCGCGCCGATCCTTGCCGGACTGACCGCGCTGCTGGACGGCAGGACCGGCAATGCGCTGGAAATCGGCTCGGGCACCGGCCAGCATATCAAGGATTTCGCGCAGCACTTCCCGAACCTTAACTGGACGCCGTCGGACCCCGATGCCGATCACCGCCGCTCGATCGACGCCTGGACCGCCCATGCAGGCACCGGCACCGGCAAGGCCCGTGCCATCGATGCCGCCGCCGACTGGGCCGGTGATGTGGCCGATATCGCGCCGCTCAACCTGATCTTCAGCGCCAACGTGATCCATATCGCCCCCTGGGCGGTGGCCGAAGGCATCCTCGCCGCCGCCGGCAAGGTGCTGGCCCCGGGCGGATTGCTGGTATTCTACGGCCCGTTCCGCGAAGGCGGCCAGCATACCGGCGAAGGCAATGCCGAGTTCGACCGCCGCCTGCGCGCCGACAATCCCGCCTGGGGCCTGCGCGACGTGGACGAAATCGCCGCCCTCGCCACCCGCGCCGGGCTTGTACAGCGCGACCTCATGGTGATGCCGGCCAATAACCGCATCGTTGTCTTCGCGAAAACCTGACGCTTCTTTTTGGTACAAATACCCAAACAGCGGCACCGGCCACATATCCGGACCGCGCGTTGTTCCCGTATTGCCCTTCACCCCGCACCCGCCTAGGCTTGCCGACATGAGCGATACAGACGGCAGACGCTGGCATGACATGGGCGGGCTCGAGGCCGGCCCGGTCCGCCTTGAGGAACACGATTACGCCCTTTGGGAAAAGCGCGTCGATGCGCTGATGGTGCTGGCCACGACCAAGGGCCTGTTCACCGTCGATGGCCTGCGGCGGGTGATCGAGGATCTCGGCCCGGACTATTACGAAAAGATGAGCTATTACGAACGCTGGGTGCATTCGGTCAATCAGAACCTGATCGAGGCCGGGGCCTATTCCCTGAGCGAACTGGCCGGGAAGATGGCCGAGGTAAAGGCGCGCGGCACCACCTACGGCGAATGCGCGCTGAACGAATTGTCCAGCCCTTGCGCCGGTGGCCGCGATGACTGAACGCGTGCGCGTCAGGGAGATGTTTCCGCCGGGTCACATCCGCACGCCTTTCTATCTGCGCGGCAAGACCGGCGAGGTGGAGCGTGTTCTGGGGCCGTTCGGCGTGCCCGAACAACTGGCCTACGGGCTGACCGCCAATCGCGAGAAACTCTACCGTGTCCGCTTCACCATGCGCGAGGTCTGGGGCGAGGCAGCGGAAAACCCCGACGACACGCTGGATGCCGAGATTTTCGCGCATTGGCTGATTCCGGCGGAGGATTGACATGCCGCACGACCATCACGACCACGATCACGACACGCCGCACAGCCATACCGGCATGTCCTCGTCCGGCCATCCCTACCGGCAGGATCAGGACGAACCGCTGACCTATTGGCAGAACATGGAAATCGCGGTGCGCGAATTGCTGATCGAAAAGGGTATCACCACGGAACTTGAAGTGATGCGCCAGATCGACCAGATGGACAACCGCTCGCCCGCTGACGGTGCCAAAGTGGTGGCCCGCGCCTGGAGCGATACGGCGTTTCGCGCCCGCCTGCTGGAAGATGCCACCACCGCCACGCGCGAGATGGGCTTTGACATCGGTGCCCTGCAACTGATCGCGGTGGAAAACACTGACAGCGTCCATAACGTCATCGTCTGCACGCTGTGTTCGTGTTATCCGCGCAACCTGCTGGGGCTGCCGCCGGATTGGTACAAGCAGCGCGCCTACCGCTCGCGCGTGGTCAAGGCACCGAGGAAGGTGCTGGCCGAGTTCGGCCTGGTGCTGCCCGATGACGTGACCGTGCGGGTCCACGATTCCACCGCCGACATGCGCTATATCGTGATCCCGGCCCGGCCCGCCGGAACGGAGGGCTTGAGCCTGGCCGAGCTGGAAAAGCTGGTCAGCCGCGATTCGATGATCGGCGTGGCACTGGCGACCGCGCCGGAATGAAAGCCTTCAGCCGGCTGCGCCCGTCCGTCAGGGGTATCCTGTTTGCGCTCGCGGCGTTCTCGCTGTTTACGGTGATGGATGCCATCGCCAAGGGCCTGTCCTATCGCTTTGACACGCTGCAGGTGGTCTGGGCGCGTTACACGGCGCAGACGCTGGTGGCGGTGGTGTTTTTGGCGCCGCGCCTGCGCTCGGTGCTGAAGACCCGGTATTTCCGGCTGCAACTGGTGCGCTCGGCCTTCCTTTACGGCGCGACGATGAGCTTTTTTTTCGGCATCGTGCTGTTCGGGCTGGCGGAAACCAGCGCGGTGATGTCGGTCAATCCGCTGATCATCACGGTGGCGGCCTATTTCGTGCTGGGCGAGCAGCTTGGCATCCGCCGGATCGCCGCTGTCTCGGTCGGGCTTGTCGGGGCGCTGATCATCATCCGCCCGGGTTCGGACGTGTTCTCGCCGGTGGCGCTGCTGCCGCTGCTGGCGGCGACCTGCTATGCCGGTTACGCCATCTCCACCCGGTTTCTGGGGCGCGAGGAATCCGTCTGGACCTCGTTTCTCTATACCGCGCTGATCGGCACGGCGGTGGCCAGCCTGATCGTGCCCTGGTACTGGACCTGGCCGACCCCGGCCGATTGGGGCATCATGCTGGCAATGGGCATCATTGGCAGCGCCGGGCAATTGGCGCTGATCCGCGCGCTGATGCTGGCCGAGGCCGGCGCGGTCGCCCCCTTCGCCTATGTCGGGCCGATGCTGGCGGCGTTCTGGGCCTGGCTGTTCTTTGATCAATTGCCGGACCGCTGGGCGGTGATCGGTGCGCTTGTGATCATCGGGGCGGGCATTTATGTCTGGCACCGGGAATACCGGCAGGCAAGACGGAGCGGCTGAGGCGCATGGCAGGGCAACAATTTGAAAAAGGCGGTGTCGTCAATTACCTGATCGACCTGCCGATCCGCGCGCTGATGTGGTTGTTCGGCCTGTTGCCCTATCGCGCCAGCCTGTCCTTTGCCGGCTGGCTGATGTCGCGGGTGATCGGCCCGCCATTCGGCACCAATTCGCGTATACGCGCCAACCTCGAACATGTCTGGCCCGACATGCAGGAGGCCGACAAGCGCCGCCTCTGCCGCGAAACCGGTGAAAACGCTACCCGCCTGATGCTGGAAAGCTTCCGCGTGCCGGACTTTCTGGACCATGCCGCCCGCGCTGAAATGCAAGGCGCGGGCAAGGCGGCCCTGCTGGAGGCGCTGGAGGCCGGGCGGCCGGTGATCCTGGTTTCGGGGCATTTCGGCAATTATCAGGTCCTTCGCGTGCTCTTGCGTCTGCGAGGTTATCCGATCGCGGCGATCTACCGCCCAATGAGCAACGCCTTCACCAACCGCCGTTACATCGACAACATGGACCGGATCGCCGCGCCGAACCATTCGCGCGGCATGGCCGGCACCAAGGCGTTGCTGACGCATCTGAAGAACGGCGGCGCGATCCTGTTGCTGAACGATCAGGCGGCGGGCGAAGGCAAGGTGCTGCGCTTCCTTGGCAAACCGGCGCTGACGATGACTTCGGCGGCAGAATTCGCGCTGAAATACGACGCGCTGTTATTCCCGTTCTATGGTATCCGGCAGCCCAACGGCGTTGATTTCGAGGTCGAGGTGGAGGCCCCGGTGCCCCATTCCGATCCTGAAACCATGACCCAGGCGCTGAACGATTCGCTGGAAGCCCGCGTGCTGGCGCATCCCGGCCAGTGGTTCTGGATGCACCGGCGCTGGAAGGGCCTGTAGCCGCGCCTCAGACCGGCAGCAAGGCCGCCGCGACCCGACGGCCCTCGGCCAGAAGCACGTTGTAGGTGCGGCAGGCCGAGGGCGTTGCCATCACCTCGACCCCGATCCCCGCCGCTTCCAGCGCGCGGCGCTGATCCGTGGGCAGCGCCGCGATATCCGCGCCGGTGCCAACCAGCAGCACGTCGATCACATCCGCCGCCGCCAGAAACGGCGCGAAATCCGCCAGCCCGGCCCAGCCCTGCACCCGCCCCGGCAGCAATGCCTGCGCACCGTCGAACACCTCGCCTGCGACGCGGAAGAATCCGGGGCCATAGCCGTCGACCGGGGTCGGGCCATCGAATCTCATCTCGTCAAGCTGCATGGGGTTTCTCCTTTCGCGGTGGCAGGGTATCAGTCGAACAGCGGCAGGTTGGACAGGGCGGACGCGGCGATGATGAGGTAGGCCAGCCAGCGGTACAGGCGTTCGCGTTCGGGGCGAAACAGCGCCGCCCCGGCAATATTGCCCAGCATATAGGGCACGAACAGGATCAGCCCCAGCAGGACCGGCACCGCCGTCAGCAGCCCGAACGCCCACATCAGCGCCAGCGCCACCAGATCGGTGAACAACAGGAACATCAGGATATTGGCCCGCACCACCTGGATCGCCTGGCGCGAGGACATGTAGAGCATGATCACCGGCGGTCCGGCCAGCCCGGTGGAGCCACCCAGAAACCCGCCCAGCGCCCCCGCCGCCGCCAGCAAGGGCCGGCTGAGCGCGCCGTGATAGCGCCAGCCACTGACCAGGAGCACCAGCAGGCCAATCGTGATGATTGCCACCGACCAGCGGAACATCTCGGGTGAGACCACGGATACGACCCAAACCCCGAACGGCAGCGCCAGCAGCCCGCCGGCCACCATCATCGCCAGTTCGCGCGGCCGCCCGTCGCGCCAGGCGCGGGGGACGTTGGGCAGCGGCCCCAGCGCGTCGAACACCATCATCGCCGCCAGCGCCCAGACCGGTGGCAGCACGGTCCCGGCGATGGGCATGTAGATCATGGCGGTGCCGAACCCGGCAAAGCCGCGCACCAGCCCGGCCAGGATCACCGCGAAAACCAGAAGGTACAGGCCCTGCGTCGCCCAGGCCTCGGCCAGGGCGGCGGTGAGGCTTGGGCTCATGCGTCGATATCGGCGAATTGCGTACCGGCACCGCCACCATTGGCGTTCGCGCTCCAGTCGCGCTTGACGCCGAGGCGCAGCAGGAAGGTCGAGGCGATGAAGATCGACGAATAGGTACCGACCACGATGCCCCAGATCATCGCGAAGACGAAACCGCGGATCACGTCGCCGCCCAGGAAGAACAGCGCGATCAGGGCAATCAGCGTGGTGCCGGAAGTCATCAGCGTACGCGACAGCGTTTCGTTGATCGACAGGTTCAGCACCTCCTTCAGGGGCGTCGTCCTGTATTTCCTGAGATTCTCGCGCACCCGGTCGAACACCACAACGGTATCGTTCAGCGAATAGCCGACAATGGTCAGGATGGCGGCAATGATCGCCAGGTCGAACCTGATCTGAAAGACCGAGAACACCCCGATGGTCAGCATCACGTCATGGATCAGCGCCAGCACCGCACCGACGGAAAACTGCCATTCAAACCTGAGCCAGATGTAGAACAGCACCGCCGTGATCGCCAGCACCACCGCCAGGATGGCGGTCCAGATCAGTTCGCCCGACACTTTCGGCCCGACGCTTTCGATGGCAGGAAACTTCATTTCGGGATCGAGCGTGTAGAGCGCCGCCTTGATCGTACCGATGGTTTCCACCGTCACCGCTTCGGAATCGCTCTGCTGTTCAATGCGGATTTGCGTGACATGCTTGTCGGCGGGAAAATTCGGATCGAACACTTCCGAGATCGAAACGTCGCCCAGCTTCAGGGGCGTCAGCACGTCGCGGTACTGCCCCACATCCACCGCCAGCCTGCTTTCGGTGCGGATCAGGGTACCGCCGCGAAAGTCGATGCCGAAATTCAGGCCGATGACGAAAAAGGCCAGAACCGAGGCCAATACGCCCAGACCGGACAGGCCCAGGAACAGCTTCGCATGGCGGAAAAAGTCGATACTGGTTTCCGAAGGTATCAGTTTCAGGCGCATTGCGTTTCCCCTTACACTTCGATCTGACGCGGGCGGCGCCAGTCGAACCAGATCGAAATCAGCAGCCGCGTGACCCAGATCGCGGTAAAGACCGAAGTGATGATGCCAAAGCCCAGCGTCACCGCGAAGCCGCGCACCGGGCCTGAACCCATTGCGAACAGGATCACCGCCGCGATCAGCGTGGTGACGTTGGCATCGACAATCGCCGAAATCGCCTTTTCATAGCCAAGTTCAATCGCGCGGGCCGGGCCTTTGGCGGTTTTCAGCTCTTCGCGGATACGCTCGAACACCAGCACATTGGCATCCACCGCCATGCCGATCGTCAGCACGATACCGGCAATGCCCGGCAGGGTCAGCGTGGCCCCGATGGCCGACAGCAACCCGAAGATCAGCGCCACGTTCAGGATCAGCGCGACATTGGCGAAAATCCCGAACAGGCCGTAGCTGGCAACCATGAAGATCAGCACCGCGGCGAAAGCCACTACGGTGGCGATCTTGCCGGCATCAATGCTGTCCTGGCCCAGTTCCGGCCCGATGGTGCGTTCTTCCAGAAAATCCATGCCCGCCGGCAGTGCGCCGGCCCTCAGCAGCACCGCCAGATGGGTGCTTTCCTCGACCGTGAAGCGGCCGGTGATGATGCCCGAGCCGCCGGGAATATGGCTCTGGATCACGGGGGCCGAAATCACCTCGTTATCCAGCACGATGGCAAAGGGTGAACCGATATTTTCCGCCGTATATTGCCCGAATTTCCGCCCACCGGAGGGATCGAAGCGGAAGCTGACGGCTGGGCGGCCGTTCTGATCAAAGGACGGCTGGGCATCGACCAGTTCCTCGCCGGTTACGACCGGGCTTTTTTCCAGAATGTAGAAGACATCCTTGTCATCCAGATCGGGCACAAGGATATTGCCAGGCCCGGGATTGGCGTTGGCGTCGCTGGTCGAGCGGACAACCGGATGGAAGGTCAGTTGTGCGGTGGTGCCGATCAGCGCCTTCAGTTCCTCGGCCGAGCCAAGGCCAGGCACCTGGATCAGGATGCGACGGTCGCCCTGGCGCTGGATCGTCGGCTCGCGGGTGCCAACCTCGTTGACGCGGCGATTGATGATCTCCAGCGATTGCTTGACGGTATGTTCGTCGGTGGCGATCTTTTCCGCCTCCGACAGGGTGACGACGATATCGCCGTTTTCGCCGCGCACCTCGATATCGGTCGAACCGATGCCGGTCAGGCTGACCACCGGGCGGGCCAGATCCTTTACAACCTCGACCGCGCGGGCGATCTGATCAGGATTGGAAATGGAGACCCGCAATTCATCCGGCGGGCTGTTCTGGCGGCGGATGGTGCCGATGGTGTCGCGCTCGGCGCGCAGGACATCGCGCACTTCCGGCCACATCGAATCCAGCCGCGCCTCGTAAACCTCTTCAACCCGGACCTCGGCCAGCAGATGCGCCCCGCCGCGAAGGTCCAGGCCCAGGCTGACCAGATCGGAGGGCAGCCAGTCCGGCCAGCCATCCGCCGCCGCCTGCAATTCCGGCGTTACCGGCGCGCCTTTTTCAACCAGCGCGGCGGCGTCGTTATGCAACTCCACCCGGGCGTAGAAGATGTTTGGCGCGGCCAGCACCACGCCCAACAGGCACAGCCCGATGATGAACGTCTTTTTCCACAGCGAAAACTGAAGCATGTCGGGCAGGTCCTGTAGGGTAGTGCCGGTCTATTCCTTGACGGGTTCGGTGCGTGTCAGCACGGCGGCGATGGTCGATTGCACGACCCGCACCTTGACGCCGGTGGCGATCTCGACCTCGACCTCGTTGTCTTCCTTGACCTTCGAGACCTTGCCGATCAGCCCGCCTTGCGTGACCACCGTGTCGCCCCGGCGAAGGGCTTCGACCATCTTCTTGTGTTCCTTGGCCTTTTTCTGCTGCGGACGGATCAGCAGGAAGTACATGATGGCGAAAATCAGGATCAGCGGCAGGAACTGGCCGATGCCGGCCATGCCGCCGCCGGCAGTCTGCGCGTAAGCGGGTGAGACGAACATGTCTGGTGAAATCCTCAAGCTTGGCGCGGGGGTGAACCCGGCGGTTTCAAAGTCGCGGCACCCTAGCGGCGCGACCCGGGGTTTGCAAGCCGTGGAGGTAAGCGCCGCGCGGCCCGATTGCAACCGTTTTGCGGGCACGTCCGCGTGATGGCCCGGGCGGTCCGACATCTCCCTTTATCCCGGTGCCGCTTTGTTGCATAACCCGGCCCAGACAAGCTGCCGAGCACAGGTGATCCCATGCATGATATCCGCCAGATCCGCGACAACCCCGCCGGTTTCGACGCCGCCATCACCCGCCGGGGGCTGGCGCCGGTCTCGTCGGATATCCTGGCGCTGGATGCTGCCCGCCGGGCAGATATCTCCGCCGCCGAAGCCGCCCTGGCCGAACGCAACGCCGCCACCAAACTGGTCGGCGCGGCCAAGGCGAAGGGCGACGAGGCCGAGTTCGAGCGCCTGCGCGCGCTGGTCGCCGACAAGAAGGACGAGATCGCCCGGCTGGAGGCCGCCGCCAAGGAACAGGACCAGCGGCTGAACGATCTGCTGATGGGCCTGCCGAACCTGCCGCATGACGATGTGCCCGATGGCGCGGACGAGGCCGGCAATGTCGAGATTCACCGCTGGGGCACGCCGCGCAGTTTCGATTTCAAGCCGCTGGAGCATTTCGACATTCCCGCCGTGCGTCCGGGCATGGATTTCGAGGCGGCGGCGAAGCTGTCGGGTTCACGCTTCGTGGTGCTGAAAGGCGCCATCGTGCGCCTGCACCGGGCATTGGCGCAGTTCATGCTGGACACGCATGTCACCGAGAACGGACTGACCGAGCACTGGACGCCGGTGCTGGTCAAGGATGCGGCGATGTACGGCACCAACCAATTGCCGAAATTCGCCGAGGACAGCTACCAGACCACCAATGGCTGGTGGCTGATCCCGACATCGGAAGTGACGCTGACCAACCTGATGGCCGGTGAAATCGTGGACGAGGCCACCCTGCCCCGCCGCATGACCGCCCATACCCAGTGCTTCCGCTCCGAGGCGGGCAGCGCCGGCAAGGACACGTCCGGCATGTTGCGCCAGCACCAGTTCGAGAAGGTCGAGATGGTGTCGATCACCACGCCCGAGACCAGCCGTGCCGAGCTGGACCGCATGACGCGCTGCGCCGAGAAACTGCTTGAGGCGCTGCTGCTGCCCTATCGCACCATCGTGCTTTGCACCGGCGACATGGGTTTCGGCGCGCGCCGCACCCATGATATCGAGGTCTGGCTGCCGGGGCAGAACACTTACCGCGAGATTTCAAGCTGCTCGGTCTGCGGTGATTTCCAGGCGCGGCGGATGAATGCCCGCTTCCGCAGCGGCGACGGAAAGCCGGATTTCGTGCATACGCTGAACGGCTCGGGGCTGGCAGTCGGGCGCTGCCTGATCGCGGTGCTGGAAAACGGCCAGCAGGCGGATGGCTCGGTCTGGATCCCGCCCGCGCTGCATCCCTATCTCGGCGGCAAGACCGTGATTTCACCGGATGGGGCGCTGGTCTGATGGCGCGGGGCTAGGCCATTGGCGGGTCACCATCATCACCACCACGGCGCAGCCGATCTTGGCGGCCGCCGTCTGGCGCTGGCGATAGTCGTCAATCTTGGCCTGACGGTGGCGCAGATCATCGGCGGCGTGGTCTCGGGCAGTCTGGCGCTGATCGCCGATGCCATTCACAACCTGTCGGACGCGCTGGCACTGGTCATCGCCTGGGCGGCGCGGCGGATCGGCCAGCGCCCGGCGGATGCGGACATGACCTTCGGCTACAAGCGGGCCGAGGTGGTGGCGGCGCTGATCAATTACACCAGCCTGATCGCCATCGCCATCTATCTGATCGTCGAGGGCGTCAACCGCCTGATGGACCCGCAGCCGATCGACGGCTGGATCGTGGTGGTGCTGGCCGGGCTGGCGCTGACGGTGGATGCAGCAACGGCGGCGCTGACCTATACGATGTCGCGGACCTCGCTGAACATCCGGGCGGCGTTTCTGCACAATCTTGCGGATGCGCTGGCCTCCATCGGGGTGATCATCGCGGGCAGCCTGATCCTGATCTACGATCTCAGATGGGTCGATCCGGCGCTGACGCTGATGATCGCGGCCTATATCCTTTGGCAATCGCTGGTCGAAATCCGCCCGGCGATCCGCATCCTGATGCTGGCCGGGCCGTCCGACCTGCCGCTGGAGGATGTGCTGGCGCGGCTAGGCGGCATCGACGGCATTGCCGATATCCACCACGTTCATCTGTGGCAGATGCAGGAGCATCAGGCGGCCTTTGATGCCCATGTCCAGATTGATCCGGGCCGCTGGGACGAGGCGGACCAGTTGAAACGCCGGATGAAGCAGGTACTGGCAGAGGAGTTCGGCATCCATCATTCGACGCTGGAACTGGAATGCGCGCGGCATGGCTGCAGCGCGCCGAACCGGGTTGGCCACTGATCCGGCGGGCAGGACATGACGGAACCGCGCCACAGGTCCGGGCGCGCCTTTGCCGCCCCCCTTCCCTCGGGTGGTGCAATCGGGTAGCACAACGCTGCACCAACCGCCCGGGGGGCCATTCATGCGCATTCTGATCACCAATGACGACGGCATCAACGCGCCGGGGCTGATCGCGCTGCACGAGATCGCCACCGAACTGGCCGGCCCCAAAGGCGAGGTCTGGACCGTGGCCCCGGCGTTCGAGCAATCCGGCGTCGGGCATTGCATTTCCTACACCAAGCCGATGATGATCGCCGAACTTGGCCCGCGCCGCTTTGCCGCCGAAGGCTCGCCCGCCGATTGCGTGCTGGCGGGGCTGCATGACGTGATGGATGGCAAGATGCCCGATCTGGTTCTGTCGGGCGTCAATCGCGGCAACAATGCCGCCGAGAACGCGCTTTACTCCGGCACGGTTGGCGGCGCGATGGAGGCGGCGCTGCATGGCATGAAGGCGGTTGCGCTGTCGCAGTTTTTCGGCCCCGACGTGATCGCGCTGGACGACCCGTTCGAGGCGGCGCGCCGGCACGCCCTGCCGATCCTGCGCAACCTGATCGACAACGGCATCTGGCAGGATCAGGATTACGGGGTGTTTTACAACCTGAACTTCCCGCCGGTGGCGGCGGCGCAGGTTCTCGGGGCCAAGGTGGTGGCCCAGGGTTACCGGCGCAACACCGCCTTCGGGGTCGAGCCGCATTTCTCGCCGTCGGGGCGGAAATTCCTGTGGGTCAAGGGCGGTCCGCAGCATGAACCCACCCTGCCCGGCACCGATGCCTGGGCCAATCTGGAAGGCTATGTCTCGGTCACGCCGATGCGCGCGGACCTGACGGCGCATGACGCGCTGGAACGGGTGGCGGAGCTGTTTGCATGAGCCCGGACGCCGAAACCCAGATGCAGTTTCTGTTCTCGCTGCGCTCGCACGGGGTGACGGATGCGCGGGTTCTGGAAGCGATGGAAAAGGTGGATCGCGGATTGTTCGTACAGGGACTGTTCGCCGGGCGCGCCTACGAGGACCGCCCCCTGCCGATCCCCTGTGGCCAGACCATCAGCCAGCCCTCGATTGTCGGGCTGATGACGCAGGCGCTGGACGTGCAGCCGCGCGACAAGGTGCTGGAGATCGGCACCGGCTCGGGCTATCAGGCTGCGATCCTGGGACACCTGGCGCGGCGGGTCTATACCGTTGAACGCCACCGCGAACTGGCCCTGACGGCGCGCCGCGTGCTGGATGGAATGGGCTTCGTGAATATCACCGTGATTACCGGCGACGGATCGCTCGGGCTGCCGGATCAGGCACCGTTTGATCGCATCCTGCTGACCGCCGCACCGGAGGATCCACCGGCCAACCTGCTGGCGCAATTGCGCGTCGGTGGCATCATGGTGCTGCCGGTCGGCGCGGAAGGCACGGTTCAGAGCCTGATAAAGGTGCAGAAAACCGCCGACGGGCTGGAATATACCGAACTTTGCGACGTGCGCTTCGTGCCGCTGGTTGAAGGTGTGGCCTGAGACGCGTATCTTGCGCGCAGGCATTGGTGACGCTGAGGCACAGGATTTGAGCATGATCGCACAGTTGAAGGTAACTCCCGGCAGGGCGCTGATCGTGGCGTCGGCGCTGGTTCTGGCGGGATGCGACGGCGGGCTGGACCTTGGCGGCGGGCCGAGCGGGTTCAACCTGGCCGGTGACCGCGACGCTGCCCGCACCGCGCCGAGACCGGAACCGGATGGCCGCGGCGTCATCACCTATCCGAATTACCAGGTCGTGCTGGCCCGGCGTGGCGATACCGTTGCCGACCTAGCCACGCGGATCGGGCTGACGCCGCGTGAACTGGCGGATTACAACGGTCTGAGCCCGGCTTCGGAACTGCGCGAAGGCGAATTGCTGGCGCTGCCGCGCAAGATCGCGCCGGGCACCGGCGGCACGGGCGGCATTGATATCGAAACGCTGGCCAATAACGCGATCAACACCGCCGACAGCCGCACCGCCACGCCGCCGCCCGCAGGCACGCCGGGTGTGGAGCCGATCCGCCACCGGGTCGAGCGCGGCGAGACCGCCTATTCCATTGCCCGGCTTTACGATGTCTCGGTCACCGCACTGGCGCGCTGGAACCGCCTTGGCACCGATCTGTCGGTGCGCGAGGGCCAGCTTCTGCTGATCCCGATCGTCGAGGCGACGGGCGAGGATATCGTGGATGATTCCAGGCCCGGCAAGGGCAGTACTACGCCGCCGCCGCCAAGTGCGGCCAAACCCCTGCCGCGCGACGTGACCGCCGCGCCGCTGCCGCCCTCGCCGGGGCTTGGCGATCAGCGCACGACCGGCGGCGACCGCAAATTCCTGATGCCGGTGCAGGGCGACATCATCCAGCCCTATTCCGGCAAGGCCGGGGGCAATGAGGGTATTGATATCGGTGCCCTGCCCGGCACCGCCGTGAAGGCCGCCGAGGATGGTGAAATCGCGCTGATCTCGAAATCGGTCGGGGCCAATACCATCGTGCTGGTGCGCCATGACGACAATATCTACACCGTCTATTCCAATGTCGCGGATGTGAAACTGGCCAAGGGGGCCAAGGTCAAGCGTGGTCAGCCGCTGGGCGTGGTGGCACCGGGCAGCCCGTCTTACTTGCATTTCGAGGTCCGTCGCGGCACCGAAAGCGTCGATCCGGCACCGTTCCTGTAAGCCGGCCAACCCGGCGCGGCCTTATTTCGCGAAGACGATCAGTTCCGGCAGCGCGGTCAGCGGAATGCCGAGCGCCCGCATCGCCGCCAGCGAAATCTGGCTGCCGGCGGTGGCCTCGCCCGGTTTCGGGATCAGCGTCACATTCACCGCGTTGCCGTTATCGGCCCAGACGATCCGGCCCTCGGTTTCCGCCAGAACCATCGGGGTTTTCAGCCAGAACCCCTGCTCGCCCACCGCCCCGAGCGAGGCGATGGTGCGGCCCAGTTGCCGCTCGCCGCCGGTATTGCCGGTGGCCAGTGCCGCCTGCCTTTCATCCTCGCTGCTGGCATCCAGTGCTTCGGGCGTGGTCCCGGCGACAAAACCGCCAGGGCGCGCCGCAGGCGTACCGGCGCGGTAGCGTGGCCGGATCGTGGCGTCGTCCGGGGTCAGCACCACCGGGCAATCGGCCTTGGCCGGATCGCAGATTGCAATCACCGGCGCTGGCGGCGGCTTGCGCCCGAATCGCGGCAGCTTGCCATCACAGCCCGCCACCACGGACAGCATCATCACAGGGCCAATCGCCCGCAGGAAAAAACCGGTCATCATGGCGCGACATTAGGCGGCTTCGCGGCACCGATCAACGGCTTGCAAGGCCCGCGCCGCAGGTCTAGACAGGCAGCATGTCCGACGCACCCGCCCTGATCGACCCGTTCCAGCGCGCAATCACCTATCTGCGCGTCTCGGTCACCGACCGCTGCGATTTCCGCTGTGTCTATTGCATGTCGGAAAACATGACCTTCCTGCCCAAGCGCGAATTGCTGACGCTGGAGGAACTGGACCGCCTGTGCTCGGCCTTCGTCACGCAAGGGGTGCGCAAGCTCAGGATCACCGGCGGCGAACCCTTGGTGCGGCGCGGTATCATGGGCTTCTTCCAGGCGATGTCGCGGCATCTGGAAAGCGGCGCGCTGGACGAGCTGACGCTGACCACCAATGGTTCGCAATTGCGCAAATACGCCGCCGATCTGGCCGCGGCGGGCGTGCGGCGGATCAACGTGTCGCTGGATACGCTGCAGACCGCAAAGTTTGCCGAGATCACCCGCTGGGGCCGTCTGGGACAGGTGCTGGACGGCATTGATGCAGCGCAGGAGGCCGGACTGCGCGTCAAGATCAACATGGTGGCGCTGAAGGGCTGCAACGACGACGAATTGTTCGACATGGTCGAATTCTGCGCCGCGCGCGACATGGACCTGACCATGATCGAGGTGATGCCGATGGGCGATATCGGCAACGAGGACCGGCTGGATCAATACTGGTCGCTGAAGGATGTCGCCACCGAACTGGCAACCCGCTACACCCTGATCGACCTGGCCGAGACCACCGGCGGGCCGGCCCGCTATCGCCGCATCGCCGAGACCGGCCAGAAGATCGGCTTCATCACCCCGATGACGCATAATTTCTGCGAAAGCTGCAACCGGGTGCGGCTGACCTGTACCGGCCAGTTGTTCCAGTGCCTGGGCCAGGAAGGCGAATATGATCTGCGCCGTGCGGTGCGTGACAATCCCGGCGACGACAATGTTGTGATCACAGAAATCCACCGCGCCATCGCGATGAAACCCAAGGGCCATGATTTCGATTACACCCGCACGTCGGTCAGCGGCAAGATGAGCCGCCATATGAGCCATACCGGCGGCTGAATCGAGTAACCCGAAAAACTCCTGAAGATCAATGGATTGCCGCGCGTTCTTGCAGCATATTGCGGTTATTGATCGGGCAATCAATATAAATTGCGATCATTCGCAAACTCTTGTGGATTGCAAGGATTGCCCCACAACATCCTGTCAAATCATGAGGAAACCGCCCGCAGCAATCTGGCACGGGTTTTCGGGATGGCCTTGATCTCCAGCCCGGTAAAGACATGCAGCGTGTTCAGATCGCGATCCACCACCGCATGATCCGACACCCAGCCCCCCATCACCAGATAGGTGCGAAGAAGCGGCGGCATCCCCTTCATTGCAAGGCGCAAATCCGGTTTGCGCAGGCGCAGCACCTTGGCAAAGCGGAACACCGATTTCGCCTTCACCCGGGGCAGCCAGCGCTTTGGGGCCAGGTGCCGCTCGCTGAGCAGGGCAAAGGCGTCCAGATAGGCCCCGGCCTCGGTGCCTTGAAACGACGAGCAGCCGAACAGCAATTCAACCCCGTGCTGATCGACATAGCGCGTCATCGCGCCCCAGGCGATCCGCAGCACGTCGGGGTCGCGCACATCCGGGGCAATGCAGAAGCGGCCCATCTCGACCATCGGGCCGGTGAAGGCGGCCAGCCGCGACAGGCCGTAATATTGCGCTGAATAGCATTGGTCGATCTCGGCCCCGCCAGCCAGGTGCAGCAGCCGGAAGCAGGCCACCAGCCGGCCGGTGCGGGTTTCCTCGATCAGCACATGCCGGCAGCGGGCATCGAACCGGTCGCCATCAATCCCCTCGCCGCCGCGAAAGGCACTGTGGCGCAGACGCTGGGCGGCAATGATATCCGTGTCGCTGGCAGCGAAGCGCGCGGCGTACCGGCCTTTCCTCAGTGCAAACCGCATGTCATATCCGCTATCCGCCGGGCTTTATATACGCGGCAATCCATCCTATCTGTCAGTTAACGGAATATGCCGCGATAAGCGCAGCCCTTTTTGAAAGCGAGGTGTAGAATGCCGCCCAAGGTAAGCAAAAGCGACACAGACTGGCGGGCTGAATTGTCCGATCTGGCCTATCGGGTCACCCGCAAGGGGGCCACGGAGCGCGCCTTTACCAACGACAATTTCCCGAAAGCGCCGGGCCGGTTTGCCTGCGTCTGCTGCGGCGCGGACCTGTTCGATGCCGGGCACAAGTTCGATTCCGGTTCAGGCTGGCCCTCGTTCTGGCAACCCGCCGAGGGTGCGCCGGTTGCCGAGCGTCCCGATAACGGCCTGTTCATGCGTCGAACCGAAGTGTATTGCGCCGATTGCGAGGCGCATCTGGGGCATGTGTTCAACGATGGCCCGCAGCCGACCGGATTGCGCTACTGCATCAACGGTGCGGCGCTGGACTTCAAGCCGAAGGACTAACCGCTGCGACGGGGCCTAGCGGTCGCGTTCCAGCGTGTCTTCCAGATTGATGCGACCGATATTGCCCAGCATCTGACGCAGGAACGAAACGCCCTTGATGCCGGTTTCCGTGACCCGGCGATTGAGCGCGATGACACGTCCGTCTTCCAGTGTGAAGCGTTCGATATTGCTGACAATGCCACGGCGATCAAAGCTGATGGCGACAAGCTGACGGTCGATCACCTCGTCCTCGCGGTAGGCGAAATGCTTGACCCTGCTGGACGTGTAGTACCAGCCGCCATCCTTCAGCACACCAGTGCTGGAGGGCCGCCCGATACTCTCTTCAACCGAGGCGCGGCTGTCCACGCCAACGACGATGGCGTCCAGTTCGGCATCGGTCGGGGCATAGCCGTGGTTGGAGAATGTCGGCGCACAGCCGATCACGCCGGCAAGGGCCAAAACGGCCAATCCCTGACGCAGCCTCTGGAACACGTTCGCCATCACTTCCTTGCGCCTCACTGCTTCTTGTACTTGTCCGCTTACCTAACTCGTGCAAAACAAGCAAGAAAGTCGAGGCCAAAGTGCCAGAAATCTGACAAGGGGTTGCAGGAATATGCCAAAACCGGAACCGCAACCGGCAAACCCGGGCCTTGGGCGGCTGAGCGTGCGCGATCTCGATCCCGCTGCCACTACCGCCTTCGATCTGGTGCCGGACGCGGCGGTGCGGGCAGACCTGGCCGCGGAACTGGACCTTCTGGCCCTGAAGAAGCTCCGCTTCCAGGGCAATCTGGTGGCCGTGGGCGCGGGCGACTGGCTTCTGACGGCGCAACTTGGCGCGACCCTGGTGCAGGCCTGCATCGCCACCGGTGTACCGGTCACCACCAGGATCGACACCGATGTGCGCCGCCTGTTTCGCGCCGATATGGGTGACGAACCGCTTGCCCCGGAAACCGAATTTGACGGCGACGACGAATCCGAACCGCTCGAATCGCATATTGATCTTGGCCAGGTGATGCGGGAATCGCTGGCGCTGGAAGTGCCGGACTACCCGCGCGTTGCCGATCAGGAACCGGTCGAGGCCAGCTTTGCACCGCCCGGCGCGGACCCGATCGCCGACGATAGCGTGAAACCCTTTGCGTCACTTGCCGCTTTACGCGACAAAATGAAGGAATAGGCGGCGTGCCGGGCGAATAGGGCTTGCACAAGCTGGTTTTCCCAGTATTTTCGCGGCTTCCTTTCCGACCCTGCGTCGGCGAGTTGTGGTGCAATGGCACCAGCGCTCGCGACAAGGGGCAAACTTCCGGGTCAGATGCCCGGCCAGCACCGAGGTTGAGACATGGCTGTCCCCCAGAATAGAATCACGCGGTCCCGCCGCAACCAGCGCCGTTCGCATGATGCTCTGGTCGCCGGCAATCCGAACGAATGCCCGAATTGCGGCGAACTGAAGCGCCCGCATCACGTTTGCCCCTCCTGCGGTCATTATGCCGACCGCGAGGTGATCGCCCAGGCCGAAGAAATCGATCTGGACGAAGACGCGGCGTAATCCCCTGCCGGAGGCGTTGACGCATGACGGCCGACCAGTCCAGCAGCACCGCTTCTGACATCGGTATCGTCATTTCCGTTGACGCGATGGGTGGCGATCGTGGCCCGGCGGCGGTGGTCGCCGGCATGGACCGTTCCGCCGCCATATCTCCCGATATCCGCTTCATCGTTCACGGTGACGGTGACGTGCTGAAACGCCTGATCGCCAAGCGCAAGGCGCTGGCGGGGCGTTGCGATATCCGCCATGCCGACCGCGCCGTCAGCATGGATGAAAAACCCAGCCACGTAATGCGCAACGGCAAGGACACCTCGATGTGGGGTGCCATCGAATCGGTGCGCGACGGCGATGCCTCGGTGGCCGTGTCCTGCGGCAATACCGGCGCGCTGATGGCGGTGTCGATGGTGCGGCTGCGCAAGCTGCCCGGCGTCAATCGCCCGGCCATCGCCATCCTGTGGCCGTCCTCGAACAAACAGGGGTTCAACGTGGCGCTGGATGTCGGGGCCGATGTCCGCGCCGATCCTGCCGATCTGTTGCAATACGCGCTGATGGGCGCGTCCTATGCGCGCAACGGGCTGGCGCTGGCGCATCCGCGCATCGGCCTTTTGAATGTCGGCACAGAGGAGCATAAGGGCCGCGCCGAACTGAAGGAGGCGTTCGAGTTGATGCAGAACGCCGCCGCCGCCAACCGCTTCGATTTCGTCGGCTTTGTCGAAGGCAACGATATCCCCTCGGACCGGGTGGACGTCATCGTGACCGATGGCTTTACCGGCAATGTGGCGCTGAAAACCGCCGAAGGCACGGCCTCGTTCGTACGCCGCTTGCTGGGCGAGGCGTTCCGCTATTCCTTCCTGTCCCGGATCGGCGCGCTGTTCGCGCTGACCTCGCTGAAACGCCTGCAACGCCGGATCGACCCGCGGCAGGTCAATGGCGGGGTGTTTCTGGGGCTGAACGGCACGGTGGTGAAATCGCATGGCGGGGCGGATGCCACAGGCGTTGCCGCCGCCATCGGACTTGCCGTGCAGCTTGCCCGCTCGGGCTTCCGCGAAAAACTGGCGGCAAGGGTTGCATCCACGCTCGCAAGCCGCGAAGATGCGCGACCGCATGACGGTACCGCACCCAGTCCCGATCCAAACGAAGAACAATCCTGACATGACCACCATCCGAGCAGTCGTCAAAGGTGTTGGCCACTACCTGCCAGAACGGGTTGTTCCCAACAGCGAATTCGAAGCCACGCTGGAAACCTCGGATGAATGGATTCGCGCGCGATCCGGCATCGAGCGCCGCCATTTCGCCGCCGAGGATCAGTTGACCTCGGATCTGGCCATTGCCGCCGCCAGGGCCGCCATTGCCGATGCCGGGTTTGAACCTTCCAGTATCGACGCCATCGTGGTGGCCACCGCCACGCCGGACCAGACCTTTCCGTCCACCGCCACCAAGGTGCAGGCAGCCCTCGGCATGACCAATGGCTTTGCCTTCGACGTGCAGGCGGTCTGCGCCGGGTTTGTCTATGCGCTGGCCAATGCCAATGCGCTGATCCTGTCGGGCCAGGCCAGGCGGGTGATCGTGATCGGTGCGGAAACCTTCAGCCGCATCATGGACTGGCAGGACCGTTCGACCTGCGTTCTGTTCGGCGATGGCGCCGGGGCGCTGGCGCTGCAGGCGGAAACCGGCGAGGGTACGCCGCTCGATCGCGGCATCCTGGCCACCGACCTGCATTCCGATGGCCGTTTCAACCACCTTCTTTACGTCGATGGCGGGGTCTCGTCGACCCAGACCGCCGGTGTCCTCAGGATGGAAGGCAAGGAAATCTTCAAACATGCGGTGCAGAAACTGGCGGAAACCGCCGAGGCGGCACTGGCCAAGGCCGGCCTCAGCGATCAGGATGTGAACTGGGTGGTGCCGCACCAGGCCAATCTGAGGATCATCAAGGCCACGGCGCAGCGCATGAATATCCCGATGGACCGCGTCGTGGTCACCGTGCAGGACCACGGCAACACTTCGGCGGCATCGATTCCTCTGGCGATGTCGGTCGGCCGCGCCCGTGGCCAGATCCGGCAAGGCGACCTGCTGGTGGCCGAGGCGATTGGCGGCGGATTGGCCTGGGGTGCGGTGGTTTTGCGCTGGTAGCGGGGCAAAGGCGTGAAATAACGCCTGTTTCCAAGCCGTTGATATTGACTCCTAATCCGCTTTCTCCCTATCGTTAACCGATACTTCTGGGGGGAAGACAGATGAGTGAAAAGACCTTGACGCGAATGGATCTGAGCGAAGCCGTCTTCCGCGAGGTCGGCCTGTCGCGCAACGATTCAGCGGAACTGGTTGAATCGGTATTGCGCCACATGTCCGACGCGCTGGCCGGTGGCGAGAACGTCAAGATTTCCTCGTTCGGAACCTTCAGCGTTCGCGACAAGTCCGCCCGCATCGGGCGCAATCCGAAAACCGGCGAAGAGGTTCCGATCTCGCCCCGCCGCGTGCTGACCTTCCGCCCCTCGCATCTGATGAAGGAACGCGTGGCGGCAGGCAACAAACGATAGCAACGGAACCGGGCCGAATGGCGAAATCGCGCGACGCATTCAGGACCATCAGCGAGGTTTCCGACTGGCTGGAAACCCCGGCGCATGTGCTTCGGTTCTGGGAAAGCCGGTTCAGCCAGATCAAGCCGGTGAAACGCGCCGGCGGGCGGCGGTATTATCGCCCGGTCGACATGGAATTGCTGGGCGGCATCAAGCGCCTGTTGCATGACGATGGCATCACAATCAAGGGTGTGCAGAAAATCCTGCGGGAAAAAGGCGTGAAATATGTCGCCAGCCTCAGCCTGGAAACCCCGGGCGATGGCGTGGCCGATCTCGGCCCGGAACCGCCCGAGGAAACCCCGGTGGATGCGCTGATCGCCGCCGCAGCACCCGTTGACGAACCTGAAATGATTGCACCCGGGGCCGATTGGTCCGCCAGCGATCCGGCGGATGATGATGGCTTGGTGCTGTCGGACGAACCGGATGACGATGCTGCGAGCGCCGTCTCGCCGGTTCTGGAAACCGCAATACCC
>JAIOJF010000008.1 GCA_019911965.1 Paracoccaceae bacterium | reverse complement strand
GCCGCGTCGAATTCCGCCTGGGGCGCCTTCCTGCACCAGGGCCAGATTTGCATGGCGACCGGCCTCATCCTCGCCCACGAAAGCGTGGTCGAGGGACTGACCGAGCGTCTCGTCGGCAAGGCGACCCATCTGCCCTGCGGCGATCCGTCCTCCGGTCAGGTTGCGCTCGGGCCTATCATTTCCGACAATCAGGTCGAGACCATCCAGGCGATCGTCGACGACGCCGTGGCGAAGGGGGCCAAGCTCCTCGCCGGCGGCACCCATGACGGCCGCTTCTATGCCGCCACCGTCCTTTCCGGCGTCAAACCCGGCATGCGCGCTTTCGAAGAAGAGATCTTCGGCCCCGTTGCCTGCATCGTCTCCTTCTCGTCCGACGAGGAAGCGGTCGAACTCGCTAATATGAGCGACTACGGCCTGGCCGCCGGCGTCATCTCCAAGTCCACCGGCCGCGCCCTGGCGCTGGGTGAGCAGCTCAATGTCGGTCAGCTCCACATCAATGATCAGACCGTCAATGGCGGCCCGTTCGCGCCGTTTGGCGGCCGCGGCAAGTCCGGCAATGGCAGCCGCATCGGGGGCCCCGCCGACATCGAGGAATTCACCCAATGGATGTGGATTTCGGTGAAGGAAGACGCCACGCCCTATCCCTTCTGATCCCTCCCGGGACACCGCCCGCGGCACCTCCAGGTGTCCGGGCGGGCCGCATTCAACCATCCGAATTTCTGGAGAAACCCCATGAAGATACGTGCCGCGATCGCGCGCGACAAAGGCGCAGCTCTCAGCCTCGAGGAGATCGAGATCGAGGAACCGCGCAGCGACGAAATCCTGGTGAAAGTGGCAGCTACCGGCGTTTGCCATACCGACCTCGTGGTCCGCGATGGCATGTTGCCGACACCGATGCCCGTGGTCCTCGGCCACGAAGGCGCCGGCGTGGTCGAAAAGGTCGGCAGCGCGATCACCAAGGTGAAGCCGGGCGACCACGTCGTCATGACCTTCGCCTCGTGCGGCACCTGCCCGAGCTGCCAGGAGCACGCGGTAACCTATTGCCATGAATTCTTCCCGCGCAATTTCTTCGCCACGCGCGGCGATGGTTCGACCGCTCTTTCCAACGGCGACGAAACCATCCACTCCAACTTCTTCGGCCAATCCTCCTTTGCCACCTATGCGCTCTGCCAGGAGGCAAACGTGGTCAAGGTGCCCGCCGATGTCGAGCTGGAGCTGCTTGGGCCGCTCGCCTGTGGCATCCAGACCGGCGCCGGCGCAGTCATGAACGCGCTCAGGGTCGCTCCGGCCAAGAGCTTCGCCGTCTTCGGAACCGGCTCGGTCGGCCTTTCGGCTGTCATGGCTGCCAAGGTAGTCGGCGCGACGACCATCATCGCCATCGACATGAACGACGAGCGTCTCGCGGTCGCCCGCGAACTCGGTGCGACCCACACGATCAACCCTGGTTCGGCCAACGCCACCGAGGAGATCATGAAGATCACCGGTTACGGCGTGAATTATGCGCTCGACACGACAGGCCTGCCTGCCGTTATCCGCGGCGCAGTGGAAAGCCTCGCGCCAATGGGCACTTGCGGCATTCTGGGCGCGTCGGGCCCCGATGCCGAGATCGTCCTCAACGAAACCCACTTCATGAGCGCCGGCCGCAAGCTGGTCGGCATCGTGGAGGGGGAATCGAACCCGGACGTCTTCATCCCCATGCTGATCGACCTCTATCGCAAAGGCAGC
>JAIOJF010000007.1 GCA_019911965.1 Paracoccaceae bacterium | reverse complement strand
GGAAGGGGGCTGGATGCGAAAGCTCATCTTGGGTCCTCGTCGCAAGTATGTTTCGTCTGGGGTTGGTGCTTGGGTATGATGTTGCGCGGCCAAGTGCAAGTGCTGCGGTGCAGAAAGGTCGTTCCCGATGCTGGTTCCGGGGTCGGCTGGATGGTGTGGCCTGAAGGTGCTGCTGCGTGGGAAATGCAGGCTCCACGGAACCGGGGCGGGCCTTGGGAAGGCAGGCATTCAGGAACCCGGGCGAACGGAGACTTCAACCGTCTGTGGCATCGTTGCCTGTCATTTCCGCCTTGGTCAGCCGCTGCGGGCCCGGGCTGCCTGTTCCCGGCTCGCGCGACCCGCGCCGGGCAACAAGCGCGGCTATTTCTGCCGGAATGTCACCCCCGGAACCGGCTGCGGTTTATCCAGCCTGCCATCGTCCAGATCGTCCAGCCAATCCGAGACCAGACGGGGAACCAGCGCCACCGGCCCGAAGCCGCGGCCGCCCAGATTGAAATGCGTCGCGCCGCTGATGACCGCCAGCCGCTTGTTGCCGCCTGGAAGACCTTCAAACGCCGACAGCCGCGTCGTGTAATCGCCGTCCACCCCCATGTCGCGTGTGCCTGTGACCATCAGCACCGGCCTGGTGATCGCCGCCCAGGCCCCCGGCGAAAACCGCTGGCCCACGCCTTGCGGCGACAGCGCGACATAGGCATCGAACCGGTTCCTGCCGGCAGGCCCGAACCTTGCCACGGCACCCGCCTCCATGATCGTGGTCTGCGCCCCCATCGAATGCCCGGCCATCAGCGCGAAATCGGGGCGGCAGGTGGCGGTGGCCATCGCCCAGATGGCATCGAGGTCCAGGAACCGGGCGCGATGTGCCGCCGGATCGCCCGCCGCGGCGACGATGGCGGCCCATCTGTCAGGGGCGGCGCGCACCGCCCTTAACTGGGCCGGTCCGCTTTCGCGGTGGCCCATCACGATCACCCGGAAGCCGCGCTCTGCCAGCATTGAAGCGAGCTGCGGCAATTCGGCTTCGGACCCGCCAAAGCCATGCGACAGGATTGCCAGCGGCGGGCAGGGTACGGGCGAACTTGTGACCTCGCGGTAAGGCGTGGCCTGACCATCGGCGCGTGGTGCGACCTGTGCGGACAGAGGATCTGCCAGCGCCATCACGGCGGCAAGGACAAGCGGCAACCTCAATGGGTGAAGCCTTGCCAGCTCAGGTACAGCCCGAGTGCCAGCATCAGCGCCGCCGGGCCCATGAACAATGTCCGGTTGGCAATCATCGAGGCCCCGATCCGCCGCATCGGCCCGGCCAGCAACAGCCGCGACGCGCCTGCGATCAGGGCGATCCAGCCAAACAGCGTGATAAGCACCCGCCAGTCCGCGACCCACAGGTTATGGCTCAGCACCATCGCCAGACCGGTGACCAGCGCCAGCAGGCCCGAGGTCAGCAACAGCCCCTCGCTGTCGAGAAATTCCTGACCGGCTTTGGCAATGCCATCGGGGCGGATCAGGATCGCCAGCCCGGCCACCGCCAGCACCGGCCCCAGCATCTGCGCGAGGAATACGGAAGTTTCCATGACAATACTCCAGTCGGATTGCGGCAACAGGATAACAGAAATCCCGGGCCGGATCAGGGTCTGATCTCGACCTCGGTGCCGATCGGGGTCAGTTGCCAGATTTCCTCGATCGCGGCATCGGATACGGCAATGCAGCCGGCGGTCCAGTCGTAAGGCAGGGTTGCCAGTCCGAACAGCGCATTCGGCTGACCGTGGATGAAGATATCGCCGCCGGGGCTATAGCCGCCCGCCGCCGCGCGTGCGCGGTCCTCGCTGTGCGGATAGTCCAGCCCCAGCGACAGATGATAGGCCGATGCCGCATTGCGCCGGTCGATCCGGAAGCGACCCTCCGGTGTCCGTCCATCGCCTTCGCGGTCCTTGTCTCCCTCCGGTGTAAAGCCAAGCGCAATCCGGTACTCGCGCACCTGTGTGCCGTTCTGGAACAGCAGTAACCGGCGGGCGGATTTTTCGATCACGACGAGGTCGATATGGCCTCTGACCGGCGGTGGCGGCAGTGGTTCCGGGCCATAAACCGACAATAGCCAAAGCCCTGCCAGCACCAGGGCGGCCAGCAGGATCAGGCGTCGGACGGCGCGTCGGATTGCCGGCCAGAGCATGGTTTATTGCAGATCGCCGAACGCCGCTTGCAGGCGTTCCACCGCCTGTTCCAGCCGCGCGCGCGGGGTGGCGATGTTGAAGCGCATGAAATTCTCGCCACCGGCACCGAAGGTATAACCGTGGCTGGCGGCAATCCGCGCATCCTGTTCGATCCGCCGCCGCACCTCGGCCATATCCATGCCGGTATCGCTGAAATCGACCCAGCTCAGATACGTCGCCTCCAGCGTCATGGATTTCAGGCCCGGGATCGCCGCCATGCCCTGATCGAACAATTGGCGGTTGCCGTCGAGATAGGCCATCAGCGCATCGACCCATTCCGCCCCCGCCGGGGAATAGGCGGCGGTTTCCATGCGCAGACCGAACGGATTGGGGCTGAGGCCGAGGCCCATCATCGCGGTTTCCATGTCCTTGCGCCTTGCCGCATCGGGCAGGATGATATTGCCGTTATGGGCGGCGGCGATGTTGAAGGTCTTGGTCGGGGCGGTCATCATCACCAGCCGGTCGTGCATGTCGGGCAGGACGGTGATGGCGGGGATGTGTTTCTGGCCCGGATAGACCAGATCGCAGTGGATTTCGTCCGACACCAGGATCAGGTCGTGCTTTATGCAGAAATCGCCCAATGCGCGCAACTCCTCAGCCGTCCAGCACTGGCCGCCGGGATTGTGCGGCGACGAGATCACCACCATCTTCTCGCGGCCCGTCAGGCGGCGTTCGGCATCCTCCAGGTCCATCCGGTAGCGGCCGTTTTCCAGCACCAGCGGGCTTTCCGTAACCGTGCGTCCAGCCGAGGTGATCACCCGGTAAAACACGTAATAGACCGGCGAAAACAGCAATACCGCATCGCCGGGATCCGACCAGGCATGGATGCACATGGCGGTGCCGTTGACCAGGCCATGCGCGGTGAAGATCCAGTCGGGATCGACCTCCCAGCCGTGGCGGTTGGTCATCCACCAGTTGATCGACGCGCGGTAATCGCGGTCATCGCCGAAATAGCCGTAAATGCCGTGATCGACCATGCCCTGCAGCGCGTCGCTGACCACCTTCGGCGGGCGGAAATCCATGTCGGCCACCCACATCGAGATGCCGTCGGATTTGGGCACGCCGTAGAAGGTTTCCATCATGTCCCATTTGGCGGAATGGGTGTCGCGGCGTTCGATGATCTGGTCGAAATTCATGGGGGCTGGCTCCGGCGTTGCAATTCCGGGCCAGCCTAGTGCCTTACACGTCGTCTTCAAGCGTGAAAATGTCATGGACCGAGACGCCAAGGCAGCGTGCAAGTTTCAGTGCCAGCAGGGTCGATGGCGTGAAAACGTTGTTTTCGATCGTGTTGATGGTCTTGCGACTGACGCCGATCGCCTCGGCCAGATCGGCCTGGGTCAGGCCCGCGCGGTCGCGGTGATCGCGCAGGCAATTGCTCAGCCCGGCCATCACACCCGGCCCCGGACCCAATTGGCCAGAAAGATCAGGAACGGCGCGGCCCCGGTCAGCGTGCCCATCGCGGCGAAGGATTGCGCCGGTGTGACCAGATCGAGGTAAAGGCCAAGGCCGAACAGCGCATAGAGCCAGACCGCCACCCAATAGCCGCCGGTCAGGGCGCGCCGCCAGGTGGCGCGGGTCAACTCGTCCCAGGCGATACCGGCGGCCTTGCCGGTGGCCATGCGGGCGGTCAGGGTGACGATGATGCCGGTCAGGATACCGGCGGCACCGGGCAGGATCGGCGATACCGGATCGGGCCGGCCGGTGGCCAGCACGGCGGCGGCATAGGCCAGCAGGATCAGGCCAAGCAGGCTGAAACTGCCGTTGCGGATCAGGGTCAGGGTCGGGGCGGTCATGGCGGGTCCTTTCGGGTTGGTTCGAGGTTCATGTAACCTTGGGGTGACATCTAGCCAGATCGTATTGTAACGTCAAGGTTACATATGTCACCTTTGCGTTACTTGCCGGAAATGCCGCCAGCGCCATCCTGCCCCGTTGAATCTCGCTGTGCTTGGCGCTACATCAGCCGCCATGAGCATTCGACCGATCCTGATCCATCCCGACCCGCGCCTGAAAAAGGTCTGCACGCCGTTCGAGGGTGTTGATACCGCCGCCCGCAAACTGGCTGATGATATGCTGGAAACCATGTATGACGCGCCCGGTGTCGGGCTGGCGGCACCGCAGGTGGGCATCCTGTCGCGGCTGTTCGTGATGGATTGCGCCGGCAAGGAGGAAACGCCCGAGCCGCTGGCGCTGATCAACCCGGAAATCACCTGGGCTTCTGAAGAACTGAACACCCATGAAGAGGGGTGCCTGTCGATCCCCGAACAATACGAGGAGGTGACCCGACCCGCCGAGGTGAAGGTGCGCTACCTGAACCTGGACGGCCAGATCGAGGAGCGGCATTTCGCCGGCCTTGCCGCCACCTGCGCGCAGCACGAGATTGATCATCTGAACGGCAAATTGTTCATTGATTACCTCAGCCGGATCAAACGCTCGATGATCACCACGCGGATGAAAAAGCTGAAGGCCGACCGGGCGCGGGCGCTGTGACGATCCGCCCTTTCCTGGCCTGGCCGGACAAACGCTTGCGGCAAAAGGCTAAGCCGGTGGGGGCGATCACCGACGATATCCGCGCCATTTGGGACGACATGCTGGAAACCATGTATGCGATGCCGGGCGTCGGGCTTGCCGCGCCGCAGATCGGCACCATGCTGCGGCTGGCGGTGGTCGATGCCGAACCGGCAAAGCGCCAGCCCTTGTGCATGGGCGATCCGGAAATCGTCGATGCCTCGCTGAAGCTGAATGAACATGACGAGGCCAGCCCGAACCTGCCGGGCGTCGCGGCCCGCATCAGCCGCCCGCGCGGGGTTTCGGTGAGCTATCTCGACCGGGACGGCAATCGCGTGCAAAAGGATCTCGTCGGGCTTTGGGCGACCTCGGTCCAGCACCAGATCGACCATCTGAACGGGGTGATGTATTTTGATCGCTTGAGCGCGGTGAAGCGAAAGATGCTGCTGGCGAAAGCGGCGAAACTGAAGCGGCGGGCCTAGGCGATGCGGCTGATCTTCATGGGCACGCCGGAGTTTTCGGTCCCGGCGCTGGAGGCGCTGGTGGCGGCGGGCCATGAGGTTGCCGCGGTTTATTGCCAGCCGCCGCGCCCGGCGGGCCGGGGCCAGAAGCCACGCCCGTCGCCGGTGCAGGCACGCGCGGAAAGCCTCGGGCTGGAGATGCGGCATCCGCTGAATTTCCGCGCCGAGGCCGATATTGCCGATTTTACGGCGCTGAAGGCGGATATCGCGGTGGTGGTTGCCTATGGCCTGATCCTGCCGCAGCGCATTCTGGACGCGCCCCGGCGGGGCTGTCTGAATATCCACGCCTCGCTTTTGCCGCGCTGGCGGGGGGCGGCACCGATCCACCGCGCGATCCTGGCCGGTGACGCGCAGACCGGCATCTCGATCATGCAGATGGAGGCCGGGCTGGATACCGGGCCGGTGCTGCATGTGCGCCAGACCGCGATTGCACCGGACGAGACCACGGCAAGCCTGCATGACCGCTTGGCCGGTATCGGCGCAGAGGCGATTGTCGAGGCGCTGGCGCGGCTGGATGATCTGGTGGCGGTGCCGCAAGGCGAAGCTGACGTGACCTATGCCGCCAAGATCGACAAGGCGGAAGCGCGGGTGGACTGGACGCAGCCGGCGGTCGGGGTTGACCGGCTGATCCGGGGCCTCTCGCCCTTTCCCGGGGCCTGGTGCGTTCTGAACGGCGAGCGGCTGAAGCTGCTGGCCTCAAGGCTGGCAGACGGGCAGGGCGCGCCAGGCGAGGTGGTGGCGGCACCGCTGGTGGTGGCTTGCGGCGAGGGTTCGGTTGAAATCCTGAAGCTGCAGCGGGCGGGCAAAGGCGCGATGGAGGCCGGGGCGTTTCTGCGCGGCAGCGGCCTGACCATCGGCGATCGGCTGCGATAAGCTTTTCTTTTGCCCGCGCCACCCCATATAAGGGCGGGATATCTTGCAGGAGACTGGCGCATGGGCGTTCTATACCTACTGATCATCGGCGCGGCGGCGGGCTATATCGCCACCCGGATCATGGACCTCGACACCTCGGTGCCGGTCACCATCGCAATCGGCGTGATCGGGGCGCTGATCGGCGGGCTGGTGCTGACCATGCTGCTGGCGGTCATGGGCATGGCGGCCGGTTTTCTGGGCGCGATCCTCGGAGCCTTGCTGCTGATCTGGCTGTGGCAGACCTATATCGCCGGCAAATAAACCGGTCAGGGCCTGTGCCGAAACGTCAATCCAGCGAGATTTTGCCCTTGGCGGAATGGATGATCGCCTCGATCTCGACCTCGACCATCATGCCCGGCGTGGTCAGCCCGGCCTGAACGCCGGTCAGAACCGGTTCGATCCCGGCAAACACCTCGCCGTGGCGGCGGATGAAGCCACCGGCATCGCGCATGTCGGTCAGATAGGCGCGGGTGCAGACAACATGGCGCATCTTGGCGCCGGCCTCTTCCAGATAGCTTTCGATCTTGTCGAAGATGAACACCGATTGTTCGTAGATATCGTAGGGCGCGTAAACCTGGCCGTTGGACTGCATCGAGGTCAGCCCGGCAACATAGACAAACGGTCCGACCCGTTTGACGCGGCTGTAGGAACCGGCTTTCTCGAACCGTCCGCCGCCTGAAATTGTCTTGATCGTCATGGTCTTGCTGGTTACCTCCCTGCGGTTGGGATCGCGGCCCGGTCAATCCTTTTGCCGCCGATCCTGCCGTTTTCTTCCTGTAATCCGTTCATGTCTTTCGTCTTGCGTCAATCCCGGGCGCGGTGGGGGCCTGGGTCCTATTTGCCTCGTCTGCGGTCGTCCTGCATGTCCTTCATGCGGTAAAGCGCATGCGCGAAGGGCAGGTACCACGGGCGGTTGCGATACCAGAAGCGGGTTTCCAGCGTCGTTTTGGAGAACCCTGTTTCGCCACCCGCATCGCCCAGCATCTGTAACGCCGCCTTGTGGCCCAAATAGGGCGCAAGCGCATTGCCGCTGCCGGAATATCCCAGGGCGTGCCAGATACCGTCCGACTGGCCGATATTGGGCACGAAGGAGAAGGTGAAGCCGGTATGGCCGGTCCAGCTATGGGTCAGGGCGATGTTTTTGAGCTGCGGGAAAATCTCGACCAGAAGGCTGCGCAGGATTATCGCCGATCTGGTGGTGGAGATCTTGCCCATCGCGGCGCGCCCGCCCAGAACCACGCGCTTGCAATCCGGCGACAGGCGGAAATAGCAATGCCGGAAGCGGGTTTCGACGCACATGCGCCCGGTCGGAAACAATTCATCGGCCATGCCGTCGGGCAATTCCTCGGTCGCGATCAGATAGCTCGATACCGGGATGATGCGCCGCTTCAGCCAGGCAAAGCGCGGCTGGGTATAGCCGTTGGTGGCCATCAGCACGGCACCGGCGCGGATCGTGCCGCGGGGTGTGGTGACCCGGAAATCCGATCCCGCGCGGTCAACCGCCAGCGCCGGGGTATCCCCCATCACTTGCGACCCGGCGCGCGTGGCGGCGGCGAGCATGCCGTTCAGGTATTTGCCCGGATGCACCCCGCCATGATCCAGCAGCAACATGCCGCCGCTATAGAGGTCCGAGCCGATCTCGCTGCGCTGGCGGCTTTTCGGCACCATCTCCACATTGATCGGTACAAGTTTGCGCAGATCGTCAAGGCTGCGGGCGGTGGCGTCGTATTCCGCATCGTTCCATTGCCCGCGAAAGCGGCCATATTGGTGATAATCGCAGTCGATGCCCTCGTCCTTGATGCGCGACACCGCGAAGGCCAGCGACTCCACATGCGATTCCATCAGCAGGCGCGAGGCGGTCTCGGGCCCGTAAAGCGCGATCATCTCGGCCTGTGACAGGCGGTATCCGCCGCCGATCATGCCGCCATTGCGGGTGGAGGCCCCGTATCCCGGGCGTTGGGCGTCCAGCACCAGAACCTTCTGGCCCGCCCTGGCCAGCGTCAGCGCCGCCGAACATCCCGTCAGCCCGGCCCCGACCACGACCACGTCGCAGGCCTCGGGTTGTTCCGCAGGCCCGCCATCGAAGGCGGCGAAATCTTCCCACCAGAAGGGATCGGTCTTCAGCATTGTCTCACCTGAACTGTCGGCAGCGCCGGGGCGTTCACGCCGGAACGCCCCAAGCCGTGCGTGGCAGCGCCTTACTTGGCGACGCTGAGAACCTGGATCTGGGTATATTCCTCGAACCCTTCGGTGGATTGCTCGACCCCGAGGCCGGACGACTTGAACCCGGCCATCGGGATATGCGGGCCGATATGGACGCAATGGTTCACCCAGACCGTGCCGCTTTCGATCTTGCCGGCGATCCTGGTTGCCTTGGCGGCATCCTTGGACCAGACCGAGGCCCCCAGCCCGTAGGCGGACTTGTTGACCTGCCTGGTGACGTCCTTGGTGGAGGAGAACTTGACCACCGGCAGGATCGGGCCGAATTGTTCCTTGTCGACGATATCGTTGCCATCCTTGACGTCGCGCACGATCACCGGCTTCACGAAATAGCCCTTGCGGCCCTTGACCACGCCGCCCGAAAGGACCTTGCCGTCCTTTTTCGAGCTTTTGATCAGCGCCTTGACCTTCTTGTACTGCGCCTTGTTCTGGATCGGCCCCATCGTTGCGCCCTGGCGCAGGCCGTCATCGACAACCACCGCTTCGGCCAGCTTGGCCAGTTCGTTGCACAATTCGTCGTAGATGTTCTTGTGGGCATAGACCCGCTTGACCGCCATGCAGACCTGCCCGGCATTCATGAAGGCACCGCCGAAAATCTGCTCGGCGGTTTTCTTGACATCGACATCCGGCAGGACGATCGCCGGGTCGTTGCCGCCCAGTTCCAGCGTCAGGCGTTTGACGGTGCCGGCGGACGACGCCATGATCTTCTTGCCGGTCTCGGTCGAGCCGGTGAAGCTGACCTTGGCGACATCGGGGTGGCTGGTCAGGGCCTTGCCCAGATCGTTTTCGTCCGGCACGATGTTGATCACACCTGCGGGCACGAAGTCATTGCACAATTCAAAGATTTTCATCAGCGTCACCGGCGTTGTCGGCGACGGCTTGATGACGATCGTATTGCCGGTGATCAGCGCCGGTCCGATCTTCCAGAACGGCACCAGAACCGGGAAGTTCCACGGGCAGATACCGGCGACCACGCCCAGCGGTACGCGGCGCATCTCGATCTGGAGCGCGTCGTCGTCCTGGACCATGCGGCCCTTGGCTTCCAGCGTCGCGTAGTGGCGCAGATAGCCTTCGGTCCAGCCCATTTCGCCCATCGATTCCGCCAGCGGCTTGCCCTGTTCCTTGGTCATCATGCGGGCCAGCATCTCGGCATTGGCGGCGAGCACGTCGGCGATCTTGCTGACGATAGCCTGGCGTTTGGCCAGCGGCGTGTCGGCCCATGCCGGAAACGCCTTCTTGGCGGCCTTCACCGCCTTGTCGATATCCTTGACGGTGCCTTTGGGCACGCGGGCAAAGACCTTTTCGTTGGCCGGGTTGATGATCTTGATCGAGGTCTTGGCGCTGTCTTTTCCGACCAGCTTGCCGCCGATAAGCATTTTCTGAAACATCTGTTCCTCCGCTTCGTTGGTTGCCCCCGCCGCGGTTGCGCCAGGGTGGTCTTCGGGCCGGCCTCGTTCGCCGGTCTTATCCTTTGCGCTCGGTCGCCCAGTCGAACGGGCGGTCGATCCCGGCCATCTTGACGCCGGTAAAGGCGGATGCCTCGAACGACAGCGCCCGCAGATCCTCGGTTTCCAGGTTGTGGACCGAGGATTTGCCGCAGGCCTTGGCCAGCGCCGTGATCTCCATCGTCATCGCGGTCAGATAGCGTGCCACGCGTTCCGCCCCGGCCGCGATATTCATGCGCTTTTCCAGTTCCGCATCCTGCGTGGCAATGCCGACCGGGCAGAGGCCGGTATGGCAATGATGACATGCACCCGGGCTGGTGCCAAGCTGCGCGTAACTGTCGGCGTAGCGCGGCGAATTGCATCCCAGCGCGATCATCGCGGCATTGCCGATCATCACCGCATCGGCCCCAAGTGCCAGCGCCTTGGCTACATCGGTGCCCGAGCGGATGCCACCGGCGACCACCAGCGATACCTTGCCCGACATGCCGCATTCATCCAGCGCTTCGCGCGCTGCCGGGATCGCCGACATGCAGGGGATACCGGTATGGTTCAGCAGCATTTCCGGGCTGGCCCCGGTGCCGCCCTCGGCCCCGTCCACCACCACCACATCGGCCCCGGCCTTGGCCGCGACGGCAACGTCATAGCGCGGGCGCGTGGCCCCCATCTTGATGAAGATCGGCACCTGGTAATTGGTGGCGATGCGCAATTCCTCGATCTTGACGGCCAGATCGTCGGCCCCCAGCCAGTCGGGGTGACGGATGGTCGAGCGTTGATCGACGCCCACCGGCAGGGTACGCATCTTTGAAATCCGCTCGGACACTTTCATGCCCAGCAGCAGGCCGCCGGTGCCGGGCTTGGCCCCCTGGCCAACCACCAGTTCCAGCCCGTTGGCGCGGCGCAGATGGTCCAGATCAAGCCCGTAACGTGCCGGTGACATCTGGTAGACCAGCGTGCGCGAGGCGGCGCGTTCCTCTTCCAGCATTCCGCCTTCGCCGGTGCAGGTGAGGGTGCCGACCTTGGAGGCACCGTGGCCCAGCGCCTCCTTGGCGCTGGCCGACAAGGCCCCGAACGACATCGAGGCGATGTAGATCGGAATGTCGATCTCGATCGGTTTTTCAACCAGCCCGCGACCGCCGCCCAGCACCGTCTTGGTTTCGCATTTCTCACGGTAGCCTTCCAGCGGCAGGCGGGTCATGGTGGCGGGAACGAATGTCAGGTCGTCCCAGGACGGCAGGCGGTGGTTGAAGCTGTTCCAGCCCCGCACCTGGTAGCGGCCAAGCTGCGCCAGCGCGTGAACTTCCGAGATTGCCTCGGGCGTCCAGCGGGTCGAACCGCCCCTGTCATACGAGGCCGGTGCACCGGCGGGACGGCCTTCGATGGCACCGTCGCCAAAGGCGATCATTTCTTCGCTGGCTTCCTCGAACGGATATTCGTAGGTCGGTTTTATATCATCAGCCATGCTTTTGCGTCCCTGCTTTCAAAATACCAAAGTCTCTTGCCAGCGACGATCCGACGCCAGTCGCGCGATGTGTCCTTCAGGCCAAGCGGATCGAGGATGGCATCCACTTCGGCCACCTGTTCGGCGGTCGGCTCGGTCACCACGGCATCGACGCCCAGGTCCTGGATATCGCCGGTTACCCAGACCTCGCCCTCCCACAGCGCATCGGCACAGCTTCCGCCCGCACCGCCCAGCGCGATGATCTTGCCGCCATGCGCCATGAAGCCCGACTGATAGCCGATCTTGCCTTCCACGACGATATGGCCGCCCTTCATGGCGACGCCGACGCGCGGGCCGCAATCGCCCTTGACATGGATGGTGCCGCCCAGCATTGCCGCGCCGACCGACATGCCGGCATAGCCGCCGATGGTGACATGGCCGTCGCTCATCGCCTCGCCGCAGCCCCAGCCGGCGTTGCGTTCGATCTCGATCCGCGCGCCGGTATTCAGCCCGCCGCAATAATAGCCGACCGAGCCTTCAAAACGGACCGAGCATCCCGGCGGCAGCCCGACGCCGAGGTTATGGCGCGAGCGCGCATCCCGGATCAGGATCGAACCACCCGCCTGCGCCGCGGCCTGGATTTCCTGGTGCACTTCGCGGATCGGGCGGTCGGCGACGGTGATGATGGTCTCGCTCATGCCGCGGCCCTCCGGTTGCCGACGCCCCAGGTGCCGAACTGGCACGGGCCATCGTAGTTGATGATGTCGCAATCTTCGTCGAGCACGACGCGGCGCACCGCCTGTTCCTCGGTGGCGGCGGCGATCCTGCCCAATTCGTTGACCACGACCAGCGGCTTCATCGCGAAGCGGTCCTTGGCGAAACCGATGGTTTCCGGGGTGCCGATCATGAAGGTGAAGACACCGTCGATCTCGTCGATCGAGCGGGTCAGCGCCTGTTCCATGCTGAGGCCCTGTTTCATGCGGTCCGAAACCCAGACCGCGATCAGTTCGCTGTCGTTATAGGTCAGGAAGCGATAGCCCTGCCGGGTCAGCCGGTTGCGCCAGGTATAGTAATCGGTGATCTGGCCGTTATGCACGATCGCCACATCCGGGAAGGGACGGGCCCAGAACGGGTGGCTGGCATTCGGGCGCACGTCGCTTTCGGTGGCCAGGCGGGCATGGCCCAGCCCGTGCGTGCCGATCATGTCGCGCACGCCGTGCTTGTCGGCCACCGCATAGGCACCGCCGGTATCCTTGATGATCTCCAGCGACCGGCCGACCGACTGCATTTCCAGGCGGGTGCAGATCTCGTCCGCCGCCCTGACCCATTCGGCCATGTCGGCGGGATCGCGGATGATCATGCGCACCGAGTAATGCTTGCTGCGATCATTGTCCCAGGTCGGATCCTCGATGAAGTCCGAGCCGTGCTGTTTCAGGATGGCGCGAAAATCTTCGAGATCGGCGGCCATGCGGGTACGGTCGAACCCAATCGCGCGGACGATGTAACCGTCATCGCGCGGCACGCCCCAGACCGCGAAGCCGGTCGAATCAGCGCCCCTGTGTTCCTGCGCATCCATCAGCTCGACCAGGTCGGCCCCGACCTTGCCCGGCGCATTCAGTATTCTCCCGGCGATTCCACACATGAACGTCCCCTTTGACTGGTAGTATACTGTATACAGTATTCTCAATCGCGATGGCAATTGGATTCTTGCGCGGCAAGAGACATCTATTCCCTGGCTTTTGAATACCGTGTACAAGAAACAGGCAAATGCAGCACAGCACCGGCCCCGGGGGAAGACAACATGGCGTTCAAGTCCCTGTCGCAACCGCGTATCCGACTGGCCGATCAGGTCTATGACCAGATCATGCAGGCGATTCGCGATGGCTCGATCTCGACCGAGGACCGAATCGTTCAGGAAAAGCTGGCGGACGAGTTTGAAATCAGCCGCACGCCGATCCGCGAAGCGCTGTTCCGAATGGAGCAGGAGGGTATTCTGGAACTGGCCGGGCGCGGCGGGTTTCGCATCCGCAAGCTGGACGAGGCGGAGATTGCGGAAATGTATGGCGCGCGGTCAGCCATCGAGGGATCGGCGGCGCGGATGCTGGCCGAAGCCGGCGACAAGGCCACCTGCGCGGCGCTGCGTGCCCGGATCACGCGGGCCGAGGACATGACGGAAAACACCGTGCAGGCCTATTTCGATGCCAACAGGTCGATCCACCGCGCCATTGTCGAGGCCACCCGCAACCGCTTCCTGCTGGAGTTCTTCGACAATATCTGGAACCGTGGCTCATCCTTCACGCTGTTCGCGTCGATCCAGTTCGTCGATCTGTCGAAATCGCTGGGCGATCACATGTCGCTGATCGACGCGATCGAAACCGGCGATGGCTGGGCGGCGGCGGAAAAGATGATCCTGCATATCCATGACGGCAAGGAATTGCAGATGCGGGGCCTGTGACCTGGCAGACCCGGCGTGCGCGTGCGCGCCCCGGATCACCGCATTGCAGCGGCTGATGGCTGGCGGGCCATGCGTGCGGGCGGGGCCAGACTGCCGCTGCACTCCGCCCCGTTCAGCCGGCCTGACCGCACAAGATCGCTCAACAGGCCGGTGATGGAGGCCTTTTTCAAGGGTTTGCTCAGATGCCGGTCCATTCCGGCGGCCAGAAACCGCTCGCCATCGCCGGCCATCGCATGCGCCGTCAGGGCGATGATCGGCACCGGGTCCGAGCCACGAGCGGCCTCGAACCGGCGGATCGTTTCGGTGGCCTCGACGCCATCCATTTCGGGCATGGAAATATCCATGAACACGAGATCAAAATCGGTTGTTGCGAACAGATCCACCGCCTCGCGCCCGTTATTGGCGAAATCCAGTTTATGCCCGCCCTCGTCCAGCATCCGCGCCAGCACTAGCTGGTTGGTGCGGTTATCCTCGGCGATCAGCAGGTGCAGGCCGGTTGGTGCGGCATCTTCAGTATCGGGCGGGGGCGATCTGACCAGTTCCGCCCGCGCAACGCCATTCAGGGCATCCAGCGCGGCACAAAGATCGCGCCGCAGCACCGGTTTCCTGAGGCATCCCGCCAGCAGGCCCGGTTCGGACGCGCCGGCCGGCTGACCGGCCTGCGAACTGAGCAGCAGGATGGGCAGGTTCAGGCCGGCATCGCGCACCTTGCGGGCGAGGTCGATGCCGGTCTGCCCGGGCATCTGATGATCCGTCAGGATCACGTCGAATCGTGCCTCGGCCAGGCATTGCAGCGCCGTTTCCACCGAACAGCAGGCCGTGGTCTCGATCCCGAGGAATCCCAACTGGCGTTCCAGAATGACGCGGTTCACCTGCAGATCGTCGACGATCAGCGCCCGGCGCAGTTTGCGCCCTGCCTTCAGCCCCGGTGCCTGGGTGGCCAGCTTCGGGTCGCCGACCAGCGGCAATTCCACCGAGAAGCCGAAGCACGAGCCCTTGCCCAGCACCGAATCGACCCAGATATCGCCGCCCATCATCGCCACCAGGCGGCGCGAGATCGCCAGGCCGAGGCCGGTGCCTTCAAACCGGCGGGTGATCTTTTCGTCGGCCTGGGTGAATTCGCCGAAGATATGCTCGATCTGGTCGGCGGCGATGCCGATGCCGCTGTCTTCGATCGCGATGTGGATTTTCTGCTGGCCTGCCGCCACCTCGATCCCGACCACCCGGATCAGCACGAAGCCGGTTTCGGTGAACTTGACGGCATTACCGGCAAGGTTGGTCAGCACCTGGCGCAGCCGCCCGCCATCGCCGATATAATGCGCCGGCAGGAACATGTCGTAATCTATCAGCAGATCGACACCCTTTTCGCGCGCCTTGGGCTGCAGCAACAGCGCCACATCATGCACCGCGCGTTCCAGATCGAACGGTTCGGGGAACAATTCAAACATGCCGCTTTCGATCTTGGAATAGTCCAGCACGTCGTTCAGGATCACCAGCAAGGCCTCGCCGGAGGATCGGATCGTGTCGGCGTAAAGCTGCTGATCGTCATCCAGATCGGTTTCCGCCAGCAGGTCGGCCATGCCGACAACGCCGTTCATGGGCGTGCGGATTTCGTGGCTCATATTGGCCAGAAAGGCGGATTTCGCGCGGTTGGCGGCTTCGGCGTCGCGCCGGGCGGCATCCAGCTCGCCTTCGCGGCGCTTGGCTTCGGTTACGTCGGAGACCAGCATCACGGTATTGCCGTCCTCGGTGCGGCGTTCCTTCAGCTTCAGCCAGTGATCGCCGTTCAGTTGCATCACATGTGCCTTGTAGCCCGGTTCGGCGTGCCAGCGGCGCATCGCGCTGCGCCATTGCGCCACCGGGCCGTTGGAATCGTGAACAGCCCCCGATGCCGCCACCGCGTCGATGATCGCGCGATAGGCCAGCCCCGGGGCCGCCGTGCAGCCAAGTGTGCCCAGGAATTTGGTATAGACCCGGTTGGCCGCGATCAGCCGGTCGTCTTCGCCAAACAGGGCAAAACCGTCCTGGATCGCTTCCAGCGCGTCCCACAGGCGGCGTTCGGCGCGAAAGGTCGCGTGGTTGGCGGCCACCAGATCGGCGCGGATGCGTTGCGTCTGGTCGGCCAGGGTTTCGGCCCGGCTGCGCGCGGCATCGAATTCCTGCTGGGTGGTTTCAATCTCGACCGTCAGGTCGTCGGCCTGGATGGCAAGGTCCAGATTGGCCTGGCGCAGTTCCGCCGAGCGCAGTTCCAGACGGCGTTCAGCTTCGATCCGCGCCGCGCGTTCCTGTTCGTAGCGCTGCTGCCAGTCGGAGGCGTTCATGCCGCGCCTTCCGACCTATTGTTCCAGCCCGTTGGCGGCATGGATGTTCCCTTTCACCTGTTTCCGGTAGGCACATTGACGGCAAAACCTGAATGCGGTCTTAACCGCAGCGTGAATTGCATTGGCTTCGTTCACAATACCTTGCGGCAGGGGGGGCGGACCGGGGCAATCATTGCCTGACGCGGTGTTCTGTGTCAGCATCGGGCCAGTTTTTCAGTCAGTTCCGGAGTCGATTCATGGTCCGCCCCTCGTTTCGCAAGATAATCCGCTGCACCCTTGCCCCGCTGGCCCTGATGCTGATCGGCCTGTCACCTGCCTCGGCGGCGGACAACGTTGTGCCCGAGCGGCGGCTGGCGATCACCCAGAACATGGATTTCTACGGATCGGACCTGCAGCCGGTCTTCGAGACCACTTTTGACACCTGCATGCGCATCTGCCTGGCCGATAGCGCCTGCCGCGCCTTCACGTTCAATTTCAAGGCCAATTCCTGCTTCCCGAAATCCGATATCAGCGAGCGCGTGCCGTTCGAGGGGGCCGCCTCGGCACAGGTTTTCGCGACCGATGCAAAGGTGCTGGCGCGCCAGGGCGACAAGCTGATGAAACTCGGCTTCCTGCCCGAGAGGTATCTGAACGAGGCGCGCGATCAGGCCACCCGGCTGGCGCAGGATTACATCACCAACCAATGGACCGCCGAGCAACTGATCGAGGCCTCGCGCAATGCGCGCAGCGCCGGCAACCACCTGAATGCGCTCAGGTTCATGGGTGCGGCGCTCAATCTCAGCGATGCCGCCGATGGCTGGGCCGAGATGGCGGCGCTGGCGCTTGAGGTAAAGACCGAGAAAAGCTCGGACAAGCGCGACATGCAGCGGATTGCCAGCGCGGCGGCGATCAATGCCTATCTGCGCAGCACCAACAAGGGGCTTGAAGTGACGGCGCTGAACACGCTGGCGCGCGCTGTCGAACAGCGCGGCAGCGGGCGGCTGGCGATCAGCGTGTTGCGGCTGGCGCAATCCATCGCGCCCCGGCTGGATACCGAGGATGCGCTGACCAGGCTGGTCGGGCTGTACGGTTTTCGCATCACCGAACACAGCGTTGACAACAACGCCGCACAACCCCGCGTCTGCGCCCAGTTCAGCGAGGCCCTGGTGGCCGCCGGCGTCAATTACGGTGACTTCGTGCGCCTGCCGGACAGTGGCATGGTGGTCGAGGCCGAGGGCAACCAATTGTGCATCGACGGCGTGCGCCACGGCGAGCGCTACCGGCTGACCTTCCGCGAGGGCCTGCCGGCGCAGAGCGGCGAAAAGCTGATCAAGTCGGTCGATCTTGACCTATACATCAAGGATCGTGACCCCTCGGCGCGGTTCGTTGGCCGGGCCTACGTGCTGCCGCGCGGGGCCGGGGCGTCGATCCCGATTGTCACGGTCAACCTGTCCGAGGTTGATCTCGCGATCCACCGGGTGGGCGAGCGCAACCTGGTGCGGACCATCGAACAGGGCTATTTCAACGCGCCCCTGTCGCTCTGGGATGAAAACAACATCCGCGACGATATCGGCCAGGAGGTCTGGTCGGGCAAGGGCATCGTTGCACGCGAGGTCAACCGCGATGTCACCACCGCCCTGCCGATCGGCGATGCGGTGGCGTCGTTCGAGCCGGGCGTCTACGTGCTGAGCGCCCGCGTGCCGGGGGCGGACCCCTGGGATTCCAGCGCCGCCGCGCAATGGTTCATCGTTACCGATCTCGGGCTGGCCACATTGTCGGGCGGCGATGGCCTGCATGTCTTCGTGCGCGGGTTGGGTGATGCGGTGGCCAAGGCTGGCGTAAAGGTACGGTTGGTGGCCCGCAATAACGAGGTGCTGGGCGAGGCGTTCAGCGATGCGATGGGCTATGCCCGGTTCGCGCCGGGCCTGACCAGAGGTGAAGGTGCGCGCGCGCCGTCGATGGTGACGGCAGCGGATGAGGGCGGCGATTTCGCCTTCCTCGACCTGAAATCGGCGGCGTTCGATCTGTCCGATCGCGGCGTTGGCGGGCGCGTCTCGCCGCCGCCGATGGATGTGTTCCTGACCACCGATCGCGGGGCCTACCGCGCCGGTGAAACCGTCTATGCCACCGCCCTGGCGCGCGATGGCAAGGCCGAGGCGATCGAGGGCCTGCCGCTGACCGCCATCATCCTGCGCCCCGACGGGGTGGAGTTCAGCCGCGAATTGCTGGACGATGCCGGGGCCGGTGGCCGGGTGTTCGCGGTGCATCTGCCGAATGCCGCGCAGCGCGGGGCGTGGAACATCCGCCTGCATGCGGATGTCGATGCGCCTGCCCTGGTGGCGCAGAAATTCCTGGTGGAAGACCTGATCCCCGAGCGGATCGATTTCACACTCAACCTGCCGGACGGGCCGGTCCGCGTGGCCGATGTGCCAATGATTGATCTGGAGGCCCGCTACCTTTACGGCGCGCCCGGCGGCGGATTGAAGGTCGAGGCCGAGGCGCGGATTTCACCCGCGCCCGGGCTGGACGGCTATCCGGGCTATCATTTCGGCCGGGCCACGGAATATTTCGGCACAAGGCTGGAATTCACCGGCGGCGACATCGTCACCGATGCCAAGGGGCATGTCCGCTTCGGCCTTGCCATGCCCGATCTGAGCGACGCGCAGGTGCCGCTGCAACTGAAGGCTTTGGTGCGGGTGACCGAAGGCTCGGGCCGCCCTGTCGAGCGCCTGATCGAGGCCCCGCTGGCCCCGGCGGCAACCATGATCGGCGTCAAGCCGCTGTTTGACGATGTGGTGCCCGAAGGCGGCACCGCGGCGTTCGATCTGCTGGCGGTGGGCACCGATCTGCAACGGGTGGGCCTGCCGAAGGTGGGCTGGACCCTCAGCCGGGTGCGCACGCGCTATCAATGGTATGAAAGCTACGGCAACTGGAATTACGAACCGGTAACGACCCGCACCCGCATCGCCTCGGGCGAGGTGGCCTTGGGTACTGGCGATCCGGTGCGCATCGAGGCCGGTGTCGATTGGGGCCGCTACGAGTTGAAGCTGGAAACCCTTGACGGGGATTACATCGCGGCGGCGCATGAATTCTATGCCGGCTGGTACGCCCCGGCGGAAAGCGTCGATACGCCCGACACGCTGGAACTGGCGCTGGACCGCGACGGCTACCGCGTGGGCGATACCGCGCGTCTGCGCATCGTGCCGCGCTATGCCGGCACCGCCTTGGTGACGGTGATGTCGAACCGGCTGATCGCGATGAAATCCGTCGAGGTGACGGAAGGCGAGAACCTGATTGATCTGGAAGTGAACGAGGATTGGGGTGCCGGTGCCTATGTCAGCGCCAGCGTGATCCGCCCGATGAACGTTGCCGCCGGGCGCAATCCGGCGCGCTCGCTCGGGTTGAACTGGGCATCGGTCGATCCCGGTGCGCACCGCCTGACGGCGCGGTTCCTCGGGCCGGATGAGGTCAGCCCGCGGGCCACCATGACCGCCAGCCTGCAGGTGGAGGGCGTCGCCCCCGGCGATACCGCCTATGCCACCATTGCGGCGGTCGATCTCGGTATCCTGAACCTGACCGGCTTCAAATCGCCCGATCCCGATGGCCATTATTTCGGCCAGCAACGGCTGGGGATGGATATCCGCGACATGTATGGCCGCCTGATCGACGGGATGCAGGGGGCACCGGGACAGGTGCGTTCCGGCGGTGACGGCGCGCTCGGCGACCGCTTGCAAAGCCCGCCGCCGACCGAGGAGCTGGTGGCCTATTTCTCCGGCCCGCTGGTGGTTGGCGCGGATGGCATGGTCAGTACCGATTTCGATATTCCCGAGTTCAACGGCACCATCCGCCTGATGGCGGTGGTCTGGTCGGAAACCGGAATCGGGCAGGCCGAAAAGGACGTGCTGGCACGCGATCCGGTGGTGCTGACCGCCAGCCTGCCGCGTTTCCTGGCTCCTTATGACGAAAGCCGCGTGCTGCTGGAACTGGCGCATGCCAAGGGTCCCGCAGGCAAGGTGGGGATCGAGGTTGCCGCGAACGGGGGACTTTATCTCGACACCGCGCGTCTGCCCGGTTCCGTGACGCTGGCCGATCAGGGCCGCGCCACGCTCAGCGTGCCGATCGCGGCCCCGGCCTCGGGCACGCCCGAGATCACCGTGACCCTGACCACGCCGGACGGCGAGCGCCTGACCAAGACGCTGATCCTGCCGATCCGCGCGCTTGATCCGGAGATTTCGCGCACCGCGCGGGTGGCGCTGGCGGCGGGCGATACCTTCCGGCTGGATTCCGATGTCTTCGCGTCCTATCTGCCGGGCACCGGCCGCGCCACGCTGGCGGTTGGCCCGGTGGCACGGTTCGATGCGCCCGGGCTGTTGTCGGCGCTGGATCGCTATCCTTATGGCTGTACCGAGCAGATCACCTCGAAGGCGCTGCCCTTGTTGTATTTTGAACAGGTGGCAAGCTCGATGGGGCTGGCGGGCAAGAAGAATGTCCGCACGCGTATCGAGCAGGCGATTGGCGAGGTGCTGTCCAACCAGTCCTCCAGCGGCTCTTTCGGGCTGTGGAGCCCCGGATCGGGCGATCTGTGGCTGGATGCCTATGTTTCGGATTTCCTCAGCCGCGCCCGCGCCAAGGGGTTTGATGTGCCCGCGCAGGCCTTCCGCCTGGCGATGGACAATATCCGCAACCGTGTGAACTATGCCGGGGATTTCGAAAATGGCGGCGAGGATATCGCCTATGCGCTGATGGTGATGGCGCGCGAAGGCACCGCCAATATCGGCGATCTGCGCTACTATGCCGACACAAAGTCCGGTGATTTCGCCACGCCGCTGGCGCTGGCGCAACTGGGCACGGCACTGGCATTCTACGGCGATCAGATGCGCGCCGATGCGATGTTCCGACAGGCGGGTGCGCGGCTGGATGAACAGCGAGCAAGGGCCGAGGAACAGCTCTGGCGGGTCGATTATGGCACCAATCTGCGCGACACCGCTGCCGTCCTGACACTGGCGGTCGAGGCGGGCAGCGCGGTGCTGGACCAGCCGGCACTGGCAGCACGGATCGCGCCGGACAACATGGTGGACCGCTACCGCTCGACCCAGGAAAACATGTGGTCCTTGCTGGCCGCCAATGCGCTGATCGAGGATACCGCGCCCGATGCCTTCCTGATCAACGGCAGCCCGGCCAATGGCCCGGTGGTCGAGGTGCTGGATGCCCAGACCGGCGGCAACCGGCAAGTCGAGGTGATGAACAATTCCGGGCGCGACAGCGTGACGGTGCTGACCACCTTCGGCATCCCGGCAGAACCGGAACCGGCGGGCGGCAACGGCTATTTCATCGACCGGTTCTATTTCACGATGGACGGCAAGCCGGTGACGCCCGAGCGCGTGGCCCTGAACCAGCGGCTGGTGGTGGTGGTCAAGGTCACGCCGTCGCGCTATTCCGAGGCGCGGCTGATCGTCAACGATCCGTTGCCGGCTGGGTTCGAGATCGACAATCCGAACCTTCTGCAATCGGGCGACGTGAAGGCGCTGGACTGGCTGCAACTGGGCACCGAGCCGCAACATGCCGAGTTCCGCGCCGAACGCTTCGTGGCGGCGGTTGACTGGTCGTCGAAAGAGGCGTTCCAGCTTGCCTATGTCGTACGGGCAATCTCTCCGGGTACGTTCCGCCATCCGGCGGCCAGCGTCGAAGACATGTACCGCCCGGAATACCGCGCCCGGACCGGCGTTGGCCGGGTCACGATATCGGAGTGAGCCGGCGCAGGCAGCTTTGGCTTCGGGCGGGGGCGGTATCGCTTGCCGGTGTCGTTTGCCTTGCCGTCGTTGCGGCGCTGGCGCTTGATCGCTGGGTCGCGGCGACGATCCTGCCGCCATTGGTGATGGAAACATCGGTGGTGGTCGAGGATCGCAACGGTGATCTGCTGCGGGCCTATACCGTGGCCGATGGCCGCTGGCGGTTGCCTGCCGGGGTGGATGATGTCGATCCGCGCTATCTGGCGATGCTGGTGGCATACGAGGACAAGCGGTTCTACCGCCATGCCGGTGTCGATCCGGTGGCGATGGCACGGGCGCTCGGCCAGGCGCTTTGGCATGGCCGCGTCGTCTCGGGCGGTTCCACCCTGACGATGCAGGTGGCGCGGCTGCTGGAAGACGGCGGCACCGGGCAATGGGGCGGCAAGTTCCGCCAGATACGGCTGGCGCTGGCACTGGAGCGGCGATTGCCGAAATCCGGCATTCTGGATCTGTACCTGAAACTCGCCCCGTTCGGCGGCAATCTGGAGGGCGTCAGGGCGGCCACCCTGGGCTATTTCGGCAAGGAGCCAGGGCGGCTGACGGCGGCGCAGATGGCGCTGCTGATCGCGCTGCCGCAATCGCCCGAAGCCCGCCGCCCGGACCGCGATGCCGCCGCCGCCGAGGCCGCGCGCAACCGCGTGCTGGCGCGCCTGGCCGAGTCGGGGATATTGCCGGGCGACGAGGCACTGGCAGCGCGGCGCGAGGCGGTGCCGGTCGCCCGCGTGCCCTTTCCCGCCATCGCACCGCATCTGGCCGACCGCATGCTGGCCGATCACCCGACAACCCCGCGCCACCGCCTGAGCATCGAGCGTGACTTGCAGGCGCGGCTGGAGGCGCTGGCGGCGGCGCATGTCGCCCATGCGGCGGCGGGGCTGTCGGCGGCGATCATCGTGGCGGATCACCGAAGCGGCGAGGTGCTGGCCTCGGTCGGTTCGGCCGGGTACCTCGATACCGCGCGGCAAGGTGCGGTGGACATGACCAGCGCCATACGCTCGCCGGGATCGACCCTGAAGCCGCTGATCTACGGGCTGGCCTTCGAGGCCGGTATTGCCCATCCCGACACCGTGATCGAAGACCGCCCGGCCGCGTTCGGCACCTATGCGCCCCTGAATTTCGATGGAAGGTTCTACGGCACGATCAGCCTGCGCGATGCGTTGCGCTATTCGCTGAATATCCCGGCGGTGAAACTGCTGGAGGCAGTCGGCCCGGCGCAGATGCTCTCGCGCATGGCGCGCATCGGGGTGGACGCGGAATTGCCGGGCGAGGCCGCACCGGGGCTGGCGATTGCGCTCGGCGGCCTTGGCCTCAGGCTGGAGGATCTGGTGCGGCTTTACGGCGCGATGGCCAATGGCGGGCAGGCGGCGGCGCTGCGATACCGGCTGGTTGAGGCGGCTGCGCCAGCGTCGAAACGCCTCCTGAGCGCCGAGGCGGCCTGGCAGGTGGGCAATATCCTTGGCCGGGTGGAGCGGCCCTATCTTGCGCCCGATACTGATCTCGCCTTCAAGACCGGCACGTCCTACGGCTACCGCGATGCCTGGGCGGTTGGGTATGATGGCCGCCATGTGATCGCGGTGTGGATCGGCAGGCCGGACGGTGCCTCGGTGCCGGGGATATCGGGGGCGGAATCAGCGGCGCCGCTGCTGTTCGATGCCTTCAGCCGGCTGAAAACCCGGCTGGAACCTTTGCCGCCGCCACCCCCGGCGACGCTGATCGTTTCCAACGCCGAATTGCCGCCGCCGCTGCGCCAGTTCGGGGCCTCTGCCGAGGCCGGATTGCAGGGCCCGGAAATCGCCTTTCCGCCCGACGGGGCGCGGCTGGACCTTGGCCCCAGCCTGCCGCTGGTGGTCAAGGTGCGCAACGGAACGCCGCCCTTTACCTGGATCACCGATGGCGTGCCGCAGGTGATCGCCACCAACGAACGGGAAGTCGAGCTAGCCCCGTCAGGGCGCGGCTTTGTCGATCTGTCGGTGATCGACGCGACCGGGCGATCGAGGCAGGCCCGGATCGAGGTGCAGTAAGAAACTCAGTTTGAGTATTTGTACCAAAAAGAAGCCTGTAGGACGGGAAAAGGCCGGAAGCTGGGCCTATTCGCCGTAGGGAATCCAGATATTCTTGACCTCGGTTGCGTGGCGCAGGAAATGCTGGGTGTCGGCCTTGAACCAGTCGGTCGCGTAGCCGTCATTGACCAGCGTTCGTTTCAGATTGCCGGCAGAGGCGCGTTCGATTGCCCCCGACAGGTCGTCCGAGCCGAAATACCACAGCGCATCGACATCGTCATGCGCCGCCAGCACCGGTGCCAGATCGCCATGCGCGCCGGTTACGATATTGACCACACCGCCGGGCAGATCGGAGGTGTCCAGCACCTGGTAGAAATCGCTTGCCGCCAGCGGGAAGGCCGCCGACGGCACCGCAACGCAGGTATTGCCCATCGCAATCGCCGGTGCGATCAGCGAGATCAGCCCCAGCAAGGGGGCTTCGTCCGGGCAGACCATGCCGATCACCCCGACCGGTTCATTCATCGCCAGCGCAACGCCACGGATCGGCACATCATGTACCGCGCCGTCGTATTTGTCGGCCCAGGCGGCAGCGGAAAACAGGCGGGCAATCGCGGTGTCCACTTCCGCACGGGCCGCCTTGTCGCCGCCGCCCTGCATGGCTTTCAGCCGGGCGGCGAATTCGTCGCCGCGGGCCGACAGGTTCTCGGCGATGTAATAGAGGATCTGCGCACGCAGATGCCCGGTGGTCCTGGCCCAGCCGGTGGCGGCGCGGGCGGCTTCGACCGCGTTGCGGATATCCTTGCGGTTGCCGGTGCCGACATGACCCAGAAACGCGCCCTTTGGCCCGAAGACCGGAGTTGAATAGCCGCCATCGGGGCGGGCCTGTTTGCCGCCGACATAGTTCTTCGCGGTGCGGTCCAGCCCGCTTGCGCCCAGGGCAATGCCGTCATACGGCAGCACGCGCTTCAGAGGTTTGCGATTGCCTGCCGGTTTCGTGTAGGCGTAAAGCCCTTCCCTGCCGCCTTCGCGCCCGAAACCGCTTTCGCGGCGTCCGCCGAATCCGGCAGCGGCGTCGAACAAGTTGGTGGCGTTGATCCAGACCACGCCCGAGACCAGTTTCGGTGCGATATCGAGGGCGAGGTTGATGTTCTCGCTCCAGATCGTGGCGGCCAGCCCGTAGCGGCTGTCATTGGCCAAGGCAACGGCTTCGGAGGGCGTGCGGAAGGTGGTTGCCACCAGCACCGGGCCGAAGATTTCCTCCTGCATCAGGCGATCCGCCGGGGCCAGCCCGGTGATCAGGGTCGGCGGGTAGAAACAGCCCTCGTTCGGGATCGCACAGGTGGCGTGGTGGACCTGTGCGCCTTCAGGGGCGGAGGCGACCATGCGGGTGATCGCGTCCAGTTGCACAGGATCGACGATCGCGCCCATGTCGATCGCCTTGTCCATCGGATCGCCGACGCGCAGCTTGTTCATCCGGGCGATCAGCTTGGCGGTGAACGCCTCGGCAACGCCTTCCTGCACCAACAGGCGCGAACCGGCGCAGCAGACCTGCCCCTGATTGAACCAGATCGCATCGACAAGGCCTTCGACGGCGCTGTCGAGATCGGCGTCATCGAACACGATATAGGGCGATTTTCCGCCCAGTTCCAGCGTCAGCGCCTTGCCGCTGCCGGCGGTGGCCTGGCGTATCCTGCGGCCCACATCGGTCGAACCGGTGAAGGCGATCTTGCCGATGCCGGGATGCAGGCTGATCAATTCGCCGGTGCGCCCGTCGCCGGTCACGATATTGACAACACCCGCCGGCAGGCCAGCCTCGATGCAGATTTCGGCGAACAAAAGCGCCGACAGCGAGGTATATTCCGCCGGTTTCAGCACAACGGTATTGCCCATCGCCAGTGCCGGGGCGATCTTCCAGGCCAGCATCAGCAGCGGGAAGTTCCACGGGATCACCTGACCGCAGACGCCCAGAGCCTCGCGGCCCGGCATCTGGGCATCCATCAGTTGCGCCGCACCGGCGTGATAGTAGAAATGCCGCGCCACCAGGGGCACGTCGATATCGCGGCTTTCGCGGATCGGCTTGCCGTTATCCAGTGTCTCGACCACCGCCAGCAGGCGGGAATGCTTCTGCACCAATCGCGCCAGTGCATAGAGATGGCGGGCGCGGCCATGCCCGCCGAGCGCCTGCCATTTCGGCTGGGCCTTGCGGGCGGCGGCGACGGCAACGTCGATATCCGCGGCACCGGCCTCGGCGATGCGGGCCAGCACCTGGCCATTGGCCGGATTGCGCGTGTCAAAACCACCGCCCGATTGGGCGGCGCGGAACTCACCGCCGATGAACAGCCCGAAGGTGCGTTCATGCGTGTCCAGCCAGGCCATTGCCTCGGCGGTGCTTTCCGGGGCGGGGCCCCATTCCATCGAATCGAACAATCCGGGGATGGTCATTTCCGCGTGCCGCCGAACTTGCGCTTCAGGAAGCCTGCGACGTTCTCGCGAAAGGCGAACAGGCAGACCGCCTGCAATATCAGACCGACGGCGATGGCGGCCTCGGTCCCGGCGAGGCGTTGCAGGGGGATCCACAGGACCAGCATCAAAAGTGCCGGGATGAAGATGAAGGTGATCAGCGTTGCCGATGCTTCCAGCGCGAAATTCGGGCCGGGATTGCCGTTGTTTGAATTGTTGTCTTGATTGCTCATCTCTACCCCATTGCATGTCGCCAGGACGCCGAATAGCGCCCGGTTACCTGATGTTCCAACTGCCGTTCGATATCGCCCAGAAGCGAGGATGCGCCGAAGCGGAACAGGTCGGGCTGCAGCCAGCGATTGCCCAGCTCTTCCTTGATCAGCGCCAGATATACCAGCGAATCCTTGGCTTTGGAAATCCCGCCCGCCGGTTTGTAGCCGATCCTGAAGCCGGTTCGCGCCTCATAGTCGCGGATGGCGCGGATCATCACCAGGCTGACCGGCAGGGTGGCGTTGACGGCTTCCTTGCCGGTCGAGGTCTTGATGAAATCCGCCCCGGCCATCATGCAGACCAGCGAGGCGCGGGCGACATTGCGCAAGGTCTGCAATTCGCCGGTGGCCAGGATCGCCTTCACATGCGCATGGCCGCATGCGGCGCGCATTTCGCGCATCTCGTCGTAAAGCGCCTGCCAGTTCTGGCCCAGCACATGGCGGCGGGAAATCACGATGTCGATTTCATCCGCCCCGGCGGCGACCGATTGGCCGATCTCGGCCAGCCGCAGCTTGTATGGCGACAACCCGGCGGGAAAGCCGGTGGATACTGCCGCCACCGGCACGCCGGAGCCTTCCAGCGCGCGAACCGCCTCCGGCACCATCTCGTGATAGACACAGACCGCGCCGGTGGTCAGGCGGCGATCCCCCATGCCGAGCGCGTCCAGAAGGTCCGGGCGGACCGGCTGCATGGCCTTGCGGCAGAGGCGTTGCACCCGCGCCTCGGTATCGTCGCCGGCCAGGGTGGTGAGGTCGATCAGGGAAATCGCCTTCAACAGCCAGGCCGCCTGCCAGTCCTTCTTGACCGAGCGCCGGCCGGGCAGGCTGGCGCAGCGCCGCTCGATCGCGGAAGTATTGGCCTGCACGCCGCGCACCCAGTCCAGATCCAGCGGCATGCCGGGATTGCGCGCCAGATGCAGTTGCGGCAGGCCGCTCTGTCCGGTCTGCCCTTTGGCTGGCGCGGTCAGCGATTGTTCGGACACTTGCGTCGCTCCCCCTTAACAGGCCGTGATCGGACATCCGAATCTGGCACGGTTTGACCGAAGGGTCAAGAAAACCGCGCCGATTGTGGATTTGCTGCGAAACAGGATTCACAGACCGCCCGCAACGCGCTAAAACAGGTGAAAACGCGGGGCAAAATGGCAGAGCAGGACGACAGACTGGCGCCCGAGGAGGTGGCACTTCTGGCCGGGCAGATGTTCGGGGCCGAGGTTGACAAGGTGACAGCCCCCGGCGGGCGATCACGCGAAAGCCTGCGGGTGCATTTTCCCAAACGCACGATGGTGGCGACCCAGCGCAGCTATCCCGGGCGGATGCGCATGGAGGTCGAGGTGCTGCGCCGCCTGTCGGGGCGCGGTGCGCCGGTGCCGCGGTTTCTGGGGGGCACGGAAAAGGTATTCTTCCAGGCCGATGTCGGCTCGCGCCGCCTGTCGGGCGAGATGGCGGCGGGCAAGGCGGATCAGCAGGCGAAGGTAGCGCGCCGGGCGGTGGAAAGCCTGCTGGAAATCCATCAGGCCGGGCGCGATGCCGGGCTGGCCGAGATCGTGCCGGGCCTGGGCGAGCGCGAGGATTGGGTGAAGGGGTTCGTCGGCACGGCGATCACGTCGTCCGAAAAATTCGGAATTGATGTGCCCGATCTGGATCACTCCGCGCTGGTGGCGCGGCTGCATGTGCCCGCGAAAGTCTTCATCAAATGGGATGCGCGGCCCGGCAATGCCGCGGTGGGCAAGAACGACCGGGTTTTCTGGTTCGACTGGGAGCATTGCGGCAAGCGCCATGGGATGGAGGATTTCGCCTGGATGGCGGGTGATGAATTCTGGCCCCTCGGGGCCGAGGCGGTGCTGGCACCGCTGGCGGAATCGCTGCCCGAGGCGGGGCGGGACGACAATCTGGATTACCTGATCCATTTCATCACCTTTCATATCGTGCAGCGGCTGACCATCATCCACCGTCGGCACCGGAAATATGGCTGGGTCAATGCCGACAAGGCGATGCGCTATGACAAGATAGGCACCGATCCCGATCTGGCGATACGGCTATGTGATCACGGTGCCGACTGGGCAGCGCGGGCGGCGCTGACAAGGCCGATGGTGGCCTGGTTCAACGCCTGTGGCGCGGCGATTGCGGCCATGCCGAGGGAATAGGGCGGGAATGCGTATTGGTTTACGTTTCCCTACCCAGCAATCGCGCGGATCGCCTCGACCTTGGCCAGCAGTTTCCGCGCGGATGCGACATGCAGGTTTTCCACGATATTGCCGTCCAGCACGGCGATGCCAAGGCCCTTGGCCTCGGCCTCGTCAAAGGCGGCGATCTGGCGGTTGGCCAGGGTGATATCGGCCTTTGACGGTGCGAAAACCTCGTTGGTCACGTCGATCTGGGCGGGATGGATCAGGGTCTTGCCGTCAAAGCCCATGTCGCGGGCCTGTTCGCACAGGGTACGAAGCGTCTCGGTATCCTGAAACTTGTTGTAAACCCCATCGACGCAGACCAGCCCGTAAGCCCGCGCCGCCAGCAGGCAGAGCGATAGGCTCGTCATCACCTCGGCCCGGCCTTCGGTGTGGCGGGCACCGAGGTCCTTCACCAGATCATTGGTGCCCAGCACCATGCCGCGCATCCGGGGCGCGGCGGCGATCTCGGCGGCATTCAGGATGCCCATAGGCGTTTCCATCATCGCCCAGATGCCGGTCGCGGCGCAGGCGGGACGCTGATCGAGGATATCCGCCAGCCGCGCGATATCGCTTGCAGCGTTGACCTTCGGCAGCAGGATCGCCTCGGGCGCCACGTCGCAGATCGCCGCCAGATCGTCCATTGCCCAGGGCGTGTCGAAACCGTTGATCCGCACCATCAGCCCGCGCCGCCCATAATCGCGGCTGGTCAGCGATGCCGCCACCAGCGCACGTGCATTGGCCTTTTCATCCGCCGCCACCGCATCTTCCAGATCGAAGATGATCGCATCCGTGGCCAGCGTCGTGGCCTTTTCCAATGCGCGTTCCTTGGAGCCCGGCATGTACAGGACCGAGCGGTAGGGTTTGGCGGTGTCGAGCATGATTGTCCCCGTCTGTTGGCATCCGCCGCCTTAGGACCACAGACAGGATCGGTTTTCAAGGCATTCGCGCACCGGTTTGCGGCGATGGATTGCCAAGGATTATCGGCAAAAGCGTTGCATCCTGGCCGGTTCGGCGCACGGTGCGTTTACCGCATATTCGCATCTCGGCCACAATGTGATCGCACCACCGGGAGCCTGATCTGGAAATCCTCCCGGTTGGCCGCCGGGAACCCGACAGGCAAAATGCCCCGGCTTCAAGGAAACCGCAGGGTGGCGCGGTGTGTCGGAAGAAATCCGATCAGGCTGAACTCACGCATCCATGCAGGCATCAAAAGGTGTGATCATGATGAAGAATTACCTATTCGCATTCTCGCTCGGACTTGGCGGGGTAATCTGGGCAACCCAGCAGGCACAGGCGCAACAGCAGACAACCTGCGCCGAACGCGCCACCGTGGTGGCGCAGTTGCAGGAACGCTACGGCGAAACCCGGCAAAGCATGGGGCTGGGCCAGAACAACGCGGTGGTCGAGGTGTTCGCCTCGGCCGATACCGGCACCTGGACCATCGTGGTGACGCTGCCCTCGGGCATGACCTGCCTTGTCGCCTCGGGCGAAAGCTGGGAAGCGCAGGCCGGCGACGTGGCGCGGCTGAAGGGCAGCGAGGCATGATGGCCGACAAGGGTTCGGCTCAGGTCAACCCGTCGAACAGCAATTTGCCGCCCGCCAGCACCAGCATCGCATAGGCGATGGCGAAATAGACGCGCTCCGGCACCAGCCGGTGCGCGTAGACCCCGGCCCAGGTTCCGATCACCGCCACCGGAACCAGATAGATATCCGCCAGCGCGGTTTCCCAGGTGAAGATGCCAAGCCAGGCATAGGGGATGAATTTCAGGATATTGATGATCCAGAACACGATCACCGATGTTGCCTGATAGGTCAGCTTGTCCAGCTTTTGCGACAGAAGATGCATCGCCACCGGCGGGCCGCCGGCATGGCTGATGAAGCTGGTGAACCCGCCGACCATGCCCCAGATCGCCCCGGCAAGTGGGCGGAACTCGTGCTGTTTCACCCGCAGCAGGCCGATCTTGCGCGCGCCCTGAAACAGCACAAATCCAAGCGCCACGACGCCGATCATCACGCGGAACGTATCGGCATCGACCGCGCCGTAGATCGCGGCTCCGATGGCGGTTCCCGGCACCGCGCCGAGGATCAGCACCCGGGCATTGCGCGCGTCCCATTTGCCCCAATAGGGCCGCAACAGCGATACATCCATCACCATCAGCAGGGGCAGCATCAGCCCCACCGCCAGCCCGGGATCGAGAATCAGTGCCAGCAGCGGGGTTGCGGCAAATGACGCGCCGGACCCGAAGCCACCCTTGGATATTCCCGCCCACAGCACCGCCGGAACGGTTACGGCGAAGAACATCAGGTTCAGCTCCAAACCTGTTGTCATCCGATAACCTCCTGCAATATGGCCGGAATGTCTGAACACAACGGTATACAAACCCGCGATGGGGCAAATATCACGCATGTCTTATCCCTTGCAGAACATAGAGTGAAGCGATAGGCAAGCGCCAGATTTTCCAACCTTCGAGGAGACAGTGAACATGGCAAGAGCAAAGATCGCGTTGATCGGGGCCGGCCAGATCGGCGGAACGCTGGCACATCTGGCAGCGACCAAGGAACTGGGCGATGTTGTGGTGTTCGACATTGCCGATGGCGTACCGCAGGGCAAGGCGCTGGATATCGCCGAAAGCGGCCCGATCTCGAAATTCGACGTCAACCTGAAAGGCACCAATGATTACGCCGATATCGCCGGTGCCGATGTCTGCATCGTGACCGCCGGTGTGCCGCGCAAGCCGGGGATGAGCCGCGATGACCTTCTGGGAATCAACCTGAAGGTGATGAAGTCGGTCGGCGAAGGCATCGCCAAACACGCCCCCGACGCTTTCGTCATCTGCATCACCAACCCGCTGGACGCGATGGTCTGGGCCCTGCAGCAGTTTTCCGGCCTGCCGGCGAACAAGGTCTGCGGCATGGCGGGCGTCCTGGATTCCGGCCGTTTCCGGCATTTCCTGGCCGAGGAATTCGGCGTGTCGATGCGCGATGTATCGGCCTTCGTGCTGGGTGGCCACGGCGACACGATGGTGCCGCTGGTACGCTATTCCACGGTTGCCGGTATCCCGCTGCCGGACATGGTGGAGATGGGCTGGACCAGCCAGGAGAAACTGGACGCGATCGTGCAGCGTACCCGCGATGGCGGGGCCGAGATCGTCGGCCTGCTGAAGACCGGCTCGGCGTTTTACGCCCCCGCCGCCAGCGCCATCGAAATGGCCGAGGCATTCCTGAAGGACCAGAAGCGCGTCCTGCCCTGTGCGGCCAATGTGAACGGCGCCTATGGCCTGAAGAACACCTATGTCGGCGTGCCGACAGTGATCGGTGCCGGTGGCATCGAAAAGGTGATCGAGATCAGGATGACCAAGGACGAACAGGCGATGTTCGACAAGTCGGTCGATGCGGTCAAGGGCCTGGTCGCCGCTTGCAAGGGTATCGATTCGTCGCTGGCCTGATCGCCGCTGCCGTGGATTTGCAAAGGGCGTGCCTGACCGGGCGCGCCCTTTTCGCGTATGGTGATGGGGCATTGAAATCCGGTTGGCACAGCCAATGATTCTGCCAAATGCGCGCAACTTCAGCATTTGTATACCTTTGGATACAATAGGTGAAAAATTTGTGATCACACAGATGAAATAAGTGATCACAAAATACCGATAATCGCCGGAAACTCCGGGCATTTCCGTGATTTGCCTTTTTCAGCCCGCGTCAATGTGACAGGGTCCGGGCCAGACCCGATCCAGAACCGCACCGACAGGAGCCAGCAATGAATATCCACGAATATCAGGCCAAACGGCTTCTGCGCGACTACGGCGTTCCGGTTTCCGACGGCCGGGTCGTGCTGAAATCCGACGAAGCCAAGACAATGGCCGGCGAACTTGGCGGCCCGCTCTGGGTGGTGAAGGCGCAGATCCATGCCGGCGGACGCGGTAAGGGCAGCTTCAAGGAACGCGAGGCCGGCGAAAAGGGCGGCGTGCGGCTGACCAAATCGGTTGGCGAGGCAGCGGTCGAGGCCGAAAAGATGCTGGGCCGCACGCTGGTCACGCACCAGACCGGTCCCGCCGGCAAGCAGGTGAACCGCGTCTATATCGAGGAAGGCTCGGGCATCGAGCGTGAATTGTACCTGGCGCTGCTGGTGGACCGGCAGACCAGCCGCATCGCCTTCGTCTGTTCCACCGAAGGCGGCATGGATATCGAGGAGGTCGCGGCCTCGACGCCGGAGAAAATCCTGTCCTTCTCGATTGATCCGGCGACCGGGTTTTCCGGCTTCCACGGCCGGCGCATCGCCTTCGCGCTGGGGCTGGAAGGCAAGCAGATCCGGCAATGCGAAAAACTGGTCGGTGCATTGTACCGCATGTTCGTCGAGCGTGACATGGAAATGCTGGAGATCAACCCGCTGATCGTCTCCGACAGCGGCGATCTGAAATGCCTCGATGCCAAGATGGGGTTTGATTCCAACGCTCTGTATCGCCAGACGGAAATCCTCGGCCTGCGCGACGAGACCGAGGAAGACCCCAAGGAACTGGCCGCCTCCAAGCACGACCTGAACTATATCGCGCTGGATGGCGAGATCGGCTGCATGGTGAACGGGGCCGGGCTGGCGATGGCGACGATGGACATCATCAAGCTGTTCGGCTCGGAACCGGCCAATTTCCTGGATGTCGGCGGCGGCGCGACCACCGAAAAAGTGACCGAGGCGTTCAAGATCATCACGTCGGACCCCAATGTCAAAGGCATCCTGGTGAACATTTTCGGCGGCATCATGCGTTGCGACGTGATCGCGGAAGGCGTGGTCGAGGCGGTCAAGGAGGTTGGCCTGAAAGTGCCGCTGGTGGTGCGGCTGGAAGGCACCAATGTCGAGCAGGGCAAGGCGATCATCAACGGCTCGGGCCTTGACGTTATCGCGGCGGACGACCTTGGCGACGCCGCCCGCAAGATCGTGAAAGCGGTGAAGGGGTGAGCGCCGGTTTGGCGCAGCCGACTGCGAGAAACGCAGCGATGCGTTGGCTTACCGCATCGGTTACAGCCCTCGTCATGTTGGCGGGAACTGCCGATGCGCGCGATCTGCCGGCTGGCCTTGTCGCGCGGATCGAAGAAGGCGTGAAGGCCTGCATGGCGTTTTATGAACGCGGCGAAAGCATCTCGTCGCTGGCGGCAATTGGCTATGTGTCCAAGCCTTTGTGGATGGAGATCAAGGTTGATCTATCCGCCGAAACCGGCATCAAGAGGCCCTTCTGGGTAAGGGTCCTGATCGAGCGAACCTTTGAATGCGAAATTCACAGCAATTACACGCGGTTCAATATCGAACCGGACGCCTTTGATCTGGCAAGGAAAATCATGGCCGCGCATGGGTTTGTCATCACCAAGGGCCAATTCCATGCTCCAGCCGTCAAATCCATTGTTGAAAAGGGTCCGGTCAGCATGTGGTTCAAGGTGCGCAATACGGACAATACGCTGATGGTCAAGTTTCTCGCCCGCAGCAGGTGAGGCCGCAATGCCAGACCCCGGTTGCGGTCAGGCCAGGACAGGAAAGGCGCCCTATGGCAATTCCGGTTGAAGACGACATTCGGGCTGGCATCCGTTGCGGTGACGCAGGGGAGTTCTGCGCTTCCTTGGCATTGCCGATGCCCGTCGTCGCCTGTTCGCCTCTGGCCCGGGATTACTAGAAACATGGCGCTCGCCCTCAGCCACAGCTTTGCCACCCCCCGCCCGCTTCACGCAGCGGTGGCGCTGGCCTTGCTGGCCGGGTGCACCGCTGGCGGGCTGGGGCCGGATGCGGCGGAACGGGCGAATATCTACCCCGCCAACATTGTGCCCCGAAGTTCTCCCTCTGCGCTGGTCATGGCGTTTGACCGCCATTGCGTGAATGCCGGGCCGACATTGGCGGCGCAGGATGGTGATCTTCGCGCTGCCGGCTATGTCCCGGCCGTTGATACGCCGCGCAACGGGGCGCGTCTTTATGTGGTCGATGATCGCCGCCCCGCGGTCGCGATCTCGGCGCGGATGTGTCTGGTGCAGGCGATGGCGCGCACCGGCCAGACCGAACGCGCGCACGCCTATGTTGCCGAGACCTTCCCTGAGGCAAAACCGATCGGAACCGCCGATCTTGGCCGCCATGTCGAACAGGCCTGGGCCATTCCGGGCGGCATTCTGGCCACCGAACGGCGAATGGATGCCAGCAATCGCAGCCGCTATTCGATCATCCTGTTCCGCCCCGGCACGGCAGGTGCATGATGACAAATCCCGCCCGCCCTTGCCCGATCTGCTCTGAACTGGCCTCGACAAAACTGCCGCAATATTCGCGCGACGGCTGGTCGGTCGAGCAATGCGATGCCTGCGCCCATGTCTACCTCAAGAACCCGCCCGGCTATGGCGCATTGGTTGAGGATTTCGCCTGGGAAAAGACCTATGTGGATGAGCATCAGCGTCGCCTGAAGGAAAGCCCGGTGGTCTATCGCCTGGATGTCGCCACCCGCATCCGCCACACCGCGTTCCGCAAGTCGATGGAGGACAAGTGGCGCGCCTGGTTCGGTTCGGGCGCGGTGCTGGATATCGGCTGTGCCAATTCCGGAAACGATTACAATGGCTTCACGCCCTACGGTATCGAGATATCCAAGGAACTGGCGGTGGAGGCCGACCGCAACATGCGCGCCGCCGGGGGTTTCTGCATCTTCGGACCGGGGGCCGAGGCGATCTGGAAATTCGACGCCGCGATGTTCGACGGCATCGTCATGTCGTCCTATCTGGAACATGAGGAAGAACCGCTGAAAGTGCTGCAAGGCGCGGCGCGGGCGCTGAAACCGGGCGGCAGGATCTACGTCCGGGTGCCGAATTTCGGCTGTCTCAGCCGCAAGGTGACCGGGCAGAAATGGTGCGGGTTCCGCTGGCCCGATCACGTCAACTATTTCACCACCGCCGATCTTGGGCGGATTGCCGGCAAGGCCGGGCTGAAGGTTCAGTTGCTGAACCCGGTCCGCCTGCCATTTGACGACAACATCAATGCGCTGCTGGCGCACAAGGACTGAGACTTGACCAAGGTGATCAATACCGCCGTAACGGAACACCACAGGCCCGCCTGCGGCACCTTCTGGCAATGCTTGCATTCTGCCCGGGCGGCAACGTGATCGAACACCGCGCCCTTACAGGCGCAACCGCAACAACAGCGCGGGGAGCATCCCGCACCACGCAGGAGAAAATGAATGGCCGTTCTTGTCGATGAAAACACCAGGGTGATCTGTCAGGGCTTCACCGGCTCGCAGGGGACCTTCCATTCCGAGCAGGCCATCGCCTATGGCACCAGAATGGTCGGCGGGGTGACTCCGGGCAAGGGCGGGATCACGCATATCGGCCTGCCGGTGTTCAACTCGGTCCACGAGGCGATGCAGACGACCGGGGCCAATGCCTCGGTGATCTACGTGCCGCCGCCCTTTGCCGCGGATTCCATCCTGGAGGCGATTGATGCGGAAATGCCGCTGATCGTCTGCATCACCGAAGGCATCCCGGTCCTGGACATGATGAAGGTGAAACGCGCGCTGGAAGGTTCCGCCAGCCGCCTGATCGGCCCGAACTGCCCCGGCATCATCACGCCGGATGCCTGCAAGATCGGCATCATGCCCGGCCATATCCACAAGCGCGGCTCGGTCGGGGTGGTGTCACGCTCCGGCACGCTGACCTATGAGGCGGTGAAGCAGACAACCGATGTCGGCCTTGGCCAGTCCACCTGCGTCGGCATCGGCGGCGATCCGATCAAGGGCACCGAGCATATCGACGTGCTGGAATGGTTCCTGGCCGATGACGAGACGCAGTCGATCATCATGATCGGCGAGATCGGCGGTTCGGCCGAAGAAGACGCAGCGCAGTTTATCCGCGACGAGGCCAAGCGCGGCCGTTCCAAGCCGATGGCCGGCTTCATCGCGGGGCGCACGGCGCCGGAAGGCCGCACGATGGGTCACGCGGGCGCGGTGATCTCCGGCGGCAAGGGCGGCGCGGAAGACAAGATCGCGGCGATGGAAGCAGCTGGAATC
>JAIOJF010000060.1 GCA_019911965.1 Paracoccaceae bacterium | reverse complement strand
GAGCAGGGGCCGGGGCAGGAGCCGGAGCGGCGCCGCCGGAATTTGCGATGATGGCCAGGACGATGGCACCGGCGACCAGGGCGAATGCCTCTTCATCGGTCAGGGCCTTGGCGGGGGTTGCGGTGAAGCCGGTCATGGCGATGGCGGCGGCGGCGATGGCGGAGGTGATTTGCGTTTTCATGATACTGTCCTTTGGTTTTGCTGGTTTGCGGGGCGTGCCCTGTTGGTCTGCGCTTGGTATTCGGTGCGGCCTGCCGGTGTGGCGTTGTGCCGATGACCTGACATTGCGCCGGGACCGCCATGCTAGACAAAATCAGCCGGGTGTTATGCGATAACGAGCAATACTTTGTGCGTGATTTCAGATGCTTGACTTGGAATCGGCGAATCCTGCTTGTGGCGCGGATTGACCCTTGGTCATGCGATAACCGCCGGAATCGCCGCCAACATGGGCGCGGTTTGGCTTGCGGTATGGGCAATCGGCGTGAAGACTGGCGCCGGGTAGTGACAGGAAACAGGCGATTCTCATGGCAGTAGGGCCGCTCGATCAAATTCGAATCGTTGAAATCGCCGGATTGGGCCCGACGCCCTTCGCCGCAATGCTGTTGGCGGATATGGGGGCGGAGGTCATTCGCGTGGAACGCCCGGATGCGCGGTCCTTGCTGGGGCTGGATTACGATATCCTCGATCGCGGGCGCGGTTTCGTGGCGGCGGATCTGAAGGATGCGAATGATCTGGCGCGGGTGCGACGCCTGATCGAATCTGCGGATGGCCTGATCGAGGGGATGCGCCCCGGCGTGATGGAACGGCTGGGCCTGGGGCCGGACAGTTTTGCCGAAACCAACCCGAGGCTGGTCTATGGCCGCATGACCGGCTGGGGCCAGACCGGGCCGCTGGCGCATGCCGCCGGGCATGACATCAATTATATCGCTCTGTCGGGGGCGCTGCATGCCATCGGGACAGCCGACCAGCCCTTGCCGCCGCTGAACCTGCTGGGGGATTTCGGCGGTGGCGGCATGTATCTGGCCTTCGGCATGGTCTGCGCGTTGCTGGAGGCGACGCGATCAGGCATAGGCCAGGTGGTGGATGCGGCGATTGTCGATGGCACGGCGCATCTGATGGCGATGATCTACGCCATGCAGGGGGCCGGCCTGTGGTCGGACCGGCGCGGCGACAATCTGCTGGACGGGGCGGCGCATTTTTATGGCACCTACGTTTGCAAATGCGGCGGCTTTGTCGCCATCGGCTCGATCGAACCGCAATTCTACGCGCTATTGGTTGAGAAGACGGGCGTAGATGCCAACAAATTCCGCAGCCAGCTTGATCGCCGTAAATGGCCGGAACTGCGTGCCTTGCTGGCCGAAGCATTTGCCGCCAGAACCCGCGACGAATGGTGCGCGATCATGGAAGGCAGCGATGTCTGCTTCGCGCCAGTCCTGAGCATCGCCGAAGCGCCGGAACATCCACATAACCGGGCGCGCGGGATATTCATCGAGGATGGCGGCGTTCGCCAGCCCGCCCCGGCCCCGAGATTGAGCCGCACGCCCGGAGCGGTGCAGCCGGCGTCACAAACCGAGGCGCTGGATATTGAGGCGGTATTATCCGCGTGGTCGGGCCAAAAAGGGAATTGAAGATGCGCAATGAATTTGTCGAAAGCCAGATTGACTCGGCCTCGGGCGCGCAATTGCATCTGTATTCACGGCTGCCCGAAGGCCGGGTGCGTGCGGCGGTGCATATCAATCACGGCATGGCCGAACATGGCGCACGCTACGGCCGGTTTGCCCGCGCCCTGTCGGGGGCCGGTTTCGCGGTGTTCGCGCATGACCATCGCGGCCACGGCAAGACCGAGGCCCCGGATGCGCCGCGCGGCGTTTTTGCGGCGGAGAGCGGGTTTGACCGGGTGATCGAGGATGTGCTGGCGGTCAATTCCCATATCCGTTCGCGTGACCGCGATACGCCGGTGGTGGTGTTCGGCCATTCGATGGGCTCGATCATCGCGCTCAATTTCGCGCTGCGCCATCCGGAACGGGTGGACGGGCTGGCCTGCTGGAATGCCGGGGTGGAAACCGGCGCGATGGCGCGGGCGTCGCGGATCATCCTTGGCGCGCAGCGGTTGCTGCGCGGGCGCAACCACCCTTCCGCGCTGGCCCGCAAGCTGACCTTTGACACCTGGAACAAGCAGTTCAAGCCGAACCGCACCGATTTCGACTGGCTGTCGCGCGACAAGGCCGAGGTGGATGCCTATGTCGCCGATCCGGCCTGCGGCTTCGATGTCAGTGTCAGGCTGTGGCTGGATTTGCTGGACGGCGTGTTTTACGCTGGCTCGGACGCCAATCTGAAGCGACTGCACAAGGGTCTGGCGGTGCATATTCAGGGCGGCGGGGCCGATCCCTGTTCCAACAAGGGGCGCGACATGGAACATCTGGCCAAAAGGATGGGCAAGGCGGGCATGAAGGATGTGACCAGTGTCATCCTGCCGGAAACCCGCCACGAATCGCTGAACGAGATCAACCGCATGGATATTACGGCGGGGTTCCTCGGCTGGCTGAACAAGCGGTTTCACTGAGATGGCGGGAATGCGGATACTTGCGGTGATGATTGCGATGGCCCTCGCATCGGGGCTGGCAAGGGCCGATGTGGTGGTGCGGATCGACCTGTCGGAACAGCAGATGAGCGTGGCCGTCAATGGCTGGGTGCGGCATCGCTGGCCGGTGTCAACGGCGCGGCGGGGCAAGATCACGCCGGTGGGCGATTACAAGCCGCAATTCCTGTCGCGCTATCACAAATCCAGCCTCTACAATAACGCGCCGATGCCCTATTCGATCTTCTTTCACGGCAATTACGCGATCCACGGCACCGATCAGATCAGCCGTCTGGGCCGGCCCGCATCGGCGGGATGCGTGCGGCTGCATCCCGACAATGCCGCGATCCTGTTCGATTTGGCCCGGGCCGAAGGGCTGGACAAGACCACGATCCTGATCCGGGAATGACCCGGCGGGCACCGGGCCGCCGGGGCTGATTTCCGATGCAGGCGGGACGCCTCAGCCTTTGACCATTTCCGACTGGCGCACGATCACCTCGGCCTGTTTGATCGAGGCGATATCGACCAGCCTTCCCTTGTAGACGGTGGCCCCGAGGCCCTTGGCCTTGGCTTCTGCCATCGCTGCCAGGATTTCGCGTGCCTCGGTGACCTTGGCGTCGGACGGCGTGAACACCTCGTTGGCCAGCGCCACCTGTTTGGGGTGGATCGCCCATTTTCCGGCCATGCCAAGCGTGGCCGAGCGGCGGGCCTGGGCGCGGTAGCCTTCATCATCCGAAATATCGCCGAACGGGCCATCCACCGGCAGCAGACCGTGGGTGCGGCAGGCGGCGACGATGGCCACCGTGGCCATGTGCCAGGGATCGCCGAAATAGGTCGCCCGGTCGCTGCCCGGCACGCCATTGGCCAGCATGTAGTAATCGTCCTGCGTGCCGCCGATGCCGGTGGTCTGCATGCCCATCGACGCGGCATAATCGGCGGCACCAAGGCTCAGCGCCTGCATGCGCGGGCTGGCGGCGGCGATCTCCTCGACATGGGCAAGGCCGGCGGCGGTTTCGATGATCGCCTCGAAACTGATCTTCTTGTCGCGGCCTTTGGCCATCTCGATCGAGGTGACCAGCGCGTCGACGGCATAGATGTCGGAGGCGCAGCCGGCCTTGGGGATCATGATCTGGTCCAGCCGGCCATTTGTCTGTTCCAGCACATCGACCACGTCGCGATACCAGTGCGCACCGTCCAGCCCGTTGATCCGCACCGAAAGGTACTTGTTGCCCCAGTCGATTTCGTTGATCGCCCGGATGGCACTGGCGCGCGCGCTGTCCTTGTCGGAGGGCGCGACGGAATCTTCAAGGTCGATATTGATCACATCGGCAGCAGAGGCGGCCATTTTCGGCAGGATTTCATAG
>JAIOJF010000059.1 GCA_019911965.1 Paracoccaceae bacterium | reverse complement strand
CGATATCGGTAAGCTGGAACTTCGAGGCGACCATGATCATCATCCCCGCACCTTTCTCGGCCGCCACCAGTTCGGCGGCCACCACCGTGCCCCAGCAGACCCCCATCGCCACCCGCGCCCCGGTGAAAATCTCCGGCAGGGAATTGGGCACGATCACATGCTGCATGATCTGCCGCTTCGATGCCCCCAGGCTGTAGGCGGCATGGATCTTGGTGATGCTGACCCCCGCCACCCCGGCCCGCGCCGCGATGGTCATGATCCAGAGTGAGGCCAGGAACAACAGGATGATCTTGCCGGTCTCGCCGATCCCGGCCCAGATGATCACCAGCGGAATCAACGCGAGCGGCGGCACCGGGCGCATGAATTCGACGATCGGGTCGAACCAGCCGCGAAACCAGTTCGACAGCCCCATCGCGTATCCCAGCGGAATGCCCACCAGCGCGCCCAGGATGAATCCGACGATCACCCGGAACAGCGAGAAGCCCAGATGCTCGACCAGCGTCGAATCGCGGTAGCCCTGATCGGAGATTTCCACCAGCCGCTTCACCACCGCTTCCGGCGGTGGCAGCCAGATCGGTTCCATCTGCAAACCGGACGGCGGTGTGAAGGTGATCGCGCCCTTGTCGGTCAGCGCGAAACGCCCGGTTGCGGTCTGCAGCACGCCATCCTGCGGGATCGCCGCGCCGTCTATCGCCACCAGCTTTGCGCCATCCTTGCGGGTCACCTCGTCATTGCCGTCAAAGATGATGGTGGTCGAACGCGAGGCGGTCATCGCCACCGCGTCATTGCGGGCAAAGCCCGGCCCGGGATCCACATCGAACTTGTCGGCCTTCTCGCCGAAGGGGAATACCCGCACCGTCACAATCGCATCGTCGCGCGCACCGTCCGGGGCTTGCAGCGTATAGGTGAACGAGGTTTCGCCGACAAACGGGGCCGGGGCGTGCAAGACGCCCGGCAACCAGGCCGATCCGGTAAACGCCCCCCAGATCAGGAACAGCGTCACCACCGAAATGACCGAGGCCGCGCGGTTCGGTGTCACCGCGCTTTCATCGCCGAAGGTCACGGTTTTCAGCGAGGTGAAATCGTGGCTGCGCCGGTGAACCGCCGTTTTGATCACGAAGAACGCACCGGCGAAAATCGCCACATAGACCAACAGGATGATGATGCCGGTCATTGCGCCGCCTCCGTGCGGCCCATGATTTCCTCTTCCATGTCCCAGATCATGGTCAGGATTTCCTCGCGGGTGGGCCCGTAATCTTCGTGTTTCTTGACCACCCGCAGATCCGCGCCCACGCCCATTTCCGCGAAGGGCAGACGGTATTCCTTGTGAATGCGCCCGGGGCGCGGGGCCATCACGATCAGGCGTTCGCCCAGCAGCAGCGCCTCTTCCACCGAATGGGTGATCAGGATGATGGTCTTGCCGGTCTCTTTCCAGAGCTTCAGCACCAGGCCCTGCATCTTCTCGCGGGTCAGCGCATCGAGCGCCCCCAAAGGTTCGTCCATCAGGATCACTTCGGGGTCATTCGCCAGACACCGCGCCAGCGCCACCCTCTGCTGCATCCCGCCGGACAATTCGTAGATCGCCTTGTCCTTGAAATCCCGCAGGCCGACCACCTCCAGAAGGTGATCCACCGTGGCCTTGGTCTCGGCCTTGGGCACGCCGTTCATGCGCGGCCCGAACGAGACATTGTCACGCACGTTCATCCATTCAAACAGCGCGCCCTGCTGGAACACCATGCCGCGTTCCTGCGCCGGCCCGGTCACCTGGTGATCGCCCAGCAATACCTTGCCCGAGGTGGGTGCCAGAAATCCGGCGATGATGTTCAGCAAGGTGGTCTTGCCACAGCCCGACGGGCCAAGCACGCTCAGCAATTCGCCCGCCCCGATATCCAGCGAGACATCCTGCAAGGCCTGCACGCTGGAGCCGTTCGGCAGATCGAAGCGCATCGAGATATTGTCGAGTTTCAACCCGGACACCTGGGCAACCCTCCCCCAAAAGTAATGAAAACCGCAACCGGCATGGCCCGGTCAATCCGGGCCATGCCGTTGTTCAGGTCGCGATCACATGCCGCCCGCAGCTTTCAGCGGGCCGGTATTCACGTTGTTCTCGTAGGTATCCAGGGCGGCATCAATGCTGCCGGCCGCCACGAACACATCCGCCACGCCCTTCATGAAGGTCTGGGCATTGCCGCCCAGCCAGGCCGCGCTCAGCTGTGCTTCGACCGTCGGGAAGGTGAAGGTGGCGATGGTCGCGGCGGTGGCATCGACATCCATACCGGCATCCTTGGCGATCAGCGGCAGCATTTCCGCCCGGTTCGCCTCGTCCGCCCACATCGCATTGGCATCGGCGGTGACTTTCAGGAATTTGGCAACCAGATCGCTGTTCTCGGCGATCCAGCCGGCCGGGCCGGAGGTGACATCGAACACCAGAATGCCAAGCGCGGTCTTCTCGTCGCCGGTCAGCAGGACATTGCCATGTTCCGCCGCGCGGCGCAGCGAACCGCCCCAGCCGCAGAACATGTCGACCGCGCCTTGCGCAATGGCGGCGGCCCCGTCCGGCGGGTCCATGTCAACCACGTCCATCGTCGCGACATCGACGCCGAAATGGTTCATCTGCTTCAGAAAGCCGTAATGCGCGGCGGTGCCCAGCGGCACGGCGACCTTCTTGCCGGCCAGTTCAGCCGCATTGGTCTTGTCGATTTCCAGTTCGGTGCGCACGATGCAATTGTCATTGTCGGCATAGCTGACCGCGACATCGAGGATCTGCAGATCCTGCCCCGCCGAGGTTGCCACAACGAAAGGCGGAACACCCTGGCTGACCGACATGTGCACATCGCCCGAGGCCATCGCCGCCGACATCTTCACACCGGATTCAAAGCTGACCCAGTTGACCTTGACGCCCAGTTCCTTGTCATAGGTGCCCATCTGCTTGGCATATTCAAACGGCATCGGCCATTCGAGGAAATAGGCGACGGTGATTTCATCGGCAGCCTGCGCCGCCGGTGCGGCCAGCGCCATCGCAGCCAGCGTTGCAAGTCCGAGTTTCCTGATTGTCATGATTGTTTCTCCCTGTTTTTTTCACGATGCCGGGCGGTTCTCCCGGACCAACTCCCGGTGCCGGCCTTGTAGCATGCCGGCAAGGTCACGGTGCGACAATTTGTGCGCGCTTTCCAGCCTGAAACACTTGCCAGCCCTTAGTTAGGTCCAGAATTCAGCGTGAATATATCCAGATTATCCAGGTCGGGCCGTAATGTTCGGCTTTTCGCCACGCCTGATCTCGTCTAAGGACAGCCGATGCAATTCGAGGCCAGAAACCTGTCCTGCCGCCGGGGCGATCTGCGAGTTCTGTCGGGCCTGAGCTTTACGCTCGGTCCGGGTCAGGCTCTGATTCTGCGCGGCCCGAACGGATCGGGCAAGACCACCTTGTTGCGTACGCTGGCCGGCCTGGCACGCCCGGAAACCGGCGAGGTGATCGCACCGGAAGATTCGATTGCCTATGCCGGCCATGCCGACGGGCTGAAGGGGCAGTTGACCGTTGCGGAAAACCTGACCTTCTGGGCCGATGTGTTCGGCCATGCTGGCATCGACAATGCAATGGACACCTTCGATCTGCGCCCCCTGGCAACACGGCAGGCGCAGAACCTGTCGGCGGGGCAGAAACGCCGGTTGGGGCTGGCGCGGATGCTGGTGACGGCGCGCGCGATCTGGCTGATGGACGAACCGACCGTGTCGCTGGACCGCGCCAATGTGAAGGTGTTCGCCGGCATGATCGAGGCGCATCTGGCCGCAGGCGGCATCGCCGTGCTGGCCACCCATATCGACCTTGGCCTGCCCGCCGCCGCCGAATTCGATATCGCCCCGTACCGCGCCCGCCCCGACGATACCGGCAATCCGTTCCTCGACGAGGCCTTCGCATGATCGCGCTTTTGCGACGCGACCTGGCGCTGGCCCTGCGCTCGGGCGGCGGCTTCGGGCTGTCGCTGGCGTTTTTCCTGATCGTGGTGATGTTCGTACCCTTCGGGGTTGGCCCCGACAGCACCACGCTGGCCCTGATCGCCCCCGGCATCCTGTGGATCGGCGCGCTGCTGGCCTGCCTGTTGTCGCTGGACCGGATCTTCCAGCTCGATTACGAGGACGGCTCGCTGGATTTGCTGGCCACCTCGCCGCTGCCGCTGGAAGGCATCGTTGTGATGAAGGCGCTGGCGCATTGGTTGACCACCGGCCTGCCGCTGACGCTGGCGGCCCCGTTGCTGGGATTTCTGTTGAACCTTCCCGATGCGGCCTATCTCTGGGTCTTCCTCAGCCTGCTGGTCGGCACGCCGGCCCTGTCCTGCCTCGGCGCATTTGGTGCAGCAATCACGGTGGGTCTGAAGCGCGGTGGCTTGCTGTTGTCGCTGCTGGTGCTGCCGCTTTACATCCCGACGCTGATTTTCGGGGCGCAGAGCGTGGTTCTGGTGGTGCGCGGGCTGGATAATCAGACCGCTTTCGTCATCCTGGCGGCGATCAGCCTGTTCACCTTCGCACTGGTGCCATTTGCCGCAGCCCGCGCACTGAAAGTGAACCTGAAATGAGGCCCCCTGCGGCTCCTTGGCTGGTTGTCCCGCAAGCAAGGCTCGGATAGGTAGCGCATATGTCTTTGTGGGAATACGCCAATCCAACGCGCTTCATGCGCCTGACCGACCGGGTTCTGCCGGCACTGGTGGTTTTGACCGGCATTTTCATGCTGGTTGGCCTGATCTGGGGCTTTTTCTTCACGCCGGACGATTACAAGCAAGGCTCGACCGTCAAGATCATCTTTCTGCATGTGCCCTCGGCGATGATGGCGATCAATATCTGGGCGATGATGCTGGTGACCTCGCTGGTCTGGCTGATTCGCCGCCATCATGTCAGCGCACTTGCCGCCAAGGCCGCGGCACCCATCGGGTTGACGATGACGCTGATCGCGCTGATCACCGGCGCGATCTGGGGCCAGCCGATGTGGGGCACCTATTGGGAATGGGACCCGCGGCTGACCTCGTTCATGATCCTGTTCGTGTTCTATCTTGGCTATATCGCGCTTTGGGCGGCGATCGAGGATCCCGATACCGCCGGTGATCTGACGGCGATCCTGTGCCTTGTCGGATCGGTCTTTGCCATCCTGTCGCGCTATGCGGTCAATTTCTGGAATCAGGGGCTGCATCAGGGTGCCTCGCTGTCGCTGGACCGCGAGGAACATGTGGCGGATGTGTTTTCGACGCCGCTTTATGTCTGCATCATCGGCTTCATCCTGTTCTTCGTAACACTGGTGGTCCTGCGCACCCGCACGGAAATCCGGGCAAGGCGGGCATCGGCCCTGATGGCAAGGGAGCGGCAGGGATGATGCCCGATCTCGGCAAATATGCAGGCGAAGTGCTGGCAGCTTACGGCATCGGCATCTTCCTTCTGCTGGCGCTGACGGTGATGTCGCTGCGCCAGGCGCGGCGGGCACGGCGGCTTTTGGACGAGCTGGAAACAAGGCGGCAGCGCGATGGCTAGAATCTCGCCGCTCCTGATCCTGCCACCAGCCGTGTTTCTGGCGCTGGGGCTGTTGTTTGTCGGCGGGCTTGGCCGCGACAATCCCGATATCCTGCCGTCGGCCCTGGTCGACAAACCGGCACCGCCACTGGTTCTGACACCGCTTGGCGACATGCCGCTGCTGGAGGATGCCGCCCTGCGCACCGGCGGCGTGAAGCTGGTGAATTTCTGGGCAAGCTGGTGCGGGCCCTGCCGGGTGGAACATCCCAGCCTTGAGAAGATGCGCGATGACGGCATCACCATCTACGGCGTCAACTACAAGGACCGCTCCGAGGCAGCGCTGGGTTTTCTCGCCGAACTCGGCAATCCCTATGCTGCCGGCGGTCAGGATATTTCGGGCCGCCAGGGGCTGGAATGGGGGGTCTACGGCGTTCCGGAAACCTACGTGATCGACGCCGACGGCAAGATCGTGCTGCGCTTTCCCGGGCCGATCACCTCGCGGGTGCTGCAGGAAACCATCCTGCCCGCGATCGAGGCCGCTGAAAAACGCTAGAGGTGGCGCTCCCGCCGACAAATCATCTTCGATGATTTGCCCTGTTGGGCCCGGCGCTGCGCGCATCCCGCAGCGTGCCTGCGGCGCTTGAGTATTTCCACCAAAAAGAAATCAGGGCGCGCGATGCGTCAGGCCAGGCCGATCAACACCCCGGCGGCAAAGACCAGTGCGCCACCCAGCACCACCTGGAAAATGGCCCGGAACCACGGCGTTTCCATGTAGCGGTTCTGAATCCAGGTGATCGCCCATAGCTCTACGATGACGATCAGGATGGCGATGGTGGTGGCGGTCCAGAAATCCGGGATCAGGTAGGGCAGCGCATGGCCCAGCCCGCCAAGCGTTGTCATGATCCCGGCGGCAAAGCCGCGCTTGATCGGCGAGCCGCGCCCCGAGATCACCCCGTCATCCGAGGCGACCTCGGTAAAGCCCATCGAAATCCCCGCCCCGACCGAGGCCGACAGGCCGACCAGGAAGGTGGTCCAGGTATCCTGCGTGGCGAATGCGGTGGCGAAGATCGGCGCCAGGGTCGAGACCGAACCGTCCATCAGCCCCGCCAGTCCCGGCTGCACATAGGTCAGGATGAACTGGCGATGCTCGCGCGCCTGTTCCGCCTCCTGCACCGATTCCGGCACATGTTTCAGGCCAAGCCGGTGCGCCAGCGAGGAATGGCCCTTTTCCGCCAGCGCCAGATCGCCCAGCAGTTTCTTGGTATCGGCGTCGCTCACGCGCTTCACCGCCGCCTCGTAGAAGCCCTGCGCCTGGGCCTCCATCTCCTCGGCCATCTTGCGCACCTTCTCGATCGCCAGCGGGCGCACAAGCCAGTCGGGCTTGCGCTGGAAATAGCCCTGGATGTAGTTGCGCCGCACCAGCGGGATCTTGTCGCCAAAGCGTTTCTTGTGCTGGTCTATCAGCCATTTGCGGTGCAGGTTTTCTTCTTCCGCCATCTCCTCGAAAACCTTGGCGCTGTCGGGAAACTCATCGCGCAATCCGTCCGCATAGGCCTGGTAGATGCGGGCATCATCCTCTTCGCTGGAGATCGCCAGGGCCAGGATTTCCTGTTCGCTCAGTTCCTCGAACCGGCGCTTGCCGGGGGTGAAAAAACGGGACAGCATCGGGTGGCTCCTGCGCGGTTAAGGCGATTCCCGGCAGTTTACGGAGTGCACAAGGCAGAGGCAATTGCACCCTTGTGCCGATCCGGCGATTGCGGCAAGAAACCCCTGAACCGCCGCCCTGCTGGGGGAAGACAACCATGCAACTGACGATCCGCCGTCCCGATGACTGGCATCTGCATCTGCGCGACGGCGCGATGCTGCGGGCGGTCCTGCCGGAAACCGCACGGCATTTCGCCCGCGCCATCGTCATGCCGAATCTCGTGCCGCCGGTGGTGACCGGCGCGGAGGCGAGCGCCTATCGCGCCCGCATTCTGGCCGCGCTGCCGGTGGATGCAGACTTCAAGCCGCTGATGACGCTTTATCTGACCGAGGACACCGACGTGGCCGATGTTCTGGCCGCGCAGGCCGCCGGTGTGATCACAGCGGTCAAGCTGTATCCTGCGGGGGCGACCACCAATTCCGCCTCGGGTGTGAGCGACTTCAACAAGGTCCGCCATGTGCTTGACAAGATGGCGGAAACCGGCTTGCCGCTCTGCGTTCACGGCGAGGTCACCGACCCCGAGATCGACATTTTCGACCGCGAGGCGGTGTTCATCGAGCGCGTGCTGGACCCGATCCGCCGCGCCACGCCGGGCCTGCGGGTGGTGATGGAGCATATCACCACCAGGGACGGTGTCGATTATGTGCGCGACGGGGGCGCGGATATCGCCGCGACGATCACCACGCATCACCTGATCATCAACCGCAACCATATCCTCGTTGGCGGCATCAAGCCGCATTATTACTGCCTGCCCGTCGCCAAGCGCGAGGCGCACCGGCTGGCGCTGGTGCAGGCCGCCACCAGCGGCGATGCCTCGTTCTTTCTGGGCACCGACAGCGCGCCGCATCTGGATGTGGCCAAGGAACAGGCCTGTGGCTGTGCCGGCTGCTTTACCGCCACCAACACGCTGTCATGCCTTGCGGAGATTTTTGAATGCGACGGCGCGCTGGACCGGCTGGAAGCCTTCACCTCGCGGAACGGCCCTGCCTTTTATCGCCTGCCCGTGAACGAGGCCACAATCACGCTCCGCAAGGGCGTGCCCGTTGATTACCCTGCAAGAATCGCCACCGCTGAAGGCCCGGTCACGCTGTTCGATCCCGGCTTTGCCCTGCATTGGTCGGTGGATGCCTGACAAGCCGAAACGCCCCCGAAAGGACGTGCCATGATCCCAGCTTCATATCCCGACAAATCCGAGATTGCCCGCCTGACGGCGCGGATGCTGCTGGAAATCGAAGCGGTGCATTTCAATGCCCGCGAGCCGTTCACCCTGGCCTCGGGCCTGCCCAGCCCGACCTATATCGATTGCCGCAAGCTGATTTCCTACCCGCGCATCCGCTCCACGCTGATGGATTTCATGGCCGCCACGGTGATGCGCGATGCCGGGTTCGAGGCGTTCGACAATATCGCCGGTGGCGAAACCGCCGGTATCCCGTTCGCCGCGCTTATGGCCGAGCGCCTCGCGCTGCCGATGACCTATGTGCGCAAGAAGCCGAAAGGCTATGGCCGCAATGCCCGCATCGAAGGCGCGATGACCGAGGGGCAGCGGGTGCTGCTGGTGGAGGACCTGACCACCGATGGCGGCTCGAAACTGTCCTTTGTCGATGCCATCCGCGACACCGGTGCAAGCTGCGGTCACACGGCGGTGATCTTCTACTACGGCATCTTTCCTGAAACCGAAAAAACCCTTGGCGATCATGGCATTGCGCTGCATTATTTATGCACATGGTGGGATGTGCTGGCCGAGGCCAAGGCGCAAGGTACCTTCGATGCCGAAACCCTGGACGGGGTCGAGGCCTTCCTTAGATCGCCGCGCGAATGGCAGGACGCCCACAAGGGCTGATCAGCCTGCCTGCCCCCGCGCTTGCCGGTTATGCGCCCAGAGGCACAGCAATTCCATCGCCACATGCGCGCCCGCGATTGCCGTGGCACCGGTCGTGTCATAGGCCGGTGACACTTCGACCACATCCATGCCGACAACATTGATCCCTTTCAACCCACGCAGGATCGCCGCCGCCTGGGCAGAACTCAGGCCCCCCCAGACCGGCGTGCCGGTGCCGGGTGCGAAGGCGGGGTCGAGCGCGTCGATATCGAAACTGAGGTAAACCGGGTTGTCGCCGACGATCCCCCTGATCCGCGCCGCCACATCCGCCATCCTTGCATCATGCACCTCGGGCGCGTCGATGATATGGACGCCCAGCGTGTCGTCATTGACCGTCCTGATCCCCACCTGAACGGAGCGTTCCGGCACCACCAGCCCCTGTTTCACCGCCTTGTAGAACATCGTGCCGTGGTCGATCCGATCGAAATCGTCATCCGCCCAGGTATCGGTATGGGCGTCGAACTGGATCAGTGACAGGGGGCCGTATTTCGCGGCATGGGCGCGGATCACCGGATGGCTGATCGAATGGTCGCCGCCCAGCGTCAGCACCGCCGCACCGGCCCCAAGAATACCCGCGATATGCGCCTCGATCGCCGCCGGAACGCTGCTCACCTTGCCATAATCGAATGCCAGATCGCCGTAATCGACGATGGCGTGATCCTCCAGCGGCGACACGTCCCAGCCATAGGGCGGGTCAAACGCCTGAAGGGTGGAGGCTTCACGGATCGCCCTTGGCCCGAACCTTGTGCCGGGGCGGTTGGTGACCGAGGAATCAAACGGAATGCCGGTCACCGCCAGATCGACACCGCGCAAATCCTTGGTGTAGCTGCGCCTGAGGAATGACAGGGCCCCGGCATAGGTCGCCTCGAAGGCCAGCCCTTTCAGGCCTGCCCTGGTAAATGCGCCATCCACTTCGGTCTTTGCGTCTTCCAGTGCCATTTCGCCCGTCCTGTGCTTGACTGTCGGCGAAGTTTAGCGTTCCCCTCGGCCAATGCCAGCCCGAAACATCACCCGACAAGGCCATCCATGCAACGCCCCTACGAAGCCGCCGCCTATGATACTTCGCATCCCGTTGGCTCGTATTGGGAAAGCACGGTGCCGGGTCCGATCAGCCCGGAACCGGCATCGGGCGAGATCAGGACCGAAATTGCCGTCATCGGCGGCGGCTTCACCGGCCTCAATGCCGCCTTGCAACTGGCCGAGGAACACAGCGCACAGGTACATGTGATCGAGGCCGGGTCGTTCGGCTGGGGCGCATCGGGGCGCAATGGCGGGTTCTGCTGCCTTGGTGGTGCGAAACTGTCGCTGGCAGGCCAGGTCAGGCAGTTCGGGCTGGACGAGACCCGCAGGTTCGTCGCGTTCCAGAAACAGGCGATTGCCCGCGTGGCCGACAATCTGGAACGCTACGGCATCGAGGCCGAATGCCATTCCGACGGCGAATTGCAACTGGCGCACAGCCCGGCGGCCTACAAGCGGATGCAGGCCGAGGCCGAGGCGGATCGCCAGAGCTTCGGGCTGACCTATCAGGCCTATCCCAAGGCCGCCCTGGCCGGGATCGGCGCGGATTCACCCGGCTTTCACGGCGGCATCCGGGAAGCTGAAGGTTTCGCCCTCAACCCCCTGAAATATGTGCAAGGTCTGGCCCACGCGGCCGAGACGCGCGGGGTCACGCTGCATGCCAACAGCCCGGCGACCGCGATCACGCAAACCGGCAGTGGATTTGTGATCACAACGCCGCAGGCCCGGATCTGCACCGACCGTCTGATCGTTGCCACCAATGGCTACAGCGCCGATGATGTGCCGGGCGCGATGCGCGGGCGGTTCCTGCCGGTGGTCTCGGCGGTGCTGGTCACCCGCCCGATCAGCGCCCGCGAACAGGCGGATCAGGGCTGGTCCAGCGACCTGATGTCTTATGATTCGCGCCACTTGCTGCATTATTTCCGCCTGATGCCGGACGGGCGATTCCTGTTCGGCCAGCGCGGCGCGGTTCGCTGGACCGCCTCGGCCACCGAATGGGCACGCCGCACCAACCGGCGCGATTTCGAGGCGATGTTCCCCGCCTGGGCCAATGTCGAAACCGCGCATTTCTGGGCTGGCCTCTTGTGCCTCACTCCCCGCCTGCACCCCTTCCTCGGCCCTTTGCCCGGCCTGCCCGGCGCCTTTGCCGCCTATGGCTATCACGGCAACGGCGTGGCGATGGCCTCGGCGGTCGGGCGGGCGCTGGGCGACATGGCAGCCGGGCGCACGCCCGATCTGCCGGCGATCCTGAAGGCCGATCCCGGGCGCTTTCCGCTGCCGATCCTCAGGCGCAATTACCTGCGGGCGGCCTATGTCAAGTACCGCCTGGAAGATGCCTTGTTTTAGGGCTTGAGGCAGCGACAAGCCGCGCCTTGGTTTCGCACCCGATTTCTGGCACAATCCTGCCGGGAAGTATTGTTCCGCGACTTGTGCCGATCTCTTTGATGGAGTGCCCGATGCCTCGTATTCTCGCCTGCCTTGCCCTGATCCTGTCGCTTGCCGGTGCCGCATCGGCCCAGGACCAGGGGCGCACCATCATCGTGTTTGACGCATCCGGCTCGATGTGGGGGCAGATTGACGGCAAGGCCAAGATCACCATCGCGCAATCGGTGATGGGCGATCTGCTGGCCAGCTTGCCGGAAGATCAGCAACTGGGCCTGACCGCCTATGGCCACCGCCGCAAGGGCGATTGCAGCGATATCGAAACGCTGGTGGAGCCGGGTCCGAATACCCGCAGCGCCATTGCCGCTGCGGTCAACGCGATCAAGCCGAAGGGCAAGACGCCCTTGTCCGCCGCCGTGATCGCCGCCGCCGAAGCGCTGCATTACACCGAGGACAAGGCCACCGTGATCCTGATTTCCGACGGGATCGAAACCTGCGAGCATGATCCCTGCGCCGTCGGGCGAGCGCTGGAAGAGGCCGGTGTCGATTTCACCGCGCATGTGATCGGCTTCGATGTCGCGGAAAAGGACGCGCTGGCGCAATTGCAATGCCTGGCGGAAAATACCGGCGGCACCTTCCGCACCGCCCGCAACGCCGAGGAGTTGAGCGAGGCGCTGAAAGCCACCGCCGCGCCGCCTCCGCCGCCCGCGCCGACACCGCGCAAGATCACCTTTCTGGCGATTGAAGGCGATCGCGGCCCTACGTTGAGCGACGGGCTGATCTGGACCCTGACCAATACCGATAGCGGCGAGGTGGTGCTGGACAGCGCCGCGCAGCCCCGTGTCGATATCGAATTGCTGCCCGGCACCTACCGCGCCGAGGTGCTGCGTGCCGAGAACGAAACCAATGCCGAGGCCACCATCACCGTCAACCGCAACACCCATACCACGGTTGAACTGGTGCTGCCGCTTGTGCTGCCCACCGCCAGCCTGTCGGCCCCCGACAGCGGCGTTGCCGGTGACGCCGTGCAGGTCACCTGGGACGGCCCCGACGATGAGGGCGATTTCATCTCCGTTACCCGCGCCGATCAGCGCGATGGCGAATGGATCAACTACACCTATACCCGGCACGGCTCGCCCCTGGATCTGATCCTGCCGGCGGAGCCCGGCACCTATGAGATCCGCTATGTGCTGAACACCCGCTCGCTGGTGCTGGCGAAATCGGTGATCGAGGTTGTCGCCGTGTCCGCCACGCTGGAGGCCGCCGATACCGCCCTGTCGGGCGACACGATCAAGGTGGACTGGACGGGGCCGGACTATAACCTAGATTACATCGCCGTGGCAGGGGTCGGTGCGCCCGCCGGGAAATACGAGAACTACACCTATACCCGCCACGGCAGCCCCGGCGATCTGGTGATGCCAAGCGAACCCGGGCAGTACGAATTGCGCTACGTGATGAACCAGGATTCCACCATCCTGGCGCGCCGGCCAATCACCGTGGCGGATGTGACAGCCACGCTGGACGCCGCCCCGCAGGCACCTGCGGGTGCCACGCTGTCGGTCAACTGGACCGGCCCGAATTACCATCTCGACTTTCTTGCGGTGGCGGAAGTGGATGCGCCGGTCGGTAAATACGTGAACTACACCTATTCCCGCAACGGCAATCCCGGCGAATTGCTGATGCCGGCGGACGCCGGGGAATACGAGCTGCGCTACATCATGAACGAGGGCCGCCGGATCCTGGCGCGTCAGCCGATCACCATCACCGAAATCGGTGCCTCGCTCGACGCCGCAGGCGAAGCCCCGATCGGCGCGCCGGTGGCGGTAACGTGGACCGGCCCGGATTATGACCGCGACTTCATCGCCGTTGCGGAACCCGGTGCCAAGGCGAACAAGTATCTGGCCTATGCCTATACCCGCCACGGCTCACCGGCATCGGTGAACATGCCAGCCGAGCCGGGCACGTACGAGCTGCGCTATATCCAGAATCAGGACACGAAAATCCTGGCGACGCGCATGATTACCGTGGTCGATCAATCCGCCGAACTGAGCGCGGCGGCCGAGGCCAATGTCGGGCAGATGCTGGAGGTGACATGGACCGGACCGGATTACGACCGCGACTTCATCGCGCTGGCCGAAGCCGGTTCGCCTGACAAGAAATATCTGAGCTACGCCTATTCAAGGCACGGCTCGCCCGCTTCGGTGCAGATGCCTGCCGAGCCTGGCAATTACGAACTGCGCTACGTGATGAATGCCAATCCGCTGAAGGTGCTGGCACGCATTCCGCTGGCACTGGTCGCGGTGAGCGCCAGCCTTGAGGCCCCCGCCAGCGCCTCCGCAGGTGGCACGATCGCCGTCACCTGGCAGGGGCCGGGATATCAGCGCGACTACATCGCCATCGCGCCCAGGGGCAGCAAGAAATACCTGACCTATGCCTATGCGCGAAACGGCAATCCCGCCGAGATCAGGCTGCCCGAGGATCCGGGAGACTATGAAATCTGGTACGTGATGGACGAGGGCGCTACGGTGCTGGCGCGACGCGCATTGACGCTGGAATAGGCCCTCAGGGCAGAGGGCGGGCCCCTCAGCCCCCAGCCAGCGCGGGCTTTGCCGCACGCGCCCAGGTCAGAACTGCCGAGCCTTCCCTAGCGCCAAAGGTGGTGCGGGCAACCCGGATGATCAGATTGTCGCCAACCACCTCGAACTGGCGGTGAAGGTCGGTGCCGACAAGGCCGGGGCGGTCGCAGACCACGACATGGTGGCGCACCTTGTCGCCGTTCACCACATATGGCCCGGCATAGGAGATATGCCCGCCCTGCCCCATGAACTGCGCGAACATGTAGCCATCGGCACCGTAGTGGATGAAACCCTTTGGCTCGTCGCCGAACGGCGTGTCGGTCGTGCCGTCATCATATGTCACCACCCAGGAGCGGATTTCCCAGGTTCCCAGAACGTCCTTTGCCTCAGGCATCGGCAATCTCCCCGATTGCCAGATCGGGCGGCAACAGGCCACCGCCGCGCACCAGCCCGGTGCAGGCCTCGATATCGGGCGCGATCAGGCGGTCATCCTCCAGATAGGGCGATACCGCGCGGATCGCGGCGACATACCCCGCCAGCGCCGGGCTGGTCTGCAAGGGTGCGCGCAGGTCGATGCCTTGCGCGGCGGCCAGAGCCTCGATGCCGATGATGCCCGACAGGTTCTCCGCCATCTCCAGCAGCCGCCGTGCCCCGTGGCAGGCCATCGAGACGTGATCTTCCTGATTGGCGCTGGTGGGCGTGGAATCGGTGACGCGGGGATTGGCCAGCGCCTTGTTCTCCGCCATCAGCGCCGCCGATGTGACCTCGGCGATCATCAGCCCGGAATTCAGGCCGGGCTTGGGCGACAGGAAGGCCGGCAGGCCGAAGGACAATGCGGGATCGACCAGCAAGGCAATCCGGCGCTGCGCAATCGCGCCGATCTCGGAGGCGGCCATCGCGATCTGGTCGGCGGCAAAGCCAACCGGCTCGGCATGGAAATTGCCGCCCGACACGATCGAGCCATCCGCCAGCACCAGCGGGTTGTCGGTGACGGCATTGGCCTCGACCTCAAGCACTTTCGCGGCCTGTCGCAGCACGTCGATGGCAGCCCCGGCCACCTGCGGCTGGCAGCGGATGCAATAGGGGTCCTGCACGCGCTCATCACCCTCGATATGGCTTTCGCGGATTTCGCTGCCGTCCTGCAGTCCGCGCAACACGCCGGCAACGGCAATCTGGCCCGGCTGGCCGCGCAAGGCATGGATGTCCGCGCGGAACGGCGCGGACGAGCCCATCGCCGCCTCGGTCGACAAAGCGCCGGTGACAAGTGACGAGGCCGCGCAGCGCCAGATGCGAAACAGACCGGCCAGCGCCAGCGCGGTGGACACCTGCGTGCCGTTGATCATCGCCAGCCCCTCCTTGGGGCCAAGGCTGATCGGCGTCAGGCCGACGCTGGCCAGCGCCCTGGCACCTGGCAGGCAATCGCCGCCCACAAAGGCCTCACCCTCGCCGATCATCACCGCGGTCAGATGCGCCAGCGGTGCCAGATCGCCGGACGCACCGACCGAGCCTTGCGCGGGAATGCGCGGCACGACGCCCTGATCCAGCATCGCCTGCAGCAGCGCGATCACCTCCCAGCGCACGCCCGACGCGCCGCGCCCCAGCGACAGCATCTTCAGCGCCATCACCAGCCGCACCACGCCGGTATCGAGCGGCGCGCCGATCCCGGCGGCATGGCTGAGGATCAGGTTGCGCTGCAATTGCGCGGTATCGCGCGCGGCGATACGCACCGAGGCCAGCTTGCCGAAGCCGGTATTGACACCGTAAACCGGCACCTCGCCTGCGGCGGCTTCCATCACGATGGCCTGCGCACGCTCGACGCCCGGGCGGCAGGCGGGATCAATCGTGACCTTGCCGCCGCGATAGATCGCTTCAAGCGCGGCAAGGCTGGCTTTTCCGGGAACAAGCGTCATGTGCAGGCTCCGATTTCGCGGGCGGTTGAAAACTGGCGGCGGGTCATCGGGCGAGCCTCTTGATAAATCCAAGCATATGCGCATTATGTATGCACATATTATCGTGTCAACGGGTGAAACATCAATGCAGATTCACTGGGCGGAACAGGCGCTTACCGCCGAAGGCTGGCAAAAGGCGGTGCGAATCGCGATTGGCGGGGATGGCCGGATCGCCGAGATCACACCTGATGCGCCGCCCGAGGGCCAGCGCCTGTCGCTGCTGCTGCCTGCCCCCGGAAACCTGCATTCGCATGCCTTCCAGCGGGCAATGGCGGGCCTGACCGAGGCACGCGGGCCTGACCCGTCCGACAGTTTCTGGACCTGGCGGCACCTGATGTACCGCTTTCTGGACCTGCTGACACCCGATGATGTGGAGGCTATCACCGCCTTTGCCCAAATGGAGATGCTGGAAACCGGCTTTGCCTCGGTGGGCGAGTTTCACTATCTGCACCACCAGCCGGGCGGTGCGCCTTACGACGCCATTGGCGAGATGGCTGACAGGGTACTGGCGGCGCGCGCCACCAGCGGTATCGGCCTGACGCTGCTGCCGGTGCTCTATCACCGGGGCGGCTGCGACGATCGCCCGCTTGCGGGCGGACAATTGCGCTTCGGCAATGACCTGGACGCCTATGCAAAGCTGCTGGATCACGCCCGCGCCGGCATCAAGGCCGGTCCTGCCGATGGCCGCACCGGCGTGGCACCGCATTCGCTGCGCGCCGTGTCGCGCGAAAGCCTCGATCACCTGCCGGCCTTGATCGGCAAGGGGCCGGTGCATATCCATATCGCCGAACAGCCCGCCGAAGTGACCGAGGTGCTGGCCTATTTCGGCGCGCGCCCCCTGGAATGGCTGCTGAACATCTTCCATGTCGATGCCGCCTGGTGCCTGATCCATGCCACGCAGATGACGCCCGCAGAAACCATCGGTCTGGCGGAAAGCGGTGCGGTTGCGGGCCTCTGCCCGATCACCGAATCGAGCCTGGGCGACGGTATTTTCGACGGCGTGCGCTATCTCGATCACGGCGGGCGGTTCGGCTTTGGCACCGACAGCAATATCCTGATCTCGCTGCCGGATGAAATCCGCACGCTGGATTACTCGCAACGCCTGCGCGACAACAGCCGCGCCGCGCTGGCCAGTGCCACGCAATCGGCGGGGCGGCGGATTTTCCAGAAGGCCGCCAGCGGGGCCGCGCAGGCGCTGGGGCGCGGTGCAGGCAACATCGCGGTGGGCGAATGGGCGGATCTGCTGCATGTCGGCATGGATCATCCCGATCTCGACGGGCTGACAGGCGATACGGCGCTGGATGCCTGGGCCTTTACCGGCAGCAAGGCGCAGGTGCGCGATGTCTGGGCGGCGGGGCGGCATCTGGTGGCCGAAGGGCAGCATATCGCCCGCGCGCCGATCACGGATGCCTATCGCCGCGTGGTGCGCCGCCTCAGGGCGCGGATCTGAACCGGCGATATGGCCCGACCCCGTCAGCGCCGATGAATGGCCGGTGCCGGAACGGTCCGGGGTGGTTCAGGCCACCGCCTCCTGATCGTAAGGATTGGCAACGCGGCGCTGATCGCGGCAGGCGAATACGAAGCAACGGTCGCGCCGGATCGTCAGCCACAAGGGCGTGCCGGGTTTGGGCAGGAAAACGCCGGGCACCGTGGCCTTCAATTCGATCCCATCCTGTTCGGTGCGGAACTCGACCAGGCTTTCCGCCCCCATGAAGCGCGAGCGTTCGACAATCGCGCGCGCCGGTACGCCATCGGTCGGGGTCGGGTTGGGGCCGCTGCCGGCGCGATCGAAATCCATCTTCAGATGCTGCGGGCGGATGATGATCTCCACATCCGCGCCATCCACCAGCCCCGGAGTCAGGAACTGCCCGAACGGCGTTTCGGTCAGCGCGTTATGCACCACGCCGTGGATCACGTTGATATCGGAAAAGAACGCCGCCGCCTCGCGGTCCAGCGGCGCATTGTAAAGGTTATAGGGCGCGCCGAATTGCACGATCCGCCCGCCACGCATCAGCGCGATCTTGTCGGCCATGCGCATCGCCTCTTCCGGCTCATGCGTCACAAGCAGCACGGCGGTGCCTTCTTCTTTCAGCAGCGACAATGTCTCGTCGCGGATACCGTCGCGCAGGCGGTTGTCGAGGCCGGAAAACGGCTCGTCCATCAGCAATACCCGCGGTTGCGGGGCCAGCGCGCGGGCCAGCGCCACCCGCTGTTGCTCGCCGCCTGACAATTGGTGGGGATATTTCGCGCCGAACCCGTCCAGATCGACCCGGCCCAGCAATTCAGCCACCCGCGCCGCCTTGTCCGCGCGGCTGCGCCCCATCAGCCCGAAGGCGACGTTGTCGGCCACGCTCAGATGCGGAAACAGCGCGAAATCCTGGAACATCAGGCCGATGGCGCGCTTTTCCGGCGGCAGGTGGCGGTTGTCGTCCGACACCACCTCGCCATCGACCAGCACCCGCCCCGAGCTCTGCCGGTCCACCCCGGCGGCGATGCGAAGCGTGGTTGACTTGCCGCAGCCCGATGGCCCCAGCAGGCAGGTCACCTCACCGGCAACCAGCGACAGCGACAGGCCATCGACCACGGCATGCCCGTCAAAGACGCGCCCGATATCCTGCAATTCCAGCCTTGGGGTGGTTTCCGTCACGTCGGGCCCTATCGCGCTTCCTGAGTGATTTGATCAGGTTCGCCTGCATCTATCAACCGAAACGATCCGGTTCAAGACCGCGGCGTCACATGGTGGCGTTTACACCGCCGCCGTCCAGCAGCACGTTCTGGCCCACCATGTAGCCGACATGCACCGAGCACAGGAACGCGCACATTGCGCCGAACTCGGCCGCGGTGCCGTCGCGCCCGGTCGGGTTGGCGGCCTGCCGCGCGGCGCGCGCCTCGGCTTCGGAAATGCCCTGCTGCTGGGAGACCCGTTGATCGAGGCTGGCGATCCTGTCGGTGGCATGGCTGCCCGGCAGCAGGTTGTTCATGATCACACCCTTGCCCGCGATCTGGCGCGACGTGCCGGCGACAAAGCCCGTCAGCCCGGCGCGGGCCGAGTTGGACAGCCCCAGCACCGCCAGCGGCGCCTTGACCGATTGCGAGGTGATGTTGACCACCCGGCCCCAGCCGCGTTCCATCATCCCCGGCACCACCGCCTGGATCAGCGCAATCGGCGTCAGCATATTGGCATCCAGCGCCTTGATGAAATCGTCGCGTGCCCAGTCTGTCCACATGCCGGGCGGCGGGCCACCGGCATTGTTGACCAGAATATCCGGGGCCGGACAGGCCGCCAGCACGGCGGCGCGGCCTGCCTCGGAGGTGATGTCACCGGCAATCGCGTGCACTTCAACACCGTACGCGGCGCGAATGGCGGCGGCTGTGTCCTGCAAGGGCGCATCCGAGCGGGCGTTGATCACGAGGTTGACGCCTTCGGCCGCCAGCGCCTCGGCGCAGCCGCGCCCAAGGCCCTTGGAACTGGCGCAGACGATCGCCCATTTGCCGCGTATTCCCAGATCCATCCCGCTCACCCCAGTTTGCCTTTGGTCCGGCGAACCTTAGCCCGGCACGCGCCGCCGTCAACCCACCGGGCGCAGGAACCCCGACGGCACCCCCCCGAATCACCCTGTGGATAAGTCAGGCCGGTTCTGGCCACAATTGGTTAATTTCCGGCCCGCAGGCGCGCAACGATACAAGCCCAGCGGGTGCGATTGCCCGGTCTTGCGCCTCAAACGGCGGCGGATTGTTCACCATTCGCGCGGTAGCGATCCAGCCAGGCCGGGATTGTTGCCCGACCTTCCACAATACCTTAACTTTGCCACATAAATCGCTGTTTATTTGACTTTTTCCACAATTGGCCGCATATTGGGCACGACCATGGCGGTGGGGATTGCCTAGGACAAACGCGATAAACAGCGTCTCCGAACGGGCACTGCCATTCCCCAGAGCAGCATGGCGCAATCCAATGAGCGCGATTCACGACAACCAGATCTGCAATGTCTACTTCGGCAGCGACTTCACCGTGACCTCGGGTGTCAATGCCGGTGAGGGCATCACCAATGCCTCGGATTCCAGCGTCGGCGATACCTACGTGTTCTCCGCCAGTGCCACCGCCTATGATCTGATCGTCCATGATGCCGGTAGTGGTTCGGGCAATTCGGCGCTCTATTTTGAAGACAATGTCAGTGGCCAGACCGTGGCCGCCGGTTCGGAAATCGGCGATGCCGGGGATGGCCTGCATCTGGAAAGCCGGCTGACCTTCATGGGCTCGGACGGCTCCAAGGTCGAGGTGCTGATCATCAACAACACGACCGAAGGCAGCTATGCCGCCTCGGGCGAGTATTTCCTGCCGCTGTCGCCGCTGGTGCCGGGGATGGAATATACCCTGATCAAGGCCAATATCGACCCCGGCGTGTTCCGCTATTCCGACTATACCTGCGTCTGTTTCGGGCGCGGCACGATGATCCTGCTGGCCGATGGCAGCGAAAAACCGGTCGAGGCGCTGGAAGAAGGCGATCTGGTGCTGACCCGCGACAACGGCCCGCAGGCGGTGCGCTGGGTCGGCGGGCGCATGGCCCCGGCCTATGGCCATCTGGCCCCGATTGTGATCACGAACGGCGCGCTTGGCAACAAGGCCGACCTGATCGTCAGCCCGCAGCACCGGATGCTGTTGTCGGACTGGCGCGCCGAGGTGATGCTGGGCAGCCTGGAAGTGCTGGTCAAGGCCAAGGACCTGGTCAACGGCGACACCATCTATCGCCGCGAAGGCGGGGTGGTGGAATATTTCCACATCCTGTTCGACAACCACGAAATCGTTTATGCCGAAGGTATCCCCTCGGAAAGCCTGCAGATCAACGCCACCACCCTCGACAGCCTTGCCGAGGACAGCCGCGCCGAGATCATCGAGCTTTTCCCCGAGATCGTCTCGCGGCCCCAGAATTCGGCCATCGCAAGCCGAATGTCGCTGAAATCCTACGAAGCGTCAGCCTTGCTGAAACAAGTAGGGTTTCGGTAACCCCCCAGAGGGCCGCAGGTGCCTATTGCCTGCGGCCCCGCCTTTGCGCCGCCTCCCATGATGCTTGCCCTTGTCCGCGCCCTCGCCTATATCGCGCGACATGCTGGACCACGCCTCGAACCAACCCGAATTGCCGCCGCAGATTGATCGCCGCCGGACCTTCGCCATCATTTCGCATCCCGATGCGGGCAAGACCACGCTGACGGAGAAATTCCTGCTGTATGGCGGCGCGATCCAGATGGCGGGGCAAGTTCGCGCCAAGGGCGAGGCGCGGCGCACGCGTTCGGATTTCATGAAGATGGAACAGGATCGCGGTATCTCGGTTTCGGCCTCGGCCATGTCGTTTCCGTTCCGCGAGTTCTGGTTCAACCTTGTGGACACCCCCGGCCACTCGGACTTCTCGGAAGATACCTACCGTACCCTGACGGCGGTGGATGCGGCGGTGATGGTGATCGACGGCGCGAAAGGCGTGGAAAGCCAGACGCAGAAATTGTTCGAGGTGTGCCGCCTGCGCGACCTGCCGATCCTGACCTTCTGCAACAAGATGGACCGCGAAAGCCGCGACACGTTCGAAATCATCGACGAAATCCAGGAAAACCTGGCGATTGACGTCACCCCGGCCTCCTGGCCGATCGGCATGGGGCGCGAGTTTCTGGGCTGTTACGACCTGCTGAACGACCGGCTGGAACTGATGGACCGGGCGGATCGCAACCGGGTCGCGCAATCGGTGCGGATATCCGGGCTGGAGGATCCGAAGCTGGCGGATCACGTCCCGGTGCATCTGCTGACCCGGTTGCGCGAGGAGGTCGAGATGGCCCGCGCCCTGCTGCCCGCCTTCGACCAGCAGGCGGTTCTGGATGGCACGATGACGCCGATCTGGTTCGGCAGCGCCATCAATTCCTTCGGGGTGCAGGAACTGATGACCGGTATCGGTGCCTTCGGCCCGAAACCCCAGCCCTGCAAGGCCGAGCCGCGACAGGTATCGCCAGAAGAAGGCAAGGTAACCGGCTTTGTCTTCAAGGTGCAGGCCAATATGGACCCCAAGCACCGCGACCGGGTGGCCTTCGTGCGCCTGTGTTCGGGGCATTTCACCCGCGGCATGAAGCTGTTGCATGTACGCTCGAAAAAACCGATGGCGATTTCCAACCCGGTGCTGTTCCTGGCCTCGGACCGTGAATTGGCGGACGAGGCCTGGGCGGGCGACATTATCGGCATTCCCAACCACGGCCAGCTCAGGATCGGCGATGCCCTGACCGAAGGCGAGGCGCTGCGCTTTACCGGCATCCCGTCCTTCGCGCCAGAATTGCTGCAGACGGTACGGGCACTGGACCCGATGAAGGCCAAACACCTGGACAAGGCGCTGATGCAATTTGCCGAGGAAGGCGCTGCCAAGGTCTTCAAGCCGATGATCGGTTCAGGCTTCATCGTCGGGGTTGTCGGGGCCTTGCAATTCGAGGTTCTGGCCTCCCGGATCGAGATCGAATACGGCCTGCCGGTGCGCTTCGAGCCGACGCAATTCACCTCGGCGCGCTGGGTGTCGGGGCCGAAGGACAAGCTCGACGCCTTCGTCAACGCCAACAAGGGCCATATTGCCAATGATAATGACGGCGATCCGGTCTACATGACGCGCCTGCAATGGGATATCGACCGGGTGGTGCGTGACCACCCCGATTTGACCCTGAGCGCCACCAAGGAAATGCACGCCTGAGCGCGCCGCATCAGCCCTTCAGCACCACGCGCTTGGGCCGCGGCACCGAGGTGCGGCTGACCGACACCGCCCCGTGCATGCCGCGATTGCGCCGCCGGCGGATGCGCGGGGTGACGAACATGACGATCCCCGACAGGCCGAACAGGATCATCGCCCCGGCGGTGATATCGGCCAGCAGGCTGCCGAAGGTGCCGACCGGGAAGCCGTCCTTGTGCAATTGCTTGAACAGATCGCCCCAATAGAATTTCTCGTCGATCAGGCGGCCATCGGGCGCATAGGTCTTGCGGGTATAGCGATCCTTGACCCAGTAATGGCCGCTGGCCACCGTCACGATCACCTTGCCGCTTTCGCCGTTATACGCGATCACGTCGCGCCCGTGATAGCTGTCGGTGGAACTGAGCTTGAAGGTATCGCCTGGATACACCGCAGCCGCAATCGCCAGCGCCCCGGCTTCATCCACCGGTTTGGGATCGGGCCAGTCATCCATTTTCGCTTCGTCGTAGTAACCGCCCGGCAGGAAGCCCAGAACGAAACTGGAATGGTTGAGATAGAGACCCGTCAGCCCGATCATCACGATCCAGGGCAGCACCAGCACCCCCAGCCAGCCGTGAACCGTTTTCAGAATGCGTATCATTTGCCCGCCTCAATCTGCCGTCAATATATTCAAGCGTCCGGAACCCTTGGAATCCTGTCAGCCCCGATACCGAAATAACCCTAACAATCTGGCAAAAATCGTACGGATTGTTGCCATTTTCACGTTAGAACAGGAAAAGATCGGCGGTCAGATCGGCCTCGGCCACGCCGCGCAATTCGATCAGGATCGAGGCGATCTCGTAAGCGATCGGCGAATTCCAGGCGATCAGGGCATCGCCGTCGATATCGCTGCCCAGCACCAGGTCCGCCAGCGCGATGCCCATTTCGCGGAAATCCAGCCGGTCGCTGGCGATGTCGAAATCCTCGACGATATCGTGCGAGATCATGGCGCTGCGCCCCGAAAACGGGATCGGATCGTTTTCCTTGTAGATCAGCACATCCGCGCCAGCACCCGTCCAGATGAAGTTATGCCCGGTATTGCCGAAGATCAGGTCATCGCCATCGGTGCCGAACAGGATTTCGTTCGCCTTGCCAAGATAGCCGTTGGGATAGTCGCGGTCATCGCCGATGCCGACCCGGGCACCGTCAAGGAAGTTGAACACAACCGGTTCCCAATATCCGGCATTCAGCTTGAATTCCTCGATGAAATAGCGGTTGGCGCGGGCGTCGAACATCTGCGATATTGTGACACCGGACGCCCCGCCATCGACCCGGATCACCATGTCGGATGCGGTGCGCGCGAAGGAAAGGCGGGCAAGCGCCTCGGCCAGATCGCCGTCCGAGGGGCCGTAAAAGCCGCTGAACGACAGGATATCGAGATTGTTGTAGCTGGCCTTGCTGCCGCGATCCTCGACCACGTCATGGCCGAACGGCGCGTCGGCGGAGCGGCTGTTGAAATCGTAGACATCGCCGTCACGGCCGCCCGACAGCCAGTCATCGCCCGCATCGCCGCTTAAGGAATCCGCGCCCGCACCCCCGACCAGGCGGTCATTGCCATCGCCGCCGATGATCCAGTCGCTGCCTGCGTCGCCGCGAATGCGGTCCTTGCCGGCGGCACCGTCCAGCCAGTCGTTTCCGGCACCGCCGTCGATGCGGTCATGGCCGGCCTGCCCATACACCATGTCATTGCCTGCCCCGGCGCTGATCCGGTCGCGTCCGGCCCCGCCAAAGGCGGTGTCGTTCCCGCCTCCAAGGTCCATCACGTCGCGGCCCTTGTTGCCGAACATCCAGTCATCGCCATCCAGCCCGTGCAAGTTATCGGCGCGGTTGCTGCCAGCCACGATATCGGCCCCGATCGTGCCAAATCTTCCGGCGGACAGGGCATAGGTGACGCCCCCGGCAACCATGTACTCAACTGCCTCGCCCTTGTAGTGATCGCGGATTTCGATGTGAAACGAAGGCTTTGCCGCATCGCGGAAGCGTCCCGGCTTGCCCGGCGTGTCGATGATCAGATCGCCGCCCCGGCGGATCGCGCTGGTCCAGCCCTGATAGCCAAGCGAGGCGGAATAATAAAGCGCGCCAACGCTGTCGATCAGATCGACCGCGCCGTCGCTGCCCCTGTCGTCGATAATGGCATTGTGAACAGAGGTGCCGGATTTGGTCAGCCGGTAGATATCGCCACCCGCACCGCCCGACAGGACATCCGCAGCCCCGCCCGCAGGTGCGCCGCCCGCGACGAGGATATCGTCATCCGCCGAGCCGGTCAGGATGTCGGCACCGGTCGTGCCGGTGAAAACTGCCATCGGCCATTTTCCCTTTCTTCATTGCCCGGAACGGGGCAGTTCGTACCATCTGGCCGCAATCCAACGCATTTCGCCATGCAAGTCAGGTTTAGAAACGCGATCTATATCCCGGGTTTAGGGACCGCTTGTCGCAGATCGCGCGGAATCCGGCCCGCAAACCCGTAACGATTCCTTTTTCGGACGCGGACGAACCGCCCTGATCGGCCAAAGTCGCAGTAATATTGCGCAAATGTCACGATTTCGCTGCCAGCGCCGCTGGATTGTCGTGCATTATGCAACAATCGGTCCCGGTTGGAACTATTGGCCAATATCCTGTATGGCACATTGACCCCAACCCCAATTTTGACTAGTAAAGCGTCGCCTGATCCACGCATCGGCGTGGCATTTTTAACAGCGGCCAGGCCCGCTGGTGTTCTGACCATAGTGAACGGAACCGAATGACCAAATTCTCTGATCTGGAGCTGGACCCGCGGGTCCTGCAAGCAGTTGAAGAAGCCGGCTATGAAACGCCGACGCCCATTCAGGCACAGGCGATCCCCTATGCCCTGCAGGGGCGCGATGTGCTGGGCATTGCCCAGACCGGCACCGGCAAGACGGCCTCGTTCGTGCTGCCGATGATCACGCTTTTGGCAAAGGGCCGCGCGCGGGCGCGGATGCCGCGCTCGCTGGTTCTGTGCCCGACCCGCGAACTGGCGGCCCAGGTTGCGGAGAACTTCGAGATCTACGCCAAGCATACCAAGTTCACGATGGCATTGCTGATCGGCGGCGTCAGCTTCAAGGATCAGGAACGCCTGATCGACCGCGGCGTCGACGTGCTGATCGCCACGCCGGGCCGGTTGCTGGACCATTTCGAGCGCGGCAAGCTGATGCTGACCGGCGTGCAGATCATGGTGGTTGACGAGGCCGACCGCATGCTCGACATGGGCTTCATCCCCGATATCGAACGCATCTTCAAGCTGACCCCGTTCACCCGGCAGACGCTGTTCTTCTCGGCCACGATGGCACCTGAGATTACCCGTATCACCCAGGAATTCCTGCACAATCCCGAACGTGTCGAGGTTGCCCGCCAGGCCACCACTTCGGAAACGATCACGCAGCGCGTCTGCGTGTTCAAACCGTCGCGCAAGGATCGTACCGGCACCGAAAAACGCGCCATCCTGCGGGCGATCATCGCCTCGGAAGGCGAGGATTGCCGCAACGGCATCATCTTCTGCAACCGCAAGGTAGATGTAGATGTGGTTGCCAAATCAATGAAAAAGCACAATTTTTCCGCCGCCGCCATCCACGGCGACCTGGATCAGAGCGTGCGCACGAAAACCCTTGCCGGATTCCGCGATGGCGATATCCGCTTTCTTGTCGCCTCGGACGTGGCGGCGCGCGGCCTCGATATCCCGAATGTCAGCCATATCTTCAACTTCGACGTGCCGATCCATTCCGAGGATTACGTCCACCGTATCGGCCGCACCGGTCGCGCCGGACGCCTTGGCAATGCGATTACCCTGTGCGCGCCGGCCGAGGAAAAATACCTGAAGGCGATCGAAGACCTGGTCGAGATGGAAGTGCCCCGGATGCCGGTTCCCGCGGGTATCGGAGCGGGTCCGTCAGACCAGCCCGAAGCAGCCGCGCACCCGGCCCGGCCCGCGCGTGCGCCGAAAAAACGCAGCGCAGCAAAGCCCGAACCCGCGCCCGCGCCCGCACCCGCACCCGCACCCGCACCCGCCGCTGAACCGCTCAAGGCTGCCCCGGTGGCGGCACCGGTCAAGGCCGCAAAGCCGGAAAAACCCGCACCGCGCAGCCGCAGCCGGGGCAAGCAGGGGTCCGACAACGATGTTGTCGGCCTTGGCGATCACGTCCCGGCGTTTCTGCAACGCTCGCTCTGATCGCTTCTTTCTGGTGAGTATGCGCTTGGCCGCGCCCGCCGTCAGACCGCGCCCTGCGATCTGACATGCGGCAGGTCTGCCTCAGGCCCCGACCAGTCGGCTGATCATCACCCGCACTTCGGGCTTCTTGCCGACGATCTCCAGGCCGATCTTGCGCACGGCGCGGCGGATCACCTCTTCCAGCGCCTCGTCCGACATCAGCATCTTGTTGGTGGCGCGGGACAATTGATATTCGATCCCCTCCTCCATCAGGTCCGCCAGCGTGTGATCGGCCCCCGCCGGATCTGGCAGGCCGTGGGTTTCAACCCAGGCCCCGCCAAGGGGTTCGTCGTCTTCGTCGATCACGATGCCGACCGCGACATGGCCGTTCAGCGCCATGCGGATACGGTCGCGCACGATCCCGTCCATCGCGCCGATCATCACGTTGCCGTCCAGATAGGTGCGTCCGGTCTCGATTTGTTCGACGATTTTCGGCCGGTTGCCCGACAGATCGACCATCGCCCCGTTCGGTGCCACCACCGAGGCAATGCCGCGTGCCTCGCCCAGCCGGGCATGTTCACGCAGATGCCGGTGTTCGCCATGCATCGGGATCAGTATCTGCGGCTGCATCAGGGTATGCATCCGCTCCAGATCGGGGCGGTTGGCATGGCCGGAAACGTGGAAATGGCCCATCTGGTCATCGACCACATCCACCCCCAACTCGGAGAAACGGTTGGCGATGCGCGTCACCGATACCTCGTTGCCGGGAATGGTTTTGGAGGAAAACAGGAACATGTCGCCGCTTTGCAGCACCAGCCCGTTGTACTTGCCATTGGCCAGTTGCGCCGATCCGGCGCGGCGTTCCCCTTGCGAGCCGGTCACCAGCACCATCAGATCGCCGCGCGGCAGATCGCCGGCCTCGTCCGGCGTCACGGTGGCGGGGAAATCCGCCAGCACGCCGGTCTGCTGCGATACCGCGATCATCTTCTGCATCGCGCGGCCCAGCACCAGGATCGACCGCCCGGCGGCGCGCCCGGCTTCTGCCAGGGTTTTCAGGCGCGCGACGTTCGAGGCGAAGGTGGTCGCCACCACCATGCCGTCCGCCGAGGCGATCAGGGCGGTGATCGGTTCGATCAGCGTCGCCTCCGAGCGCCCGGCATTGGGCGAGAACACGTTGGTTGAATCGCAGACAAGCGCCTTCACGCCCGGCCTGGCCACCTCCTGCCACAAGGCGGGATCGAAGGCCTCGCCGACCAGCGGCGACTGGTCCAGCTTGAAATCGCCGGTATGCACGACCCTGCCCGCCGGCGTGTCGATCACCAGCCCGGCGCTTTCCGGGATCGAATGCGAAATCGGCAGGTAAGACACTTTGAACGGCCCGACCTCGGTCACCACCGGAAATGGCCCGACTTCGGTCACAACGGACGAATCCTGGCCGCGTTCCTCCAGTTTCAGCCGCGCAATGGCGGCGGTAAACGGCCTGGCATAGACCGGCGCCTGCAGCGCGCCATGCAACAGGCCGAGCGCGCCGACATGATCCTCATGCGCATGGGTGATGAAGATCGCGTCGATCCGGTCGCGGCGTTCCGCCAGCCAGGCGATATCGGCCATGATCAGATCGACGCCGGGGGCGCTGTCCATGTCGGGGAAGGTCACGCCGATATCGACCAGGATGAACCGCTCGCGGCCCTCGGGGCCATAGCCATAGAGATAGGTGTTCATGCCGATTTCGCCGGCACCGCCAAGTGCCATGTAGATCAGCCGGTTCTTCTTTGCCATCAGGTGGCCTTTCGGTTGAAACGGTTGATCTGGACAAGGCCAGACATCGTCAATTCGCCATCTATTCGGTCGAACAATCCCGGCTCCTGGCCAAACAGGGTGGCAAGGCCGCCGGTGGCGATCACCTTCATCGGGCGGTCGCGTTCGGTTCTGATCTGGGCATTGATCCGCTCGATCAGCCCGACATACCCCCAGTAGATGCCCGCCTGCATGCAGGCAACCGTATTCGTGCCGATCACATTGGCCGGTTTGGTGGCATCGACATGCGGCAGCGCGGCGGCGGCCAGATGCAGCGCCTTGACGCTGAGATTGACACCCGGCGCGATCACGCCGCCGATATAGGCACCATCGCTCGCCACCACATCAAAGGTCGTGGCGGTGCCGAAATCCACCACGATCAGATCGCCGCCATATTGCGCGAAGGCCCCCACGGTATTGACCAGCCGGTCCGCCCCGACCTGGGTATCGGCATCGACCCGCACATCGACCGGCAACGCGCAATCGGGCTTGCCGACCACCAGCGGGCGGCATTTGTAATAGCGATCCGACAGAAGGCGCAGGTTGAACACCACCTGCGGCACCACCGACGAGACGATCACCTGCGAAATCTCGGCATCGACACCGCGCAGTTCCATCAGCGTGTGCAGCCAGACATAATATTCATCCGCCGTACGCTGGTGTTCCGTGGCACAGCGCCAGTCGGCGATGAAGCGTGTCCCGTCATGGATGGCAAATACGGTGTTGGTATTGCCGACATCAATGGCCAGAAGCATGGGTTGGGTCCTCTCCCCCGGGGCGCGGGCGTCAGAAAAACACGTCGGCGGCGGCGATGCGGTGGCGTCCGTCGCTGGCTTTTAGAACAAGGCAGCCCTGTTCGTCCACCGTCTCGAAGAAGCCGGTGATCGCGGAATTGCCGGTGCGGGCGGTGATCTCGGTGCCAAGCCGCGCCGCGCCGGCCAGCCAGGCGTTGCGGATCGGCGCGAAGCCATAGGTGGTGAACTCGGCCTCGCGCCCGGCGAAGGCGGCGGCGAGGATATCCAGAAACTCCTCCGGGGTGATCCGCACGCCGGTCGCCGCCAGCAGGCTGACGGGCCGTGTCGCGCCGGGTTCCACCGCATCGGGCGGCGGCGCGGCAACAAGGTTGACGCCGATCCCCAGCGCCAGATGCTCGCCCAGGCTTTCCAGCAGGATCCCGGCCACTTTGCCGCCATGCAGCAGCACGTCATTGGGCCATTTCAAGGACAGATTGTCGTGCCGCCCGGTGGCGGCGGAAAGCGCGTCGCGCAGGGCCAGCGCAGCCACGAACGAGCGCAACGCGCGCGCCTCCAGCGTGCCGCCGGGGCGAAACAGGTAGGTGGCGGAAAAATTGCCCGGCGGCTGCACCCAGGCCCGCCCGCGACGGCCCCGCGCCGCGTTCTGCTCCAGCGCCAGCAGCCAGACCGGGCCAACCGCCGCATCCTTCAGGCGCTGGGCTTCGGCCATCGTGCTGTCCAGAACCGGATAGATGCGTCGCCCGATACCGGCGGGCCAGCCTGCCATTATTTCAGCAGGGTCGCCGCAGCAGCCCCGGCCAATGTTTCAACCCCGAACAGGTTGACCACCCCGGCCAGCATCACGAAAGCCGTGGCCATCAATGCGGCCCAGTGGAAGGCCGGCATGGTGCCATCCAGCGCCTCGCGCGGCTCGCCGAAATACATCAGGTAGACGATCCGCAGGTAATAGAACGCGCCGATCACGCTGGCGATCACACCGGCAATCGCCACCCAGACCAGACCGGCATTGATCGCCGCCTGCAGCACGTAGAACTTGCCGAAAAACCCGACCAGCGGCGGAATACCGGCGAGCGAGAACATCAGCACCAGCAGCGCCGCCGCGCGCAGGGGTTCCACGCGGGAATACATGTTCAGCGCCGAAATTTCCGTTACCGAACGGCCGTCACGCTCCATGTTCAAAATGAAGGCAAAGACGCCGATATTCATCGTGACGTAGATCGCCATGTAGATCAGCATCGCCTGCAGGCCCTGCTCGGTGCCCGCGGCAAGCCCCAGCAGCGCAAAGCCCATATGGCTGATCGAGGAATAGGCCATCAGGCGCTTGATGTCCTTCTGCCCGATCCCGGCAATCGCGCCGAGGAACATCGACAGAACCGCCAGCAGCGCGATGATCTGGGTCCAGTCATGCGTCGCGCCGCCGAATGCGTCGAACATCACACGCGCCATCATCGCCATCGCCGCCGCCTTGGGGGCGGTGGCAAAGAACGCGGTGACCGGCGTGGGCGAGCCTTCATAGACATCCGGCGTCCACATGTGGAACGGCACGGCGGAAACCTTGAACGCCATGCCGGTCAGCATGAAGACCAGCCCGATCAGCAGGCCAAGCGACAGGCCGTCATGTCCGGCAGCGGCGGCAATGCCGGTGAAGGTGGTGGTCCCGGCATAACCGTAGATCAGCGAGGCCCCGTACAACAGCAGCCCCGACGACAGCGCCCCCAGCACGAAATACTTCAGCCCTGCCTCGGTCGAACGCACGGAATCGCGGCGAAAGGCGGCGATCACGTAAAGCGACAGCGATTGCAGCTCCAGCCCCATATAAAGCGCCATCAGGTCGCCCGCCGAGATCATCATCATCATGCCGACCACGGCAAACGCGATCAGGATCGGAAACTCGAACTGCAACAGCTTGTTGCGCTTGAGGTATTCCTGGCTCATGAACAAAACGATGGCGGCGGAAAACAGCACGATCACCTTGGAAAAGCGCGCGAAACCGTCATTGATGAAGGCCCCGTTGAAGGCGGTCTGCGTACCTTCCGGGGCGAGACCGATCCACGCCCCCATCGCTGCCAGCAATATCGCCGTCAGCCAGAACAGCATCGGCGCTTCCTTGTCCTTGCCGCGAAACACCGCCCACATCAGCGCGACCATCGCGAAAACCACGATCACCAGTTCGGGCAGGATTACCGTCAGATCAGCGTAAATCATTCTTCATCCACCCTCAGTGTCCAGCCGCAGCGGCCGCGGCGTCGCCGCCGGCCGAAACGATGGGTTCGATTTGTTGCAGCAAGGCCGCCACCGACGGGCCGATCACGTCCAGCGCCAGGCTCGGATAGACGCCCAGCAGGATGGTCATCACCACCAGCGGCGCGAAAATCCATTTCTCGCGGGCATCCATGTCGGCAATGCCTTTCAGGCTTTCCTTGATCAGATCGCCGAACACCACCCGCCGGTACAGCCAGAGCGCATAGCCCGCCGACAGGATCACGCCGGTCGTGGCGAAGACCGCGACCCAGGTATTGGCCTGGAAAATGCCGACCAGCGTCAGAAATTCACCGACAAAGCCGGATGTGCCGGGCAGGCCGACATTGGCCATGGTGAACAGCATGAAGATCGCCGCATAGGCCGGCATCCTGACGACAAGCCCGCCATAGGCGTCGATGTCGCGGGTATGCATGCGGTCATAGATCACGCCGACGATCAGGAACAAGGCACCCGAGATGAAGCCGTGGCTCAGCATCTGGAAGATCGCGCCGTCCAGCCCCTGCTGGTTGAAGGCGAAAATCCCCATCGTGACGAAACCCATATGCGCCACCGAGGAATAGGCGATCAGCTTTTTCATGTCCTCCTGCATCATCGCCACCAGCGAGGTGTAGATGATCGCGATGACCGACAGCCACAGCACGAAATCCGCCATCACCGCCGAGCCGACCGGGAACATCGGCAGGCTGAAGCGCAAGAAGCCGTAGCCGCCCATCTTCAGCAGCACCGCCGCCAGCACCACCGAGCCCGCCGTCGGGGCCTGAACGTGGGCATCGGGCAGCCAGGTATGCACCGGCCACATCGGCATCTTGACGGCAAACGAGGCAAAGAACGCCAGGAACATCAACGTCTGCGCGCCGCCGACGATCTGCCAGCCCAGGACCGAAATGGTCGACGAGGAAAACTCATGTGTCAGCAGCGTCGGGATATCGGTGGTGCCGGCATCCAGGATCATGGCGATCATCGCCACCAGCATCAGCACCGATCCCAGCAGCGTATAAAGGAAGAACTTGAAGGCGGCGTAGATCCGCTCCTTGCCGCCCCAGATGCCGATGATCAGGAACATCGGGATCAGACCGGCCTCGAACACCACGTAGAACAGGATCAGATCGAGCGCGCAGAACACCGCGATCATCAGGGTTTCCAGCACCAGAAACGCGATCATGTATTCCTTGACGCGGGTGGTGACGTTCCACGAGGCGGCGATCACCAGCGGCATCAGGAAGGTGGTCAGCAGCACGAACAGCACGCTGATCCCGTCCACGCCCATCTTGTAGCGCAAACCGCCCAGCCAGGCGCGATCCTCGACCATCTGGAAGCCGGTATTGGCGGGGTCGAACTGGAACCAGATGCCCAGCGACACGACGAAGGTGGCGCTGGTGGCGATCAGCGCCAGCCATTTGGCGGCGCGTTGCGCCACGGCATCCTCGCCGCGCAGGAACAACGCCAGAATGATCGCGGCGATCAGCGGCAGGAAGGTTACGATGGACAGAAGGTTTTCCATCAGTGGGCTCCTCCGCTGATCATCATCCAGGACACCAGAACCACGATCCCGATCACCATTGCCATTGCGTAATGGAACACGAAGCCCGATTGCGCCCGCCCGGCCAGCCGGGTGAAGAAGGGCACGATCCCCATCGCGATGCCGTTGATGGTGCCGTCAATGACCGCGCCATCGCCCTTTTTCCACAGGAACCGGCCCAGCCATTTCGCAGGATTGACGAACAGGAAATCGTAAATCTCGTCGAAATACCATTTCTTCAGCAGGAAGCGATGCACCGGCTCGAATTGCGCGGCCAGCGCGCCGGGGATACCCGGACGGGCGATATAGAACAGCCAGGACACAACGAAACCCAGCAGCATCGCCACGAAGGGTGCCCAGATCACCCAGGCCGGCACCGAATGCGCATCATGCAGCACATGGTTGGTGTCGTGGTTGGTGTAGACGGATGGCCCGAAGAACTCCGCGACATGATCGCCGAAGAAATCGGAATACCAGATCATGCCGGCAAAGACCGACCCGACCGCCAGCACGATCAGCGGCACGGTCATCGTCCAGGGGCTTTCATGGGCGTGTTCATGCGTGTGATGATCGCCGCGCTCTGTGCCATAGAAGGTCATGAAGATCAGCCGCCAGGAATAGAACGCCGTCATCGCGGCGGCCAGCACCAGCATGACGAAGGCGAACTGGCCGACATCGCTGCCCGCGGCATAGGTCGATTCGATGATCGCATCCTTCGACAGGAAGCCGGCGAAGCCGATCGGCGTGTGGCCGAGCTTGGCGATCACGCTGGGAATGCCGACGCCGGTGATCGCCAGCGTGCCGATCATCATCGCCCAGAAGGTGATCGGGATCTTCTTCCTGAGATTGCCGTAATTGCGCATGTCCTGCTCGTGATGCATCGCATGGATGACCGAACCGGCGCCAAGGAACAGCATCGCCTTGAAGAAGGCATGCGTGAACAGGTGGAACATCGCCGCCTGATAGACACCGACACCGGCGGCGGCGAACATGTAGCCAAGCTGCGACATGGTGGAATAGGCGATCACCCGCTTGATATCGTTCTGCACCAGCCCGATGGTCGCCGCGACAAAGGCCGTGCAGGCCCCGATCACGGTGACAAAGGCCAGCGTGCCGGGGGCATATTCATAAAGCGGCGACATCCGGCAGACCAGGAACACGCCAGCGGTCACCATCGTCGCGGCATGGATCAGCGCGGAAACCGGCGTCGGGCCTTCCATCGCATCCGGCAACCATGTGTGCAGGAACAATTGCGCCGATTTGCCCATCGCGCCGACGAACAACAGGAAGGTCAGCAATTCAATGGCCGAGATATCCAGCCACAGGAAGGCCATCTTCACCTCGGCCAGGTGGTGGCCAGCGGCGAAAACCTCGGTCAGGTTGATGCTTTCGACCATGTAGAACAGGCCGAAAATGCCCAGGGCGAAGCCGAAATCGCCCACCCGGTTGACAATGAACGCCTTGATCGCGGCGGCATTGGCACTGGGTTTGCGGTAATAGAAGCCGATCAGCAGGTACGAGGCCACGCCGACCCCCTCCCAGCCGAAGAACATCTGCAACAGGTTGTCCGAGGTCACCAGCATCAGCATCGCGAAGGTGAAGAACGACAGATAGGCGAAGAACCGCGGCATGTAGCTTTCGCCGTCCTTCCACTGCGGGTCCTTGTCCATGTAGCCGTGCGAATAAAGATGCACGAGGCTCGACACCGTGGTCACCACGATCAGCATGATGGTGGTCAGCCGGTCCAGCCGGATCGCCCAGTCGGTGGACAGACCGCCGCTTTCGATCCAGCGCATGATCGGGACGATCCTGGTTTCGCCGTCAAAGCCCAGGAACACGACCCAGCTGAGCGCCGCCGCCAGAAACAAGAGTACCGTAGCGGTGGTGATCGCCGCCTTCTCGCCGATCAGCTTCCAGCCGAAGCCCGAGATCAGCGCGCCGACAAGCGGGGCAAACAGGATGATGGTTTCCATGAATACTTAACCCTTCATCACATTGACGTCTTCGACCGCGATGGTGCCGCGGTTGCGGAAGAAACAGACCAGAATGGCAAGGCCGATGGCGGCTTCGGCGGCGGCGACGGTCAGCACGAACAGGGTGAAGACCTGCCCGACCAGATCGCCAAGGAAGCTGGAGAAGGCCACGAAATTGATATTCACCGCCAGCAGCATCAGTTCGATCGACATCAGGATCACGATGATGTTCTTGCGGTTGAGGAAGATGCCGAAAATGCCGGTCACGAACAGGGCGGCGGCGACGGTCAGATAATGTTCAAGTCCGATCATGATTACAGCCCCTGCCCCGGTTTCACGTCTTTCAGTTCCATTGCCTTGGCCGGATCGCGGTACATCTGCGCCAGGATATCCTGACGCTTCACATCCGTGCGATGGCGCATCGTCAGCACGATCGCGCCGATCATCGCCACCAGCAGGATCAGCCCCGCCGCCTGGAACATGTAGATATATTGATCATAGATCAGCTCCCCCAGCGCGACGGTGTTCTGGGTATCCGACAGCGCCGGCGTCACCGCCGCGCGCGCATCCTCGTAGCCCTCGGCAAAGGCCCAGTGGCTGAACACAAGGCCAAGCTCGACCAGCAGCACCACGCCGATCAGCAGGCCCAGCGGCAGATATTGCGCAAGGCCGCCGCGCAATTCGGCGAAGTTCACATCCAGCATCATCACCACGAACAGGAACAGAACCGCCACCGCGCCGACATAGACGATCACCAGAAGCAGCGCGACGAATTCCGCCCCCAAGAGCACGAACAACCCGGCAGAGGATACAAAGGCCAGGATCAGCCACAGGACGGCGTGCACCGGGTTGCGGCTGATCACCACGAGAAAGCCCGATATCACCGTCACCAGTGCGAACAGGTAGAATGCGAAGGCGGCGATGCCCATGTCTCTGTCCCCCTGCCCCGGTCATTCGCGCCGGGGCCTTGCGTTTGTTTTCCCCGGCCGTTCCCGGCGGGGCCTTCATCGTGTTCGGCGCCCTAGCGGTAGGGCGCGTCCAATTCCAGGTTGCGGGCGATCTCTGCTTCCCAGCGTTCGCCGTTTTCCAGCAGCCGCGCCTTGTCGAAGAACAATTCCTCGCGGCTTTCGGTGGAATATTCGAAATTCGGCCCTTCGACGATGGCGTCGACCGGGCAGGCCTCCTGGCAGAAGCCGCAATAGATGCATTTCGTCATGTCGATGTCATAGCGCGTGGTCCGGCGCGAGCCGTCCTCGCGCGGTTCGGCATCGATGGTGATGGCCTGCGCCGGGCAGATCGCCTCGCACAATTTGCAGGCGATGCAGCGTTCTTCGCCGTTGGGATAGCGCCTGAGCGCGTGTTCACCGCGGAACCGCGGGCTGAGCGGGCCTTTTTCATGCGGATAGTTGATCGTCGCCTTGGGGCGGAAGAAATACTTCAGCCCCAGACGGAAACCGCCGAAGAAATCCGCCAGCAGGAAATATTTGGTGGCGCGGGTCCAGTCGATCTGGGTCATGCGCTTAGCCTCCAATCGCCCAGCGGGCATAGAAACCGCCGAACAGTTCGAATTTCGCCGCAAAGGCCACCAGCACGACCCAGCCCAGCGACATCGGCAGGAACACCTTCCAGCCGATCCGCATCAACTGGTCATAGCGGTAGCGCGGCGTGATCGCCTTCACCATCGAGAAGATGAAGAAGAAGAACGCCATCTTGGCGACCATCCACAACACGCCGTCCGGCAGGCCGGGGATCGGCGACAGCCAGCCGCCGAAGAACAGGATGGTGATCAGCGCGCACATCAGCACGACCGCCATCAATTCGCCGATCATGTACAAAAGGAACGGTGTCGAGGAATATTCCACCTGGAACCCCGCGACCAGTTCGCTTTCCGCTTCCGGCAGATCGAACGGCGGGCGGTTGGTTTCCGCCAGCGCCGAGATCAGGAACAGGAACACCATCGGCAGATGCGGCAGCCAGTACCAGTTCAGGAAGCCGTAATCGCCATCCTGTGCGCGCACCACCTCGGTCAGGTTCAGCGAGCCGGTCGAGATCATCACGCCGACAATGATGAAACCGATTGAAACTTCATAGGAAATCATCTGTGCGGCAGACCGGAGCGAGCCCAGGAACGGGTATTTCGAGTTCGACGCCCAGCCCCCCATGATCACGCCGTAAACCTCGAGCGAGGAGACCGCGAAGATATAGAGAATGCCGATATTGAGATTGGCGATCACCCAGCCATCGGCCCAGGGGATCACCGCCCAGGAAATCACCGACAGGATGAAGGCGATCATCGGGGCAAGGAAATACACCACCTTGTCGGCCCCGGCGGGTACCACCACCTCTTTCACGATGTACTTGATGAAATCGGCGAAGCTTTGCAGCAGGCCGAACACGCCCACCACGTTCGGACCCTTGCGCATCTGCACGGCGGCCCAGATCTTGCGGTCGGCATACATCAGGAAAGCGAGCGCGACTAGGAGCAGCACCGTCACCAGCAGGCATTGCCCGAGGATGAAGAGGAATATCCCGAAATTCGTCTCGAAGAAGAATTCTGTCCAGTTCATGTTCCCTCAACCGCCCCCTAAACCGTCGGTATTGCGTCGTCTTTGCAGTTTTCAACCACGACCTCGGCATCGAGCGTGAGCAAACCCTGCGGCAGTGCCGCCGAGACGGTATAAACCGCATCTCCGCGCCAGATGCCATCGCTTTCTTCCACTTTCGTGCGCACATGGCGCGCAAAACCGTAGCCACGGATCAACGCATATTGCGCCGCGGCGCATTTCGCGTAATCGGCGACATCCGCCTTGGTGCGCGCACCCTTCATCGCCACCAGAAAGCCGACCAGATCGTCGTCCAGCAGGCGGGTTTCGATGCCGAGATATTCCGGCGCGAATCCCGGTGCCTTGTCGGCGCCTTCGCCAAGCGTCATCTCGCAGCCCGACAACCCGCCCACAAGGGCAAGCGCCAGACCCGGAAGATATGCCTGGGTTGCGATCAAGGGCCTACTCCGCCGCCATCTTGCGGCTGCGTGCCGCAGCATTGGCCGCCAGTTCCGCCATCACCGCCGAAGCGCGCGCAATCGGGTTGGTCTGATAATGGTTGGCCACCGCGCCGGTAATCCGCGATTTGGTCATCCGGCCGGACGCGGCCTTCTGCCATTCATTCGCCGGCACCTCGTCGATCAGGCCGAGATGCGGATGCGCGGCAAACAACGCCGTGCGCAGGGCCGCCATCGAGTCATAGGGCAGGGTCGCGCCCAACTCGGCGGAAAGGGCGCGGATGATGGCCCAGTTTTCCTTGGCCTGGCCCGGCGCGAACGCGGCCCGCATCGCCAGTTGCGCGCGGCCCTCGGTATTGACGAACAGGCCGTTTTCTTCGGTATAGGCGGCAGCGGGCAGGATCAGGTCGGCGCGGTGCGCACCCCGATCGCCGTGGCTGCCCTGATAGATCACGAACGGACCAGCCTCGATCTCGACCTCGTCCACGCCAAGGGCATAGACCACTTCGGCCCCCTGCAGCGCCGCTGCCATGCCGCCTTCGGTGGCAAAGCCGATATCCATGCCGCCAACCCGCGCGGCGGCGGTGTGCAGCATCAAGAAACCGCTTTCGGTGTTTTCCGCGATCCGCTTGGCGGTGTTCAGAACCGCCGCGCCATTCGCGCCCTTCAGCGCCCCCTGCCCGACGATCACCAGCGAGGCTTTGGCGCGGATTTCATCCGAACCGCCCTCGGCCAGAACATGGCCCAAGGCATCGGTATCGTCGCCGACATGGGTATAATCATAAGTCAGATCAACCGCTTCGCCGACCAAAGCGATTTCCGCACCGGCCAGCCAGGCCTTGCGGATACGCGCGTTCAAAACCGGCATTTCCGCACGCGGATTGGTGCCGATCAGCAGGATACGCTCGGCGGTATCAATATCCTCGATCCGTGCGGTTCCGGCATAGGCGGCACGATCGCCGATCGGCAGCGCGGCGCCGTCAACCCGGCATTCGGTGCTGCCGCCGGTGGCCACCATCAGCCCCTGCAGGGCAAACATCGCCTCGACCGGGGCCAGATCGCCCGCCAGCGCCGCCACTTTCCTGCCCTTCATCGCATTTGCCGCCGCCGCCAGGGCCTCGGGCCAGGTGGCAGGGCGCAGCTTGCCGCCCTCGCGCAGATAGGGCTGGTCCAGCCGCTGGCGGCGCAGCCCGTCCCAGACGAAGCGCGACTTGTCGGACAGCCATTCCTCGTTCACGCCGTCATGGTTGCGTGGCACGATCCGCATCACTTCGCGCCCCTTGGTGTCCACGCGGATATTCGATCCCAGCGCATCCATCACGTCGATGGTTTCGGTTTTCTTCAATTCCCAGGGCCGCGCGGTGAAGGCGTAGGGCTTGGAGGTCAGCGCGCCGACCGGGCAGAGATCAATGATATTGCCCTGCAATTCGCTGTCCAGCGTCTGGTTCAGATAGGAGGTAATCTCGGCATCCTCGCCGCGTCCGGTCTGGCCCATCTGGGTGATACCGGCCACTTCCGAGGTGAAGCGCACGCAGCGCGTGCAGGAAATGCAGCGGGTCATGGTGGTGGCGACCAGCGGCCCGAGATCAAGATCGTCCGAGGCGCGCTTGGCCTCATGGAACCGCGACGTGTCATGCCCGTAGGCAATCGCCTGATCCTGAAGATCGCATTCGCCGCCCTGATCGCAGATCGGGCAATCCAGCGGGTGGTTGATCAGCAGGAATTCCATCACGCCCTCACGGGCCTTCTTGACCATCGGCGTGTTGGTATACACCTCCGCCGGCTGGCCCTCGGGGCCGGGGCGCAGATCGCGCACCTGCATGGCGCAGGAGGCGGCGGGCTTGGGCGGGCCGCCCTTCACCTCGACCAGGCACATCCGGCAATTGCCGGCGATTGACAGCCGCTCATGGTAGCAGAACCGCGGGATTTCGATCCCTGCCACCTCGGCCGCCTGAATGATGGTCATGGCGGGGTCGACCTCGACCACGATGCCGTCAATGCTGATCTTCTTAAGGTCTGTCATGATCTACCCGCGTTTCAATAGCTTGCCGATTGGGCTGTTCTTTGCGATCTCCGCATCGCCCAGGGCGCAATACCCGGTTCGTGCGGAGCGGTCGACACCGTTCTCGTCCAGCCAGGCATAGGTGCGCTGGCGCAGCCGGTCCTGGTTTTTCTCATCGAAGCGGAAGGCGTCGATCTGTTCCATGGTGAAGCCCAGCGATTTCGCGTGCCGCACGATTCCCAGGACATAGAACGTGGCCGCGACCTTGCGCGCCTCGATAGTGTCGCAATTCTCGCGTATTTCATTGGCGGCGGCGGTGATGAACAGCCGCTCCCAGGTTTCCGCGTCATCTTCCAGCCGCGTGGCCGATTGCGCCATCGCCGAGGAGGCCGCCAGCGAGGCGGCGGTGATCAGCGTCAAGACGGATTTTCCGGTACGGAGTTTCATGGGGGCTTTCCTTTCAGCACGGGGTTGCGGCGCGATGACTCGCGCTTTTGTCCCGTGGAAAATGAAAGCCAGCGGCCTTGTTATGCAATAACCGGCCCCGGTCAGCGCCTGGCTGACGGCATTTTTCAATGAATTGAGGGCGTTTGACAGGGCAGCAAGACGCTCCGCACGCGCAATCTGCGCGGCGTCGCGGCGATATGTGCTGCACGTCTTCATGGCCTGCCCCGTCCCCTCGCCTTCGCCTATTCTGCCGCTACCGCGCTGATACGGCCCGATTTCTGCGCCTTGATGCGATCCTCGATCTCGTCGCGGAAATGCCGCACCAGACCCTGGATCGGCCAGGCCGCCGCATCCCCAAGCGCGCAGATCGTGTGGCCTTCCACCTGCTTGGTCACGTCCAGCAGCATGTCGATTTCCTCGATCTCGGCCTCGCCGCGCACCAGACGGTCCATCACCCGCATCATCCAGCCGGTGCCTTCACGGCACGGCGTGCATTGCCCGCAGCTTTCGTGCTTGTAAAACGCGCTCAACCGCCAGATCGCCTTGATGATATCGGTAGACTGGTCCATCACGATCACCGCCGCCGTGCCAAGGCCCGAGCGGTTGTCGCGCAGCCAGTCGAAATCCATGATCGCCTCGCGCGCCAGCGCCCCCGGCAGCAACGGCACGGATGATCCGCCGGGGATCACCGCTTTCAGATTGTCCCAGCCGCCGCGAATGCCGCCGCAATGGGTTTCGATCAGCTCCTCGAAGGGGATCGACATCGCCTCTTCCACCACGCAGGGATTGTTGACGTGGCCGGAAATGGCGAACAGCTTGGTGCCGGCGTTGTTCTGCCGCCCGAACGAGGCGAACCAGTCCGCGCCGCGCCTGAGGATCGTCGGTGCAACGGCGATGGATTCCACGTTGTTGACGGTGGTCGGGCAGCCATAAAGCCCGGCACCGGCGGGAAATGGCGGCTTCATGCGCGGCATTCCCTTCTTGCCCTCAAGGCTTTCCAGCAATGCGGTTTCCTCGCCGCAGATATAGGCACCAGCGCCATGATGCAGGTAGAGGTCGAAATCCCAGCCGGATTTGGCGGCGTTCTTGCCCAGAAGACCGGCATCGTAGCATTCGTCGATCGCGCCCTGCAGCACCTCGCGCTCGCGGATGAATTCGCCGCGGATATAGATATAGGCCGCATGCGCCCCCATGCCGAAGGCGGCGATCAAAGCGCCTTCGATCAGGGTATGGGGATCATTGCGCATGATCTCGCGGTCCTTGCAGGTGCCCGGCTCTGATTCGTCGGCATTGATCACCAGATAGGACGGGCGACCATCGCTTTCCTTCGGCATGAACGACCATTTCAGGCCGGTCGGAAAGCCCGCACCGCCGCGCCCGCGCAAGCCCGAGGCCTTGACTTGTTCAACAATCCAGTCGCGGCCCTTCTTGATCAGCTTGTCGGTGCCATCCCAATGGCCACGCGCACGCGCACCGGCAAGGCTGCGATCATGCATCCCGTAGATATTGGTAAAGATCCTGTCCTGATCCTTCAGCATCGCTTATCCCTCGTCCCGCTGGCCCTTGCGCCAGGCCTGATACAAAACCACCAGCGCCCAGAACAGCGCCGCCAAAGCCGCAAGATCGGCCAGGAAGACATATCGCACTTCCCATCCCAACCGGCCACCGAGCCAGGAAAACCCCAGCCACAGCGGAAAGGTCAGGAAGATCACGATGGCCGCGATCCTGATCTGACCTGTCCTGCTGCTATAACCTGCCGGGGCCTTCATTCCTTGACTTACCTCAATGCTGTTTGCTGCCGGCGGCAAGATCCTTGGCCTGTGCCACCCAATTGTCGCGGGTGGCCCGGCCCTTGAACCGCAGCAGATTGTCGTCAACCCAGGCGATTTCGGCGGCGCTCCAGGCGGCGATCTGGTCGAAATGGTAGATGCCCATCTCGTTCAGCGCCTTCTCAAGGCCGGGGCCGATTCCCTTGATCTGTTTCAGATCATCCGCCTTGCCACCACGCGCAGCCGACAGGGCCGACGGTTGTGCGGCATCCGAAGCGTCCGCCGCTGCCGGGGCCGGTTTTTCGGCTGCGGGAGCCGGTGCCGGCTTGGCCGGTGCCGCTTCGGGCTTGGCTGCCGCAGGGGCCGGGGCTGGTTTGGCGGCCGGTGCTGCCGCTTTGGGCGCAGGCGCTGCCGCCGGTTTGGGGGCCGGTGCCGGCGTCGGGGCGGCTTTGGTTCCGCCTGCTTCACACAAGAACCGGATCAGCAGCCAGCCCACCACGATGAACACGATCAGCCCGATGAACAGCGCCCACAGCATCCCCGATTCCTGCGCGCGCCACGCATAAAGAAAAACCAGGACACCAGCGAGGAGTCCGGCTAGCCAGCTTAAATTGCGGCAGGTATTTCCATTCTGGTCGTTCATCTTTCGATCCTCCTTCTGAAGGGATAAGATTACGGGGCGGCGAAACTTGGTCTAAAGGTATGCGTGCGGTCAGTCTGCCTTTCTGCCGATGGCGATGGCTTGTCTGCGCCAGGAATCCGAGGCGTTCTGCCCGTCTTCTCCGGGAATGTTTTCATCCAGCCAGGCCAGTTCGCGGCGGTTCATCGAAACGATCTGGGCGAAATGGAAAATGCCGGCCTCGTGCAGCGCTGCTGCCTGGACCTCGCCGATCCCGTCGATCGCGGTCAGGTCGTCGCCTTCACCGCCTTCGGGCTGGTCCAGCCCGGTCGGCTTCAGAGGTTTGATCGCTGCCTCTGGCGCAGAAGGCTTGGCCGGTTCGGGTGCCGGTTCGGGCGCGGCTTCAGGTTCGGGCGCAGTCTCGGCAACTACCGGTGCAGCCTCAGGCTCATCCGCCACCTCGTCAGCGGCTTGCGGGCCGTCAACATCGCCCGCGTCCATTTCCGCCGGAGAATCGTCAACATTGTCGTCATCCAATCCCGCGTCGACAACGGCTGGCGCATCGTCGCCATCATCGTCCTCGTCACGCACTTCCGAGGCGATGGCGCGGATCGCGGCGGCCACGGCGGCGGCCTTGTCCGATTTCGCGGTATTGGCTTCTTCAGCCTGCACCTCTATTTCCGGTTCCGTTTCAGAAGCTTGCGGCTCGTTCCTGTCATCATCCGCGTCATCCGCCGGGCTATCATCCCCGGCCTCCGGGGCATCGTCTTGCGGCCCCGTTGCCGGGCGCGCAAGGCCCGTGGCCAGCGCTTCCACCGCATTGCGGACCTGTTCCTCGATATCGCCGCCCTCATCGTCTTCAGAGACCGTTTCGGTCAGCTGCAGCGGTTCGGCATCGTCCACCGCATCGGCGGCGACGGTATTGGCCGGTTCTTCCTCGTAATCGTCATATTCGTCGCTGAAATCCGCCGCGGTATCTTCTGCGCTGTCGTCGGAGGCGTCCGCCTGGCCCAGCCGTTCGTCAAGCTGGCGATCCACCTTGTCGACATCAGGCTTTCCAAGCGTTTCGGCCCCTCTTGCCGCCGGGACGATCCGCGCCGGACGTGCCGGGCCTGCCGGGGCCTGACCTGCGAACAATTCACTGTCAGCAGCGGCGGCGGCGGCGGCAACCGGTGCGGCCTCTTCCAGGCGGTCGCGCACGCGGTTGCGGTTGCGCGAGCACAGGATCAGGCCCAGCACGAAACCGACCACGATCATTGCACCGATACCGGCAATCACCGAAATCAGCAGGTCCTGCTTCAGGTCGATCAGCATCACATAGATCAGATACGCCCCGGCCATCGCGCCGATCAGCCAACTGATCGTGCCGCATGTGCCGCTGCCCTGTTTTTTCGGTTTCGCCATTCTATCCTCTCAATCCGTGGTCAAGGTCAGTCGTATACGTCGCCCTTCGCCACCCTGTTCGAGAATTCTGTCTCGCCACCCTCAGCAAGCACTTTCGCCTGGTCCACCCAGTTGTCGCGGCTGGCGCGACCCTTGAACCGCAAGAGGTTCTGATCGACCCAGGCGATTTCATCGCCGGTCCAGCCCGCGATCTGCGCGAAATGGAAAACCCCCATCTCGTTCAACAACGCCTCCAGCCCCGGGCCGATGCCCTTGATCGCCTTCAGATCATCCGCGCCGCCCTTTCCGGGGGCCTTGAGCATCTTCGGCTTCACACCCTCGCCGCTTGCCGCCGCAGGTGCCGCCGCCGGGGCAGGTTTCGCCGCGGGCTTTGCCGCTGGCCTGGCCGGTGCCTTCGGCTTTGCCGCAGGCGCTTCGTCGCCCTTGATCCGGGCTATGGTATCGCCAAGCTCGACCGCCAGCGCCACCGATGCGTTATATTGCGCACGATCACTTGCTGAATCCTTAAGGGATGTCAGCCCGCCCTTCGGTTCAGCCGCGTAGCGCCCGTTCTGCGGGCCGGGCACCGGAACCTCGCCCGCCGCGAAGGCATCGAGGATTTCGCTGAAGCGTTCTTCGGTCAGGTCCTCGTAATAATCCTTGCCGATCTGCACCATCGGCGCATTGGTGCAGGCGCCGAGGCATTCGACCTCTTCCCAGGAAAACCGCCCGTCGGCGGACAATTCATGCGCATGCGCCGCGATCTTGTTCTTGCAGAGCTTCACCAGCCCTTCCGCGCCCATGATCATGCAGGACGTGGTGCCGCAGACCTGCACATGCGCCACCGAACCAACGGGCTGCAACTGGAACATGAAGTAGAAGGTGGCCACCTCAAGTGCGCGGATATAGGCCATGCCCAGCATGTCGGCGACAGTTTCGATCGCCTTGCGGGTCAGCCAGCCTTCCTGTTCCTGCGCCCGCCACAACAGCGGAATGATGGCGCTGGCCTGGCGGCCTTCGGGATATTTGGCGATCTGCGTCTCGGCCCAGGCGGCATTGGCCGGGGTGAAGGCGAAACTTTCGGGTTGGTCGGCATGAAGGCGGCGCAACATCAGCGGTTATTCTCCATTTACAGCGCGGGCGCATGGCCAGGTGCCATGCCGCGCGTCGAACGGTTGGGTAATGCGGCCGGCATCAAAACTGGCCAAGCCGGCAATCGGGGCTTGCGCGGCATCAGCGGTCCACCTCGCCGAACACGACATCGAGCGAGCCGATGATCGCGGCCACATCGGCAAGCTGGTGGCCGCGCGACAGGTGATCCAGCGCCTGCAGATGCGGATAACCCGGCGCGCGGATCTTGGCCTTGTAGGGCCGGTTCGTGCCATCGGCCACCAGATAGACGCCAAACTCGCCCTTCGGGGCCTCGACCGCGGCGTAGACCTCGCCGGCGGGAACGTGGAACCCTTCGGTGTAAAGCTTGAAGTGGTGGATCAGCGCTTCCATCGAGGTTTTCATGTCGGCGCGCTTTGGCGGGGTCAGCTTGCCGCGCGTCAGCACGTCGCCGGTGGCTTCTTCCAGCTTCTTGATGGCCTGCTGCATGATCTTCACCGATTCCCGCATCTCGGCCATGCGCACCAGATAGCGATCGTAGCAATCGCCGTTCTTGCCGACCGGAATCTTGAAATCGAACTCGTCATAGCATTCGTAAGGCTGGGCGCGGCGCAGATCCCAGGCCAGGCCCGAGCCGCGCACCATCACGCCGGAAAAGCCCCAGTCCAGCGCCTCCTGTTCGGAGACGATACAGATATCCACGTTGCGCTGCTTGAAAATCCGGTTTTCCGTCAGCAATGCGTCGATATCGTCCAGCATTTCCGGGAATTCCATCGTCCACTGCATGATATCATCCAGCAGTTCGGGCGGCAGGTCCTGATGCACGCCGCCGGGACGGAAGTAGTTGGCGTGCAGGCGGGCACCGCAGGCCCGCTCGTAAAAGATCATCAGCTTTTCGCGTTCCTCGAACCCCCAGAGCGGCGGCGTCAGCGCGCCGACATCCATCGCCTGCGTGGTGACGTTCAAAAGGTGGTTGAGGATGCGGCCGATTTCCGAGAACAGCACCCGGATCAGGCTGGCGCGGCGCGGCACTTCGGTGCCGGTCAGCCGTTCGATGGCCAGGCACCATGCATGTTCCTGATTCATCGGCGAGACGTAATCCAGCCGGTCGAAATACGGCAGGTTCTGCAGATAGGTGCGGCTTTCCATCAGCTTTTCGGTGCCGCGATGCAACAGGCCGATATGCGGATCGGCGCGTTCGACGATCTCGCCGTCCAGCTCAAGCACCACACGCAAAACGCCATGCGCGGCGGGGTGTTGCGGGCCGAAGTTGATGTTGAAATTGCGGATGCGCTGTTCGCCGCTGCGCAGTTCGGCCGGTTTCGAGCCGTCCATCACGACCGGCCTCCGTCAAGCTTGTCCTTGAACGCCACGACCCATAACAGGATCAGCGCGCCCAGCGGGATGATCGCCACCAGCGCCACCCAGTTCGGGATGCCGTAGCGCGGCAGGATGCGCCAGAACGGGATGACCATGAGGGCGGCCATGACCAGCAGGTACAGCACGCCCGTCGAGCCAAAATTCATCATCATTTCGCGGCCTCCTTTTCGTCACCCGGCAGGATGTAATCGGCCCCTTCCCAGGGTGACATGAAATCGAACTGGCGGTATTCCTGCACCAGCGACACTGGCTCGTAGACCACGCGCTTTTCCTTCTCGTCGTAGCGAAGCTCGGTATAGCCCGTGGTGGGGAAATCCTTGCGCAGGGGATGGCCGCGAAAGCCGTAATCCGTCAGCAGGCGGCGCAGATCGGGATGGCCCGAGAACAGGATGCCGTACATGTCGTAGACTTCACGCTCGAACCAGTTGGCGGCAGGGAATGCAGCCGTGATCGAAGGCACAACCTCGTCCTCGCGCACCGCCACCTTCACCCGGATGCGGTGGTTCTGGTACATGCTGAGGAAGTGATAGACCACGTCGAACCGCGCACCGCGCGTCGGGTAATCCACGGCGGTGATGTCAACCAGGGTCGAGAACCGGCAGGAGCGATCCGACTTCAGGAAGTCGATGAAATCCTTCAGCCCGCTCAGCGTCACCTGAACGCTCAGTTCGCCGACGGCAATCTCGGTGGACACGACCGCATCGGCCTGCTTGCCCTCGATCAGGCCGGCCAGTTCTTGCAGAGCTTCGCTCATGGCGTTTCCTTGTCTTGCCGGGTGTTAACGGACAATCGTTCCTGTCCGGCGGATTTTCTTGTGCAATTGCAGGATGCCGTACATCAGCGCCTCGGCGGTCGGCGGACAGCCGGGCACGTAGATATCGACCGGCACGATCCGGTCGCAGCCACGCACCACCGAATAGGAATAATGGTAGTACCCGCCGCCATTGGCGCATGACCCCATCGAGATCACGTAGCGCGGTTCCGGCATCTGGTCATAGACCTTCCGGAGCGCCGGGGCCATCTTGTTGGTCAGCGTACCGGCGATGATCATCAGGTCCGACTGGCGCGGGCTGGCGCGCGGCGCGGTGCCGTAGCGTTCCAGATCGTAGCGCGGCATCGAAGCATGCATCATCTCGACCGCGCAACAGGCCAGGCCGAAGGTCATCCAGTGCAAACTGCCGGTGCGGGCCCAGTTGATGATATCCTCGGTCGAGGTCAGCAGGAATCCCTTGTCCTGCAATTCGCGGTTCAGCGCGGAGGTGGCGACTTCCTTGTCAGGGCCGGCGGTATTCACTGCGGTGCTCACGCCCATTCCAGCGCCCCCTTCTTCCATTCATAGGCAAACCCCACGGTCAGAACGCCCAGGAATACCATCATCGACCAGAACCCGACCATCGAGATATCCTGGAACGCCGCCGCCCAGGGGAACAGGAAGGCCACTTCAAGATCGAAGATGATGAACAGGATCGACACGAGGTAGAAGCGGACATCGAATTTCATCCGCGCATCGTCGAACGCGTTGAAGCCGCATTCATAGGCGCTGATCTTTTCCGCATCCGGGTGGCGCACCGCGATCAGCAGGGCCGCCGCGATCAGCACGATGCCCAGGGCAACCGCCAGGGCAAGAAATATGAGGATCGGAAGGTACTCTCTCAAAAGCTCGTCCAACGCCGCCCCCTCATATCTGCTGCAAGGCCATTTCTTCTGGCAGACCTTTACCCGCGCCGCGCCGGGAGGTCAACCGAAGGTAGGGCCGCATGGGGTGGTTTTGGCATGGCTTCGGGGGCGAATCTGGCGACGTGGCGGGCCACATCGCCGGCCCTGCGTCAATCTGTATCCAATTGCATGCATTTCGATATGCGCCCGAGTCGTTATTCGCGCCCCGTCTCGCTGTCGCCGCCTGCAGGAAAACCGGGCCTCAGATCGCCCAGCGCGGCTTGCGTTTTTCAAAGAACGCCGCGATGCCTTCGGGGGCTTCATCGCCTTCCCAGGCGGCAACCAGGCGGTCGATCGTGGCCTCGATGATGTCCGGCGTGATCGCCGGGCCAAGCATCCGGGTCAAGCGCTTGCTTTCGGCCACCGCACCGGGGGCGGCTTGCAGGTAGGGCGTAATCTCGGCTTCAATCGCCGCGTCCAGATCGCCCTCCGGCACCACCCGGGCCAGCAGGTTCAGCGCGACCGCCTCCTGCCCGTCGAATGGGCGGGCCGACATGAACACCCGCCGCGCCTTGTCCTCGCCCATGCGGGCCAGAACATAGGGGCTGATGGTGGCCGGGATCAGGCCCAGGCGCACTTCGGTCAGGCCGAACTTGGCGTCCGGCACCCCGATTGCCACGTCGCAGACCGACATCATGCCGATACCGCCGCCAAAGGCATTGCCCTGCACCCGCCCGATCAGCGGTTTCGGCAGGGTGTTCAGCGCATATAGCGCCCCCGCCAGCTTGCGCGCCTCGGCCCGGCGCTCATCTGCCGAAGCCGTCATCTGCGCCTGCATCCAGCGCAGATCGCCACCGGCGCAAAATGTCCTGCCCTCCGCCGCCAGCACCACCACGCGCACCGCGTCGTCTGTGGCCAGATCATCCGCCGCCGCCGCCAGTTCCACGATCATCTCGCCCGACATCGCGTTGTGCTTGTCGGCGCGCGCCAGCCAGAGGGTTGCCACGCCGCGGTCGTCACGTTCGATCTTCACAGTCTGATACATCGCCATTTCCTGATTATTCCGCCCTGAGGCCACGGGCAAACGCCGCCGCCCCGGCCAGTTTTTCGCCATCAAGGCCGGTCTCATAGCCGAGCCCCGCCAGCAGATCATGCACCGCTTCCGAGGCGACATTGCCCGCCGCCCCCGGCGCATAAGGACACCCGCCCAGCCCGCCGACCGAGGCATCGAATACCCGCAGGCCCAATTCCAGCGACGCCTCGATATTCAGCAAGGCCCGGCCCGCCGTCGCATGGTAATGTCCGGCCAGCTGCGCCGCCGGTATTTCCTGCAATACCGCGCGTAACATGGCGCTTATGCGTTCCGGCGTTGCCTGGCCCAGCGTATCGCCAAGGCTGATCTCGTAACACCCCATGTCACGCAGGGCCGCCGCCACATAGGCCACCGCGCCGGGATCGGTCGGCCCGTCGAACGGGCAATCGCTGACGCAAGAGACATAGCCGCGTACCGCAATGCCATCCGCCTCTGCCGCGGCCGCAACCGGGCGAAAGCGGTCCAGCGATTCCGCGATCGAGCAGTTGATATTCGCCCTGGAAAACCCCTCCGAGGCCGAGCCGAATATCGCAACCTCGCTCGCGCCCGCTGCCTTCGCCCCCTCATAGCCCCGCAGATTCGGGGTCAAGGCGGCATAGGACACGCCCGGCTTGCGTCTTATACCGGCCAGCACCTCTGCGCTGTCGGCCATCTGCGGCACCCATTTGGGGGACACGAAACTCGCCACCTCGATCCGCCTGAAGCCGGTATCCGACAGCATGTCGACCAGCCTCACCTTGTCGGCGGTGTCGATCCGGCGCTGTTCGTTCTGCAAGCCGTCGCGCGGGCCGACCTCGAAAATCTCGGCGCGTTCAGGCATCATTCGCCTCTTCCAGCCGGATCAGCGCCGCATGTGGTTCAACCTGCGCGCCTTCGGCCACCAGCACCTCCGCCACCACGCCATCGCGCGCCGATGTCAGCACATGTTCCATCTTCATCGCCTCCAGGATCGCCAGCCGGTCGCCGGTTTTCACAACGTCACCGGCAGACACGAACACCGCCTTGACCAGCCCCGGCATCGGTGCCTCGATCACGTTGCCGGCAGCGGCGGCATCGCCCAGCCGCTGCAACGGGTCCGCCAGGGTGAAATGAAAGCCATGCCCGGCAAAGACGCTGATGTCCTGACCGATCCGCACCGCATTGGCCGGGCCGACCACATTGTCAAAACTCCAGCCAGCGGCCCCAAGGCGGCAAGCGACGCATCTGTCGCCAATCGTGATGGCAACCTCGCGCGGCGAAAGCACCCGTGCCACGGCGGTGAACTCGACCCCGCCCTCGGCCAGCACGATGCTCTGCGCCAGCGGCTCCCACAGGGTGAAGCCGGTCGACCAGTCGCCGCCCCGCTCCAGCCCCAGCGCCACCAGCACCGCCATCGCGCGGACCGCATCGCTTACCTCCGGCTCCACCGTCAACGCCGCCAGATCACGCTCGATCAGCCCGGTATCGACATCGCCCCTGGCAAAGCCCTCATGCCGCGCCAGCGCGCCCAGAAAGGCCAGGTTGGTCACTGATCCCGCCACCTCGGTCGCCGCCAGCGCACGTTCCAGCCGCTTCAGCGCCACCGCCCGCGTCGGGCCATGCACGATCAGCTTGGCGATCATCGGATCGTAAAACGGCGAGATCGCATCGCCCGCCCGCACACCGCTATCGGCGCGTGCGCCTGCCGGAAATTCCAGATGCGTCAGCCGCCCGGTCGCGGGCAGGAACCCCGCCGGCACGTCCTCGGCATAAAGCCGCGCCTCGAAGGCATGGCCGTTGATCGCAAGGTCAGCCTGACGCGCCGGCAGGGCCTCGCCCGCCGCCACGCGCAATTGCCATTCCACCAGATCGACGCCGGTAATCGCCTCGGTCACGGGATGTTCGACCTGCAGGCGGGTATTCATCTCCATGAACCAGAACCGGTCGGCGCGCAGCCCGTCCGAAGCATCGATGATGAACTCGATCGTGCCGGCACCCTTGTAGCCGATGGCAAGCGCCGCCTTCACCGCCGCCTCGCCCATCGCGCTTCGCATCTCGGGCGTCATGCCGGGGGCCGGGGCTTCCTCGATCACCTTTTGATGGCGGCGCTGCAACGAGCAGTCGCGCTCGAACAGATGCACCGCGTCCTTGCCGTCGCCAAACACCTGCATCTCGATGTGGCGGGGTTTTTCGACATATTTCTCGATCAGCACCGCCTCGTTGCCAAAGGCGGTTTTCGCCTCGGAGCGGGCCGAGGCCAGCGCCTGCGCGAAATCGGCAGGAGCGCCCACTTTGCGCATCCCCTTGCCGCCGCCCCCGGCCACCGCCTTGATCAGCACCGGATAGCCGATCTTGCCGGCTTCCTGCGCCAGATGCGCCGGGTCCTGGTTGTCGCCGTGATAACCCGGCACCACCGGCACGCCCGCCTTGGTCATCAGCGACTTGGCGGCATCTTTCAGCCCCATCGCCCGGATCGCCGCCGCTGACGGGCCGATAAAGACCAGCCCCGCCGCCTCGACCGCATCGACGAAATCGGGGTTTTCTGACAAGAATCCATAACAGGGATGGATCGCCTGCGCACCGGTCGCCAAGGCCGCCGCGATCATCACATCGCCTTTCAGATAGCTTTCCGCCGGTTGCGGCGGGCCGATATGCACCGCCTCGTCGGCCAGTGCGACATGCTTGGCATTGGCGTCGGCATCGGAATAGACCGCGACGGTGCGCACCCCCATGCGGGACGCGGTTTCGATTACCCGGCAGGCAATCTCGCCGCGATTGGCGATCAGTATCTTGTCAAACATCACATCGTCTTTCCATCTTGCTGGCCCACCCCAGCGAGCCGCGACATTGCACGCTTCTTTTTGGTGAAAATACTCCCGCCGGAGGCATATTGTTTTTCCTCACATGCGGAATACGCCAAAGCGGGTCTCCTCGATCACCGCGTTCAGGCAGGCCGACAGGCTCAAGGCCAGAACCTCGCGGGTTTTTCGCGGATCAATGATCCCGTCATCCCAGAGCCGCGCCGAGGCGAACAAGGGATGCGATTGCTCGGCGAACATTTCCAGCGTCGGGCGCTTGAACTCGGCCTCGGCCTCGGCGGACCATTCCTTGCCGGCGCGTTCCATCGCGTCGCGCCGGACCGTGGCCAGCACCCCCGCTGCCTGTTCGCCGCCCATCACCGAAATCCGCGAATTCGGCCAGGTCCACAGGAAGCGCGGCGAATAGGCCCGTCCGGCCATGCCGTAATTGCCCGCCCCGTTCGAGCCACCGACGATCAGCGTGATCTTCGGCACCCTGGTCGAGGCCACCGCCGTCACCATCTTTGCCCCGTGCCGCGCGATGCCTTCGTTCTCGTATTTGCGGCCCACCATGAAGCCGGTGATGTTCTGCACAAAGACCAGCGGGATTTTCCGCTGCGAGCATAGCTCGACAAAATGTGCGCCCTTCTGCGCGCTTTCGGAAAACAAGACACCGTTATTGGCGATGATCCCGGCAGGCATGCCCATCACATGCGCGAAGCCGCAGACCAGCGATTCACCGAACCGCGGCTTGAACTCGTCAAACCGCGAGCCATCGACCACCCGCGCGATCACCTCGCGGATATCGTAGGGAACACGCAGATCGGTCGGCACCACGCCAAGGATTTCCTCGGGATCATAGGCCGGGTCTTCCGGCGTCTGAAGCTGCATTTGCTGCGGCTTCACTCGGTTCAGCCCCGATACCGCGCGCCGGATCAGCGCCAGCGCGTGCGCGTCATCCTCGGCCAGGTAATCCGCCACCCCGGACAGGCGGGTATGCACATCGCCGCCGCCCAAGTCCTCCGCTGTCACCACCTCGCCCGTTGCCGCCTTGACCAAGGGCGGGCCGGCCAGAAAGATCGTGCCCTGATTGCGCACGATGACCGAGACATCGGACATCGCCGGCACATAGGCCCCGCCGGCGGTGCAGGATCCCATCACGGCGGCGATCTGCGGAATGCCCTTGGCCGACATATTGGCCTGATTGTAGAAGATGCGGCCGAAATGGTCGCGGTCGGGGAACACCTCGTCCTGATTGGGCAGGTTGGCCCCGCCGGAATCCACCAGATAGATGCACGGAAGGTTATTCGCCTCGGCGATCTCCTGGGCGCGCAGATGCTTTTTCACCGTCATCGGGTAATAGGTGCCGCCCTTCACGGTGGCATCGTTGCAGATCACCATCACCTCATGGCCCTGCACCCGCCCGATTCCGGCCACGATCCCCGCCCCCGGGGCCGCCCCGTCATACAGCCCATGCGCCGCCGTCGCGCCGATCTCTAGGAATGCCGAGCCGGGGTCCAAGAGGTTCGACACCCGGTCCCGCGGCAGCATCTTGCCGCGTTCCACATGCCGCGCCCGCGCCTTGTCGCCACCGCCAAGCGCGGCCGCCGCCGCTGCCTCGCGCACCTGTTCCAGCGCCTCCAGATGGGCGCGGCGATTGGCCCGCGCGGTTTCGCTGCCAGCCAGAAAGGTTGAGTTCAGTTTCACTTGGTCTTCCTTTTCTTGGTCGCCTGATGCGCAACCGGGACATCCTGCAAAGGGTTCAGCCGCCGGGGCCGGAATATTCGAGGTAAAGCGCCTGTTTCGCCGTCAGGTTCAGCAGACAGCCCAACGCCGCAGGCCCTCCGCCGGTGCCACCGCCCCAGAACGAGCGCTCGTAATCGCATGTGGCGTCGCGGTAGGGTATCCAGGCCCGTTGCATCGCCTTCAGCGCGGCGGCCATCGACGGCACGCCATTGTCGCCTGCGCCCATGTCGCGGTCGTTCGCCTTGGCCGCCGCCATCACATCACCGTAGACCCGGTTCAGCCTGGCATCCCACCAGTCAAGCTCAAGACCGAGGCAGCCGACCATCCCGGCGGTGGAATAGCCACCCATTGTGTCCGCCATACAGGCATTGGCGGACAATCCGATACAGGCCTCGCGTTCCGGCAGCGACGTGCCCGCGGCCAGACAGGTCGCGCTGTGGCTGTCGCTATAGGTAAGGTCCTGCGCCAGTACCGGTACCGGCAGCAACGCCAGGACGGCAATATACCTGAGCATCCTCATCGGATCACCTCCACGTCCACGCCAAGATCAAGTCCGGCCCAGGCCCGATCGGCGGTCAGGGCCGGGATGCCGCGCCGCTGCGCTGCCGCCAGACAGGCGCGATCCCCCAGCGAAAGCCCGGCCGTGCGTGTTGCCGCCCGCAACCGGCCTGTCGCAACCCCGTCCGCCGCACCGAAATCCAGAACCGGAATGAATGTTTCCGCCATCATTGCCGCAGCATCGCTGGCATCAAATCCCTTGTCGATCAGTTTCGATATCACTTCGGCCGAGTTGACCGACGTGATCAAGGCACCCGACAATCGCCGCTCGACATGATCCGAGCCGCGCTCCGACAACAGTACCGCCAGAACCGCCGAGGCATCCAGGATGACATCCGGTGTCACTCACGCACCTCGCGCATCGCTTCTGCTCGCCTCTCGGCGATCAGTTCGTCCGACAGTGAAATCCCTTCCTTGCGCAACCGCTCCCGCATGGGTTTCAGCATTTCCTGCACCTTGCGAAGCGCCACCAAAGGGTCCGCCAGCCGCAATTCGCCATCATCCAGCCGGGCGGCCAGAACGCCGCCGCCACTGATCCCGAGTGCCGCCATGACGCCCTGCGGTATCATGATCGAACCATCGCGGCCGATTTCCAGGCGAAACGCGCCGTCCAGGGATGGGCCGTCCTGCGCCTCAGAAGCTTGTGCGGCTTTCAGTGCATCGGCCTCCAGCACATTGCGGACATGCTGGTAGCGCTTGCCGAGGATGCGCGCGATATCGGCGCGGGCATAGCCCTTCTGGTCCAGATGCCTGATCTTGTCCGACACCGTGGCGATCTTTTCCAGTTCTGCAAATTCCGCGCGAGACATATCGATAATGGTCATGGGGCAGATACCTATGTTGTCTTCGATACTATCAAGGTAGTATCTGTTAGTACCCGTGTCAAGTTACCCCGTCGCCTTCATCAACTCGCGCCCGCAGAGCATGCGGCGGATCTCGCTGGTGCCGGCGCCGATTTCCATCAGCTTGGCGTCGCGCATGATCCTTGCCAGCGGGCTGTCGTTCAAAAAGCCTGCCCCGCCCATCGCCTGCACGCCCTGCACCGCCACCTCCATCGCCTTTTCCGAGGCATAGAGCACGCAGGCCGCCGCGTCCTGGCGGGTCACCTCGCCGCGATCGCAACTGGCGGCCACGGCATAGACATAGGCACGCGCCGAATTCATCGCGGCGTAGATATCGGCAATCTTGCCCTGCATGAGCTGGAAATTCCCGATCGGCTGGCCGAATTGCTTGCGCTCGTGCATGTAGGGCATGATGTGGTCCAGCACCGCATGCATGATGCCGACACCGATCCCCGACAGCACCACGCGCTCGTAATCCAGCCCCGACATCAGCACGTTGACGCCCTTGCCCTCGTACCCCAGCACGTTCTCGAACGGCACTTCGACATCCGAAAAGATCAACTCGGCAGTGTTCGAGCCGCGCATCCCCAGCTTGTCGAAATGCGGGCTGGTCGAAAATCCTTTCATCGACTTTTCGATCAGAAACGCGGTCATGCCGCGTGGTCCGGCCTCGGGGTCGGTCTTGGCATAGACTACCAGCGTATCGGCATCCGGGCCGTTGGTGATCCAGTATTTGGTGCCGTTCAGATTGTAATATCCGTTGCGCTTGTCCGCCCTCAGCTTCATCGACACCACGTCCGACCCCGCCCCGGCCTCGGACATTGCCAACGCACCGACATGTTCGCCGGAAATCAGCCCCGGAAGGTATTTCGCCTTTTGCTCCGGCGTGCCGTTCAGGCGGATCTGGTTCACGCAGAGATTGGAATGCGCCCCGTAGCTGAGCGAGACCGAAGCACTGGCCCGCGCGATTTCCTCGACCGCGATGGTATGCGCCAGATAGCCCATATCGACGCCGCCATATTCCTCCTCGACCGTGATGCCCAGCAGGCCCAGATCGCCCATCTCCTTCCACAATTCCGGCGGAAAGGCGTTCGAGCGGTCAATCTCGGCGGCCATCGGGGCGACCCGGTCCTGTGCCCAGCGATGCACCATCTGGCGCAGGGCTTCGATTTCCTCGCCACAGGCGAAATTCATGGAGGCGGTGAACATGGGGCAGGCTCCGGATTAATTGAACAAGTGTTCATTTCTTAGCGGATCGGCCCGGGATTCGCAAACAAAATCGCGCGAGGGGCCGCGCCGTCAGGACCGGCGCTGCAGCTTCGGAGGCTCGGTGCGCCCCAGCCGGATCAGATGCGCCATATAGGGCAGCGCGGTATCCTCGGTGCGCGTCGCGGCAAACAGCCGCCGTGTGATGCCGCCTTTGGTCAGGGGCCGTGTGACGTAATCGTGGTTATAGCGGCTGTCGCGCACCACCCAGTCGGGCAGCACCGAAACCCCGCGATTGGAGGCGACCAGCAGCATGATCACCGCCGTCAGCTCCACTTGCCGGATGGTGGCGGGTTCAACCTTGGCGGCGGTCAGAAGCTGGGTGAAGACATCCAGCCGCGTCTTGTCGACCGGATAGGTGATCAGCGTCTGGTCTCGAAAATCCTCGGCCTCGATGAACGCCTTGTCGGCCAGCGGATGGCCCGAGGCGGCGATGAAGACCGGCTCGTAATCGAACAGGGGCGTGAAATCGACACCCGGCAGCTTTTCGGGATCGGACGAGATCACCAGATCGACCTCCTCGCGCTGCAGGGCCGGCAATGCTTCGAAGGCGAGGCCCGGGCGGATATCGACATCGACATCCGGCCAGGCGCGGCGGAACAGTTCCAGCACCGGAAACAGCCAGTCGAAACAGGCATGGCATTCGATGGCAATATGCAGCCGCCCCGCCTTGCCTGACAGGATGGCGCGGAAATCCTGTTCCAGGGCGTCGAATTCCGGCAGCACGCGTTCGGCCAGTTTCAGCATCTTCAGCCCCGCCGGGGACAGTTTCAACGGCTTGGTGCGGCGCACGAACAGATCCAGCCCGGCCTGATCCTCCAGCCCCTTGATCTGATGCGACAGCGCCGATTGCGTGATGTTCAGCACATCCGCCGCCTTTGCCAGACCCCCGGCGTCATGGATGGCTCGGATCGAGCGCAGATGCCGCAATTCCAGGTACATGTTCGATTCCACTCATAATGATGATGATTATTATGAATTTGTCTCACAAAGAAATTCATGTGACAAGAGGCCAACCAATCAACGGAGTCCCCGAACATGACCACCCCGCGCATCTCGTTTGAGTTTTTCCCGCCGCAATCGCTGGAAGCCAGCTTCCGGCTGTGGGATTCGGTGCAGATGCTGGCCCCGCTGGACCCGGGTTTCGTGTCGGTCACCTATGGTGCGGGCGGCTCCACCCGGTCGCTGACGCATGAAGCACTTGGCACGCTGATCCGCCATTACGGGCTGAACGTCGCGGGCCACCTGACCTGCGTGAATGCCAGCCGCGAGGAAACCCTGGCGATCGCGCGTTCTTACGCCGAAATGGGCGTGCGCGAGATCGTGGCGCTGCGCGGCGATGCTCCGAAGGGCGAGGACCGCTTCACGCCGCATCCCGAAGGCTATGCCTCGTCGGTGGATCTGGTGGCGGGGCTGAAGGAAACCGGCCTGTTTAATATCCGCGTCGGCGCCTACCCGGACCGCCACCCCGAAGCGGCGGACGACAACAGCGATATCGAGCATCTGAAGCGCAAGTTCGACGCCGGTGCCGACAGCGCCATCACCCAGTATTTCTACGATGTGGACAGTTTCCTGCGCTTCCGCGACCGCGCCGAAAAGGCCGGCATCACCGGCAAGATCATCCCCGGCATTCTGCCGATCGAGGATTGGGACGGCGTCAAGCGTTTCTCGGCGCGCTGCAATGCGGTTCTGCCGGGCTGGATGGATGACGCCTTCACCAAGGCCAAGCGCGACGGGGTGGAGGATCTGCTGTCCATCGCCATCTGTACCGAGATTTGCAGCGATCTGATCGACGAAGGGGTCGAGGATCTGCATTTCTACACCCTGAACCGCCCGTATCTGACGCGCCAGATCTGCAAGGCGCTGGGGATCGAGCCGGTGGTCGCCTTGAAGAACGTCGCCTGAGGACGCTTGCAGCACGCGTCAACACCGCAATCGTCACGCTGTTATCGCCACTGAATGGCCCGGGGGAAGCCCCGGGCCGTGCGCGTCCGCCGCCTTGTCTCCACACCCTGACCGGCGCTAGTTAGGCGCGGATGGCCGATTCTGACAGGCAGGACCATGACGCGCGATTTCCCCGATAATCAGGTGCTCGATCCGAACGCCATTGCCGCCATGACCGGGCTGGAACTGATGCAGGCGATTGTCGCAGGCACGATGCCGCAGGCCCCGATTGCGGTTTCGATGAATTTCCGGCTGATCGCCGTTGAAGAGGGAAAGTCGGTGTTTGAAGGCGTTCCCGGGCCGGAATTCCGCAATCCTCTCGGCACGATCCACGGCGGCTGGTACGGCGCGATCCTTGATTCCGCGCTGGCCGTGGCGGTGCATTCCAGGCTCGGCAAGGGTGCCGCCAGCACGACGCTGGAATACAAGATCAACATCACCCGCGCCATTCCGCCTGGCATGCTGGTGCGGGCCATCGGCACCGCCTCGCATGTCGGGCGCACAACGGCGGTGTCCGAGGCGAAACTGACCGGGGTCGAGGACGGGCGACTTTACGCCACCGGATCGACCACATGCATCATCCTGAACGAGTCCTGAGCGCCAAAGCCATCACTTCAACTGGCTGTCCTTCGAGCCGCGCCGGTTGATGCCGCCGCGCATGGCGGGCCGTGCATCGCGCTCCTGCTGGCAGTCAATGCACAGCTTGACGCCGGGGATGGCGGTACGGCGGGCTTCGGGGATCGGCTCGTCGCATTCCACGCAATGGCTCAGGGCCTCGCCGACCGGTGCGCGCCGGGTCTGCAGGCGGGCAAGCTCATCCCTGATCGAGGCTTCGATCTGTTCGTTCACCGCGCCGTCGCGCGCCCAGCCTCCGGCCATATCGGTTGCCTCCCGTTATCGGCCAGGATCATAGCAGAAACCGCCCTGCCCGGTCAAAGCATCACAAATCGAAATGCCGGTTACTGTCTTCCGGGGCCTCGGCGCGCTCATCCAGCGTATAATCCCGCAGCACCTGCGCCACGCGTATGCGATAGGAGGCGAACAACCCGGAACGCCCCCTGCCCTGCCCCTCGCGGTGGCTTGCCAGATTGCGCCAGGCCTGCACCGCCGCCTCGCTGTCAAAGAACGACACCGACAACAGCTTGTCGGGGTTGGTCAGGCTCTGGAACCGCTCGACCGAGATGAAGCCCTCGATCTTTTCCAGATCGGTGCGCAGCGGGCCGGCGATGTCCAGATAATCCTGCATCCGTCCGGATGCCGGGGTAACCTCGAAGATAACGGCGATCATGGCGTTTCCTTTGTCGGGTTGCGTTGGCCCGCCGCTATCACTTCATCGGCGATGATAGCGGCGATCAGGCGGCAATCGTCTTCGCTGAAGGTCAGTGGCAGGCGCATGTCCAGCAGCCCGGCCAGCACAAGGTCGCTTTGCGGCATGTCCTGCGGCGGCGCATATTGCCATGAATCGTGGCGCGAGGTGAAGCCGACCGGCTGATCCGCGCCGAACCATTTCAACTCGACCCCGCGGCGTGCACATGCTTCCTGTACGGCCAGCATCGCGGGTTTGCCAAAATCCGGCAGGCGGAACTGGATCGACGAGCCGACAAACGCCTCGGCCCCGGGACGCTCGATCAGCACCAATCCGGGGATGTTGCGCAGGCCATCTTCGACCCAACGATAACGCCGGTTCCACCCTTCCACCCGATCCGCCAGCAAGCGCAGTTGTGGGCGCAGGATGGCGGCACGCAGATTGTCCATCCGGCCCGAGCAATTCGGCGTTTCCAGCCGGATACGCGCGAAGGTTTCCGGCGGCGGCGCGGCCAGGTGGCGGTCGTAAAGCATGTAGCTGCCCGACAGGATGATCGTGCGGGCCATCAGGTCCGCGTCATCCGTGATGATCAGCCCGCCCTCGCCGGAGTTGATGTGCTTGTAGGTCTGGGTCGAAAAACACGCCGCCAGACCGTGGCGACCACTGGCAACGCCGTTCCACGCCGCGCCCATCGTATGCGCACAATCCTCGATCACCGCGACACCGGCAGCGTCGCAGATCGCCATCAGCGCCTCCATATCCGCGATATGGCCGCGCATATGGCTCAGCAGCAAGCGCCGCGCCCCGCTGCTGGCAATCTTGGCCGCCAGATCGTCAAGGTCGATCACCAACTGGTCCGTCACCTCGACATAGACCGGCACCGCCCCGGCAGCGGCAATCGCCCCCGGCACCGGGGCCAGCGTGAAGGCATTGGTCAAAACCCTGTCGCCCGCCGCCACGCCATGCGCGCGCAAAACCGTCGCCATCGCGTAACCGCCCGAGGCCACCGCCAGGCAATAACGCGCACCGGTCATCGCCGCGAAATCCTGTTCCAGCAATGCCGTCTCGCCCGCTTCCCCGTCCGCCAGGTTATAACGGTGCAGACGCCCCGTGCGCAGAACCGCCAGCGCTGCTGCGATCGCGTCGTCGTCAATCGGTTCCTGCTGGGTGAAGCTGCCGGTGAATCTGGTCTGCATCGTGGATCGTCCCTTGGGCCGGGGGTAGTGTGATCCGCCCCGGTGCCAGCGTCAATCGCCGCTTGGGCCACCATTTACGACCATTTGCGTCGGAAACGGCCGGGTCAGGCATGACGGCGATCCTAGACTTGGCGGCAAAACAGGGAGGGCCTCATGCCAATGGATCCGCGCGGCAGCGATCTGGTGGGCTTCATCCACGATCTGACATTCGCCGACCTGCCCCGTCCGGTGCAGGCGCAGGCGGAACTGTGCCTGCTGGACCTGATCGGTGTCGGTATCGGCGGCGCTGAAACGCCCCTGTCGCGGATCATCCGCGATCACGCGGCGATGATGTTTGGCGGCGGCAGCGCGTCCCTCCTGTTCGACGGGCGGCCCTGTTCGCCGGTCGGCGCGGCGCTGGCGGGCGGCATGAGCATCGACGCACTGGACGCCCATGACGGCTTCAACCCCAACAAGGGGCATATCGGCTGCGGCGTCTTCCCCGGCGCGCTGGCGATGGCCCAGGCCGGGGGCAAGGGCGATGGCCGCGACTTCCTGACCGCAATCGTGATCGGCTACGAACTTGGCGCGCGGCTCGGCCAGGCCCTGCATGCCAGCGTTGCCGATTACCACACGTCCGGCGCATGGGTCGCCCCGGCGGTGGCGGCCATCGGCGCACGCATGCTGGGGCTGAACCACGCGCAGACCCGCCACGCGATGGGCATCGCGGAATATCACGGGCCGCGCAGCCAGATGATGCGCTGCATCGACCATCCCACAATGGTCAAGGACGGCTCGGGCTGGGGCGCGATGGCCGGGGTTTCGGCGGCCTATCTGGCGCGTGCGGGCTTTACCGGCGCACCGGCCATCACGGCGGAGGGCGCGGAGGTGGCTAAATTCTGGGGCGATCTGGGCCAGACCTGGCTGATCGAGGCGCAGTATTTCAAGCCCTACCCGGTCTGCCGCTGGGCACAGGCCCCGATCGAGGGGGTGCTGGCGCTGAAACGCGCCCATGATCTGAGTGCGGACATGGTGGATCATATCGAAATCGCCACCTTCCACGAATCGGTGCGGCTGGCGACGCGGCGGCCTGCCGATACCGAACAGGCGCAATATTCCACCTCCTATCCGTGCGCCGTGGCGCTGGTGAACGGCAATGTCGGCCCGGCCGAGGTTTCACCGGCGGCGTTGAACGATCCCGAGGTGTTGCGCCTGTCGCAAGGGCTGGTGATGCGCGAGGATGCCCATTGCAACGCCACCTTCCCGGCCCAGCGGCACGCCATCGTATCGCTGCACCTGAAGGATGGGCGGGTGCTGACCTCAGGCCTGATGAGCCCGCAATGGACTGCCGAAGCACCGCCTGGCGCGACGGAGTTGCGGCAGAAATACCACGGCCTTGCCGATCCAAGGGTCGGGATTGCACGCGCGACGGCCATCGAAACCCAGATTGCCGCATTGTCCAGAGGCGGAGATGTCGGCGATCTGTCGGCGCTGGTCTGCCAGCCGAATGACCCCATAGAAGCCGGTTAAACGCAGATCTTACAGATACTTGGCCGCCTCTTTTCGCGCAAACGGCTTCATCCTGGCACCGTATGCCACCAGAAAATCCCGCACCCGTTCCGGCTCGCGCTTGGACAGATCGCGCAGCCACCAGGCCACCGCCTTCTGGATGAACCAGTCGCGATCATCGACATAGCTCGCCGCCCAGCCAAGGATGCGCTCGCGGGCGGCGATATCGGGGGCCTTGGGGTTGCGATCCCGGGTGAAGGGTAATGTGATCACAAGTGCCGCGCGCCGCGTCCACATATGATCCGAGCGGGTCCAGCCCTCCACCTCGTCCAGCCGCGACGGATCGGCAATCAGCCGCTTCTGCCCGGCCATGCAGACATGATCGGCGATGGCCCAGCTATCGAAATCCGGCAGCCATGATGTGATCACATCCCAGACCGCCTGATCCGGGCGGATACGCGCCTGCGTCAGCAGTTTCGCCGCCGCCAGCCGCGCCTCGAAAATATCGGTCTTCCACAACCCATCGGCCAGTGCCACGCGCTCGTCCACCGTCATCTGCTGCCGCCAGGAGGTGGTCAGATCGTTGATCGCCGGGTTGGTCACGCCTAGATAGATGCGCGGCACCTTGTGATAGGCCGCCGCACCCTCCGCACGCCCCGGCACCTCAAGCGCTTTCAGCGCCGCCAATGCCTCGTCAACATTCATGCCTTGTCGCCGGAAATGCCGGTCGGTGCACCGTCAATCGTCAGGCTGTTCTTTTCCGCCCAGTAGTCCGGCAGAATGTCGGCCCGGTCCTCGGTCCATTTGGCCAGCGCGTCCCGGTTGCCCTGAAAACCGAATTTCGGCACGCCGTAGCCGCAGGAGGTCTGCACCAGATCGACATCCATGTCATAGACCTGCCGCGCCCCCAGGGGATGGCCGAACAATCCCGCCATCGCCTCCCAATCGGCATCGAACGGATGAATGACCCGCGCCTGCCCGTAGGCGCGCAGGATCAGCGGGCGGGTTTCAAAGCCGCACCACATCAGCGTCATGCGGTTGACCTGGCGCAGATGCCCGGCCGTCTCGTTGCCGCTGCCGGTCAGGTTCAGCCAGATGATGCGATTGGCCCCGGCCACGCGCAGGCTGTCCATGCCCTTGGGCGAGACATTCACCCGCCCGTCCGCCGCAGCGCTGCCAACAAAGAACAAATGCTGGGCCTCGATGAAGGCCCGGTGATCGTCTTCGATAGAAGCGAACCGCTTGGCCACCGGATTATTCCACCGTCACCGATTTCGCCAGGTTGCGCGGCTGATCGACATCGGTGCCCTTGGTGACGGCGGTGTGATAGGCCAGCAACTGCACCGGAATGGCGTAGACAATGGGCGCCAGGATCGGATCGACTTCAGGCATGATCAACGTCTCCCAGGTGCCTTCGCTGGCCTCGGCCGCGCCCGTGCGATCGGTAATCAGCACGATCTTGCCACCGCGCGCCATCACCTCCTGCATGTTCGACACGGTCTTGTCGAACAAGGCATCGCTAGGGGCCAGTACGATCACCGGCACATGTTTGTCCACCAGCGCGATGGGGCCGTGCTTCAGTTCGCCAGATGCATAACCTTCGGCGTGTATGTAGCTGATTTCCTTCATCTTCAACGCACCTTCCAGTGCCAGTGGATACATCGGCCCACGGCCCAGGAACAGGATATCGCGGGCCTCGGCCAGCTTGCGGGCGATGGATTGCAGCTTGCCGCCGGCTTCCAGCGCGGTGTTGATCAGCCCCGGCAGGCTGCGCAATTGCGCCGTCAGCGCGGCTTCGGCTTTCGCGTCCAGATGGCCACGCTGGCGCGCCGCCATGATCGCCAGCGCCGCCAGCGCCACCAACTGGCAGGTGAACGCCTTGGTCGAGGCGACGCCGATTTCCCGCCCGGCGAGGATCGGCAGCGCCAGATCGCTTTCGCGCGCGATCGAGCTTTCGGCGACATTGACCACCGACACGACCGAGGCCACCTTGTCGCGGCAATAGCGCAACGCCGCCAGCGTGTCGGCGGTTTCGCCCGACTGGCTGACGAACAGGGCCATGCCGCTGGCCGACAGGGGCGGCTCGCGGTAGCGGAATTCCGAGGCGACATCCAGTTCCACCGGCAGCCGCGCCAGCGATTCAAACCAGTATTTGGCGACGTTGCAGGCCAGATATGCGGTACCGCAGGCCACCATCGTCAGTCGCTCGGTGGCGGTGAAATCCAAGGCCCCCTCGCGCAACTGCACCGCGTCGCCCTCCGGCGTCAGGTAATGCGAAACCGCATCGGCCAGCACCGAGGGCTGTTCGGCGATTTCCTTGGCCATGAAATGCTTGTAGGTGCCCTTGTCGACGCTGGCGCTTTCCGCCTTGATCTGGCGCATCTCGCGGTTGGCGCGCCGCCCGGCGGCATCGAAAATCTCGGCCCCGGCGCGGGTGATCATGGCCCAGTCGCCCTCGTCGAGATAGGTGATCCGGTCGGTCAGCGAGGCCAGCGCCAGCGCGTCCGAGCCGACATACATCTCGTTGTCGCCATGCCCGATGGCCAGCGGCGAGCCCTTGCGCGCGGCAATCATCAGATCGCCCTCGCCATCCAGCAGGAAACAAAGCGCAAAGGCCCCTTCCAGCCGCGCGATGGTGGCCTGCACCGCATCCTGCGGCGACAGCCCGGATTTCAGGTAATCCTCGAACAGCAAGGCCACGGTTTCGGTATCGGTCTCGGTGACGAACTTGCAGCCCTTGGCCGCCAGTTCGGTGCGCAGATCGCGGAAATTCTCGATAATGCCGTTATGCACCACCGCCACCCGCCCCGCCTGATGCGGATGCGCGTTGTTGACCGTCGGCGCGCCGTGGGTGGCCCAGCGGGTATGGCCGATGCCGGATTTGCCCGGCAAGGGCTCGTGCACCAGCAAATCAGACAGGTTGACCAGCTTGCCCAGGGCACGGCGGCGCGACAGCACACCGTCGTTGATGGTGGCGATCCCGGCGGAATCATAGCCGCGATATTCCAGCCGCCTCAGCGCGTCCAGGATCAGGGGGGAAACCTCGTTGGTTCCAAGGATACCGACGATACCGCACATGGTTCTATTCTTTCTGTTTGCGGGCCTTGATGGCCCTCAGCCGGGTCATCAGCCGGACGGCGAGACCCTCCTTGTTGATCTGATCGGCGCGCGCTACCGCCAGCGCCTCGTCGGGAACGTCCTTTGTGATCACGGATCCCGAACCGGTCATCGCATCGCGGCCCACCCGGACCGGTGCCACCAGCGCGGTGTTGGAGCCGATGAAGGCGCGAGCGCCGATCTCGGTGCGGTGCTTCATCACCCCGTCATAATTGCAGGTGATGGTGCCGGCCCCGATATTGGCCCCCTCACCGATTTCGGCATCGCCGATATAACTCAGATGGTTGATCTTTGCCCCTTCGGCCACCAGCGCATTCTTCACCTCGACAAAATTGCCGACGCGGACATCCTCGGACAATTCCGCACCGGGGCGCAGCCGCGCGAACGGGCCGATGATCGCGCCGCGGCTGACATGGCAGCCTTCCAGATGGCAGAACGCATTGATCGTGGCACCGCTTTCTACCGTGACGCCGGGGCCGAACCAGACATTCGGGCCGATCACCACGTCGCGCCCGATCACGGTATCATGGGCGAAATATACCGATTCCGGCGCGATCAGCGTCGCACCATTGTCCAGTGCCGCCGCCCTTGCGCGGGCCTGAAACGCGGCCTCGGCGCCGGCCAGTTCGGCGCGAGAATTGATGCCCAGCGTCTCGGCCTCGTCGCAGGTGACCACGGCGCAGGCGTGACCGGCGGCGCGCGCCAGGGCAACGATATCTGTCAGGTAATATTCGCCGCTGGCATTGTCGTTGTCGATCTTTGCCACCAGCCGCATCAACAGCCCGGCATCCGCCGCGATAACGCCGGAATTGCAAAGCGTTACCGCCAGTTGTTCAGGCGAGGCATCCTTGGCCTCGACAATGCCGTCAAGCCCGCCATCGCGCCCCAGAATCAGCCGGCCATAGCGCCCGGGAACGGCGGCCTCGAAGCCCAGCACCACCACATCGGCACCGCCCTGGCGTGCCTCCAGCATGGCATGAAGGGTTTGCGGGCGGATGAACGGCGTGTCGCCATAAAGCACGATGACATCGCCACCAAAGCCTTCCAGCGCCGGGGTCGCCTGGGCTACCGCATGGCCGGTGCCCAATTGGTCTTCCTGCACGACGACCTGCGCGGTTTCGTCGATATCTGCCAGCGCTGCCGTCACCTGCTCGGCACCGTGGCCGGCCACGACGATGGTTCGTTCGGGGTCAGCCGCGGCACCCGCCGCCAGAGCATGCGCCAGCAAGGGCGCGGCGGCCAGCGGATGCAGCACCTTCGGCAGGTCGGAATTCATCCGGGTCCCCTTGCCGGCAGCGAGAATCACGAGGGCTATGGGCATGAAAACATCCTGTCTTTCAATTCCAGCCCTTCTAACGGTTCGCTCATCTGGCCGAAAGCGAAAGATCATCAACTATGCTTTCGGAACATTTCACGATGTGCGAAACTCCGCCGATGATTGCAGGAAAGGCAGGCGATGCGCAGCGTGATATTCGATCTGGACGGGACATTGGCGGATACAAGCGGCGATCTGATCGCAGCCGCCAATGCCTGTTTCCGCCGCCGAGGCGCGGGCGATCTGCTGGACCCTTTGGGCGATATGGAGACCGCCTTCAACGGTGGCCGCGCCATGTTGCGGCTGGGAATGTCGCGGCTTGACCGGCCCTGGTCCGAGGCCGAGGTGGATGCGGATTATCCTTATCTTCTGGAGCATTACGGCAACAACATCGACCATCACACGAAGTTGTATGACGGCGCTGAGGCGGCGCTGGACCGGCTGGCATCGGCGGGCATGGCGCTGGGCGTCTGCACCAACAAGCCAGAGGCGCTGGCCGAGATTTTGCTGGCGCGGCTCGGCATCCGCGACCGCTTCGGCGCGATGCTGGGGGCCGATACAATCGCGGTACGCAAGCCCGATCCCGAGCATCTGCTGGAAACCATCCGCCGTCTGGGGGGAAACTCCGCGCAATCGGTGCTGGTCGGCGACACGATCACCGACCGCGATACCGCCGCCGCCGCCAACGTGCCCTGCATTCTGGTCACCTTCGGGCCGAAATCGCGCGATGTGGTGGCAATGAAGCCCGAGGCGCTGCTGGATCATTTCGATGATCTGCCCGGCGTTCTGGAGGGGTTGCGCCGATAGGCAGCCTCAATCCCTATACAGCCAGTCCTCGCGCGCAATCTCCGGGCGGAAATACAGGATCACACGGCCCTCCGGCGGGGCAAATGCGCCGTCCTGCCAGGGCGACATGCCGTGCAGGGCCATGCGGTGCAAAAGGTACGCCTCGCCCGGCCTTGCATGCACCAGCACGCGCCGACAGGTGGCGAAGGCCTCGCGCCGGGCGGCGTGATAGGCCTCGGTCAGGTCGATCTGCGGCCAGTCTTCGGGCAGGTGCGGTGCCAGCATGCGCCGGAACATCGCCCGCATGACAAGGTGCGAGCCTTCCCAGACTGCCAGCGGGGCGGCGCGGGCGTCAGCCTCGCTCACCGGCAGGCCCATCAGGAAACCGGCAAATTCCTCCAGCCGTCGCTGGCGGTCCGCCCCGACAGGGTGCAGGCCATCGACATGCGCGGCATCCCGGTCGCGGCGAAAGCGGAAGGCGGCCTGGCTTTCACCGACGCGCGGGCGGGGATAGCCGGGATAGGCGATGGAGACCTGCGCGCGGTCCAGATCGCCGGCAAAGCCAAGCGTTTCGCGCGCGAAACCGATGGCCGGGCCGGGCAGCGGGCCGGACCCGGCTATCGCGCCGCCAGCGTCATTGGCCAGCGCGTTGACGCCGACAAACCAGGTGCCCTCGCAGGTCAGCCAATGGGCATGGCCGGGATCATGCCGCGCCGCCAGTGCCAGCGGCCCGGCATGGGCCAGCCAGCGGCGCAGGTCGGGGGAATCGCTGAACCCCAGCCATCCTTTCGCGGCAAAATCCCCGCCTAACCCCATATCCCTTTCCTGAGCATGTTGCCCGCCATCACGATCACGAATATCGCAAAGGCCCGGCGCAGTACCCTGGCATCCGTGGCATGTGCCAGCCGAACCCCCAGCGGCGCGGTCAGCAGCGTCATCGACACGATCAGCGCGAAACCGGCCAGATTGACCTGCCCCAACTGGAACGGCGGCCGCCCGTCCAGCGACGTGGCGCTCAGCGCAAAGCCTGCAACCGATGGCAGCGCGATGATCGCCCCGAACCCCGCGGCGGTGGCCACGGCGTGGTGGATCGGCCGGCCATAAGCGGTCATCAGCGGCACCGCGAAGGCACCGCCACCGATTCCCATCAGAACCGACAACCCGCCGATCAGCGGCGCGGAAATCCAGCGCACCGCGCCGGTCGGCACGGAATCGCCCAGCCGCCAATCCTGCCGCCCGAAGGCCAGAAACGCCCCGACACTGACGCCCAGCACTCCGAACAGCACCATCAGCACGTCCGAGCGCAGCCCCTTGGTCACCAGCATCCCCGCCAGCGCCCCCAGGGCCACGCCGGGGGCCCAGCCTTTCAGCAGGTCCCAGTCCACCGCGCCCTTCAGGTGATGGCGCAGGACCGAGCGGATCGAGGTGAAAACGATGGTCGCCAGCGAGGTTGCCAGGCAGATCTGCATCAGTTCCGGGCTGTCATAGCCCAGAATCGTGAAGGCATAGTAGAAGGCCGGCACCAGCACCATGCCGCCGCCGACCCCAAGTGCGCCTGCCAGCACCCCGGCAAACCCGCCGATGGCCAGCAGGAAGACCAGCAGCGGCAACAAGGTGCCGAGGTCCGGCATTTCCACGCCGTCAGCCGGCGGGCATCGCGGTTTCCACCAGCGTCGCCCAATAGGAACAGCCCGCCGGGATCGCCTCGTCGTTGAAATTGTATTGCGGGTGGTGGCACATCGGCGTGTCGCCATTGCCGACCAGGATGTAGGCCCCCGGCCTGGCCTCCAGCATATACGAGAAATCCTCGGCCCCCATGATCATCGCCGCATCGTCATCAACCTTGTCGGGGCCAGCCACCTTGCGGGCGACCTCGGCGGCGAATGCGGTCTGATCGTCGGAATTCACCATCACCGGATAGCCACGTTGATAGGTGACAGTGGCGCGGGCGCCGAAGGCCTCGGCGGTGTGGCGGGTGATCATGGAAATCTTGTCCTCGGCCATGTCCTGCACGCCGCGATCCATCGTGCGCACCGTGCCGCGCAATTGCACATGCTGCGGGATCACGTTGTAGGCGTCGCTTTCGGTGCGAAACGAGGTGACCGAGACCACAAGCTGTTTCATCGGATCGGCGTTGCGTGCCACGATGGATTGCAGCGCGGTCACGACATGCGCGCCGATCAGCGTGGTATCAATCGATTCATGCGGCTTGGCCCCGTGGCCGCCCTTGCCTTCGATATCTATGGTGAACTGATCGGCGGCGGCGAAGAACGCGCCGGGGCGGATGGCGAAATGGCCGACCGGATAGCCCGGCATGTTGTGCATGCCGTAAACTTCCTGAATGCCGAAATCCTCCATCATGCCGTCATTGACCATCTCGCGGCCGCCGCCGCCGCCTTCTTCGGCGGGCTGGAAGATGACCACGGCGGTGCCGTCGAAATTGCGCGTCTCGGCCAGGTATTTCGCCGCCCCCAGCAGCATCGCGGTATGGCCGTCATGGCCGCAGGCATGCATCTTGCCCTCGACCCTGGATTTGTACTCCAGCCCGGTCGCCTCGAAGATCGGCAGCGCGTCCATGTCGGCGCGCAGGCCGATCACCTTGCCGGACGTATTGGTCTTGCCGTGGATCACGCCGACAACGCCGGTGCGGCCAATGCCGGTCCTGATCTGGTCGCAGCCGAATTCCTTCAGCTTGTCGGCCACGATACCGGCGGTGCGGTGGGTGTCGAACAGCAATTCCGGGTTCTCGTGAAAATCGCGCCGCCATTCGGTGATTTCGGGATGCAGGTCGGCAAAGCGGTTGATCAGCGGCATCGGGATTACTCCTTGGTCAGTTGGTCGATCAGGCGGGCAATGAAATCCTCGCCGGCTTTGAATTGTTCGATCGAGATGAATTCATTGGCCTGGTGGGCCTGTTCGATATTGCCGGGCCCGCAGATCACGGCGGAATAACCGGCGGCCTGGAACTGCCCGGCCTCGGTGCCGTAGCTGACGACATGGGTGCCGTTGTCGCCGGTCAAACGCCGCGCCAGTTCTTCGGCGACGCCGTCTTCCTCGGGGCGCAGGCCGGGCACGTCGAATATCGGTTCGAGATGGATCGCGGTGCCGGGCTGTACCGCCTGCATCGCCGCCTCGACCTCGCGCACGCGGGCGATATAGGCATTGCGCCAATCCGCCGGATCGTCCGTCGGCACGCAGCGAAAGCCCATCACGAAGCGGCAATCGCCAGCGGTGATATTGTTGGCGGTGCCGCCCTGGATGGTGCCGACATGGGCATTGGTCCAGGGCGGATCGAACATCGCGGCCACCGGATCGGGGGTGGCGGCGGCACTTTCGGCGTTTTTCTGGTTGGCCCATTCGATCAGCCGTGCCGCTTCGTGAACCGCGCTGACGCCGGTATGCTGCAGCGAGGAATGCACCTCGAACCCTTTGATATGGGTGGCAAAACCGGTGCCGCCCTTATGCCCGGTCACGACCTGCATCATCGAGGGTTCGCCGATGATCGCCGCCGAGGCGCGCGGCAGGAAGATCGCCATCGCCTCGATCATCGAGGGCGCGCCGACGCAGCCGACCTCCTCGTCATAGGACATGGCGATCTGCAAGGGGCGCTTCAGCCCGCGTTCCAGCGCCAGCGGCACGGCGCAGAGCGCCAGCGCATCGAAGCCCTTCATGTCGCAGGTGCCGCGCCCGTAAAGGCGGCCGTCACGTTCGGTCACGGTGAAGGGATCGCTGTCCCAGTCCTGGCCATCGACGGGCACCACATCGGTATGGCCCGACAGGATCACGCCGCCCTCGACCTCGGGGCCGACATTGGCATAGAGATTGGCCTTGGTGCCGGTGGCATCATAGACCCGGTGCGCGACAACGCCGTGGCTGGCCAGATATTCCTCGATAAAATCGATGATCGGCAGATTGCTGTCGCGCGACACCGATGGAAAGGCCACCAGCCGTTCCAGCATCTCGCGCGCCGTCAGTCGCATGGCCATCGCACCCTCCCCTGGTTTCGGCGGTACACTGGGCCAGCGCATCCGGCGCGTCAAGCGCACCCGATACCGTTACGTTATCGGGCCGAAAAACGAAAAAGCCAGTTGCCGTGACAAGCAATTCACGCATACACTCCGGCACAACAATAACGCGCGTGGCCGCTGCCGGACCAACGGGCGAAGATTCAGTGGGGAGAACCGAATGCCGGACGGCGCGCCGCCGATTCTAGACGTGACCGGGTTGAAAACCGTGTTCACAACGCGCAGCGGCGAGGTTCATGCGGTCAATTCCGTGACATTCGATCTTGCCCCCGGCGAATTGCTGGGCGTGGTCGGTGAAAGCGGTTCCGGCAAATCCGTGACCATGATGTCGCTGATCGGCCTGTTGCCGATGCCACCGGCGGAAATCCGCGGCGGCTCGGTGATGTTCGAGGGCCGCGATATCCTGAAGATGAACCCTGACGAGTTGCGCGCGATTCGCGGCAGCCGCATCGGGTTTGTGTTCCAGGACCCGATGACCTCGCTCAACCCGGTGTTTTCGGTGGGGTTCCAGATCATGGAGCCGTTGCGCACGCATATGGGTCTGAACAAGCGCGAGGCGCGGGCGCGGGCCATCGAATTGCTGGAACTGGTCGGCATCCCGGATGCCGATTCGCGGCTGTCGAATTTCCCGCACCAGTTTTCCGGCGGCATGCGCCAGCGCGTGATGATCGCGATTGCGCTGGCCTGCGATCCCAAGGTGCTGATCGCGGATGAACCCACGACGGCGCTGGACGTGACCATTCAGGCGCAGATCCTGGAACTGGTGCGCGAGTTGCGCCAGAAACTGGGGATGGCGATCATCTGGATCACCCATGATCTGGGTGTCATCGCCGGCATCGCGGATCGGGTGATGGTGATGTATGGCGGCCAGATCGTCGAACAGGCGCCGGTGCGCGAATTGTTCGCATGCCCCCAGCACCCCTATACAAGGGCATTGCTGGAAACCCTGCCGCATGTCACAGGCGGGCGGTCAAGACGGCTGCGCACCATCGAAGGCCAGCCTCCGGCGCTGCGCGACCAGCCCTCGGCCTGCCCTTTCGCGGCGCGGTGCCGGCATGTGCTGGACATCTGCCACCGCAAGAACCCGCATATCACCCGCCTGAACGGCAGCCATGACGTGGCCTGTTTCTGGGATGCGGCAAAGGACGGGCTTCGCGATGCTGGATAATCAGGCCAAACCGCTGGTCCGGGTGGACGGGCTGAAGATGTACTTCCCGATCTACCGGGGAATCCTGCGGCGCAAGGTCGGCGACGTGAAGGCGGTTGACGATATCAGTTTTGACATTTTTGAAGGCGAAACGCTTGGGCTGGTCGGTGAATCCGGTTGCGGCAAGTCGTCGGCGGGGCGCGCGATCCTGAGGCTCTATGATGTCACCGCCGGGTCGATCCGGATCGACGGCACCGAGATATCGCACCTGCAGGGCGACGATCTGCGCCGGCTGCGGCCGCAGATGCAGATGATCTTCCAGGATCCGCAGGCCAGCCTGAACCCGCGCATGACGGTTGCCTCGATCATCGCCGAACCGCTTGACGAGCATCAGAAACTGTCGCGCAAGGCGCGCATGATGCGGGTGTTCGAGCTGATGGATGCGGTCGGGCTGAACCGCGATTTTGCCAACCGGTTCCCGCATGAATTTTCCGGCGGCCAGCGCCAGCGGATCGGCATCGCGCGCGCCCTTGCGCTCAACCCGAAATTCATCGTCTGCGACGAGCCGATCGCGGCGCTGGACGTGTCGATCCAGGCCCAGGTGGTGAACCTCCTGGAAGACCTGCAGGAAAAGTTCGGCCTGACCTATCTGTTCATCAGCCACGATCTGTCGATGGTCCGGCACCTGGCGACACGGGTGGCGGTGATGTATCTGGGCAAGGTGGTCGAACTGGCCAGCCGCGAGCAGATGTATGCCGACCCCAGGCATCCCTATACCCAGGCATTGCTGTCGGCGGTGCCCGAACCCGATCCCAGCGTCGAAAACAAGCGCGAGCGGATCATCCTGCAAGGCGACGTGCCCAGCCCCTCCAGACCGCCGCCGGGCTGCAATTTCTCCACCCGCTGCCCGCAGGTGATGGATATCTGCCGTCGCGAAGTGCCCGATTTCATTCAGCTGGCAGACGGCCGTCACGTCGCCTGCCACCTGACCAGCCAATAACCCGAGAGACCGGGGCCAACCGGTCCGAACACCGAGGATCACGAGCAAACCAACATGGGAGTATGACATGACCTTCAAATCAATCCTGCTGGGCGCTGCGGCAGCGCTTGCATTGGCCCCTGCGGCCAATGCGGGCCGCGGCGACAGCGGCCATCTCAACATCATCTACTGGCAGGCGGTTTCGATCCTGAACCCGTTCCTGTCGGGCGGTACCAAGGACGTGGAATCCGCGTCGCTGATCATCGAGCCGCTGGCGCGTTACGACAGTGAAGGCAACATGGTGCCCTGGCTGGTCGATGCCATTCCCACCGTGGAAAACGGCGGCGTGTCGGAAGACCTGACCTCGATCACCTGGAAGATCACGCCGGGCCTGAAATGGTCCGACGGCACGGCCTTTACCTCGGCGGATGTGGTATTCACCGCGAATTACTGCATGGACCCGACCGGCGGCTGCCAGCAATTGGCCAAGTTTTCGGACGTGGCCAATGTCGAGGCGCTGGACGAACTGACCGTCAAGGTGACCTTCTCCAAGCCCAAGCCGTTCCCCTACGGCCCGTTCGTCGGTGGTGAAAGCCCGATCATCCAGGCCGCGCAATTTGCCGATTGCATGGGTGCCAAGGCCCCGGAATGCACCGAGCAGAACTTCAACCCGAACGGCACCGGGCCGTACCGCGTGGTTGAATTCAAGGCCAACGACGTGATCACGATGGAAGCCAACCCGCATTACCGCGATCCGGCCAAGCCCTCGTTCGGCACGCTGACCTTCAAGGGTGGCGGCGATGCGGAATCGGCGGCGCGTTCGGTGCTGGAAACCGGCGAATTCGATTACGCCTGGAACCTCCAGATCGACCCGACGGTCCTTGGCGAAATGGCCAAGGCCGGTAAAGGCACGGTGGTTTCGGCCTTCGCCAACGGCGTCGAGCGCCTGATGGTGAACCTGACCAACCCCGACCCGGCACTGGGCGAGAAGCGTTCGACCATCGAGGGCGGGCCGCATCCGTTCCTGACAGATCCGGCGGTTCGCCGCGCCCTGTCGCTGGCGATCGACCGCAACCTGCTGTCGGAAGTCGGCTACGGTGCTGCCGGTCAGGCAACCTGCAACGTCGTCGCCGCGCCGGCCTATAACCGGTCGACCGCGAATGACGAATGCCTGGTGCAGGATATCGCCAAGGCCAATGCGGTTCTGGACGAGGCCGGCTGGGTCCGCGGTTCGGACGGCATCCGCGCCAAGGACGGCGTGCGTCTGTCGATCCTGTACCAGACCTCGACCAACGGGGTTCGTCAGGACACCCAGGCACTGGTCAAGCAGTGGTGGTCGGAAATCGGTGTTGAAACCGAGTTGAAGAACATTGCCGCCGGCGTGTTCTTCGGTGGCGACCAGTCCAGCCCGGACACCTTCCAGAAGTTCTATGCCGACATCGAGATGTACACCAACCTGTTCAACGGCACCGATGCGGAAGCCTATATGAACAACTGGACCTGTGGTGAAATCCCGTCGCCGGCCAACAACTGGCTTGGTGCCAACATGCCGCGCTATTGCAACCCGGCCTATGATGCGCTGGCTGCGAAGCTGGCCACGACCGCCGGCACCGAAGCGCGTGGCGCGATCGTTCGTGAAATGAACGACATGCTGATGCAGGAAGGCGCGATGATCGCGCTGATCTGGCGCGGCTCGGTTGCGGCGCATTCCAACACGGTGGACGGTGTCCGCCTGAACGTCTGGGACACCCAGATGTGGAACGTCGCCGACTGGACCCGCAAGTAAGCCTTTGACAATCGGGGTGGGCAGCAATGCCCACCCTACCCTCCCCGCAG
>JAIOJF010000058.1 GCA_019911965.1 Paracoccaceae bacterium | reverse complement strand
CACTCGCGCCTGCTGGAGCGGTCGGCCAAGCTGAACGAAGACAACGGCTCCGGCTCGCTGACGGCGCTGCCGGTGATCGAAACGCAAGGCGGCGACGTGTCGGCCTTCATTCCGACCAACGTGATCTCGATCACCGACGGGCAGATCTTCCTGGAAACCGAATTGTTCTATCAGGGCATCCGCCCCGCCGTGAACACCGGTCTGTCGGTCTCCCGGGTTGGCTCGTCCGCCCAGACCAAGGCGATGAAATCGGTTGCCGGCTCGATCAAGCTGGAACTGGCGCAGTACCGCGAAATGGCGGCCTTCGCGCAGTTCGGCTCGGACCTTGACGCGGCCACGCAGGCCCTGCTGAACCGGGGGGCGCGCCTGACGGAATTGCTGAAGCAGCCGCAATATGCGCCGCTGACCAATGCCGAACAGGTGATCGTGATCTATGCCGGCACCAAGGGCTTCCTGGACAAGATCGGCGTGGATCAGGTCAACCGGTTTGAAGCCGGCCTGCTGAACCATGTCCGCCAGAACCACCCTGCCCTGCTGGACGATATCACCAACAACGACCGCAAGGTCGCCGGTGATCTGGAAGACGCGATCAAATCCACCGTTGAAGAATTTGCGAAAGCATTCAACTGACCCTGGCCTTAAGGAACAAGGAGCTTTGCTGAGATGGCAAACCTCAAGGACCTGAAAACTCGGATCGAGTCGGTCAAGTCGACCCGCAAGATCACCAAGGCCATGCAGATGGTCGCGGCGGCCAAGCTCCGCCGGGCGCAGGAAGCCGCCGAAAATGCCCGCCCCTACGGCGAGCGCATGGCGGCGGTGATGGGCAATCTGGCACAGGGCGCGGCGGGGTCCGAGACCGCGCCGAAGCTTCTGGCCGGAACCGGCAGCGACAAGGTGCACCTGCTGATCGTCGCCACCTCCGAACGGGGGCTGTGCGGCGGTTTCAACTCGTCCATCGTAAAGCTGGCGAAAAGCCATGCGGAAAACCTGGTGGCGGCCGGCAAGACGGTCAAGATCCTGACCGTCGGCAAGAAGGGCCGCGAACAGATGAAGCGCGAATGGGCGGGCAGTTTCATTGCCCATGTCGATCATTCGGCGGTCAAGAAGCTGGGCTATGTCAACGCCCAGGCGGTGGCGCGCGATGTGCTGCAGCGCTTCGAGGCCGGTGAATTCGACGTGGTGACGATCTTCTACAACGTCTTCCAGTCGGTGGTGACCCAGATCCCGACCGCGCGGCAACTGATCCCCGCCGAGGTTGAAACCGCCGGTGGCGACGCGCCGTTCTACGAGTATGAACCGGACGAGGATGAAATCCTGGCCGAGTTGCTGCCGCGGGCGATGACGACGCAGATCTTCACCGCGCTGCTGGAAAACGCCGCGTCCGAACAGGGGGCAAGGATGTCCGCAATGGACAACGCCACCCGCAATGCCGGCGAGATGATCGAGAAACTGACGATCGAGTATAACCGCTCGCGTCAGGCCGCGATCACCAACGAGCTTATCGAAATCATTTCGGGCGCCGAGGCGCTCTGAACGAACAACCGGAGAACATGATATGGCAAAGGCTGTAGGCAAAATTACCCAGGTCATCGGCGCGGTCGTCGATGTTCAGTTCGAAGATGAACTGCCGGCAATCCTGAACGCGCTGGAAACCGACAATAACGGCAACCGGCTGGTGCTGGAAGTGGCGCAGCATCTGGGCGAAAAGACCGTGCGGACGGTGGCGATGGACGCGACCGAAGGTCTGGTACGCGGCGCGAAAGTCACGGATACCGGTGGCCCGATCACGGTGCCGGTGGGCACGGCGACGCTGGGGCGGATCATCAATGTGATCGGCGAGCCGGTCGATGAAAAAGGCCCGGTCAAGGCCAAGACCCGCCGTGCCATCCATGCTGAAGCGCCTGAATTCTCGGAACAATCCACGGAATCGGAAATCCTGGTGACCGGCATCAAGGTGGTGGACCTGCTGGCCCCTTACACCAAGGGCGGCAAGATCGGCCTGTTCGGTGGTGCCGGCGTGGGCAAGACGGTTCTGATCATGGAACTGATCAACAACATCGCCAAGGTGCATTCGGGCCTGTCGGTCTTCGCCGGTGTCGGCGAGCGCACCCGTGAGGGCAACGACCTCTACCACGAGATGATCGAATCCGGCGTTATCGTTCCCGACAAGATGGAAGACAGCAAGATCGCGCTGGTCTACGGCCAGATGAACGAACCGCCGGGAGCACGGATGCGCGTCGCCCTGTCCGGCCTGACCCTGGCCGAGCAGTTCCGCGATGAAACCGGCACCGACGTTCTGTTCTTCGTCGACAACATCTTCCGCTTCACGCAGGCCGGTTCCGAAGTGTCCGCGCTGCTGGGCCGTATCCCTTCGGCGGTGGGCTACCAGCCGACGCTGGCCACCGATATGGGCGCGATGCAGGAGCGCATCACCTCGACCAAGGCCGGCTCGATCACCTCGGTGCAGGCCGTCTACGTGCCTGCGGACGACCTGACCGACCCGGCCCCGGCCACCTCGTTCGCGCACCTCGATGCGACGACCGTGCTGGACCGGGCGATCTCGGAAAAAGGCATCTATCCGGCGGTTGACCCGCTCGGCTCGACCTCGCGCCTGCTCGATCCGCTGATCATCGGCGAAGAGCATTACAAGGTGGCGACCGACGTGCAGCAGGTGCTTCAGCGCTACAAGTCGCTGCAGGACATCATCGCCATTCTCGGCATGGACGAATTGTCGGAAGACGACAAGATGGCCGTGTCCCGGGCGCGCAAACTGGAACGCTTCCTCAGCCAGCCGTTCGACGTGGCGCAGGTCTTCACCGGTTCGCCGGGCGTGCAGGTGCCGCTGGAAGACACCATCGCCTCGTTCAAGGCCGTCGTTGCCGGTGAATACGATCACCTGCCGGAAGCCGCGTTCTACATGGTTGGCGGCATTGAAGACGTGATCGCCAAGGCCGAACGCATGGCAGCAGCCGCCGCTTGACAACAGGAGGCCCGTAAATGGCCGATATGATGCAATTCGATCTGGTCAGCCCTGAGCGGATGCTGGCATCGTTCGAGGCCTCGGAAGTCGAAATTCCGGGTGCCGAGGGCGATTTCACCGCGATGCCGGATCACGCCGCGCTGGTAACCACCATGCGCCCCGGCGTGCTGAAGGCCAAGGGTGCCGGGCAGACCTCGGAATATGTGGTAACCGGCGGGTTCGTCGAGGTTTCGGGGGCCGGGGTTTCGGTTCTGGCCGAACATGCCGTGCCGCGCGACGAGATCAGCCGCGACGCGGTCGAGGCGATGATCGCCGAGGCCGAAAGCGCCGCTGCCGAGGTGACGCCGGGCCTGAAAGATGCCGCCGACAAGCGCATCGCCGATACCAGGGGCCTTCTGGAACAGCTTGGCCTCTGACGCCCGAACAAAGGGCAACCAGCCAGAAGCCTCGCCTGACGGCGGGGCTTTTCCCTTTTCTGCGCCAAATTTTGCCCTATTGTTCCGCCACTAATCTGCGTTTCAGGGAAGAAAAGGCAGCGAACGCCACAATGAAGCAGTTACGCAATCATCTGATCGGCGTCGATCAGGGCACAAGGATCCTGTTTTCCGATTTCGAGGATGGCGGCCCGATGTGGACGGAAACCGGCCCGCGCGAATGCCGCACCGAAATCCGGTTCTCGCGCCCGTTCAAATCGGAACCGAGTGTGCAGGTCGGGATTTCGATGGTCGATATGCACAACAATTCAAACCAGCGGGCGGATATCTCGGCTGAAAACGTGACCGCCGCGGGGTTCGAGATCGTCTTTCGCACCTGGGGCGACAGCAAGGTCGCCCGTATCCGCGCCGACTGGTTTGCCATTGGCGAGATCAGGGATGAAGACGAGTGGGAATTGTACTAGGGCATTTCGGGTTGAACTTGAATCGGATGTTCGCTGCCTCTCCCTTCGGTCGAACGCGAAATCCGATGCTTGTTTTTTCAGGTTAAACCCGAAACGCCCTAGTCAAACACGATCACGTTGCGCCGGGCATTGCCCGCCACGGTATCGGCAATCGCCTCGTTGATCTGCGCCAGCCGGTAACGACGCGTGACCAGTTCATCCAGCTTCAGGCGGCCCTGCTGGTACAGTCCGACCAGATAGGGAATGTCGCGCGTCAGCATCGTATCGCCCATGTTGGAGCCGGCAATCACATGGCTGGCGGCGGCGATATTGACCGGTTCGTAATGCACTTCGGCCCCCGAGGGCGGCATGCCCACCATCACCAGCATCCCCCCACGGCAAAGGTATTGCGGCGCGGATTGATAGGCGGAAATCGCGCCGACCGTCACCAGCACGTAATCCACCCCGCGCCCGCCATTCAGCGCCTTGACCACGCGATGCGGCTTGTCCTCGGAGGCCAGCACGCCGTCGGTTGCGCCAAATTCGCGCGCGGCTGCCAGTTTCTCGGCGCTGAGATCGACAGCGATGATCTTCGCCGCACCGCAGATCGCCGCGCCCTGGATGGCGTTCAGGCCCACACCGCCGGCACCGATCACCACCACGGACGATCCGGGGCGGATTTTCGCGGTATTGGTCGCGGCACCCACGCCGGTGATGACACCGCAGGCCAGCAGGCAGGCGCTGTCCATCGGCATGTCGCCGGGAATTTTCGCCAATTGGCTGGCATGCACCACCACGCGCTCGGCAAAGGCGGCGGTCTGCAGGCCGTAATGCAAGGGGCCGCCATCGGCGGTGGTGAGCGGGCCGTGATCGCGGTCCACGCCGGTTTCGCAGCGGGCCGGCTGGCCGTGGTTGCAGGGCACGCAATGGCCGCAGGAATGGATCAGCGTCACCAGCACGGCATCACCCACGGCGTAGCCGGTGACGCCTGCACCGACCGAGACCACATGCCCCGCCGCCTCGTGGCCATAGACCGCCGGCAGATTGCCGCCCCAGGCCCCTTCGGCATAGAGGATATCGCTGTGGCAGATCGCAACCGCCGCCAGCCTGACCTCGACCTCGCCGGCGAGGGCCGGGCGCAGGTTGACCTCTTCGATGACCAGCGGTTTGTTGAATTCGCGGCAGACAGCGGCTTTCATGGCGTTTCCTTGCAAGACGGGGTTTCCGCGTATTTCTGGCGTGTGGCGGCGGCGAATGCCACCGAAAAGATGCACGAAGCTGCAAAATCGCCGGTCTTTGGCACCGGCTTGTGCATTCGGGAAAAACAGGCGAACCTTGGGCAAACCGAACCGGAGGCATGACCGATGCAGATGATCAGGGTAAACGGCGTTAACCTGCATTACGCCGACCAGGGGCCCCGCGATGGCCGGCCATTGGTATTCGCCAATTCGCTTGGCACCGATTTCCGGCTCTGGGATCAGCTGCTGCCGCTGCTGCCGAAGGGCCTGCGCGTGATCCGCTATGACAAGCGCGGCCACGGATTGTCCGACGGCCCGGCCGCGCCCTATTTCATGGGCGATCTGGTGGCCGATCTGGCGGCGCTGCTGGATGCCCTGAAAGTCAGGGATGCGGTGGTGGTCGGCCTGTCGATCGGCGGCATGATCGCGCAGGGGCTGGCGGCGGAGCGCCCCGATCTGGTGCGCGCGATGGTGCTGTCCAATACCGGCGCGCGGATCGGCAACGAGGCGATCTGGGACGAACGCATGGGCACCGCCCGCAAAGGCGGGATCGAGGCCCTGGCCGACGCCACGCTGGAGCGCTGGTTCTCCGCCGATTTCCGCACCAACCGGCGCGCGGAACTGGCGGCCTGGCGCAACATGCTGTGCCGCACCTGGCTGGAGGGCTATCTGGGCTGTTCCGCGGCGATCCGCGACAGCGATCTGTTCGACAGCACCGCGCGGCTCAGCCTGCCGGTGCTGGGCATTGCCGGGTCCGAAGACGGCTCCACCCCGCCCGATATGGTGCGCGAGACCGCCGATCTGGTGGCGGGATCGGCGTTCGAGCTGATCCGCGGTGCCGGACACCTGCCCTGCGTGGAAAACCCCGAGCGCTACGGCGAAATCCTGACCGCGTTCCTGCGCAAGACCGGCCATATCTGAACCGGACTTGCGTTTCTTGTTGGCAAAAATACTCCCGCCGGAGGCCAGCGACGCCTGTTGAGCATGTTGCGTCTGAACGGACGCAGCACGCTCTACATCGAGTTCGGCAGGACCAGCACGACCCAGGGGAACAGCACCAGTATCGCCAGGCGGATGATATCGACGATCCAGAACGGCGTGACGCCCTTGAAGATCGTCGCGGTCGACACGTCGCCGACCACACCTTTCAGCACGAACACGTTCAGCCCCACCGGCGGCGTGATCAGGCTGATCTCGGTCACCACCACGACGATGATGCCGAACCAGACCGGATCGAAGCCAAGGCTGGTGACCAGCGGAAAGAAGATCGGCACGGTCAGCAACAGCATCGACAGGCTTTCAAACACGCAGCCAAGCACGATGTAGACCAGCAGGATCATCAGCATCACCACCATCGGCGATACCCCGAACGCGCCGACAGCGGTGCGCAGACCTTCCGGCAGGCCGGCCAGGTTCACGAAATTCGAGAAAATCCAGGCCCCGATCAGCACTGTGAACAGCGATGCCGTGGTCTGCGCGGTTTCGATCAGCACCTGCATCACCTTGGTGAAGTTCAGCGTGTGACGGCTGAGCGCGATCAGGAAGGCCCCGGTGGCGCCCATGCCGGCGGCCTCGGTCGGCGAGAAGGTCAGGTTGACCGGCCAGATATCGAGCGCGCCGTAAAGCCCGCCGATCACCAGGAAGAACAGCAACAGCACCGCCCAGACCGAGCGCAGGGCCTGGCCACGTTCCGGCCAGGACGAGCGGTCTCCGGCAGGGCCGGAATCCGGCCTGCGGAAGACGGTGAACTTGACCGCGACCAGGTAGAGGACCACGCCCAGCAGGCCCGGCACGATACCGGCGATGAACAACTTGCCGATCGAGGTTTCCGTCAGCAGGCCATAGATCACCAGGATCACCGATGGCGGGATCAGGATGCCGAGCGTGCCCCCAGCCGCGATCGAGGCGGTGGAGAGCTGGTCGTCGTAATTGTATTTGCGCATCTGCGGCAGAGCCACTTTCGACATGGTTGCGGCAGTGGCCAGCGACGATCCGCAGATCGCCGCGAAACCGGCACAGGCCACGATGGTGGCCATCGCCAGCCCGCCGCGCATATGCCCGAGAAATGAATAGGACACCTGGTAAAGCTCGCGGCTGAGCCCGCCCTTGTTGACGAACAGGCCCATCAGGATGAACAGCGGCACCACCGACAGGCCGTAATCCTGCGCGGTGTTGATGACCAGCGAGCCAACCATCGAGATCGAACCGTGAAAGCCGCGGATATCCATGTAGCCGATGAACCCGACGACGCCCATGGCGATGGCAATCGGCATGCGCAGGAAGACGAGAAGAAGAACGGCACCAAGGCCAATGATCGATTCAGTCATCAGGAAGGTACCTTGTTGGGGGCGAAGATCCGCATGATCCCGCGAATGATGAAGACGATCGCCGTGATCATGGTGAAGAAAGCAATGAACCAGCCCGGCAGATATTGCGGAAAGCCGATATACTCGGTCACGTCGCCGAACATCCGGGCGCGCTCGGCAATCTCCCAGACACGGATGGCAGGCCAGATCAGGATGACGCCGCAGGCAAGGTCGATCAGGGTATCGCGTATATGCGCCATGCGGCGCGAAAACAGCGGGTCCATGAGATCGACGATGATATGGGTGCCTTTCCAGCTTACAATCGGCAGCGAGGCGAAAACCGCGATGGCCATGAAAATGCGGGTGAGTTCGGTGCCGGATTCAAGCGGGTTGTCAAAGGCCGAACGCATGATGACGTCGATGAATGTCATGATCATCAGGATGAACAGCGCCAGGCAGGCCAGCCAGGTCGGGATCACGGCGATATAGTGGAAGATGCTTGGCTGCCTCAGCGACGCCTCGGTGGCGCTGATGGCGTTTTCAGTTGTGCCTTCGTAGTCTTCCATCGTTCCCCCCTTGTTGCAAACCCGTCCGCCAGACCAGTACCGGTTCGTTGCGGCAGTCCTTTAGGGTGACAGGGCCCCGGAAAGGGCCCTGTCGGTGTCAGTATAGCAAATGTTTGCTGGATCAGTAGTTTTTCATCTGGTCGGCGATGAAGGCCTGAACTTCGTCGGCATTCAGACCAAGCGCGTTGACCTCGGCCTTGACGCCGTCGATGATCGGCGCGGCGATCGCGTTGAACGCCGCGACATCCTCAGCCGAAGCTTCGATCAGGTGGTTGTCGGCTTCGGCATTCAGCTTGCCAAGGCCGGCCGCGTCCATCGCATCCCATGCCGCACCGGCTACGCGCGACAGGTTCTCACCGAACAACTTGTCCAGTGCGACTTGTTCGTCGGCGGTCAGGTTGTCGAACGCCGCCTGGTTCATGATGATCGCGAACGAGCCGCGATAGAAACCGCCGGGCACCGTGTAGGTGTTCTTGGCAACTTCGTAGAACTTGAACGACAGTTTGCCTTCCATCGGCATCATCACGCCGTCAGCCGCATTCGAGGCCAGCGTTTCGTACACTTTCGGGGCCGGCACGTTGATGCCGGTTGCGCCCAGCGCTGCACCGGTATCACCGGCAACGCCGCCACCGATGCGAAGCTTCATGCCGTTGATGTCAGCCAGCGACTTGATGTCCTTGCTGGTGTGCAGAACGCCTTCGCCGTGGGTCATCAGACCGGCAACCTTGACACCCTTATGTTCGTTCAGGCCGGCAAAATACTTCTCGTGGGCGCGCCAATAGGCGACCGAGGCAGCTTCGGCACTTCCCATATAGCCGGGAAGTTCGATCATCTTGGTGGCAACGAAACGTCCCGGCGTATAGCCGTGGAAGACCCATGCAAAGTCCGCGCCGCCGTCAAGAATCAGGTCGTATTGCGCGGGCGGGCTGGTCAGGCCGTACTTGATTTCCGCGGTGACGCGACCATTGGTGGCCTCTTCGATCATCTTGGTCATTGCCGGCCAAATGATGGCGTTTACGCCGTGCGACGGCGGGGCCCAGGACGAAATGGTCAGGGTAACCTCGGCCGCGAAGGCGGTGAACGCGGTTGAAGCTGCAAGTGCAGCCCCTGCCGCGAGAGTGGTGAATTTGGATGTCAGTCGCATGATATCTCCCGTGTTGGATGCGATTTGGCGTTGTTCCGGTTCTCCGCCGGCATTCTTTGACTTACCGGTCGGTCTATTATAATCCGGCTCGATAGTCAAGATTTTAGCGTAAATTCGGCATTGCGCTACTTCTTTTTGCGCCTACCGGCAATTTGCCGCGATTCAACCATAGGGATGTGCTGTGACGGTCATATTTTACTGTTTATATTCATATACTTGAGCAGAATACGCCGGTGAACTGACGGCCCTGATTTCCGCCAAGCTCAATCCGGCTGGAAGCCAGAAACCAGCCGCCTGAGGCCGATCAGCGCACCGAGGATGATCGCCGCCAGCGTGACCGGGGCGGAAAAAGCCAGCGTTGAAAACGCCGTCAGGCCCTGCCCCAGCGTGCAGCCCAGCGCGATCACGCCGCCGATGCCCATCAGGGCCGCGCCATACATCTGCCGGCCAAGCTCGCGCGGGTCCTCGCAGGCTTCCCAACGGAACTGCCCCTTGATCAGCGAGCCGAGTGCGCCGCCCAGGATCACGCCGCCGACGGAGCCGACCGCGAAGTTGACGCCGCCCGCGGTCGAGGTCATCAGGTAGATCAGCGAACGGCCCAGCGGCGCAGTAAAGGAATGGCTTTGCACTTCCGCGCCGCCAAGGCTGGCCTCGTGCAACAGCGCCATGCCCCACCAGCCGCTGACCACAGCCAGCCCGACCATCGCCGCCCAGAATATCGAGGCCGGGCGACGGCGCAGTCCGGCATCCAGCAGCCCCCAGGCCAGCAGGATCAGCCCGATGATCGCCGCCACCAGGAAGGCGGGAATCGCGGTCCAGCCGGCAATCAGATGGGCGAAGGATTGCGTACCTGTCGCAGGTGCTTCGGGAAAGATCAGCACGCGGATTGCGGCGAGCGGCCCGCCGAGCGTGATCAGGCTGAAAATCGCGATGACGATTACCGCGACCAGCGCGCGCAGATCGCCGCCGCCGATTCGCGCCAGGCTGGAGAACGCGCAATTGCCGGTGAAGGCCATGCCATATCCGAACATCAGCCCGCCGGTGATCGAGGCGATCGGGTTCCAGCGAAAGGCGTGGTAGATCGTATCGGACAAGGCCAGCACGCCGGTGGCCTCCAGCGCGAAGGTGCCGAGGATCGCCACGCCCAGCGCCACGCCCCACATGCGCGCGCGGGTCTGGTTGTTGCCGTAGACCGCCGATTCGATGGCCCCGAGGGTGCAGAAATCGCCAAGCCGCGCGGCCAGCCCCAGCACCGTGCCGCCGCCAAGGCCGATCAGCGCGGCGATGATGCCAACCGAAACGCCATCCATGCCGCCACCCCTTCCCTGATTATTCCGCCACGTTGGCGACATCCGGTGTTTCGTCACCGTCCAGGCAGAACAGGTCGTAGACCAGTTCGATCACCCGGCGCGATCGGTCATCGACCAGCGAATAGTAGATCGCCTTGCCGTCGCGCCGGTAGCTGACCAGACCTTCCAGCCTGAGACGCGCCAGTTGCTGGGACACCGCCGCCTGCCGGTAGTGCAATAATTCTTCGAGGTCCGAGACCGATTTCTCGCCCGAGGCCAGATGGCACAGGATCAACAGCCGCCCTTCATGCGCCAGCGCCTTCAGGAAATCCGCCGCCGACAATGCCTGGTCGATCATCCGGTCCATCTGTGCCTCGCTGAGGCCATGTTTGAAATGCTCTTGCGTCATCGCCCCGCTCAAGTGGACGCGTCGCCGGATCGGCCCGCGAAAACGTCCTGCTGCCTGTTTGCCGCGCGGCCCGGCGGCCATTCACGGCGTTCTGTCCAAGGCTTGCCACATAAGCGGCAAGTAATCAATTGTACGGCTTGGCGCAGCCCCGGGGCGGTGCGGATGCGGTTCAGCCCTGCCCGGCAACGGCCTGTTGCAGCATCATTTCCAGAAGGCCCCAGAAGAAATCCTCGCCGGGATAGCCTTCGATCCGGGCGATCTCGACACCATCCTCGATCAGCACGAATGTCGGCGTGTAGCGCGGCCTGTGGCTGAACTGCATGTCCGCCGGAACCGGATCGGAGATATCCAGCACGACCAGCGGCGCGCGGCGGCCTTCTTCGGTCAGGGGATAGACCCCGCCGATTTCGCGATGCCATTTCAGGCACCACGAACAGCCATCGGCATCGAACATCACCAGCCGGGTTTCCGCCGCTGCCGCCAGCGCCAGAAATCCCCAGGCGACCAGCATCAGCGCGGCGCGGATCAGATAAGCCAAGTTGCCACCGAAAGCGTGATGTTAAGGTTGTTGTTCATATAGACAAATTCTAATATGAATATTGCGGACAAGCAAGGATTCGGCGCAATGTTCGATATTTCCTATGGCGGGGCGGTGCTGGCGGGGCTGCTGTCTTTCCTCAGCCCCTGCATCCTGCCGCTGGTGCCGTTTTATTTCTGCTACATGGCCGGCATTTCGATGTCCGAACTTCAGGGCGACCGGATTGCCAGGGGTGCGCAGCGACGGCTGGTGATCTCGGCGCTGTTCTTCGCCTTCGGCGTGACCACGATCTTCGTGCTGCTGGGGCTGGGGGCAACCGCGCTGGGACAGGCGTTGCGGGCCTGGATGGATGTGCTGAAATATTTCGCGGCGGCCTTGCTGACGCTGTTCGGCCTGCATTTCCTGGGCATCCTGCGCATTCCGCTGTTGTACCGCGAAGCGCGGATCGAGACCGATACCCAGCCCAGTTCCATAATCGGGGCCTATCTGATGGGCCTGGCCTTCGGCTTTGGCTGGACGCCCTGCGTCGGCCCGGCCCTGGCGGCGATCCTGATGCTGGCCAGCGGGCAGGACAGCCTGTGGAAGGGCGGCACGCTGTTGCTGGCCTATGGCGCAGGCATGACGGCACCGTTCGTCATCGCCTCGTTCTTCGCCACGCCGTTCCTGATGTGGATGCAGCGCAACCGCCGGTATCTCGGCTATGTCGAGAAGGTGATGGGGGTGCTGCTGATCGTCTTCGCCATCCTGATCGCCACCAATTCGGTCTCGATCATCGCGCAATGGATGATCGACAATTTCGACTGGAGCGGTACGCTGAAATAGTGACGGCCCAAGAACGGAGATTCAAATGACACGCCTGCTGACTACCCTTGCCGCCCTGTGCCTGCTGGCGCTGCCGGCGCTGGCCTCTGGCGATGTGCCGCTGGGCGATGACGGGCTGCACAAGCCCGGCTGGCTGCGCGAGACCTTCAAGGACCTGGGCGACGATCTGGCCGAAGCCGAGGCGGAGGGCCGTCGCCTGGTGCTGATCTGGGAACAGCGCGGATGCATCTATTGCACCAAGATGCATACCGACGTGTTCACCGATCCCGAGATCGACGCGCTGATCCGCGAGAAATACTTCTTTGTGCAGTTGAACCTGTTCGGCGATGTCGAAGTGACCGATTTCGACGGCACCACGCTCAGCGAGCGCGAGATGGCAAAACGTTGGGGCATCTTCTTTACCCCGACCATGATGTTCATGCCCGAATCCGCGCCCGAAGACGGCAATGCCGCGCGTGGCGCGGTGGCAACGATGCCGGGGGCGTTCGGGCGGGGCACGACCTATGATCTGTTGACCTGGATCCTGGAGCGCGGTTACGACACGGATGAGCACTTTCAGCATTACCATGCCCGCATGATCAACGAGCGGCGGGCAAAGGGTGAATGACGGGGTTTCGGGCCATCGTATGCAAGGAATTGAATTTATCTTGTGCGGCGCGACATATTGCCCTAACGTCAGGGAATAAGAACAATTCAGGGAGGAAATGATGAAGCCACTCAAACTGGCCCTTGTTCCGGTATTTGCCTTGGCGCTTGCCAATGCAGGCTGGGCGGGCGACGTGGCCGCGGGCGATGTCGTATATGACGACGGCGCGGTTGCAGTATCCTTGTCCGGCATGGCGGGCGATCCCGCTGCGGGCAAGAAGGTCATGACGACCCGCGGGCTGGGCAATTGCATCGCCTGCCACACGGTTTCGTCATTGAGCGAGTTTGCCTTTCACGGCGAAATCGGCCCGACGCTTGACGGTGCCGGATCGCGCTGGACCGAGGCACAGCTTCGCGGCATCGTATCGGATGCCAAGAAAACCTTCGATGGCTCCATGATGCCGTCGTTTTACAAGAAATCCGGATATATCCGCCCGGGGAATGCCTATACCGGCAAGGCGGCATCCGAAGACGAACTCAGCACGCTTCTGACGGCCCAGCAGATCGAGGACGTCGTTGCCTATCTTCAAACGCTCAAGGACTAAGGGGGAGACATCCATGAACCTGTCCAGAAGGAATATCCTGGCCATCGGCGGCGCGGCGGTTACCGTTTCGCTGATCCCGGTCGATTTTGCGATGGCGACGCCGGAAGCGGCGGCCGAGGCCCTGAACGCCTTTACCGGCGGCGCGGCGGTCACTGACGGCGGCATCGACCTGGTTGCGCCGGAAATCGCCGAAAACGGCAATACCGTGCCGATCTCGGTATCCGCGCCGGGCGCGGTGGCGATCCTGGTATTGTCCGAAGGCAATCCGAGCCCCGGCGTGGCCACCTTCACATTCGGCGAAGGCGCGGCAGGAACCGCCGCCACCCGCATCCGGCTGGCCGGCACCCAGAACGTGCTGGCAGTTGCCAAGATGGCGGATGGGTCATTCGTGCGGGCCGCGCGTGCGGTCAAGGTTACCATCGGCGGCTGCGGCGGCTGATCCTCGAACTTCGGAGAAACGAAAATGGCACAAATCAAACCCCGCGTGAAAGCCCCGAAATCCGTTGCGGCGGGCGAGGTCTTCACCGTCAAGACACTGATCAACCACGATATGGAAACCGGTCAGCGCAAGGACAAGAATGGCGACAAAATCCCCCGCCAGATCATCAACATGTTCGAGGTCACCTTCAACGGAAAGCCGGTGATGAGTGCGAAACTGGAACCTTCGATCTCGGCCAATCCGTATATCGAATTCGAGATGAGCATTCAGGAAGCCGGCGATCTGGCAATGACGTGGCGCGACGATGACGGATCGGTCTACGAGGCGTCCAACGCAATCGCCATCGGCTAAAAGAATAACAATAATATCAGGGAGTTCAACAAAATGGGAATGCTTGCAAAAGCCGCAGCGATCGGGGCGTTCGCCGCCTTGTCGCTGGGCCAGGCCGCATCGGCGGATGAAGATGCACGCCTGATCATCAACGGCGAAGAAGAAATGATCGTCAGGGCGGCACCGCCGGCCTGGTCACCGCTGCCCGAATTGCTGTCGGGCTGGCTGTTCCGCACCGTCGAAACCCAGCGATTGCAGATGGACGATTTCGAGAATCCGGGCTTCACATCGGTGGATTCCGCCTGGGAAACCTGGTCCTTGCCGGAGGGTTCGGCCGGGAAATCCTGCGCCGATTGCCACGGCGATGCGGCCAGCATGAAGGGCGTTCGCGCCGTCATGCCGAAGGTCAACGCAGAGAACGGCGAGTTGTGGACGCTGGAGATGTATATCAACAATTGCCGCACCGAGCGCATGGGCGCGGAATCGTGGGGCTGGAATTCCGGCTCGATGGTGGACATGACGGCGCTGATCTCGTTGCAGTCGCGCGGCATGCCGGTGAATGTCGCCATCGACGGCGCGGCGGCACCGTTCTGGGAGGCCGGCAAGGAATTGTACTACACCCGCACCGGCCAGCTTGAACTGTCCTGCGCCAATTGCCACGAGGACAATTACGGCAACATGATCCGCGCCGATCACCTGTCGCAGGGCCAGATCAACGGCTTTCCGGTATACCGGCTGAAGAACGCCAAGCTGAACTCGATCCATGCACGGTTCAAGGGCTGCGTGCGCGATACCCGGGCGGAGACCTACAAGGAAGGCTCGCCTGAATTCACCGCGCTGGAATTGTATGTGGCATCGCGCGGCAATGGCCTGTCGGTCGAGGCGCCGTCGGTGCGCAACTGACGCGCGGTCCGGTCCGGACATTTCGACATCAGGCCCTTCCCTGCCACCGGGGGAGGGCCTTTTCATTCAACCTCCGCGCTGGTCCGTGCGGCGGGACAGGACAGGAGCATTTCGATGATTTCACGCCGCGATTTCCTTCAGGCCTCGATGGCCACCGCCGCGCTTTACGGGGCCAGCGGCTTTGGCAACTGGTCGCGGCTGGCTGCCCAGCAGGTGCTGACGCAGGACAAGCTGCTGGAGTTTGATACCTTCGGCAATGTCTCGCTGGTGCATATCACCGACATTCACGCGCAGCTCAAGCCGGTCTATTTCCGCGAGCCGGAATTCAATATCGGGGTCGGCGCGGCGAAGGGTCAGGCACCGCATCTGACCGGTGCCGAGTTTCGCCGGCGCTACGGTATCGAGGATGGAAGTGCCGCCGCCTATGCCCTGACCCATGACGATTTCGCCGCGCTGGCGCAGAGTTACGGGCGGATGGGTGGTCTGGACCGGGTGGCAACAGTGCTGAAGGCGATCCGCGCCGACCGCCCCGACGCCTTGTTCCTGGATGGCGGCGACACCTGGCATGGATCCTATACCTGCTACCACACCGCCGGGCAGGACGTGGTGAACGTGATGAACGCGCTGAAGCCCGACGCGATGACCTTCCATTGGGAGTTCACCCTTGGCGCGGAGCGGATCGAGGATATCGTGGCCGGTCTGCCCTTCGCGGCGCTGGGGGCCAATATCTACGATGCGGAATGGAACGAGCCGTCCGAGATTTTCGCGCCTTACAAGATGTTCGAGCGCGGCGGTGTGCAGGTGGCGGTGATCGGTCAGGCCCTGCCCTATACCGCCATCGCCAATCCGTCCTGGATGTTCCCCGGCTATTCTTTCGGTATCCGCGAGGAACGTATGCAGGAGGTGGTGGACGAGGTTCGCGCCAAGGGGGCCGAACTTGTGGTGCTGCTGTCGCATAACGGCTTTGATGTGGACAAGCAGATGGCGGCGCGGGTGCAGGGAATTGACGTGATCCTGGCCGGCCACACGCATGATGCGGTGCCCGAACCGGTGGTGGTGGGCGATACCATCGTCATCGCCTCGGGCAGCAACGGCAAGTTTGTCAGCCGTGTCGATCTGGATGTGCGCGACGGGCGCATGATGGGCTTCCGCCACAAGCTGATCCCGATCTTCGCGGATGTGATCGCACCGGATGCGGATGTGGCAGCGCTGATTGATACACAGCGCGCGCCTTATCTGGACCAGTTGACAGAGGTGATCGGCCATACCGATGCCGATACCACGCTCTACCGGCGCGGCAATTTCGCGGGCACATGGGACGATCTGATCTGCCAGGCGCTGCTGGAGGAACGCGAGGCGGATATCTCGATGTCGCCGGGCGTGCGCTGGGGGCCATCCGTGCTGCCGGGACAGGCGATCACGCGCGAGGATATCTTCGGCGTTACCTCGATGACCTACGGGCAGGCCTATCGCACCGAGATGACCGGCGAGTTTCTGAAGGTGGTGCTGGAGGATGTCGGCGACAACCTGTTCAACCCCGATCCCTATTACCAGCAGGGCGGCGACATGGTGCGCATCGGCGGCATGGGCTTCAGTTTCGATGTCTCGAAACGTCAGGGTGCGCGGGTGTCTGACATGACCTTGCTGAAAACCGGCGAGGCGATTGATCCTGCAAGGTCCTACGTCGTGGCTGGCTGGGCCAGCGTCAATCCCGGCACCGAGGGGCCGATGATCTGGGACCTGGTCGAGGATCATATCCGCCGGCTGGGCACCGTTTCGGTGCAGCCCTCCGGCAGCGTGAAGGTGCTGGGGGCCTGAGGCGCGGCACGCGGGAATGTGATTGCCGCATGGTCAGTCCTGGTTTTGCGCGGAAAGATGGTTGTGATAGTGTCGAGGGCAAACAGGGAGGGGTAAAATGCTGCATTCACGACATTTCCTGATGGCGCTGGCCGCCATTTGGGCGTTGGCGCTGCCGGTTCACGGCGCGGGCGATGACGGCCTGCTGATCAGCGATGACGGTCTGCACAAGCAGACCTGGTTTCACGATTCGTTTCTGGAATTCGGCGACGATCTGGCCGAGGCCGCCGAACAGGGCAAGCATCTGATGGTGATCATTGAACAGGATGGCTGCCCCTATTGCCGCGAATTGCACCGGGTCAACTTTGCCAAGCCCGAGATCACCGACTTCATTCAGGAACATTACGTCGTGGTGCAGCTTGATCTTTACGGCTCGCGCGGGACGGTGGATTTCGACGGTGAGGAGATGGAAGAACGCGATCTGGTGCTGAAATGGGGGGCGCAGTTCACCCCGACCACGATCATCTTCGCCGCCGCCAATACCGGGGCCAAATCACGCGCCGAGGCCGAGGTGTTCCGCCTGCCGGGGTATCTGAGGCCATTCCACTACCTGACGTCGCTGGAATATGTGGTCAGCGGCGAATACCGGAACATGGATTTCCAGCGCTTCCTGGGCGTGAAGGTGAAGGATTTGCTGGAACGCGGGATCCAGCCGGAAATCTGGGAGTGATCGGTTCGGGGCCGCGCCTATGATGCGCCGTAAAAGCCGCGTATCGCTGCGGTGATCCGGTCCACCTGATCGTCGCTCAACTGTACCATCGAGGGCAGCCACAGGCCCTTGTCGCCGATCATGTCCGACACCGGATGCATGCCGGGTACGCGGTAGGCCGCCTGCCGGTTGATCGGCGGATACATCACCCGTGTTCCGATCCCGGCGTCCTTCAGATGCGCCATCAGCCCGGAGCGGTCCTCCGCCAGCACGTCGTAAAACCACGGCACGGTCTGGTCCAGATCCTGGGCGAACATCGCCACGCCATCCACGCCGTTCAGGCCTTCGGCGTAGCGGCGGTAGAGGTCGCGTTTGCGCGCCACCCGTTCGGGCAGTTTCTTCAACTGTTCCAGCCCGATCACCGCCTGCATCTCGGTGAACTTGAAATTGTAGCCGATGCTGTCATGCACATCCGTGCCACCGCCCGCGCGGCCGAAATCCTTCAGCCGCCGGAGCCGTGCTGCCACCGCATCGTCGTTGGTGATCAGCGCCCCGCCCTGCCCGGTGGAAATGATCTTCGGCATGGAAAACGAAAACGAGCCCACGGCACCTTTCAGCCCGATATGCGTGCCGTCATCGTAACGCGATCCCAGCGCCTGTGCGGCATCCTCGATCAGCACCAGATCGTGGCGTGCGCAGAGGTCCTGAAATGCCTTGATCCCGGCCTTCGGCGCGCGCCCGTTCGCCGCCACCAGCATCAGCGCCCGTGTCTTCGGCGTGATCGCGGCCTCGGCGGCGGCAATATCCATGCACAGGGTTTCCGCCTCGACATCGGCAAAAATCGGTTTCGCGCCGAACATCGCCACCGAATTGGGGCTGGCGATCATGGTATAATTGGGCACGATCACCTCGTCGCCCGCCGTGATGCCCAGCGCCATCGCCGCCAGCGTCAGGCTGATCGTGCCGTTATTGGTGACGATGCAATGCTTCGCGCCGGTAAAGGCGGCAATCGCCTCTTCGAACGCGGCGGTCTTGCGGAACTCGGTCAGGAAGCCGTCTTCATCCATATAGGCCGCAAGGGCCGCCTTTTCCTCGGCCCCGAACAGAGGGCGCATCTGCATGATGAAATCGTCGCTCATCGTTTTGTCGCCTCGACATTCAACGACACCAGGATGCCGTTTTCCTTGTCCATATGCGGGAAATAGGCCTGGCTGTGATCGTCGTGATCCTTGTGGATCGTCTGCTGCCAGTCATAGCGGCGGATATCGCCAAAACCGTTGGCTTCCAGCAGCGCCTGCAGGCTGGCGAAAGTGTAGACGGTCTTGTGATAGAGCGTCACCGGCCCGTCGCCGGTCTCGATCTCCATGCGCCCGTAAAGCGGGCCGAGGATGCGCTCGACCGCGCCGGTTTTCGCATAGACCTGCAATAAAGCGTCGAAATCCGGAACCGCAAGGCGCAGCGTGCCGCCGGGTTTCAGCACACGGTGCCATTCCGCCAGGACGCGCGGTGCCTGCTGGCGATCGAAATATTCAAACGAATGGCTGGAATAGATCAGATCGACGCTGGCATCGGCGAACATCGGCAGATCGTCGATCCGGGATTGATGATCGATATGCGGCATGTCGCAGAGATCGACATGCACCCAGCCCGGGATATGGCGATGCCAGCAGCCGAGATTGAGGCAGACGGGATCGGACAAGGCGCTCACCCCTTGAACTTTACCTTGTCGGTTTCGACATCGACGAAGGGGCCGTTCTTGGATTCGATGATTTGCGTGTCGTCGCGCAGGATTTCATAGCCATGCCCGCCATAGGCAAAGACCGCCATGTCGCCCTCGTGCAGTTCGTATTCGTGAAACCGTTCGCGCGCTTCGGTATAAAGGATCACCTTCATCGCGCCGCGCCGCACATAGACGCTTTCCATCGTGCGCCCGCCGGGGCGGTCGAAATCCTTGTGGATATGGCTGGCCAGCTTCTTGCCCTTGTCATACCACCAGGTGCCGACCTGCACGAACAAATCGTTCGGCGTGATGAAATCGAGGCCCTTCTTCCAGTCCGCATCGCGGTGGATGATCGAGATGATCCGCCCGTTATGTTCAATCACTTCCATGTGCCGCCTCCGCGTCGCGGTTCGACAGGATCGGATTGCTGACCGGCCAGTCGATATTCAGGCGCGGATCGTTCCACGCCACGGTGAACTGGTCGGCGGCGTCGATATAGGCGCCCGCATAGGCCAGCTTGTAATGATATACTGCACCATCCCTGCCGCTGACGTAATAGGCATTGCCCATGCCCGGCGGGATCAGGATCAGCCGCTGGCTGGCGCGGTTGATGACGAAACGCTCATGCTTCAGGTAGGTCGGCGAAGCTTCGCGCATATCCACCACCACCTGATGCACCTCGCCCCAGACGCAGGTGACCAGCTTCCACGACTTGTGATCGCCGTGGATGCCGCGCAGCACGTTCGGCAGCGATTGCGAGAACTTGTCGTGGGTGAAGGTCATGCCGTCCGGCAGCAGCGCATCGAGGTCGGCTGCCAGATAGGAGGTCCAGATATTGCCGCGGGCTTCCTCGAACACCGATGGGGTGACGATCCTCACACCGTCCAGATGGGCGCTGTCGGCAATCTGGAAATCAATGCTCATTCCTGGCCGCCATAATGATCATGCGCCAGATCATAGGCCACCATGCCGGCGACCAGATCACGGAACGACACTTTCGGCGACCAGCCCAGCTCGCGCCTGGCCTTGGCGGGATCGCCAAGCAGCAATTCCACCTCTGCCGGGCGGAAATAGCGCGGATCGATCACCACGCGCGCCTGACCGGTGGCCGCATCAACGCCGACCTCGTTGACGCCCTCGCCCTGCCACTGGATTTCAACGCCGGTTTCCGCGAAGGCGAGGGTGACAAATTCCCGCACCGTATGGGTTTCGCCGGTGGCGATCACGTAATCCTGCGCCTTGTCCTGTTGCAGCATCAGCCACATCGCCTCGACGAAGTCGCGGGCATGGCCCCAGTCGCGTTTGGCGTCGATATTGCCGAGGCGCAGCACCTGCTGGCGGCCCTGCGCGATGCGGGCGACGGCTTGCGTTATCTTCTTGGTCACGAAGGTTTCGCCGCGCCGCGGGCTTTCGTGGTTGAACAGGATGCCATTGCAGGCATACATGCCGTAGCTTTCGCGGTAATTCACCGTCACCCAATAGGCATAGAGCTTGGCCGCGCCATAGGGCGATTTGGGATAGAACGGCGTGGTTTCCGATTGCGGCTCGGTGCCCGGGATGCCGCCGAACAATTCCGAGGTCGAGGCCTGATAGAACCGCGTATCAACCTTGCTGTCGCGGATCGCATCCAGCAGGCGCACGGTGCCGATGCCGGTGACTTCGGCGGTATATTCCGGCACCTCGAAGGACACACCGACATGGCTTTGCGCCCCGAGATTGTAGATTTCCTGCGGGTTTATCTCGGAAATCAGGCGGTGCAGGTTGGATGAATCCGCCAGATCGCCGTGATAGGTGGCAAGGTTCTTGTGGTCGAGGATATGGTCGATCCGGGGCGTCGTGAACACCGACGAGCGCCGCAGGATCGCGTGGACCTCGTAGCCCTTGTCCAGCAGCAATTCCGCCAGATACGAGCCGTCCTGCCCGGTGATGCCTGTCAGGAATGCGGTTTTCGTGGCCATGTGGTCTCTGTTATCTGTTGCGAGGCTTCTCAAACCACATTTCACGCAAGCGTGCCACCCGTTTCTAATGCAGCGGGCAGAATCGCGCCCATCGGGAGGGCGGGAAGGTGTTGAAGGGCCAGTCGATTGGTCGATTGGTCGATTGGTCGATTGGTCGATTGGTCGATTGGTCGATTGGTCGATTGGTCGATGAAACGGTCATGCAGCGCGGGCTGTGTCAACCCCTTGTATTGCGGTGACATTCAATGATTCACGCCGCCGTGTGGCACCTTCAGAGACCGTGGCGATCTGCCGGGCGCGCCACGCATCCCGGTGCCGCCTGTCGCACCCGGACCGAGTGCGGGCCAAGCAGTTGAAAGCCGATCGCCCTGCACCATAGGTCCGTGACAGGAAGCCTCGCGCCAAGGCGCGGTTGCATGCCCCGCCCGTACGCCTCGCGCGGATATCCCGGGCGCTCAGTCCAGCGTCCGGCGGAATCTCAGCAGCGCCAGCCCGGCGAAAACCAATGCGAACGCAACCAGTGCCGCCATCGGCTTCGCCACCGCTTCGACCTCGGCACCTTTCAGCATTACCGCCCGCACCACCCGCAAAAAATGCGTCAGCGGGAAGGTTTCGCCGATATATTGCGCCCAGATGGGCATGCCGCGAAACGGGAACATGAAGCCCGACAACAGCAGCGACGGCAGGAAGTAAAAGAACGTCAACTGCATTGCCTGCATCTGGGTGCGCGCCGCGGTAGATATCGTGTAGCCCAGCAGCACCAGGGCGAAGACGAAGATCAGGATTCCGCTCAGGAGCAGCGGCATCGAGCCGATGAACGGCACCTGGAACAGCAGTTTCGCCGCCACCAGCACCACCGCCACCTGCACCGCTCCGACCACCAGGTAGGGGATGACCTTGCCCAGCATGATCTCGATCGGACTGGCCGGCATTGCCAGCAGATTCTCCATCGTGCCGCGCTCGACCTCGCGGGTCAGCGCCATCGAGGTCATCATCACCATCGTCATCTGCAGGATCACGCCCAACAGGCCGGGCACGATATTGTATTGCGTGATGCCTTCTGGGTTATAGCGGCGATGCACCACTACCTCCAACTGGCCTGCTGCAGCCTCGGCGGCCTGCGCCTCGGCACCCATCTCGCGCAGCAATGCCTGTGCAGCCACCGTGCCCAGCGTGGAGATCGCACCAGAGGCGACGGCAGGATCGGTGGCGTCGGCCTCGATCAATATCTGCGGATGGTCCCGGCGCGCCACCCGACGCGAGAAATCCGACGGGATCGTCACCACGAAGGACACGGTGCCGTCGGAGATCAGTTTCTCGGCCTCAACGGCGGTTTCGACGACATGGTTGAAGCGGTAATAACCGGTGATTTCCAGCGCCGTGACGATGGCGCGGGTATATTGGTCCTGACTGGTGGTCACCAGCGCCGCCGGCAAATCCTTGGGGTCGTTGTTGATGGCGAAGCCGAACAGCACCAGTTGCATCAGCGGCACCCCCAGCATCATGCCGAAGGTAATGCGGTCGCGGCGCATCTGGATGGTTTCCTTGGCCAGCAAGGCAGCCAACCGGTGAATCGAGAAGAACCGGCTCATTGCATGTTGTCCTCCGAGCCTGCCATGAACTGGATGAACACATCCTCAAGGCTGGTCTGGCCGATCCTGGCGCTGATGTCGTGGCTCTTGCCCAATGTGGCCACCGATTGCTTCAGCAGGCCCGCGTCGCGCCCCACGACATGCAGCGTGGCCCCGAAGGGGGCCACCTGATCGACCCCCGGCATGCCCTTGAAGGCTTCTGCTGCATCACGCGTGCCGGGGCCGGTGACGATCCAGGTGGTCAGATTGGCATCCCGTACCACCTCGTCCACACTACCCGAGGCCAGCAGGCGGCCATAGGAAATATAGTGGATGCGGTGGCAGCGCTCGGCCTCGTCCATGTAATGGGTGGAGACCAGCACCGTCATGCCGCCTGCGGCCAACTGGTTGATTTCATCCCAGAATTCGCGGCGTGCCTTGGGGTCCACCCCGGCTGTCGGTTCATCCAGCAACAGGAGTTTCGGCTTGTGCATGATGCAGGCGGCCAGCGCCATGCGCTGTTTCCAGCCCCCTGACAGGCTGCCGGCCAGTTGCTTGCGGCGCGAGGTCAGGCCAAGATCGGCCAGCGTGTCATTCACGAATTTGCGCGCCGGGCGCAGATGGTAAAGCCGGGCGACGAAAGACAGGTTTTCCTCGATCGACAGGTCCTCGTAGAAGGAAAACCGCTGCGTCATGTAACCGACCTGCCGCTTGATCGAAAGCTGATCGCGCCCCAGATCATAGCCCAGCACCTGCCCCGATCCGGCATCCGGCGTCAGCAGGCCGCACATCACCCGGATCGTCGTGGTCTTGCCGGAACCGTTGGGGCCAAGAAAGCCCGCGATCTCGCCTTGCTCGACCGACATCGACACTTCGTTGACCACGGTCTTGTCACCATAGCGCTTGACCAGGCCAGTTACGTCAATCGCCTTCATCGGGCCGGGCCGATCAGATCGACCTGCACGATCTGCCCCGGCTTCAGCGCGGGGGCGTTATCGGCAGGGCGTGCCTCGATCAGGAAAACCAGCTTCTGGCGGTTTTCCAGCGAATAGATCACCGGCGGGGTAAATTCCGGCCCCGGCGCGATATAGCTGACCTCGGCGGTGATATCGCCCGCGCAACCATCGCAACTGACCCGCAACCGGGTGCCCAGCGCGATATCCGACAGCCGCGCCTCGGCCACGTAAAGGCGCAGGCGAACCGCGCCATCGGGCAGGATTTCAAGGATCGGGGCCTGCGGGCCGGCCACCTCGCCGGCGCTGCGCAGCACATCCGTGACCGTGCCATCGACCAGCGACACCAGCGTACGCTGGCCCAGCCGCCAGCGGGCCTGGGCGGCAACCGCTTCGGCCTGGCGCACGCTGGCTTCGGCGGCGCGAATTTCATCCTCGCGGGCCGGCAGGGTGGCGACGCGCAGGTTCGCCTCCAGCTCGCCCACCCGCGCCAATGCGATCTTGTGTTGCGTGTCGGCCTGATCGACCCTGGCCTGCGGCGCGATATCGCGGGCCAGAAGGTCGCTCTGGCGCTCCAGTTCGCGGGCGGTCTCAACCTCCTGGGCGCGGGCCGAGGCCAGCGACGCCTCGATCACCGCGATTTCCGCCGGGCGGCGCCCTTGCGAGATATTGGCAAGATTGCTCTGGGCCTGGCTGAGGGCTGCCTCGGCCTGTGCCACCGCGATTTCGGCGTCGCTTCGCTCCAGCACCGCGATTTCATCGCCGATGGCGACATGATCGCCGCGCCGGACGGCGATATGGTTGATCTGCGCCACCTCGACCGGAGCGATCAGGATATATTCGCCCTCGACATAGCCGGTGGCCAGCGGCAGGGGCGGCAGGCAGGCGGCGAACAGCGCGCCAAGGATCGGTATCGTGCAGACGAAGCTCATGTTGGCAGCCTTTCCCGCGCGGTCTGGATCGCCGCGCGCATGTTCGAGGCCAGCGCGGCGGCGATCACCCGAACCTCGGCCTCGCGTCTGTCGCATCTCGCATCGAATGCAGGATCGGCGGATTCGGGCCGGGTTTCAAGGCCGCTCAGGGCGGCGGGTATCGGATTGCGGGATGGAGGACTGGCTTTGCATCGGATCCGCCATTGGCGATGCGCAAGCCTAAATCATGCGATCGGCCTGAACCAGCAATTCGTCGGCCTGACCGGGTGTGATCAGTAGCCGCCGCGATAGTTCGGATCGCGCCCGTTGAACCATTCCCCGATCAGGGCATCCAGCGTACCATCCGCCTTGACCGAGGCAATGGCGTCGTTCAACTGGCCCAGCAGCGTCGGATTGGATTGCCGCACGCCAAGGCCGATCCCGCCACCGATCACCACGCCGGTCGCCACCAGTTGAAACTGGCCGGGATTGGCATCGACGATTTCCTGCAAATAGGCCTGGTCGCCGACAAATGCCGCGATTTCCATGTTCACGAGCGCCTGCAAACCGTCCTCAGGGGTCGTGAAGGGCGACAGCGACCAGCCGTTATCGTTCACATATTCGGCCTGAAGCGTCGCGGTCTGCGCACCGACCACCGAGATATCGGACGGGTAAGCTCCACCGAAACGGGCGATGAAAGCGCTTGGATCGGCGGGAAAATATTCATCGGAAAAGTCGATATACAATTCCCGCGCCGGTGTGATCTGCATCGCGGTCATGATCACATCGAAATCGTATTCCAGCAGCGAGGTCAGCATGTCGTCCCAGGGGGCCAGCGCCCATTCGCAGGTCAACCCGGCGCGCGCGCACAGGATATCGGCCAGTTCCGCCTCGAATCCCTGCAATTCGCCATCGTCGTCGAGGTAATTATACGGTGAGAAATCCGCGACCGAACCCAGCCGGACCGTAGTGGCACCGGCGGGTACTGGCGCACCAAGCAACACCGCGGCAGCGAGCGGGGCGAGCATTTTCATAACCATCCGGACCTCCTGATCCTGCAAGGCGGGGATTGCGCGATTCGCGGCCTCCCGCAGGGGAACGGATTGGGTATAGCCCGGCAATGTGGCGGGTTCAGGACGGCGATTGGCCAACAATTTGCCACTTTGCGCGGTCAGGATCGCGCTGTTGGCGGTAATCCGCCGGATTGCCGGAACGCGCCGGGCCTGCAGGCCCAATATCGCCACATTCCGATCAAAGTATTGCCAGTCCGCATCCCTAGTCTTGGGCGCAACCGCCCGCCGGCCCAAGGGGATTCGCCGCCGCGCCACAACCGGAACCGCAACGATGCTGAAGTTTCTTTCACGTTTCAGAAAATGCCAGGACGGCAGCGCTACGGTCGAATTCGTGATCTGGCTGCCGCTGATCGCGTCGCTGATCGTCGGTGCGTTCGATCTGAACGTGATCCTGCTGACCCAGAGCAACATGTGGAATGTCGCCCGCGATACCGCCCGCCGGGTCGCCATCGGCGATATGGACAACGATGCTGCGGAAACCTGGGCCGAAGGGCAGCTTGATCTTCTGGGCATCACGCCGACGGTCACGGTCAGCCAGGCGGGCGATGATATCACGGTGGCGGTTTCGGCCTCGGTCACGGATATGGCGATCCTCGGCTCGCTGACCCAGACGAAGAACTACACGATCAACGCCTCGGTCACCATGCGCAGCGAGAACTAGGAGGCAGTTTGCAATGCACGACGCCCTTCTTTCCCTTCGTCAGCGGACCGGTCGGTTTTGCAAGGACGAAACCGGCACGATGACGCATTTCGCCGTGATGGTCCTTATCATCACGCTGTTTTTCGGCGGCATGTCGGTGGACAGCACCAATGCATGGCGGGTGCGCAGCCAGTTGCAGACCGCCGCCGACGCAACCGCCCATGCCGCCGTGATCGAGTTGCAGAAGGCCGGTTCATCCGATGTCGATACCAATGCCCAGAACACCATTCGCGCCGCGGTGATCGACCTGGCCAATGCCAACCTGATGGGCGACAACCAGAACAGCGCCATCACGGCGGCCAATATCACCTTCGGCATCTGGGATTTCGATGCCGGCACCTTTACCCAGTCCACCAGCAACGTGAATGCGGTGCGGGTGGTGGCCAACCGCAACGCCGCCAGCGGCAATGCCCTTGGCACCATGTTGCTGCGCATCGGCGGCATGCAAAGCTGGAATATCCAGACGGAATCCATTGCCGCGATGACCGAAGGCGGCTGCGTGGCAGCCAATATCGCCACCAATGGCGAGTTCGAGATCACCTCGAACAACGCCGTTTACAACGATTTCTGCATTTTCGGGGCGAACGGCGTCAAATTGTCCAACAACAACACGTTCTCCAACGATGCCGCACTTGTGGTGCCGGATTTCTCGATGATCAGCTGGCCCAGTTCGGTCGGCATGAGCAGCGTTGTCGGGCGCGGCACCGCCGAAAGCTCGGCCACCCTGACCTATGGGGATGTGTTTGAAACCGGCACCGGCCTCACGCCGACGATCCCGAGCGCGGCCACGATGGCGGCGAGTTTCCTCAATCCCTATTACGCCGACCAGCCGTCCTATATCAATCCGAGCGCCTCGGTCATCACCATTCGCGCCAAGGACGTCAAATACACCAACTTTCAGGCCGGGCGCATCTACGAGGTCGAATGCGGAGGCTCCAATGGCAGCAAGGCGCAGTTCTTTGCAGGTTCCACGGTCAGCGAGGTGGTGATCGTGTCGGAATGCAACATGCAGTTCGGCAACGGTTCGGTCTTTGAAGACGTGGTTCTGGTTTCGACCGATACCGGCAACAAATCGGTCTACGGTGCCAATGGCGTCCGGCTGGGGACCGATGACGGCTGCGCCACCGGCGGCGAGGTGGTGATCTATGCCGGTGGCGATTTCGACTCGGCCTCGGGGCTGGAATTGTACGGCGCGACGATCTATGCCGAAGGAGAGATGCATATTTCGGCGCAGTCCAACGGTATCGAAGGATTGAACCTTTATGCCAATGGCGACATCAAATTCAGCGCCCAGGCCAGCCTTGGTCTTTGTCCGAACGGCCTCAATTCCACCGAAACGTCCTTCCGGCTGGTGCGTTAAGGCGGGCGGCTGCCTTTCGATCTTCTGTCAGCAACGTTAGACGGGCATGGCGATGCCCAATGACGCCTCAGGCGCGCGATTGTTTCGATTTAGACAACAGTTTTGTGAGGATTTGGGGGGTTATTCCTGAATTGGAAACTATTATCTGTTCCGGGACATGGAAACGAACGGAGACAGTGATGGGCCAGTTGGTTGACGGAACCTGGACGAACGAATGGTACGACACCGCCAGGACGGGAGGTGCCTTCGTGCGCTCCACCGCCGGCTTTCGCAACTGGATCACCGCCGATGGCGCAGCGGGGCCGACCGGCAGGGCCGGATTTCGCGCCGAAAGCGGGCGCTATCACCTCTATGTCTCCTATGCCTGCCCCTGGGCGCATCGCACGCTGATCTTCCGCGCGCTGAAAGGGTTGCAGGAGCATATCAGCGTCGATGTCGTGCATCCCGACATGCTGGATGACGGCTGGACCTTCGCCACGGATTTCCCCGGCACCACCGGCGACAGCCTTGGCAATGCCGCCTTCCTGCGCGACATCTACCTGAAAGCCGATCCCGGCATTTCCGGGCGCGTGACGGTTCCGATCCTGTGGGACAAGGCCGAAGGCACCATCGTATCCAACGAATCTTCGGAAATCATCCGCATGCTGAATTCCGCCTTCGATACGATCACCGGCAATTCCGATGATTACTGGCCCGAGGACCTGCGGGCCGAGATCGAGGCGATCAATACCCGGATCTACGATAACGTGAATAACGGCGTCTATCGCTGCGGATTTGCCACCAGCCAGGCGGCCTATGACGAGGCGGCGGTTGCGCTGTTCGATACGCTGGACTGGTTGGAAGACCATCTGGCCACGCGGCGTTATTTGCTGGGGGCAAGGCAGACCGAGGCCGACTGGCGGCTGTTCACCACGCTGGTGCGGTTCGATCCGGTCTATCACGGGCATTTCAAGTGCAACCGGAAGGCCTTGCGCGAATATCCCAATCTCTGGGCCTATACGCGCGATCTGTACCAGACACCCGGCATTGCCGAAACGGTGCGGTTCGACCATTTCGTGCGGCATTACCATTACAGCCACGCCACGATCAATCCGCACCGGATCATCCCGATCGGCCCCGAACTCAACTTTTCGGCACCGCATGGGCGGGGCAAACTTTAGGCGTTGCATCACGCCGTGATTTCCGTTTGAAGGGCTGCAACCCCCGAAAGCGGCCCGGAAACGGCGATGACGACGACGATCCTGATCTGCGATACCTGCAAGCGCCCCGACCATGACGAGACCGCGCCGCAATGCGACGGCGAGCGGCTGGCGGCGATGGTCGAGGCGGCGGTGGAAGGGCGGCCGGGGTTGCGGGTGCGGCGGCATTCCTGCCTGATGGGCTGCGGCAAGGGCTGCAACCTGGCGATCCGGGCGGCGGGCAAGATGACTTACGTTCTGGGCGATTTCGAGGCGATCCCCGACCACGCCGAGGCGATTGCCGATTATGCCAGCCTGCACGCGGCCTCCGACAGCGGGCAGGTGCCGTTCCGGCAATGGCCGCAGGGCGTGAAGGGGCATTTCGTCTCGCGCCTGCCAGATCAGGGCAGCGACGATACATGACTTCGATGGCGCTGCTGATCCCGGCGATGGTGCTTGATGCGGTGATCGGCGATCCTGCACGGCTCTGGCAGAAACTGCCGCATCCGGCGGCGCTGATGGGGCGCGCGGTGGCGGTACTGGAGAGGCGGCTGAACCACGGGGGCAACCGGCGGGCGAAGGGCGTGGCGGCGCTGGTTCTGCTGCTGGCAGGTGCGGGGCTGGCGGGATTTGTCTTGGCCGCCCTGCCCGGCGGCTGGCTGATCGAGATCGTGCTGGCGGCGATATTGCTGGCGCAGAACAGCCTGGTGTCCCATGTCGGCGCGGTGGCGCGGGCGCTGGAGCGGGGCCTGGATCCGGGGCGCGAAGCGGTGGCGCTGATTGTCGGGCGCGACGTGGCGGCGCTGGATGAAGACGGCATCGTGCGGTCGGCCATCGAAAGCCTGGCGGAGAATTTTTCCGACGGCGTGATCGCCCCCGCCTGCTGGTTCCTGGTGTTCGGTCTGCCCGGCATCATGATCTACAAGATGGCCAATACCGCCGACAGCATGATCGGCTATCGCACGGAACGATACGCGCAATTCGGCTGGGCGGCGGCCCGGTTCGACGATCTGGCAAACTGGCTGCCGGCGCGGCTGACCGGGTTGCTGATCTGCCTCGCGCATGGCTCGGCCCATGCCGTCACCGTCATGCGCCGCGATGCGCGCCTGCACCGCTCGCCCAATGCCGGCTGGCCCGAGGCCGCCACCGCCGCCGTGACGGGCGTGGCGATTTCCGGGCCGCGGGTCTATCACGGCCAGCCGGTGGATTATCCGTTTGTCCATGCCGAGGGCCGCCGCGCCCTGATCGCCAATGATATAGACCAGGCGATCCGCGCCATCTGGCGAAGCTGGGCGCTGGCGCTTGGACTACTGATTGCGGCATTAATACTACTCTAGAGCACTGAAATGACTACGATCTACGCTATCGGCGATATTCACGGCCATCTGGGGCCGCTGAAGGTGCTGCACGAACGGATCGAGCGCGACCGCGACCGCCACGACACGCATTTCGCCAATGTGGTGCATCTGGGCGATCTGATTGATCGCGGCCCGGATTCCGCCGACGTGGTTGACTGGCTGATGCAGGGACAGGCGAACGACCTGCGCTGGATCGTGCTGACGGGCAATCACGACCAGTTGTTCCTGGAGTTCCTTGAGAACCCCGGCTTTCACAATCCGCAATTGCGCAGCGATCTGTCCTGGCTGCATCCCAAGCTGGGCGGGCTGACGACGCTGGAAAGTTACGGCGTTGATATCGCAGCTCACCGCGACACGCTCGATCTGTGGCGCGATGCGGTAACGGCGGTGCCTGCGGCGCACCGGGAGTATCTGAAGGGCCTGCCGCGCAGCCACCATGCGCCGGGATTGTTCTTTGCCCATGCCGGTATCCGCCCCGGCGTGGAGTTGGAGGATCAGGACCCGGATGATCTGATCTGGATCCGCCGGGATTTCCTGAACTACACCGGCACCCATCCCGCCCTGATCGTGCACGGCCACACGCCGCTGCCGGCACCCAGGCGCTGTCACAACCGCCTGAACCTCGATGGCGGGGCCGGTTACGGGCGATCGATGGTTGCGGTGGTGATCGACGGTGGCGAGGTATACCGGCTGACCGCGCGGGGGCGGCAGAAGATGCCTGTGGCACGCTGAGACCGCCCCGCCAAGGCGCGGGCGCGTCCGTCAAATCGTCCCACCGTCCAGCGGTGCACAGGCCTGCGGGGGCGGCAGCACGCGGCTACCGCCCCCGATCAATCAGATCTTGTTCATCTCGCGTTCATGCAGCCAGGCGGCGTGACGGGGCGCGCGTTTGGTCTTTGACCATTCTTCCAGCATCTCGTCCTTGACCGATGCCGCCTTGTCCAGCATCTCGGTCGCGGCGGGATCGTTATAGGCCAGTTCGATCCGGTGGCCGTTGGGATCGAAGAAATAGATCGAGTGGAACAGCGAATGGTCGGTCACGCCCAGCACCTCGACCCCGTTCGCTTCGAGTTGGTCGCGGAACTTCAGCAGCGTCTCGCGGTCCTTCACCTTAAGCGCCAGATGCTGCACCCAGGCCGGCGTGTTTTCATCGCGGCCCATTTCGGGCTTGGTCGGCAGCTCGAAAAACGCCAGCACATTGCCCATCCCGGCATCGAGGAAGATGTGCATGTATGGGTCGGGTTCATGGGTTGATGGCACGTGGTTCTCGGCAAATGCCAGCGTGTAATCCATGTTCAGGTTCTTGCCGTACCATTCCACGGTTTCCTTGGCGTCGCGGCAGCGATAGGCGACGTGATGGATTTGTTCGACCTTCATGTTCTGGTTCTCCTTGCTTGTGCGCCGGAACGACGCCTTCAATGAATGGGCAATTCAGCGGTGCCCGCAGTCAACGGCCTTGGTCATCGCATCGGTCAGCACCGCGCGATCACCGATATGATTGGCCAGCAGAAGGATCAGGCGGGCATTGATCGCATCGCTTTCCGCCTTCGGGCGGCCATCGTGGATCGCCAGCAATTCGGCGTAGAAATCATCGGCGCCGGCGATATTGGGCTGGGTGTTGATCTTGCTCATCTTTGTCCTCCTCAGGCGCGGCCGGTGGCGATTTTCAGGGCGGCGATCACCGCTTTTTCGTCGTAGCTGGTCCAGCGGGCCGCGACATGCTGATCGGGCCGCATCAGGTAGACCGCGCGCACCGCCTCGCCGAGATAGCGTTCGGTGAATTGCGGGCTTTCATCGGGCGACAGGCGCAGCACCTCGATGCCGATGCCGCCGTCTTCCAGACTATCGGGCGCGTCCACCCCGATGGCCAGCACCTGGAAGCGGTTGCCGAGGCGATCCATCAGCCAGCCATCCCTTGTCGGAGCATCCGCCGCCGGCGAGCCGGGCCTTGTGCGCACCGGCAGATCGCTGCTGTCAGGGCCGTTCAGGATCGAGCCGTCATAGGTGCAGGGCACCGACAGACGCCCGGAATTGACCAGCGGGCGGGCGAACTCATAAGCCTCGGCCAGGTCCAGCACGGCATTGCGGAAGGCACGGCTGGTCTCGGATTTCGGGGTGATGAAATCGGTCGAGCGGGTGGAATTCAGGATATTCTCGTTCGCGCCGTGGACCCGTTCTTCGGAATAGCTGTCCAGCAGCGTATCCGGGGCCGTCCCGTCCAGCACCAGCTTCAGCTTCCAGCCCAGATTGTCGGCATCCTGCAAACCGCTATTGGCACCGCGTGCGCCGAACGGCGAGACCTGATGCGCCGCGTCACCGGCAAACAGCACGCGCTGGTGGCGGAAACTTTCCATCCGGCGGCACTGGAAGGTGTAGATCGAGCACCATTCCAGCTCGAACTTGGCATCCTCGCCCAGCATCGCATGCAGGCGCTTGCGGATGTTTTCTTCCTTCAGCTCCTCCTCGCGGTCGATATCCCAGCCGATCTGGAAGTCGATCCGCCAGACATTATCCGGCTGCTTGTGCAACAGCGCCGATTGGCCGCGATTGAACGGAGGATCGAACCAGAACCAGCGCTCGGTCGGATAATCGGCCTCCATGATGGTGTCGGCGATCAGGAAATTATCCTCGAATACCCGGCCGGTAAAATCGAGGCCCAGCATCCGCCGTGTGGCCGAATTGGCCCCGTCGCAGGCGATCAGCCAGTCGGCTTCCATGTTGTACGGGCCTTCGGGGGTGTCGATCTCCAGCGCGACGTAGTCGTCATGCGCGCCGATGGCGCTCAGCTTGTTGTTACCGCGCAGGTCGATCGGCTTGCCTTGGGCCTGCAATTCGCGCAGGCGCTTCACCAGGTAATCTTCAAAATAATATTGCTGCAGGTTGATGAAGGCCGGGTTCTTGTGTCCGTCTTCGGGCAGAAGGTTGAAATTGTAGATCTGGCGGTCGTCGAAGAACACCTTGCCGAGGTTCCATGTCACGCCCTTTTCAACCATCGGCTGGCCGCAGCCCAGACGGTCGAGGATTTCCAGCGGGCGCTTGGCGAAACAGATTGCGCGGCTGCCGAACGAGACCTTGTCGTTGTCGTCCAGCACCACCACCGGGATATCCTGCTGTGCCAGGTCAATCGCCGCGCCAAGGCCGACCGGCCCGGCACCGACGATCACCACCGGATGGCGCACCGGCATCGGCGCATCCTGATCGCCCGAGCGGGCATAGGGATAGAGCGGCGTTTCAAATATTCTGGTTTGTGTGGTCATGGTCCCCCCAATTCCGGCCTGACCCGACCGTGCGTGGTATATGTCGGTCACAGACATAGCATATGTCGTTGCACCTGCAACGATAAACCATATCCACGCGGCGAAAACACCCCTTCGGCATTTATCCGGGTGGGATGGTAGAAGTGATCTGGCCCGATATCGGCGCGGATTGCAAGCCGCCGCCAAGCGCCGCGCCAGCGGATTTCGTTGCGTCAGACGCGCATAGGGATGATTGCCATCGCGCCGGGGCTGTGATGAGTTTGCGAGGATCGGAGACCTGCGATGAACATGATCGAATTTGGCCGCGACATCCTGAACCGGCAATCCTTCAGCCGCCTGCTGGGGGCGGAATTGCTGGCGTTTGAACCGGGCCGGGCCGAGTTGCGGCTGCCCCTCAGGGACGATCTGAAGCAGCAGCACGGCTTTGCGCATGGCGGTCTGATCGCCTATCTGGCCGACAATGCGCTGACCTTCGCCGGAGGCTCGGCGCTGGGGGGCGAGGCGGTTGTGAGCCAGGAAATGAAGATCAACTATATCCGCCCCGGCATCGGTGCGGCCCTGATCGCGCGGGCCGAAACCCTCAGCACCGGGACATCGCAGGCGGTGGTGCGCTGCGATGTGTTCGCGCTGGCCGATGACGGCAGCGAAAAGCTGTGCGCCGCCGCCCAGGGCACGATCGTGCGGCTGGCAAAAGGCTGAAACGCCCGTGTCAGGTGCCGCCGGCCTCGGCCTTGGCCAATGCGCCGGGGCTTTCGCGGATCGGCAGATGCAGCAGGGTTGCCAGCAGGCCAAAAGCTACCGCCGCCCACCACATCGGCGTGTAATCCTGGAACAGATCGAAAATCCGCCCGCCCAGCCATGAACCGATGAACGCCCCGGTCTGATGGCTGAAGAACACGAACCCCGCCAGTGTCGACAGGAACCGCAGCCCCTGCGTCTGCGCCACCAGCCCGGTGGTCAAGGGCACCGTCGACAGCCATAACAGCCCCATGATGGCGGAGAATATGTAAACGCTGGCCGGGGTCAGCGGCAGCAGGATGAAGGCGGAAATCACCAAAGCGCGGGAGAAGTAGATGCCTGCCAGCACCTTCTTGCGCGAAAACACCTGCCCCGACCAGCCCGACAGGAACGAGCCGGCGATATTGAACAGACCGATCAGCGCCAGCGACCAGCCGCCGATGATCGGGGCCAGCCCCTTGTCGGCGACATAGGCCGGCAGATGCGTCTGGATGAAGGCGACGTGAAAGCCGCAGACGAAAAACCCGAAGAACAACAGCAGGAACGAGCGGTCGGCAAAGGCCGTGCGGATGGCCCGGGCGAACCCGCCGTCGCCGCTGTTGCCTGCCACGGTGGGCCGCGCGACCCGGGCGATGAAGATCAGCACCGGCAGGATCAGCAGGAAGCTGGCGGCGATGGTCAGGATCGAGTTCTGCCAGCCGATCCAGCCGATCAGCAGCAAGGCGAGCGGGGCGGAAATGAACATGCCGGTCGAAGCCGCCGCCGTGCCCAGCCCCATGATGAAGCTGCGCCGCTCCGGAGCAACGATCCGCCCCAGCGCGATGATGACCACCGGGAAGGAACAGGCCCCGGTTCCGATGCCGACGATCAGTCCGGAGGCCACGAACACGTATGGGTCGATCACCGCGCCGCGCAGGTAAAAGCCCAGCGCCGCAACAACCGCCCCGAAGGCCAGCACCCGCGCCGTGCCGAAGCGGTCGGCCACCATCCCGGCCAGCGGTTGCGTCACCCCCCAGCACAGCGCCTGAATGGCCATCGACAGCGAAAACACCTCGCGCCCCCAGCCGAGTTCGGCGGACATCGGGCGCAGGAACACGCCGAACGTGGCGGCAAAGCCGAAGCCGACAAAGGCGACAACGCAGCCGGCAATGATGGCGGCGTTGACGCCCGGTGTGGCGGTCTGCGATTGGTTCATCGGGATGCCCTGTGCCTGTGGTGGTGGGCAAGCCTAGCGCGAACCGGGGTGGTGGGCGAGTCTAGAATTTGTGGCTTTGGCCGGGCGAAGGTCAGGCTGCGTCCGGGCTGGCCCTACGGTCCGGCGTCCTGCAAATGCTGCTCCGAACCGCCGAAAAAGGGGATGCCGCAGCCCCGGACCCGATCCGGGGCCTTTCCCCAGTTCGGCAAACCCATCGCTTGCCCGGCCCCCTTGCCCGGCGCTTCGCGCGTTCGGGCCTCAAACGTTTCCCTGGAGCGTTTGCCGGGCTTTGCCCGAGCCGGCCCTCTTGCCCGGCGCTTCGCGCGTTCGGGCCTCAAACGTTTCCCCGGAGCGTTTGCCGGGCTTTGCCCGGACCGGCCCTCACCCCTGAAGCGCGGCCCACATTTCCAGGTCGCGCTGGGCGGTCCAGATGCGGGGGGTTTCGATGCCGCGGGCCTCGTCATAGGCGCGGGCCACGTTGAACGGCAGGCAATGCTCGTAGATCGCGTAATCGGCGAATTTTGGATCGCAGGCGGCGCGCACCGCATCCCAGGCGTCTTTCAGCGAACCGCCCCTTGCGGCCACGCGGGCGGCGGCGGCATAGGTGGTATCGACGAAATCGCGGGTGTTCTCGATTGCTGCCGTCACCATGTCGGGCCCGATCAGCGCATCGCCGCGCCCCGGCGCGATGGCATCGACATCGAAGGCGGCGATATTGTCCAGCGTACCGCCCCATTCGTTGAAATGCCCGTCGCCGCAATAGCACGCCGAGTGGTATTCGACGATATCGCCGGTGAACATCACGTTCTGGTCCGGCACATGGATCACGATATCGCCCGCGGTATGGGCACGCCCCAGATGCATCAGGTTGACCTGCCGGTTGCCGAGATAGACCGTCATGTCCTCGGAAAATGTCGTGGTCGGCCAGGTCAGGCCGGGGATCGATTCATGGCCTTCAAACAGGCGCGGGAAGCGCTGAAACTCGCTGTCCCAGTCCTCCTGTCCGCGCTCGACCACCATTGCGCGGGCGGTTTCGCCCATGATGATCTGGCTGGCGCCGAAAGCGGATGCGCCCAGCACCCGGACGGCGTGGTAATGCGTCAGCACGACATGGCTGATCGGCTTGTCGGTTACCGTGCGCACGCAGTCGATCACCTTCTGCGCCAGTCGCGGGGTGGCCTGTGCCTCGACGATCATCACGCTGTCATCACCGATGATGACGCCGGAATTCGGATCCCCCTCGGCGGTGAAGGCGTAAAGGCCCTCGCCCACTTCGGTGAAGGTGATCTTCTTTTCGCTCATGTCGCCTTGCGATGCGAATGCCTTGGCCATGGTGCTTTCCTTTTCTGTAAGGCCCGCCCGGTGGCGCCGTTCGGACGCCTCCGGCGGGAGTATTTCTTCCAAAAATAAGCCTATCTTGCGTATGGGTCTTTCAGGGCGGGCAGAATCCTGCCGGTGCAGGGGCCAAATCCGATAGTGTAGCCGTCGCCTTTGGCGGCACCGTGCAATGCGAGAGTATCACCGTCTTCCAGGAAGGTACGCATGTCGCCGGTGTCGAGCGTCAACGGTTCCTTGCCTCCCCAGCTCAGTTCCAGCAGCGAACCGCGCTGGTGTTTTTCCGCGCCGGAAATCGTGCCCGAGCCCAAAAGGTCGCCGACATTCATCGGCGTGCCGGCGCTGGTGTGATGGGCCAGTTGCTGGGCGGCGGAATAATACATTTCGCGGTAATTTGTTTCGGCGATGGTTGTAGGCGCTTTGCCTTCGGGGGCCAGGGTGACGGAAAGGCCGATGTCATAAAGCATCGGGCCGACATCTTTCAGATGATCCAGCAATTCAAACTCACGCGGGGGCGTGTCGCAGCGAAACGGCTCCAGCGCGGCTTTGGTGACGATCCAGGGGCTGATCGTGGTGGCGGTCGATTTGGCCTGAAACGGGCCAAGGGGCTGGTATTCCCAGGCCTGGATATCGCGGGCGGACCAGTCGTTCAGCAGTACATAGCCGAAGATGTTCTCATCCGCCTCGGCCACCGTGATCGGGCCGTCGCTGGCGGTGCCGACAATCGCGCCCATCTCCAGTTCCAGATCGAAGCGGCGGCAGGGCAGGAAGGCGGGCAGATCGTGATCGGGCGATTTCAACTGGCCCCAGGGGCGGCGCACGTCCGTGCCCGACACCACCACCGAGGAGGCGCGGCCGTTATAGCCGATCGGGATATGCAGCCAGTTCGGCGGCAGCGCGTTTTCCGCGCCCCTGAACATCGTGCCGACATTGGTGGCGTGATGCCGGCCGGCGTAGAAATCGGTATATTCCGCGACCAGCAGCGGCAGGTGCAATTCCGCGCCTTTTTGGGGGACCAGTGCGCGGGCACGCAAGTCGGCATCGCCCGACAGGGTATCGTCGCCGCCTTGCGCCAGCAATTCGCTCAGCCGCGCCCGCAGCGCGGCCCAGGCGGCGGGGCCTTCTTCCATGAACTCGTTCCAGAACGGCACGTCGAACACCGGCAATTCGCCCACGGCAATCACGCCGTCTTCTTCCAGCATGGTCAGATCGAGGATCTGATCGCCGATTGCCACACCGCAATGCGCCTCGCCATCGGCGGCGGTAAAGACACCATAGGGCAGGTTGTTCAGCGGAAACGGGCTGGTGGCGGAATTGGCGCTTGTCACCCAGGATTTGATCAACGGCAATGTCTGTCCTTTCACTGGCAGGCCCGCGCGCGGACATGTATTGATTGCCACTTGCCATACGCCGGGGCAGGCAAGGGGCGCAAGCGCCCTTGCCGTTTATTTCAGACCCGATGTGCCGTCGAATTTCTTCTCCAGCCCGGTCCAGCAATCGGTGTAATCGTCCTGCACCGGAGCCTCGTTGGCGGCAAAATCGGTCAGGTGCTGGGGAAAGCGGGTTTCAAACATGAAGGCGGCGGTTTCTGCCAGCTTCACCGGGTCCCAGCTTTCGGTGGTGGCTTTCTCGAAGGCGTTGTTATCCGGGCCATGCGGCAGCATCATGTTGTGCAGCGACATGCCGCCGGGCACGAAGCCCTTCGGTTTGGCATCGTACTGGCCGTAGATATTGCCCATGAATTCCGACATGATGTTCTTGTGATACCAGGGCGGGCGGAAGGTGTTTTCCTGCGGCAGCCAGCGGTCCTTGAAGATCACGAAGTCGATATTGGCGGTGCCCTCATGGCCCGAGGGCGCGGTCAGCACGGTGAAGATCGACGGGTCGGGATGATCGAACAGGATCGCGCCGACCGGCGAATAGGTCCTGAGGTCGTATTTGCAGGGTGCGTAATTGCCGTGCCAGGCCACCACGTCGAGCGGCGAGTGATCAATCTCGCTGGTGAAGAACTGGCCGCACCACTTGATCACCACGCGGGCGGCGCAGTCGCGATCCTCGAACGCCGCCACCGGGGTCTTGAAATCGCGCGGATTGGCCAGGCAATTCGCCCCGATCGGGCCGCGATTGGGCAGATCGAACTTGGCCCCGTAGTTTTCGCAGACAAAGCCGCGCGCCGGGCCGTCCGGCAAGGTTACCTTGTAGACCAGGCCGCGCGGCAGGATGGCGATTTCCAGCGGTGCGACATCAATGATGCCAAGCTCCGTCCAGAAGCGCAGGCGGCCATCCTGGGGCACCACCAGCAATTCGCTGTCGGCGGAGTAGAAATATTCGTCCTCCATATCCTCCGTCACCAGGAAGGTGTGGCTGGCCATGCCGACCTGGGTGTTGACATCGCCCGCCGTCGTCATGGTGCGCATGCCACTGATCCAGGTCAGCGGCTGGTCGGTCATCGCCACCGGGTCCCAGCGCCGCTGCACCAGCGACATCACACCGGGCACGACATGGGGCGCGGATTTCCAGTAAGGCATATCGAGCGGCTGCAGATTGCCGACATGGCGCACCGAGGGGCGGATGCGGTAGCACCAGGTGCGCTCGTTCTCGCCGCGCGGGGCGGTGAAGGCGGTGCCGGAAAGCTGCTCGGCATAGAGGCCGTAATTCACCCGCTGCGGGCTGTTCTGGCCTTGCGGCAGGGCACCTTCCAGCGCCTCGGTCTCGAAATCGTTGCCGAATCCGGGCATGTAGCCGGGTGTTGTGCCGTAAGGCGTGGCAGCTTGAGTCATCCCGCCGGGGCCGGCGGATTTGTCTGATATCTGCATGATCTTCCCGCATCCTGCGCCCTGTTGTTGCGGCGCTTTGGCGGCATCATATTGTTGCACTTGCAACGGGGTCAAGGTATCCCCGGACAATCCCGGCGATATTCGGCGCTTGCGCTTGAATTGACGGGCGATCCGTGTCCTTATCGGATCATCTCAGACGCAACGAAAGGGCGGCCCTTGCCCGGCTTTATCCTGGAAGACTTCCTGGCCTACCAGATGGCGGTGCTGTCGAATCGGCTGAGCGACGGTTTCTCGCGGCGCTACCGCGACAAGTTCGGCATTTCGGTGCCGGAATGGCGGCTGGTCGCGCATCTGTCGCAGGCGGCGAAAATCTCGATCCGCGAGGTCTATCAGCAGGTCGAGATGGACAAGTCGATGGCCAGCCGCGCCGCCGCCCGGCTGGTAAAGGCCGGCTATGTCAGCAAGCGGGTGAACCCCGCGGACCGCCGGCTGGTCGAATTGTCGCTGACCGCGAAAGGCCGTGCGATGGCCGCCGAGATCGGCCCGCAGGCGCTGGATTTCGAGGCCGAGGTGCTGGCCTGCCTGCCTGACGGCGAACGCGACGCCTTCCGCAAGGCCATCCGCATCCTGATGGAGAAATGCACATGAGCATCACGCTGTACGATTACTGGCGCTCATCGGCGGCCTACAGGCTGCGGATCACGCTCAACCATCTCGGGCTGGATTATACCGCCGTGCCGGTGGATCTGACCGCGGGCGAACATCGCGGGCCGGAGAACCTGGCGCGCAACCCGCAGGGGCTGGTGCCGACGCTTTTGCTGGACGATCACAGCTTCACGCAATCGCTGGCGATCATCGAATATCTCGACGAAACCCGCCATGCCGGGCTGCTGCCGCCAACCGCCCTGGGCCGCGCCCGGGTGCGGCGGATTTCCTATGCCATCGCGATGGAAATCCATGCGGTGTGCAATCTGAGCGTGGCGCGGTTCGCGGCGGACAATTCGGGCGGCAATATCGCCATGAAGGACTGGATGCACGCCTTCATCCCGCGCGGTCTGGAGGCAGTGGAACAGATGCTGGGCGAGGCCCGGACCGGGCGGTTCTGCCACGGCGATACCATCAGCATGGCCGATATCTGCCTGGCACCGCAGATCTACAATGCCCGCCGCTGGGAGGTTGACCTGACCGCGCTGCCCCGGATCGCCCGGATCATGGCCGAGCTGGAGGCGATCCCGGCCTTCGCCGCCGCGCATCCCGACAGGCACCAGCCCAAGGGCTGACCCGGGGGCAATATTCGGACGCCCGGCCTGTGGCCGCGCCGTGGTGTTGAGTATTTGTACCAAAAAGAAGTCAAATACATTTCGCGCTTCTTTTTGGTAAAAATACTCATTTTTGCGGTCGCAATACGCGACCTGCCCGGCCTTTTCTGCCCGGCTCAGGCGAACGTCCCCTGGCAGAACCAGCCGCCCGAAACCAGCCCGCCATGGGCGAAGAACAGCCAGAGCCGCTCGCCGCTGGCGGTCTCGATGCGCCAGTAATCGCGCAGGCCCGAGCGCCAGGCGGGATCGTCCAGCCACCATTCCGGGGCAATCCGTTCCGGGCCGGTGGCCGAGGCGGTGGTGAATTCGCGCCGCCGCCAGCGGAACCGGGCCGGCGGGCGGGCGGCATCGGCGGCGCTGACCAGTTCGGGGGCGAACAGCACCAGCGGGCGCGGCACCGTTGGCAGCGGCCAGTTGGCGGCCGGTTCGCAGAAGGCGGCGGCCATCACGCTGGCGGTCTTTTCCGGGATATGGCTGTTGGCGGGATGCAGGCGGGTGATCGCCTCCAGCCCGATCCGCCCGCCAAGCCGGGTCAGCAGATCGTCCAGCCCGGTTTCCGCCTGGCGGCGCAATGCCGCCGCCGACAGCGCCTCGGCATGGCCGGCATGGTGGGTGGGGTGCAGAGGCTCGGTCACCACCGCTTCCAGGCGGATCACGTCGATGCCGAAACCGGCATCCACCTCGGACAGTTTCAGCGCGATCAGCGGGCGGATGCGGGCCGGATCACGCGCCGGGCGGGCCAGACCGGCCTCGATCCGCTGGCTGGTCCGGTCGGCGCGGAACAAATCCAGCCGGATGCGCCGCGCACCCTGTCCGTGGCGTTCCAGCCGGGCGCAGAGCGGGGCCAGCAGCCGATCGAGTGCCGCCATGATGTCGCTGTCAAGCCCGATCGGCTCGGGCAGGGTCAGGCGCACCGCGAACCCGATATCGGCGCGTGCCGGGGTGACCGGCTCGGGCTCCACCCCCAGCGCCTGATCCAGCCGGCGCACCACGTCGCGCCCGAACCGGCGGGCAAGGGCGGCGCGCGGCGTGCCGGCCAGATCCTCGATCCGGCGCAGCCCCAGCCGCACCAGATTGGCCGTAACCTCGGGTGGCAGGCGCAGGGCGGCGATCGGCAGCGGGC
>JAIOJF010000006.1 GCA_019911965.1 Paracoccaceae bacterium | reverse complement strand
CCAGTGGCGGAACTGACCCAGCCCGGCAAGAGGCGAGGCATGAACCGTCCCTTCCTCGCACATAGCCTGGCGCTCGTCGCGGCGCTCGTCGCCCTCCTGGTCGTCAGCGGCCTGTGGATCCTCAACCTCCGCGCCGGGCCGCGACCGGAGGGTTTTACCGGCGGCGCGATGGTGGTCTTTCTGCCCGCCGTGCTCCTCGCCGTAACCGTATTCTGGCTGGTCGTCCGCGCCGTGCTGCGGGTTCGCTGGAACGCGCTCCTCGTCATCGGCGCGGTCCTCGTCATCGCCGTGCTCGTCACCGCCGCCTATTGCGGGCCCGTCGCCTGCTTCGTCCCCGGCACGAACCGCCTCGCAGGATGGTTCATCACGGGCGGCGCGGTCGCCATCGCGCTTGCCCATCATTTCGTCCTCAACCGCTTCGGAGGGAGCCATGTCGCGAAGACATGATCGGATTGCAGCAATCGCCCTTGCCGCGGTCTTCCTCGGCGTCCACCTTCAGCAGGCCGAGGCCGCCCTCCCGCCCTACTGGCAGAGCGCCCGGGAGATCGAGGCGATCGTCGGCGACCCGCAGGTGCACGACGCACTGAAATATGAGGAGCCGATCCTCTCAATCGGCACGACCGGCGACGACGTCTACACGCTGAAGACGCCGCGCTGCATGCTGACCATCACCATCGTCGACACGCCGCGCGATCCGGGGAAGCCGATGATGGTCGGGCCGCGCCAGTTCGGCATCGAGGTCGGCACCGCCGACTGCGAATGACAACTCTTTAGCGGGTAAATATCATGGCGAACGCCTACGAAGTGATCATCATCGGCTCCGGACCGGGCGGCTATGTCGCCGCGATCCGCGCGGCCCAGCTTGGGCTGAAGGCCGCGGTCGTCGAGAAATCGTTCATCGGCGGCATCTGCCCGAACTGGGGCTGCATCCCGACCAAGGCGCTGCTGCGCTCGGCCGATGTCTTCCAGTCCATGGAGCACGCCAGGGACTACGGCCTGACCGCCGAGAAAGTCGGCTTCGATCTCGGCGCCATCGTCAAGCGCTCGCGCGGCATCGCCGGCCAGATGTCGACCGGCGTCGGCTTTCTCCTGAAGAAGAACAAGGTCGACGTGATCTGGGGAGCAGCGACGATCACGGCGCCGGGCAAGGTCTCGGTCGCCGCCGCCGACAACCCGCCGAAAGGCGCCCTCGGCGCCGGCGACTACGCGGCGACGAACATCATCATCGCGACCGGAGCGCGGCCGCGCGCGCTCCCCGGCCTCGAACCGGACAAGAAGCTGATCTGGACCTATTTCGAGGCAATGGCCCCCGACCGGATGCCGAAATCGTTGCTCGTCGTCGGCTCGGGCGCCATCGGCATCGAGTTCGCCTCGTTCTACCGGACCCTCGGCGCCGAGGTGACCGTCGTCGAGATCCTGCCGCAGATCCTGCCGGTCGAGGACGAGGAGATCGCCGCCCACGCCCGTAAGCGCTTCGAGAAGGCCGGCATCAGGATCCTGACCGACGCCAAGGTGGCGAGCGTCAAGAAGGGCAAGGACTTGGTCACCGCGACGATCGAGACCAAGGACGGCAAGAAGCAGGACCTGACCGTCGACCGCTTGATCTCCGCCGTCGGCGTCGTCGGCAACATCGAGAATCTCGGCCTCGAGAAGCTCGGCGTGAAGATCGAGAAGGGGACGATCGTCGTCGACGGATTCGGCCGGACCAACGTGCCGGGCATCTGCGCGGTCGGGGACGTCGCCGGGCCGCCGATGCTCGCCCACAAGGCCGAGCACGAAGGCGTGGTCTGCGTCGAGATGATCGCCGGCCAGCATCCGCATCCGATGGACAAGCTGAAGATTCCGGGCTGCACCTACTGCAACCCGCAGATCGCCTCGGTCGGCCTCACCGAAAAACGGGCGAAGGAAGCCGGCTACGAATTGCGCGTCGGCAGGTTTCCCTTCATCGGCAACGGCAAGGCCATCGCGCTGGGCGAACCCGAAGGTCTGGTGAAAACCGTGTTTGACGCCAGGACCGGCGAACTCCTCGGCGCGCATATGATCGGTGCCGAAGTGACCGAGCTGATCCAGGGCTATGTGATCGGGCGCAAACTGGAAACCACCGAGGAAGACCTGATGAACACCGTCTTCCCGCATCCGACATTATCGGAAATGATGCACGAATCCGTGCTGGATGCCTATGGCCGCGTGATCCACATGTGATCGGGCCGGGGATGGCCCATGCGCCGCAGCCCGGGCGCTGCCCCGGACCCCCGGAGTATTTGTGCCAAAAAGAAGCCGAATGTGTTCAGCGTGCGCCCGCCACATCGACCGATGTGGCGGTGATGTAGCTGGCCTTGTCGCTCATCAGGTATAGGATGGTATCCGCGACCTCGCGCGCGGTCCCGGCGCGTTTCATGGGTAGCTGATTAGCCATCTGGGCAACCCGGTTCGGCTGCCCGCCCTTGGCGTGGATTTCAGTGTCGATGATGCCCGGGCGAACGCCGACGACGCGCACCTTGTCGGCGGCCATTTCCTCGCCCAGGCCCTTGGTCAGGACATCGACGGCGCTTTTGGAGGCGGCATAATCGACATATTGCCCCGCCGAGCCGAGCCTTGCCGCGATGGACGAGACATTGACGATCACCCCGCCGGCCCCGCCATAGCGCCAGGCCATGCGGATCGCGGCTTGCCGCGCACACAGGAACGGGCCGATGGAATTGACCCCGAACATCCGGTGCAGACGTTCGGGCGTCATGTCCTCGACCCGGCAGATCTCGTCGGCGATACCGGCATTGTTGACCAGCACGTCCAGCTCGTCAAACTCGGCGTCGATGCGGTCGAACAATTCCTCGATATCTTCGGGGTTGGACAGATCGGCGCGGATCACCACGGCGCGGCGGCCGAGTGCGCGCACCTTGGCGGCGGTATCTTCGGCCCCGGCGCGGTTGGTTCGGAAGGTTATGGCAACGTCATAGCCTGCTTCGGCGGCGGCAACAGCCGTCGCGGCGCCGATCCCCGAGCTTGCGCCGGTGATCAGGACGGTTTTTGCAGTTTCCGTCGTCACGTTACAGCCCCCACGGCTTTTGCCGCTACGTTAACCTGTCAGCGTATAGCCCTCAACCGCGATATCTCCGGTCCAGCGCCAAGCGGCCAGAAGTGGGGATTCCCGGGTACAGTCTGAATGCGGCGTCAGCGACGGATGGTGGATCAGCGCCCCGATCCCCTGCCATGCCGGGGCTGCATTGCCTGCCTGCCAGATCGCGCCGCCGCCAAGGATGAAGAAGGTTTCCTCGGCAGCATGGGCACGGGTGACATAATCCAGATTGGCCGATTGCAGCCAGAGGCCGACCCGCACCTGATCATGCGGGAAGATACCGTCCGGGCCGACCAGTTCGGTCTGCATCATGCCATGTGCGATGTCCGGGCGGATGCGGCCGCTCAACTCGCTGAAAACCCAAGGCAGCCACGGGGTTGCATCGCGCACCAGCGCCGATACCGGATGCGGATCGCCGGCCAGGATCGCCTGCAATTCATCATCCAGCGGGCCGGGCCGTGCTGGAACCAGAGCGGCGGGTTGCAACGCGGCAGCGATCAAGGCCTGTGCCGCGACCGTCCCGCCGGGGCGGTTTTCCGAGGCATAAAGCCCGGCCAGTGCCAGCAGCAGCGGCGACAGGGGATTGGCGTACGTCATCAGGGCCTCCGGATCGCGGAACCGGAGGGTTTTGCGACCGGATTGCCAGGTTTTCGCACCTGAATGCGACGCATGCGTCGTTTTCAGGCTCAGCCCTTCAGGATACGCTCGACCATTTCCGCCGTGTCGCGCGACAATGGCTGATGGCCCGCCAGCCGATTCAGTTCGGCGCGGATCAGGCCTTGCCGGTTTGCATCATAGCGCCGCCAGGTTTCAAAGGCGCTGGTCATCCGCGCCGTGGTCTGCGGGTTCAGCGCATCGAGCCGGATCAGCCAGTCGGTCAGAAAGGCGTAACCAGCGCCCGAGGCATGGTGGAAACCAGCCGGGTTGGACATCGCGAAACCGGCGATCAGGCTGCGGAAGCGGTTTGGGTTCTTCCAGTCGAAATCGCGATGCTCCGACAGTTTGCGGACCGTCTCAACCGCAGTTTCGGGCGCGGCGAGGCTGGCTTGCAGCGCGAACCATTTGTCGATCACAAGGTCATTGCCGGCCCAGCGATCATGGAAGGCGGCAATCTCGGGCGCGCCGTCGCCGATGGACAGCAGGCTGGACAGCGCCGACAGGGCCTCGGTCATGTTGTCCGCGGCGGCGAACTGGGCCTTGGCGGCTTGTGGCCCGTCGCGGCGGCTGATCAGTGCCAGGGCGGCGGCCCGCAGGCTTCGCTTGCCGGCATCGGCGGCATCCGGGTTGTAAGCACCTTTGACCGCCATATCGGCGTATACGCGGTTCAAATCCCGGCCCATCGCATCGGCGATTGCACCGGCGAGGGTGTGGCGCGCGGCATGGATGGCGTCGGGGTCCGGGGCGTGACCGGCCTCGTGGATGGCCTGTGCGATACTGTCTTCGGAGGGCAGCGCCAGCGCAAGGGCGCGGAACGCCGGGTCAAGCCGGTCGTCGACGGCAACCCGGTGCATGGCAGCGGTGAAATCGCGTGCGGGCGCGGCCTGTTCCAGCACCATCCGGCAGAGATTGGTAATGGCCAGATCGCGGCCAGCTTCCCATTTGTTGAACGGATCGGTGTCATGCGCCAAGAGGAAGGCGCGTTCGCTATCGTCCGCCTGCCGGGTCAGGATCACAGGGGCCGAGAAATTCCGCAGCAGCGACGGGATCGGCCGGGCCGCGAGGCCGGAAAAGCGGAAGCTTTGCTCTGCCCTGGTCAGTTCCAGAATGGTGGTTGGCAGAACCTCGTCGCCATTGGGGTTAAGAAGGCCGGTGGCAATCGGGATCACCTGCGGCTGCTTTTTGGTCTGGCCCGGGGTGGGTGGATTGGACTGGCGGAAGGTCAGCGTATAGGTGCCATCGGCCCAATCCTCGGCCACCTCGACGCGCGGCGTGCCGGATTGTTCGTACCAGCGCTTGAACTGGCTGAGATCGCGGCCGGTCGTATCGGTGAACACCTGCAACCAATCCTCGATGGTGCAGGCCTGTCCGTCGTGGCGTGCGAAATAGAGATCGAGCGCCTTGCGGTAATCGTCCGCACCGACCAGGGCGTGCAGCATCGAGATCACCTCGGCGCCTTTTTCGTAGATCGTGGCGGTGTAGAAGTTGTTGATTTCCTTGTACTCCGCCGGGCGGACGGGATGCGCCAGCGGCCCGGAATCCTCGCGGAACTGGCGGGCGCGGAGTTGTTCGACCTCGGCGATGCGTTTCACCGCATGGCTGCGCTGATCGCCGGAAAACTGCTGGTCGCGGAACACCGTCAGCCCTTCCTTCAGAGAAAGCTGGAACCAGTCGCGGCAGGTGATACGGTTGCCCGTCCAGTTGTGGAAATATTCATGCGCGATGATGCCTTCGATCAGCTCGTAATCCTTGTCGGTGGCGGTCTCGGGGCTGGCCAGCACGTATTTGGAGTTGAAGATGTTCAGGCCCTTGTTCTCCATCGCACCCATGTTGAAATCATCGACCGCGACGATCTGGAACAGGTCAAGATCGTACTCGCGGCCATAATTCTCCTCATCCCAGCGCATCGAGCGTTTCAGGGCGTCCATCGCATAGGCGCATTTGTCCTGATCGCCGTCGCGGACCCAGATTTTCAGGGTGACTTTGCGGCCCGAAGCGGTGGTGAACTGATCGTCATGGCTGACCAGATCACCGGCCACCAGGGCGAACAGATAGGCCGGTTTGGGGTGCGGGTCATGCCATTCGGCGCGGCCCGGCGCATTGGCCATCAGGTTGCCGTTGGACAACAGCACCGGCAAGTCGCCCTCGATGCTGACGGTGAAGGTTGCCATCACGTCCGGGCGGTCGGGGTAATAGGTGATCTTGCGAAACCCCTCGGCCTCGCATTGCGTGCAATACATGCCCTTGGACATGTAAAGCCCCTCCAGCGCGGTGTTGGTCTGGGGCGAAATCTCGACCTCGGCGCGCCAGGTGAACGGGGCGTCGGGGACGGAGGCGCTGAGGCCGGTCGGGGTGATGTCAGGCGTGATCGCGGCACCATCAATGGCAAAGGCAATCGGCTTCAGGTTCTCGCCGTCCAGCGTGAAGCGGCGCACGCTGCTGGCCGGGTTCGGGTGGAAGCGAATTTCCGAGATCACCCTTGTCGCGGTCGGATGCAGACGGAAGGTCAGGTGGACAGCGTCGATCAGGTAGGCGGGGGGCGTATAATCGGCAAGGCGGATCGGGTCGGCGGACATGTTCTGGCTCCGGTTTGGATTTGGCGGCAGACTAGCGGCAGACGGCCTGAGGGCAAGGGGCGAAGCGATGATCTGGTCTGCGCGTCGGCCAGACGACCCTTGACTGTGCAGGCAGAGACCGGTGGGTTTGATTGCCGTTGTACCGGTTTTGTGTTTCCGATAGGAAACCTGCGATCCGGAACAGGGATTGGCGGCGAATCGAAAGGGATACGGATGGTCGAGCGTGTTGCCCGGAACGGGCTGAATGTGGCGGTGGAACTGGCGGATTTCATCGAAGGCCAGGCCTTGCCCAGCAGCGGGATTACGGCGGATGCGTTCTGGCAGGGCCTGTCCGACCTCGTGCACGATCTGACGCCTGCCAACCGCGACCTGTTGCAGAAGCGTGCGGAATTCCAGGCAACGATTGATCAATGGCATATCGACCGGCGCGGCCAGCCGCATGATGCCGCCGCCTATCAGGCGTTTTTGCGCGAGATCGGCTATCTGGTGCCTGAAGGCCCGGATTTCTCCATCGAGACCGCGAATCTGGACCCCGAGATTGCCGAGGTGCCCGGTGCGCAACTGGTGGTGCCGGTGATGAATGCGCGCTATGCGCTGAACGCCGCCAATGCCCGCTGGGGGTCGCTCTATGATGCGCTGTACGGCACCGATGCGATGGGTGATCTGCCGAAGGGTGGCGGCTACGATCCGGTGCGCGGGGCGCGGGTGATTGCTTTTGCGCGGGCCTTTCTGGACGATCATTTCCCGCTGACGACCGGCTCCTGGGCCGATGTCGATGACGTGGCCATGATTGCCGATGCGCTGGCTTATCCCGGCCAGTTCTCCGGCACCACCAAAGGCGGCGTCATCCTGAACAATCACGGCCTGCATGTCTATATCCGGTTGGACCGCGACACCGCCATCGGCGCGTCGGACAAGGCCGGGATTTCCGATCTGCTGCTGGAATCGGCAATGTCCGCGATCATGGATTGCGAGGATTCGGTTGCCGCTGTCGATGCGGCGGACAAGGTTCTGGCCTATGGCAACTGGCTGGGCCTGATGAAGGGCGACCTGCGCGAGGAGGTCAGCAAGGGCGGAAAGACCTTCACGCGGACGCTGGACCCCGATTACGACTATACAGACCGCAGCGGCAAGACCCACCGCCTGAAGGGCCGCGCGCTGATGCTGGTGCGCAATGTCGGCCATCTGATGACCAACCCGGCGATCCTGGATCGCGACGGGGCCGAGGTGTTCGAGGGCCTGATGGACGCCATGATCACCACGCTTTGCGCGATGCATGATCTGAACGGCGCGCGGGCAAACTCAAGCGCCGGTTCGGTTTATGTGGTGAAGCCGAAGATGCACGGCCCGGCCGAGGTGGCCTTTGCCGATCAGGTGTTCACGCAGGTCGAGGCGGCTCTGGGCCTGCCGCGCTACACCGTCAAGCTGGGCATCATGGATGAAGAACGCCGCACCAGCGTCAATCTGAAGGAATGTATCCGCGCTGCGAAACATCGCGTGGCATTCATCAATACCGGCTTTCTGGATCGCACGGGCGACGAGATTCACACCTCGATGCAGGCCGGGGCGATGGTGCGCAAGGGCGAGATGAAGAACACCGCCTGGATTGCCGCCTACGAGGATAACAATGTCGATGTCGGACTGGCCTGCGGGCTGGCGGGCAAGGCGCAAATCGGCAAGGGAATGTGGGCGATGCCGGACCTGATGGCCGACATGCTTGCCGCCAAGATCGCGCATCCGCAGGCGGGCGCGAACTGCGCCTGGGTGCCGTCACCGACCGCGGCGACGCTGCATGCGATGCATTACCACGATGTCGATGTGAAGGCGCGTCAGGCCGAGATTGCCAAGGGCGGCAAACGCGCCAGCCTTGACGATCTGCTGACCATTCCGCTGGCGACGGGGCAGAACTGGTCCGAGGCCGAGATCACGGCGGAACTGGAAAACAACGCGCAAGGCATCCTTGGCTATGTGGTGCGCTGGGTCGATCAGGGGATCGGCTGTTCCAAGGTGCCCGATATCCACGATGTCGGGCTGATGGAAGATCGCGCCACCTGCCGGATTTCCAGCCAGGCACTGGCCAACTGGCTGCTGCATGGCGTGGTCAGCCGCGATCAGGTGTTGGCGGTGATGCGGCGTATGGCGGCGGTGGTCGATCGCCAGAACGACGGCGATCCACTTTATACCCCGATGGGCCCGGATTTCGACACTATCGCCTTTCAGGCGGCCTGCGATCTGGTATTCCTTGGGGTGGAACAGCCCTCGGGCTATACGGAACCGGTCCTGCATGCTCGCAGGCTGCAATTGAAGGCTGAACAAAATGGCTGAGATTTCCCGCGCCAAGGCCCGCAACATCATCGCCAAGGCCATCGCGCATGGCCGCGAGGCGGGCATGAAGCCCTTGTCGGTGATCGTGCTGGATGCCGGCGGCCATCCCCGCGCCTACGAGCGCGACGACGGTGCCGCCCCCGGCCGCTACGCCATTGCCGAGGGCAAGGCCTATGGTGCCGTGATGATGGGGCTGGGCGGTTTCGCGCTGCGCAAACGCGCCGAGGAACAGGCCTATTTCGTCGCGGCGCTGAACGGTGCCTATGGCGGCAAGCTGGTGCCGGTGCCGGGCGGCGTGCTGGTGCGCGACAAGCGCGGCGCGGTGATCGGCGCGGTCGGGGTGACAGGCGATACCTCGGAAAACGACGCCGCGGCGGCGGTGGCGGGGATCGAGGCGGCGGGCTTCACCGCCGAAGCGTGAAAGCGGCCACATCGCGCTGGCAAGCGGCGGGAGGGGTCTCGACCGCCTGCAAATGATGGTTTATCCTGACGCCTGAACAGGCACCCATCAGGACCCGGCACATGACTCGCCCCGTCATCGGTATCATCGGTAATTTCCACGTCATCGGCGATGATTACCGCGTACAGGCCTGCGGCATGATCAATATCAACGCGGTGTCGCGGGTGGTTGGCGGCCTGCCGCTGGTGGTGCCGGCAGACCCGCATGTGATCGACATTCCGACCCTGCTGGATACCTGCGACGGCTTCGTTTTTACCGGCGGGCGGCCCAATGTGCATCCGAGCTATTATGGCGAAGAAGAGACCGAGGCGCATGGCACCTTCGATCAATGCCGCGACGAACTGGTACTGGAGATGCTGCAGGTCTGCGTGCAGCGCGGTCAGCCGATCCTGGGTATCTGCCGGGGCTTTCAGGAGTTGAACGTGGCCTTTGGCGGCACGCTCGATCCGGAAATCCGCGATCTGCCGGGGCGGATGAACCACCGGATGCCGCCGGACGGCACGATCGAGGAGAAATTCGCGCTGCGCCACGAGGTCAACCTGACGCCGGGCGGGGTGTTTGCCAATCTCTGGGGCAGGACCAGCGTCATGACCAATTCGCTGCACGGTCAGGGCATCCGCAAACCGGGGCCGAGGATCTTGATCGAAGGCTGGGCCAGCGACGGCACGCCCGAGGCGATCCTGGTGCGCGATGCGCCCGGCTTCGCGCTGGCGGTGCAGTGGCACCCGGAATGGAACGCGGCGAACGATCCCGTTTCGCGCCCGTTATTCGAGGCCTTCGGCGATGCCTGCCGCGCCTGGCAATGCGGTGAGCGGGCGGCAACACCGGCGGTCAAGTCAGCCTGAGGCGCGGGATCACGGCCAGCGCCAGAGGGCCGGGATGAAGCGATAGGCCCCGCCCTCGCGCATCACCTGACCGACGCCCGGAAACGGGAAATGATAGCCCAGCAGCGCGATACCGTCGCTTGCCGCCATGTCCAGCAGGCGCTTGCGGCTGTCGGCGGCCATTGCGATATCGTGATCGCGCTCGATGCCCCAGTCGGGATGCGCGAAATCCATGTAGACATTGGTCAGCGCGTCCCCGGCAGCGATCAGCATCTGCCCTTCGCTTTCGATCATCAGCGCGACATGCCCCGGCGTATGGCCCGGCGTGGCAACGATACTGACACCCGGCAGTATGCTCTGGCCGGGTCTGACCGTGGTCCATTGCTGGCCCTCGGCGTTGATCGAGTTGACTGCTGCCAGCACGAATGCCTGTTCCTCTGGCGCGACGCGGTTCACCAGGTCGTCCTGTAGCCAGTAGTCGATCTCGGTGTCGCCGATGAACCATTCGGCATTCTGCAGGATCGGCTCGTCGAAATCGTCACGCAGGCCGAGGATGTGATCGGGATGGGCATGGGTGATGACGACATGGGTGATCGCATCGGCGTCGATCCCGGCAGCGGCAAGATTGCCCATCAGCCGCCCGGCAGTATCGAAGAACCGGTCGCCCGAGCCGACATCGACGAGCAATTTTGCCCCGCCGATCTCGACATAAAGGTGGTTGGTGTGACGATAGGCGTTCGTGGCGTCGAGGTAATGCGCCTCCAGAAATGCCGCCACCTGATCGCGGTCGGCATTCGGGCCGAGGCCGGAAGTCGGCATGGTGAAATAGCCATCCGACACGATGGTCACCGCCGCCTGGCCAAGGGTGAAGCGGAAATGGCTGGCCTGCTGGCCTGCGGGCGGCCCGAGTGCGGCCAGCGCCGGTACCGGCAGCACCAGCGCCGGGGCGGCAGCCGCAAGTTTCAGGATATCGCGGCGGCTGGGCTTCAGGATATTCATGGCGCTCCCTCCGGGGTTTCGGGCATTATATTCCACTTTCTGAATGCAAGAAAGTGAATTTCCCGGTGCCCGTCAGGCATGGCTTCAATTTTGCGCGGATTGGATAGCCCTTAGCCGCAATAGAGCATGTCGTGCCGGATCAATTTCATCCGATACCCCGAACGCATTTGCTGAAGCCGACGCCGCCTCGGGATACCGGGTGAATGGTCGAATCGAGTCAGTTGCACCACGCTTCAAGCCTCGGTCGAAGGCCGTCACTTGCGCCACGAAATTTCCGATCCCTTGCCAATCAGCCCCGGTTCAGAAGCTTGTTGTACCGCGCCACGAACAGGTCCTCTCCCTTCATTTTGCGGGTCAGGAAGTCCCCGGCGGTGAACAGACCAAGGAAGGAACTGCCGCGCCTGGGGCCGAGCGGCACGAGGATCGGTGCCTTGGGCCCCCACGGCTTGTAGGGCTTCATGTCTTCAAGTGACTTGCCCGCCATGAGGCCCGTCAGCGTCGCCTCCAGCCAGGGAAGCTGGCGGCTTGCTGCTATGATGGTCATGCCGTCTCCGGCATCGGCGATGTCCCCGGCGGCGAATAGGTTGGGCAGGGATGACGGGCGTAGCCAAGGGTCAACCTTGGTTCGGTTCGCGGTGCTTTTGCGCGTGCCTGGCAAAGCCTCCAGCAATTCAGAGCTGGCGCGCGAGCCGAGCACGGGGAAGATCAGGTCGAATTCATGCTCTGATCCGTCCGACAGTTTCAGGCTACCGGCAAAAGGCTCGGTCATGCTTTGCAGGTTCTCGGCCCTTTTCCCGAGTGTTAGCTGCACGCCGGCATTGCGCAGTTTGTTGGCCAGCGCGTTGCCAAGCCTGTTCGGCATGGTTGGAAACAGGCGGTCGGTGTCCGAGATCAGCGTGATCTTCTTGTCCGGCATGGCATGCGCGATCTCGCCCGCCAATTCGGTGCCGACGGCCCCGGCGCCGACGATGCCGACTGAACGAGCAGCCTTGAGCAGTTCATGAACGCGTTGGTTGGCTTGTCGCAGCCCCTCGATGTCGTCGCCGACAGGCTTGAAGGGCGTGGCATTGGATGAGCCGGTCGCCACCACGATGTAATCGGCCTCGACCCTCTGGCCGTCGTCCAGCGTCACGCCATTACCATCAACACCGCGTGCATGCGAGCGCATGACCCGGCCATTTTTCAACAGGCGGTCATAGGGAATCAAGGCGCGATCAAGCAGGGAAGGGTCCACAACGGCGCGGATCAAGGCGGGTGTGTGAACGAAATGGCTGCGTGGTTCGATCAGGGTGACATCAGCACTATCGTCAAGCGACTTTGCAAGTTTGGTACCGATATAGCCTCCGCCGATGATGGCGATGCGTTTGGACATGGGGATAATTCCTTTCTTGGCGGACAGGTGGCGGATGATCCGCGTCACAGGCCGCTGGTCATTGAAGATAACAGAGCAGGCAGCACGGACTCGCAGTCCGTCATCTCGTGGCCCGGTCGTTTCAGGCCGGTAACCTGATCGGGCTGGACATGGTGTTGTGATGTGACCTGATTCATTCGGTGACTCCGTTTGCTGAATCAGAGGTAAGCGCCCGAGCGATGGATTGAAATTTATATTTTTTGCCGTTCTATATAAGAATTGCTTAAGAAGAGGGGCCGATAATGAAACTGGATCAACTGAAGGTGCTGCGCGCCGTGGTCGAAACCGGATCGGTCAAACTGGCAGCAGAGAGCCTGAACCGCACCCAGCCTGCGGTCAGCCAGGCACTCAAGGCGCTGGAGTTTCAGACCGGGACCGAATTGTTCGACCGCTCAGGCTACCGGCTTGAGCTGACACCGGTGGGTCGGCGGGTCTACCTGCAATCCCTGCGCGTTCTGTCCGAGGCCGAGGATCTCACCCAGTTGATCCGGCATTTCGAGAAAGGACAGGAGGAAACGATCACCATCGCCATAGACGCAGCAGTCGATCTGAATGTCGTGACACCTGTATTGGCTGGGCTGCAGACCCGCTTTCCCGACACGCGTGTTGTCCTGCGTTCGGAGGTTCTGTCTGGTGCAATCGAGGCCGTGCAGTCGGGCGAGGCGGCCCTTGCCCTGGCCCCGGCCATCCCGGTCATGCTGGAAGAAGGAGGCTTTGACTACGTGCCGGTAGTCCGGTCCGTAATGCGCAACGTCGCCGCGCCTTCGCTGCTGGAATCCATGAACGCCCCCGGCAGACTGTCCGACCTTCGGCGCTTCCATCAGGTCATTGCGCGAGACAGTGGCCAAGCCGCGGGCCTGCTTGACCGTGAACTGGGCGTGCAAAAAGGGCAAAGGCGATGGTATGTCAGCGACCTGCACATGAAAAAGCAATTGCTGGTGGACGGCCTTGGCTGGGGACGTCTGCCAGAGCACATGATCGCCGAGGAATTGGCGCAGGCCCAGTTGCGGGAAATCCTGCTGCCCGACACCCATCTTGGTTTTGACATCGAGATATTCGCGTTTCGCCAGCACAGGCCGGTCGTAAGTCCTGTTGCCGCCCATCTATGGGATGAGTTCGGGCTGTCAGCCAGGTAGTAGGGACGTTACGGCAAGGGCAATGTCCATATGACTGATCCAATGTCGTCTGCTTTGCGCCGCGCGTTCGACCACCGGGCAGGTACTACACCGAGGGTCAGCCCGACCATTTCCGGCCGGGCAGGGGCGTTGTGACCGCGCCGCCTTGACCGTTTCCAGGTTCGTTTTTCTTGCCTGTTTCTGGGCGTGGCCGTTGAGGCGAAAGGTCCGGGAGGCAAACTTACCCTTTCGCCGGATTTGAGCGCTCCAACCACCATCTTTTGTAAAGTCCTATGTCGCCCTGGTTCAGTGGACTCCTTCTAATCCGCGCAATTTCCGTGCATAAGACAGTCAAACTTGAGGTAAATCCGAGCAATTTGGGGCAATTCCATGCAACTAGGTTCTCCCCGTTTCCTATTGTTTGGAATCTCAAGATGCTGAAAACAATAGACAACCGCCTCTCGGTCGCCCCGATGATGGACTGGACTGACCGCCATTGCCGCTATCTGCACCGGCTGTTGTCGCAACGCACGCTGCTTTATACCGAGATGGTGACCGCCAAAGCGGTGATCCACGGTGACCGGCAGCGGCTTTTGGGCTTTCACCCGGCGGAGCATCCGGTCGCGCTGCAACTGGGTGGCTCGGAGCCTTTGGAACTGGCCGAGGCGGTGCGGATTGCCGCCGATCTTGGCTATGACGAGGTCAACCTCAATGTCGGCTGCCCGTCCGACCGGGTGAAATCGGGAACCTTCGGTGCGGTCCTGATGCTGGATCCGGGCCGGGTGGCGGAATGCGCATCAGCGATGATTGCGGCCAGTCCGGGGCCGGAGATCACCGTCAAATGCCGCATCGGTGTGGACGATCAGGAACCGCGCGACACCCTGCCGGTATTCCTGGAAACCATCGCGGCGGCAGGCGTACGAAGCGGCACCATTCACGCCCGCAAGGCCTGGCTGCAGGGCCTAAGCCCGAAGGAAAACCGCGAGGTTCCGCCGCTTGATTACCCGCTGGTGCTTGAGATGAAACACGCCTTCCCTGAGCTTTCCATTGCCATCAACGGCGGCATCACCTCGCTGGATCAGGCCGAGGCGTTTCTGGCGCAGGGGCTGGACGGGGTGATGATCGGGCGCGCCGCATATCACGATCCCTTCACCATTCTGGGCGCGGCGGACCGGCGGATATTCGGCCATGATCACGCCATCATGGCCGAGGGCGCCGCCCGCGCCATGCTGCCCTATATCGAGGCGCATCTTGCCGCTGGCGGGCGGCTGAACCAGATCACGCGGCACATGCTGGGCCTGTTCGCGCATCGCCCGGGTGCCCGCGCCTGGCGGCGGCACCTGTCGGAAGGCGCGCATCAACCCGGTGCCGGACCCGAGGTGGTGGAACGCGCATTGGCTGAAATAGCCGCCTTTGCCTGAGCATCCGGCGACCGCCCCGGCCTCGCGGCTTTTCGCTTGTTTTTCGCATTTGGGGCTTTGATCTTTCCGGGAAAACTCATACATGTCACGCTGGAAATACAATTCCGGGTGCCCAGTGGCACTTGTGTCGGTTCAAGGGAGACCAAGACATGCTGAACAATATCGGATTGCCGGGCATCCTGCTGATCGCGGTGGTGGTTCTGGTGCTTTTCGGGCGCGGCAAGATTTCCTCGCTTATGGGTGAGGTTGGCAAGGGCATCACCTCGTTCAAGAAGGGCGTGTCCGAAGGCAAGGAAGAAATCGAAAAGGCCGCCGCCGAAGAGGCCGTCGATGTGACCCCCGCCAAAGACAAAGACAAATCCTGATCTTCTGACGCGAGGGGCCAAGGCCCATGTTTGACATCGGATTTGCCGAACTTCTGGTGATCGGCGTTGTCGCGCTGATCGTGGTCGGACCGAAGGATTTGCCGGGCATGTTCCGCACGCTGGGCAAGTTCACCGCCAAGGCGCGGGCAATGGCGCGGGAGTTTCAATCCTCGCTGGAAGCGGCGGCGGATGACAGCGGTGTCGGCGATATTGCCAAGGACCTGAAGAAGGTCACGTCGGCGAAATCGCTGGGGCTGGATTCGGTCACGGATGCAGTGAAGGGCTTTCACGAACGCAAATACGATCCCGAACAGACCAAGCGCGAGATCGAAGAAACCAAGAAGCTGATGCAGGCGGGCGAAAACACCCGCGCGCTGGCGGAAAAGCGCGAAGCTGAGAAAGCGGCCGTTGCCGACCGGGTTGCCGAGGCGAAGGCAAAGAAGGCCGAAGCTGCGGTGAAAGCCGAGGCTGCACCGAAGAAACCCGCTGCGAAAAAGCCGCCCGCAAAAAAGCCTGCCGCGAAGAAACCCGCTGCGAAGAAACCGGCGGCCAGAACGGCTCCGGCCAAGCCTGCGGATAAACCCGCGCCAGCCAAATCCGCGAAAAAGCCAGCCGCGAAGAAACCCGAGGCATCGGCCAAGGCAGCCAAAACCGCCGCGAAACCAACGGCAAAACGCGCCGCGAAAGTCCCTGAATCGAAGGCCGGCACATGAGCGAAGACGAGATCGAGGATTCCAGCGCCCCGCTGATCGAGCATCTGGCCGAACTGCGCAACCGGCTGATCCATTCGGCGGTGGCCTTTGTCATTGCCATGATCCTGTGCTTCACGGTCTGGAACCCGATCTTCAACTTCCTGACGGCACCTTTGTGCAAGGCGATGGCCGGGCAGGGCCACGGCGAATGCGGCCTGATCATGATCAAGCTGCAGGAAGGCTTCTTCGTCGCCATCTCGATTTCGCTCTTGGGCGGTCTGTTCCTGGCATTCCCCTATATCTCGTACCAGCTATGGCGGTTCGTCGCGCCAGGCCTTTACCGCAACGAGAAAAGCGCGTTTCTGCCGTTCCTGCTGGCCTCGCCCGCGATGTTTCTTCTGGGCGCGGCATTTGCCTTTTACGTGGTCACACCGCTGGCCTTCGATTTCTTCCTTGGCTTCCAGCAGGGCGGATCGGTGCTGGGCGAAGGCGGCGATGGCAAGGGCATAGCGGCGATCGCGTTCCAGGGCTCGGCGCAGGAATATCTACGCCTGACCATCAAGTTCATCGTCGCCTTCGGCCTGTGTTTCCAGTTGCCGGTGCTGCTGACGCTGATGGGCAAGGCCGGGCTGGTCTCGGCCGGCGGGCTGAAATCGGTGCGCAAGTATGCCGTGGTCGGTATTCTGGTTCTGGCGGCCATCGTCACGCCGCCGGATGTGATCACGCAGGTGATCCTGTTCGTGGTGGTCTACGGCTTGTACGAGATTTCGATCTTTCTGGTGGCGCGGGTCGAGCGCCAGCGCGAGGCGCGGCTGCGCGCCGAGGGCCTGTGGTTCGAGGATGACGAAGACGAGGCCGCGCCGAAACCCGAAGCCGAGGCCGAAGCCGAAGACGACGAATTGCTGGCCGAAAGCGAAGGCTGGAATGACGATCCCGATCCCGGCCAGGTGGATGACAGCGACGCCAGCAAGCCATGAGCAAGAAGGCCCTGAAACGGATTGCGGCGGCGCTGGAGCGGATGGCCCCGAGGCCGCTGGCTGCGCCGGATTTCGCGCAGGCTGACGGCTTCGTCTGGCATGTCGCCCCGGACCGGCTGGACCCGGTCGCACGGATCAACCGGGTGGATATCGCCCTGCTGGTCGGCATTGACCGGGCCCGCGATATCCTGCTGGACAACACCAGGCAATTCGCGCGCGGCCTGCCGGCCAACAATGTGCTGTTGTGGGGTGCGCGCGGCATGGGCAAATCCTCGCTGGTGAAGGCCAGCCATGCGACGGTGCTGGCGGATGGCGCGGCGCTGAAGCTGATCGAGGTTCAGCGCGAGGACCTGCCTTCCATCGGGCGTTTACTGAACTTTCTGCGCGATGCGTCTGAACACCGGTTCCTGCTGTTTTGCGACGATCTGTCCTTCGGCCATGACGATGCGCATTACAAGTCGCTGAAGGCTGTTCTGGATGGCGGGATCGAGGGGCGGCCCGACAATGTGGTGTTCTACGCCACCTCGAACCGCCGCCACCTGATGCCGCGCGACATGATCGAGAACGAGCGTTCCACCGCGATCAATCCTTCCGAGGCGGTCGAGGAAAAGGTCTCGCTCAGCGACCGGTTCGGGCTCTGGCTGGGATTTCATGCCTGCGATCAGGATCAGTATCTGGCGATGATCCGGGGCTATTGCGATGCTTTCGGGATCGACATCGACGACGCGACCCTGCGCGCCGAAGCGATCGAGTGGCAGCAGACCCGCGGCGCACGTTCGGGCCGGGTGGCATGGCAATATGTCACCGATCTGGCAGGGCGGCGCGGGGTGGCGATCTGAGCCGCTTGGTCCGGCGATCAGGTTCGGTTATTCGAGTATTTCTACCAAAAAGAAGCCCTAGGCCATGACTGGCCGGCCATTGTCTGGGGTTACTGCTGAAGCACCATATCCGGGCCGATCACGCCTGCCGCCCGCAGCCGCGACAGGTACGACAAGCCGATCAGGCTGGTTTCCAGCGCCCCCGGTTCGGCAATTGCTCCGTCGACCTTGAAGACTTCCAAATTGCCGATGCGCACCGAAAGGAACGGCAGCAAGGCGGCGGTGATCTTGCGGTCCGATACCGCGACACGTTCGCTAAAGGCCAACCGGTCGTGAACAAGACCCAGGCGCTGGGCTTCCTCGTAGGTCAGGATGACCAGCGGCGTACCGGTGTCGACGATCACGCCGAGGCTCTGATTGTCGACTTGTGCGATGGTGCGGTAGAGCCCGTCCCAGGCCTGCGGCAGATGCACGATGCGCAAATCCTGCCGGCTGGATTGCGGGTCCAGCAAGGCCGCCGGGATCCGGCCCGACAGCCGCGCCATCTCGAAGCTCAGCCATACGATGGCGGCCAGTGCGGCAACGATGGTGAAGCGCGACAGCGCCGACATCCGCTGCATCAGCGGGCGCAGCAATTCGGCGGCGACGATACCGGCGGTGAACAACGCACCATAGCCCAGCAGCACCGGGTTGGCATTGGCGAGGTCGATGCGGATATCGGTCAGGCTGCGCACCCCGAGGTAGATCACCCCAAGCACGATCAGAATCAGCAGCGCGCGCATCTCGTCCCCCGCCCATCACGGTTTCCCGGCGGCGATGATAACCCTGCGCCGGTGGCCTGTCACCCTATGTCGGCAGTATTGCGGGCGCGTCCGCCGCGCCGACGGCCCTGGATCAGCAGCGCGCGGTCCGCCAGTTCCGCCATGATGGCGCGGCGCGTTTGCGGTTCCATCCGCGACCAGGTGGCGATTTCGGCGCGGCTGCGATAGCAGCCCATGCAGAGGCCGCTATCCTCGTGGATCACGCAGACCTTGCGGCAGGGGCTTTCGATCTCGTCGCGGGCCCAGATATCGTCGCTCATTGTCCCTGGCCTTGCAGATGCGCCAGCCGATCCAGCGCCCCTTGCAATATATAGGCAGCGGCGACGTGATCTATCACCTCGGCGCGACGTTTTCGCGACGTATCCGCCTCGATCAGGGCGCGTTCGGCGGCGATTGTGGACAGGCGTTCATCCCAGAAACAGATCGGCAGGTCGCTGAGGCGCGACAGGTTCCGGGCGAATGCGCGGGTGGACTGGCAGCGAGGGCCTTCGCTGCCATCCATGTTTCTGGGCAGACCGAGGATCAGGCCACCCGCCCGACGGTCCCTGGCAATGGCCAGAAGTGCGGCGGCATCGGCGGTGAATTTGGTGCGCCGGATGGTTTCCTGCGGTGTGGCGACCGACCACATCAGATCGGAAACCGCCACGCCGATGGTCCTGGTGCCAAGGTCAAGGCCGATCAGCGGTCGATGCGCCGGAAGCAGGGCGCGAAACGCGGCGATATCCTCGAAGATCAAGGTCAATCTGCGATCCCGGCATCGCGTGCGGCGGCATTGGCTTCGGCCAGCCCCTCGGGATCATCGGCCAGCGCGGCTTGCGCGTCCTGCCAGGCAGCGGCGGCCAGTTCGGCCTCGCCCAGTACGCCGTAGGCGCGGATCAGTTGCGCCCATTCCGCAGCGCTTCCGCCCTCGGATGCCAGGCGCTCGGACAATTGCGCCACCATGCCGCGCACCATCGCATCGCGGTCTTCGGCACTCTGCGCCCCGGCGGCCTCCATGTCTTCGGCGCTCGGCCCGGCCAGCGGGGCCTGATCGCGCCCGGGCAGGTCGGGTGGCGGCAGGCCGGCCAGATTCGCAACGTCATTGATCTGATCGAGGATCGGCGCGATCCAGGGCGCGTCGGGCGGGCCGTCCTGCAACAATTTCATCCAGACCTGATAGGCGATATCGGCGCGACCGTTCTGCGCCAGGTCAAGGCCGGAATAATAGCGGGTGCGGGGATTTTCAGGCGTCAGGCGAAGCGCCGCCGACAACGCCTGTTCCGCTTGCGGCGAGACATAGCCACCGGCGGCAATGATCATCAGTTCCGCCAGATCGGTGAAATCCTCGCCGGTTGCGGCGTCGCCCTTCAGGGCCACCACATTGCCTTGCGCGATGCGGGCGGCAGCGAAATTGCCCAGCCGCGCCTCGTGCTGGGCCAGCAGCATCTGGCCCTGAATATCGCCGATCCTCGCGGCGGCGGTTTCGCGCAGGCGTGCCACCAGATCGCGGTATTCCGCGCCCGCGGCTTCGGCCATGTCGGTGGCATTGCCAACCTCGGCCTCTGCTATTTCCTGACTTGGGCGGCTGGCGTTGATTTCGGCAGCACGCTCGCGGCGCAGTTTCAGCGGCATGTCGCCGGCGCCGGGTGCGCCGATGGCAAGGTAGGTGCCTGCGGTTCCACCCAGCAACGCCAACACCAGAACGATACCGGTGACCAGGCTTAGGGGGCGGGCGGCCTCGGCGGTGCCGGCCTCGTCGGTGTCCGCACGGTCGGCTTCGAGGATGCGGCGCTTGATTTCCAGCCGGGTCTGCTCGGCCTCGGTGGCGGACAGGCGGCCACGCTCGACATCGCGGTCCACCTCGGCCAGTTGATCGCGGTAGATGGCGATATCGAACCGCGCCACGCCGCCTTCAGCACGGCCTCGCGCCCGGATCAGCGGTGCAATCACGATCAGCGCCACGATCACCGCCAATGCCCCTGCGACCAGCCAGAATACCATATGCCTTGTCCCGTTCTTGGCCCCAAAACCCGGGGTCTGTTGCGGGCCTTGTAGCCGAGCAGGCGACCACACGAAACCCCCCAGATCAACCCGGTGCAGGCCATGCTGCCGGTGGGCTTTTCGTTCCGCGCGAATGTCGCTATTCCTAGGGGAAATGCCGCTGGGCGGATGACCCGAAGGGGCGATCTGCCGCAGACAGGGGCGAAAATCTGCCCGCCCGCCCGAGTCACCCTTGGCGAGCGGGAAAAGACATTGTGACCAGACCGGATCAGGAGCCGTCCATGCGCCGCTATTCCGCCTTTGCCATTGCCCGCGAGGCCGCCCGGTTTCACACCGGCTGGGAACGCGCCTGGCGTTCGCCAATGCCGAAAAAGGCCTATGACGTCATCATCATCGGTGCCGGCGGGCATGGTCTGGCAACCGCCTATTACCTTGGCAAGAACCACGGCATTCGCAATGTCGCGGTGATCGAGAAAGGTTGGCTGGGTGGTGGCAATACCGGGCGCAACACCACCATCATCCGCTCGAACTACCTTCAGGATGAAAGCGCCGCGATCTACGAAAAGGCGCGTTCGCTCTACGAGACGCTTAGTCAGGAGCTGAATTACAACGTCATGTTCTCGCCGCGCGGCGTGATGATGCTGGCCCAGACCGAACACGAGATCAGGGGCTACAAGCGCACCGAACATGCCAACCGCCTGCAAGGTATCGAAACCCGGTTCATCAGTCCTGCCGAGGTGAAAAAGCTGGTGCCGATCATCGAACTTGCCGGGCCGCGCTATCCGGTACTGGGTGCCTTGTGGCAGCCGCGCGGCGGCACCGGGCGGCATGATGCGGTGGCCTGGGGCTATGCGCGGGCCTGCAGCGACATGGGCATGGACATCATCCAGCAATGCGAAGTGACCGGCATCGACCAGAAGGACGGCAAGGTCACCGGCGTGCGCACCACCAAAGGCGATATCGCCTGCAAGAAGCTGGGAATCGTGGTGGCGGGCAATTCCGGGGTGCTGGCGGACATGGCCGGGTTCCGCCTGCCGATCGAATCGGTGGCGTTGCAGGCGCTGGTGTCCGAGCCGATCAAGCCCTGCATAGATGTGGTGGTGATGGCCAACACGGTGCATGGCTACATGTCGCAATCCGACAAAGGCGAAATGGTGATCGGCGGCGGTGCGGATGGCTTCAACAACTACACCCAGCGCGGCTCGTTCCACCATGTCGAGGAAACCGTCCGCGCATTGATCGAGACCTTCCCGATCATCAGCCGCCTGAAGATGCTGCGCCAGTGGGGCGGCATCGTGGACATGACCGGGGATCGCTCGCCGATCATCGGCAAGACGCCCTTGGGCAACACCTTCATCAATTGCGGCTGGGGCACCGGCGGCTTCAAGTCGATCCCCGGCTCCGGCTGGGCGATGGCGGCGACGATGGCCAGCGGCCAGCCGGACGCGCTGGCCGCCGGCTTCGGGCTGGACCGCTTCCGCGAGGGCCGCTTCATCGACGAAAGCGTCGCGGCGGGGGTGGCGCATTGATGGCAAATTCACGCAAAACCCTGGGCCTGCTGCTGGCCGCGCTGCTGCTGGCGGCTCCGGCGCTGGCCTATCATCAGGGCGAGACCCTGAGGATGAAATTCCAGACCTTCACCATCCACGGCAGCGTCTCAAAGCATTCCTGTTCCGGGCAGGCCAATGTCAAAAGCGAACGTGGCCATATGGTTGGTGTTGCAGTTCACTGGCGGGTCGGAAAGTCGGTGATGCTGCTGGCACAGCACCCGGAATATGCCAGCGCCGGCGGCAGGCAGAAAATCCGTTTCATCTTTCCCGATGGCAAAACCATCGTGCTGCCGATGAAGCTTTATGGCAAGCAGTTGCAGGTGCCTATCGGCATCGGCTCGCAGGGATTGGCGTTGTATCATGCGCTGATGGACAACCCCTCCGTCACGGTCGAACTGACCGGTATCGACGATGTGGTTCGGGTCGATCTGTCCGACCGGTTCAAGGCAGAACAGGGCGCTTTGTATTGCCGGGAATGGCTCCATGCGTGAAATCCCATTCACCCGCAACCGCATCACGAACATGTCCGACTTAGGAGATATCACATGCTGATACTCACCTGCCCGAATTGCGGCATTGCCGCCGATGAAACCGATCTCGCCCCCGGCGGCGAGGCGCATATCACCCGGCACGGCCCGGAAGCCTCGGACGACGAGTTCGAGGGCTACCTGTTTCACAAGCGCAACCCCAAGGGTGTGCATTTCGAACGCTGGCGCCATGCCTTCGGTTGCGGCAAGTGGTTCCACGCCGCCCGCGATACCGCCACTCTGGAGGTGTTCGGCACCTATCCGGCCCAGACGCTGGAGCCGCCGAAGGCCTTGCAGGCGCTGATAAGAAAGAAACGCCCCGACTGGGAAGGGTTCCAAAAATGAGCACCCGGCTTGCCGATACCGGTCGTCTGATCGACCGTACCAAACCGCTGGAATTCCGCTTCAACGGCAAGCGCTTCAAGGGTTTTGCCGGTGATACGCTGGCCTCGGCCCTGCTGGCTAACGGGCAGGTGCTGGTCGGGCGGTCCTACAAGTATCACCGTCCGCGCGGCATTATCGCTGCAGGCCCGGAAGAACCCAACGCGCTGGTCGGTTTGGGGCGCGAGGGCCGGTTCGAGCCGAACCAGCGCACCACCACCACCGAATTGTTCGACGGGCTTTATGCCACCAGCCAGAACCACTGGCCGAGCCTTGAATTCGATGTCGGCGCGGTCAACCGCGTGATGTCGCGCTTCTTTCCGGCGGGGTTCTATTACAAGACCTTCATGTTCCCGCGTTTCGCCTGGAAACACCTGTTCGAGCCGGTGGTGCGTCAGGCCGCTGGCCTCGGCAAGCCGCCCAAGCACCGCGATGCCGACCGCTACGAGTATTTCTACTATCACAGCGATATCGTCGTCATCGGCGGCGGTATTGCCGGGCTTCAGGCCGCCTTGCAGGCCGGTCGCGCCGGGGTGAAGGTGCTGCTGGTCGAGCAGACCGCGCATTGGGGTGGCCGCGCACCGGTTGACGGTGCCAAGATCGCGGGCAAGCCTGCCGCCGATTGGGTGGCAGGCGCGGTGGCCGAGTTGCAGGCGATGGACAATGTCACGCTGCGCAACCGCACGATGGGGGCCGGGGTCTACGATCACGGCTATCTCACCGCTTATGAACGGCTGAGCGATCACGCGCCCGAAATCCCCGGCCCGCGCCACCGGTTGTGGCGGATCCGCGCGCGGCGCATCATCACCGCCACCGGCGCAATCGAGCGCCCGCTGGCCTTTGCCGGCAACGATGTTCCTGGCGTCATGCTGGCCGGGGCGGTGCGCGATTACGTCACCAATTTCGGTGTCTCGCCGGGCGACCGCACGGTGATCGTCACCAATAACGATGACGCCTACCGCACCGCAATCGCGCTGAAACAGGCCGGGCTGGTCGTGCCCGCCGTGATAGATGCGCGCGACAGCGCCGATGGCGACCTGCCTGCCCGCGCCCGCAAACTGGGCATAAGGGTGGATACCGGCAAGGCCATCGCCAGGGTTTCTGGCAACAAGAAGGTCGAAGGCGTTTCCATCTGCATGCAGGCCGGTGAAGGTTCCGCGCTTGAGGAGATCAAATGCGACGCGGTGGCGATGTCCGGCGGCTGGTCTCCGGTGGTGCATCTGTGGTCGCATTGCGGCGGCAAGCTGGACTGGGACCGCGACCATGCGATGTTCCGCCCCGATCCCAACCGCCCGCCGACCGGCGCGGATGGCGCTGGCTTCGTCATCGCCGCCGGAACCGCCAATGGTCATCTCGATACCGCCTCGGTGCTGGCGGACGCGCATGAGGCAGGCCGGCGTGCCGCAACCGAGACGGGCGGCAAGCCCGCCGACGATACCGCCCCGCAGGCGGCTGGCGAGGCGGCGGCACCGATGCTGCCGGTCTGGCAGATGCCGCAGGGGGCCTCGAAGAAATTGCAGATGAAGGCGTTTCTGGATTACCAGAACGACGTCAAGGTGTCCGATGTGCGGCTGGCGGCGCAGGAAGGATATGAAAGTGTCGAGCATACCAAGCGCTACACCACGCTTGGTATGGCGTCCGATCAGGGCAAGCTCAGCAATATCAACGGCCTGGCCATCCTTGCCGACAGCCTGAACGCCGATATCCCGGCGGTCGGCACCACCACCTTCCGCCCGCCCTATCAGCCGATCTCGTTCGGTGCGATTGCCGGTGATGCGCGGGGCGATCTGTTCAAGCCGGTGCGCCGGACCCCGATCCACGACTGGCTGGATGCAAACGGCGCGCATTGGGAGCCGGTGGCCGACTGGCGCCGCCCCTATACGCTGCAAAAGCCCGGCGAAAGCGTGAAGGATGCGGTGCGCCGGGAAATCCTGAACACGCGGCAAAACGTTGGCCTGCTGGACGCCTCGACCCTTGGCAAGATCATCGTCAAGGGCCCGGATGCGGGCCGCTTCGTGGACATGCTCTACACCAACATGATGTCCAACCTGGCCATCGGCAAATGCCGCTACGGGCTGATGTGCAGCGAAAACGGCTTCCTGAGCGACGACGGCGTGGTGGCGCGGCTGTCCGAGGATACCTTCCTGTGCCACACCACCTCGGGCGGGTCAGACCGTATCCATGCCTGGATGGAGGAATGGCTGCAGACCGAATGGTGGGACTGGAAGGTCTATACCGCCAACGTGACCGAGCAATGGGCGCAGATCGGCATTGTCGGGCCGAACGCCCGCAAGGTGATCGAGGCGATGGGTGTTGAAGGCATGGATGTCAGCCGCGAGGCGATGCCGTTCATGACCTTTCAGGACGGCAGTATCGCCGGTATCACGGCCCGCGCCTTCCGCATCTCGTTTTCCGGTGAACTCAGCTATGAAATCGCCGTTCCCGCCAGCCAGGGCCGCGCCTTCTGGGATGCCGCGCTGAAGGCCGGGGCCGCCCACGGCATCCAGCCCTACGGCACCGAGGCCTTGCATGTGATGCGCGCCGAGAAAGGCTTCATCATGATCGGTGATGAAACCGACGGCACGGTGATCCCGCAAGATCTGGGCCTGCACTGGGCAATTTCTAAGAAAAAGGCGGATTTCCTGGGCAAACGGGCGCAACAGCGCAGCTTCATGAGGGATGAAAACCGCAAGCAACTGGTCGGTCTGGCCACCGAAGACCCCGCCGTGGTACTGCCCGAAGCCGCGCATGCCATCGAGGGGCCGAAGCGCGACAATGGCATGGAAAACATCATCGGCCATGTCACCTCGACCTATTACTCGCCGACCCTCAACCGGTCCATCGCGATGGCGCTGATCAAGGGTGGCTCCAGGCGGATGGGCGAGGTGCTGTCCTTCCCGGTGGGCGACGGCAAGGTGATCCGGGCCAAGGTGGTTGATCCGGTATTCCTGGACAAGGACGGGGAGCGGCAGAATGCCTGAGGCGGTTTCAAGCATGGCGGGTGCCGAGTTTAGCGGTGCGGTAGATATCCGCGAGGACGGCCTGCAGGGGATGGTCACGCTCAGGGGTGATCTCGGCGATGCCAAGGTCGCAGGCGCGGTCAAGGCGGCGGTCGGGCTGGCAATGCCGAAAGCCCGCCAGATCAAGAAGGGCAAGAATGGCGGCGTCGCCTGGATGTCGCCCGACGAGGTGCTTTTGTTGTGCGATCACGCCGGGGCCGATGCGCTGGTGGCAAAGCTGGACAAGGCGCTGGTGGGCGTGCACCATCTGGCGGTCAACGTATCCGACGCGCGTGCCATGTTTACGCTGACGGGCACAGGCGTGCGCGAGGTGATCGCCAAGGGTGCGCCTGCCGATCTGTCGCCAGCCGGTCTGCCCATCGGTGAAATCCGCCGCAGCCGGATTGGCCAGATCGCCGCCGCCTTCTGGCTGTCGGAGGCTGAAACCCTGCATTTGGTCTGTTTCCGCTCGGTCGGGGCCCATATGTTCCGCTGGCTGGAAAACGCCGCTGCCGCCGATACCTTGCCGGGCGTCCTGTAGCCGCCCGGCGCGTTTCACCAAAGCAGGCAAAACGGCGCGACTGTATCAAAACACGAAATGATCACATTCGCGGCGCGGGCCTGTCGAATTTTCGTCAACTTGTCCGGGCAATTTTCGCATCACGGAAAGGGAATTGGTCCCTTTCAAGGAGGCGAAAATGAAAAGGTCACGACTGATCTCTGCTATCGCGCTCGTTACGGCGCTTGGCGCCTGCAACAGCGTCGCCACGCGCAATGCGCCGCTGGAGCAGATCCCGCAATCGACCATGCCCGGCCTGACCACCGGAATCAAAAGCTCGCAAAGCCTGGCCTGGCATGTGAAGGACGTTCGGGTGAACGTGCCCGAAAGCCTGACCGTGTCCGAGGCCAACCTGTTCCTGCCAGGCTCGGATATCGTCTGGCGCGAGGACCCTTATGGCGATCGCCGCCGTCAGGTCAGCGATATCCTCGATCTGGCCATATCGCAGGCGACGCTGGGGATGAATGGCGGCGAGCCGGTCTATATCGACATCAACGTCAAGCGGTTCCATGCCCTCAGCCAGAAGGCGCGGGCGACCATTGGCGGGCAGCATACCATCATCTTCGAGGTCTGCATCCGCGATGCGGCAACCGAAACCGAACTGATCGAACCGTTCCCGGTGGAAATCAAGCTGAAGGCGCTGGGTGGCCAGAAGGCGATTGATGCCGAGATGCGCGGTGAAACCCAGAAGGTCAGGATTACCCGCGAAGTCACATCGGTGATGCGGCGATATCTCGGCATGTAGGGACTTTCCGGCAGGGTGGGGAAAGAGTAGGAGGAAGGGATGACGCACCCTTCCTCTTCTCCTGTTTTAAGAATGCGGCCGAACAAGTCACCCCAGAGGGTGCGCTTTGGCTATCCGTGGATTTTTGCCGACGAACTGGTGCTGGACCGACGCTCGCGCGCGGTGCCGGCGGGATCGATCGTCGAAGTGCAGGCGCATGATGGCGAGCGGCTGGGCCTGTTCGGCTTCAACGCCGAAAGCCGGATCGCGGCGCGATTGCTGGATCGCAACCCCGATGCGGTGATTGATGCCGGCTGGTTTGCCGGTCGCCTGCAACATGCGCTTGATCTGCGCGAACGGCTTTATGCGGAACCCTTCTACCGTCTGATCCATGCCGAGGCGGACGGACTGCCCGGCGTGATCATCGACCGCTTCGGCGATGTCGCCGCCATCCAGCCGAACGCCGCCTGGGCCGAGGCGCGTATTGGCGATCTGGCCGCCGCCTTGGCCGGGGTGACCGGCGTGACCACCATCATCAAGAACGGCACCGGGCGCACCCGCGCACTGGAAGGCCTGGCCGACGAGGCACTGATGCTGGCCGGTGATCTGGATGCGCCGGTGCCGGTCCGGATGAACGGCGCGACCTATTTCGCCGATCTTCTGCATGGCCAGAAAACCGGCCTGTTCTTCGATCAGCGCGACAACCACGCCTTCGCGGCACGGCTGGCCAAGGGTGGCCGCGTGCTGGATGTGTTCGCCCATGTCGGCGGCTTCGCGCTGGCGGCGCTGGCGGCGGGCGCGGTATCAGCCGAAGCGGTGGACGGCTCGCAACCCGCGCTCGATCTGGCCGAGCGCGGCGCGGTGGCGTCAGGCTTTGCCGGCGAGTTCGCGGCGATCCGGGGCGATGCGTTCGAGGTGATGGCCGACATGGCGAAAGCCGGGCGGCGCTTTGACATGGTGGTCTGCGACCCGCCCGCCTTCGCGCCGAACCGCAACGCGCTTGAGGCGGGCCTGCGGGCTTACGAGAAAGTGGCGCGGCTCGGGGCCTCACTGGTGGCACCGGGCGGGTTTTTGTGCGTGTGCTCATGCTCGCATGCCGCTGATCTGGCGAAGTTCCGCGAGGTCTCAACCCGTGGCATCGGCAAGGCCGGGCGTGCCGGGCCGCTGATCCATATCGGCAGCGCCGGGCCGGATCACCCGCTGCACCCGCAACTGGCGGAAAGCGGCTATCTGAAGGCGCTGTTCTTCCGGCTCGACTGATGCGGGTATTGCTGGACGCCTGCGTGCTTTATCCCACGGTGATGCGTGACATCCTGACGGGCGTGGCGGCAAGGGGGTTGTTCACGCCGCTCTGGTCGGCGCGGATACTTGAGGAATGGGCCCGCGCGGTGGCGCGCAACCTGCCCGATCAGGCGGAAATCGCGCGTGCCGAGATCGCGCTGTTGCGCGCCGACTGGCCGGATGCCGAGGTGGCGGTGACGGCATCTGACGAGGCTGGCCTGTTCCTGCCCGACGAGAACGACCTGCATGTTCTGGCTGCCGCGATTGCCGGGCGGGCGCAGGTGCTTCTGACGCTGAACCTTGGAGACTTCCCGACGAGGGTTCTGGCGGCGCAAGGTATCCTGCGGCGCGATCCCGACGGGTTCCTGTTTGGCCTCTGGCAGGATCGCCCGGACATCGTGGCGGGCGTTTGCGAAACCGTTCGCCGCCGGGCCGAGGCCGCGTCGGGCCAGCCCCAGCCGATGCGCAAATTGCTGAAACGCGCGGGGTTGCCGCGTCTTGGCAAGGCGCTGGGCTGAGGGTTCAGGCCGCCAGGTCGATCCAGATCGGCACATGGTCCGAAGGTTTCTCGCGCCCGCGCATATGCCGGTCGATCTGGACGTCCTGTAGCAGATCGGCGGCCTGTGGCGTCAGCAGGAAATGGTCGATCCTGATCCCGTCATTGCGGTTCCAGGCCCCAGCCTGAAAATCCCAGAACGTGTAGTTCAGCGGCGCGGGATCGCGGGCGCGAAACGCCTCGGTGAAGCCGAGATTGACGATCCGCCGCCAGGCCGCGCGGGTCTCGGGCAGGAACAAGGCATCGTTGCGCCACTTGTCTGGGTTATGGGCGTCCTCGGCTTGCGGGATGACGTTGTAATCGCCCGCCATCAGGGCCGGTTCCTCAGCCGCCAGCAAATCGGCGGCGCGGGCTTGCAGGCGCTCCATCCAGGCCAGTTTGTACTCGTATTTCGGCCCCGGCGCGGGATTGCCGTTCGGCAGATAAAGGCCACAGACCCGGATTGCGGTATCACCGACCACGGTTGCCTCGATCCAGCGGGCCTGTTCGTCGTCCGCGTCGCCGGGCAGGCCGCGCACCACGTCCTCCAGCGGCAGTTTCGACAGGATGGCGACACCGTTGAAGGATTTCTGCCCGTGGGTTTCGACGTTGTATCCCTTGTCCTCAAAAAACGCGCGCGGGAAATTCTCGTCGACCGATTTGATCTCCTGCAACAGCGCGACATCGGGGGCAGTCTCGTCCAGCCATTCGCTTAAGCGTTCGATCCGGGCCTTGATGCCGTTGATGTTGAAACTGGCGATTTTCATGCGGCCTCCGGGCAGGGTTCTGGCCAAAGGGTAATGAGGCGGGCGGGGCTTGTATAGCGGCGATATCCGGCCTGTTGCCTTAGTTGATGCCGTTGGCGCGTTGCAAGGTGCGAACGTAAGCGATGATCGCCTTCACGTCGCCAGGCGTCACGCCTTCGACGGGGGCCATGTTGCCGAACCGCCAGTGATGGCTCTGCACGCCGTTTTGCGCCGCCATCAGGAAGGCTGCATCGCCGTGATGGCCGGGCTCGTAGATCTTGTGCACCAGCGGCGGGCCGGCCTGATCGTTGCCGGCGGCGTTCTGGCCGTGGCATTCGGCGCATTTGGCGTTGAACGCGGTTTCCCCGATCGCGGCGAGGCCGGTCAGTTCAGGCACGATCACCTCGACGATCGGTGCGCCTGCGGGTTTGGCCTCATCGCTGGCGGGCGCGACCTCGGCACGGGTCAGCCACCAGATACCGGCGGCGGCGATGATCGCCACGGCGATCAGGATATTGCGTTTCATGGGCGTTCCCTCTGACCCGGATTGCACTTCTGATCCTTTTTGAGGGTTCCGGTTGCGGGAAGGTCAAGAGGGATTGTATCGCCGCAGCCAGCCGCGCTGCGACCTCAGATCGAGAACGAGGTGCCGCAGCCGCAGGAGGCGGTGGCGTTGGGGTTCTCGATCACGAAGCGCGCGCCGATGAGTTGTTCGGAAAAGTCGATCACCGCGTTTGACAGGAACGGCAGCGAGACCTGATCGACCAGCACTTTCTGGCCATCCTTTTCCAGCACCAGATCATCCTCGGCCGGGTCGTCCAGTTTGATCTCGTATTGAAAACCGGAACAGCCGCCACCTTCGACGGCAACGCGCAGCGCCTTGGCCTCGCCGGAATCCTCGTTGATCTCGGCCAGGCGCGCGAAAGCGCGGTCGGTAACTTGCGGCGGCAGGGCAAGGTCCATTGTTCTGTCACGCTTTCCTGTTCTACACTGGGCACAAATATAGGCGCTGAAGCGCCGGGCGACAAGAAGGCGTATCAACATGCTGGCAGACTTTGCCTGCGATCCGGGCCAAAGCCGGGGGCGGCTGCATCCGGAAGAGGAAAGCGCCCATCGCTCGGCCTTCCAGCGCGACCGCGACCGGATCATCCATTCCTCGGCGTTCCGGCGGCTGAAGCACAAGACGCAGGTCTTTGTCGAACATGAGGGCGATTATTTCCGCACCCGGCTGACCCATTCGATCGAGGTCGGGCAGGTGGCGCGCACGATCTCGGGCGTGCTCGGCCTCAATTCCGACCTGACCGAGGCGGTGGCGCTGGCGCATGATCTGGGCCATACACCGTTCGGCCATACCGGCGAGGATGCACTGGCCGAATGCATGGCCCCCTGGGGCGGCTTCGATCACAACGCGCAGGCGATCAAGATCGTGACCATGCTGGAACGCCATTATGCCGATTTCAACGGCTTGAACCTGACCTGGGAAACCCTGGAAGGGCTGGCGAAACATAACGGCCCGGTAACCGGCGATCTGCCTCTGGCGCTGGCGGACTACAACGCCCGCCATGATCTGGAATTGTCCACCTATGCCAGTGCCGAGGCGCAGGTGGCGGCGATTGCCGATGATGTGGCCTATAACAATCACGATCTGGATGACGGGTTGCGCGCAGGCCTGTTCAACGAGGAACAGATCCGCGAATTGCCGATCATCGGGGCGTGTTATGCGGCGGTCGATGCGAAATACCCCGATCTCGATTTCATCCGCCGCCGCCACGAGGCGCTCAGGCGGGTGTTCGGGGTGATGGTCGAGGACGTGATCACCGAAAGCCGCCGCCTGATCACCGCGGCGGACCCGCATTCGGTGGCGGATGTGCGCGGCGCGGGGCGGCAACTGGTGCGATTCTCGCCGGACATGTGGGCCGATCTGAAGGTGATCCGGGCGTTCTTCTTCAAGCATATGTATCGCCACTGGAAAGTGCGGCGCACACGGCGCAAGGCAGCGCAGATCGTGCGCGAGATGTTCGATATCTTCTTTGCCGATCCGGGCATGCTGCCCGATGGCTGGCAGGGCTGGGCGATGTCGGGCGACGAGGCAAAGCGCGCGCGCGTGATTGCCGATTACATCGCGGGCATGACCGACCGGTTCGCGCTGGACGAGCATCGCAAGCTGGTCGATCCGATGTCGCTGGGCTGACGCGGGCGGCCTGCCAACAAGTGACTGGCAAGCCGCGATGCCGCGTGCTAGATCGACGCGGATCGAAAACGGACCTGCCTGATGAACCTTTTTGCCGATATCCGCATCCAAGTCCTTGCCGCGCTGGACGACATGGTGGCCGAAGGCGCGTTGCCCGGCGGCCTCGATTTCGCGCCCGTCGCGGTGGAGCCGCCGCGCGATCCCCTGCATGGCGACATGGCGACGAATGCCGCGATGGTGCTGGCCAAGCCCGCCGGTCTGAAGCCGCGCGATATCGCGGCCTTGCTGGCCGAAAAGCTGATCGCCGACGGGCGGGTGGCCTCGGCCGAGGTGGCAGGCCCGGGCTTTCTGAACCTGACGCTGTCGCCTGCGTCATGGGCCGCGATCATCCCCGAGGCGCTGTCGCGGGGGGCCGATTTCGGGCGTTCGAGCATCGGCGCGGGCAAGAAGGTCAACGTCGAATATGTGTCGGCCAATCCGACCGGGCCCTTGCATGTTGGCCATACCCGCGGCGCGGTGTTCGGCGATGCGCTCGCCAGCCTGCTGGCCTTTGCCGGATACGATGTAACACGGGAATATTACATCAACGATGGCGGCGCACAGGTCGACGTGCTGGCGCGTTCGGTCTATCTGCGCTACCTGGAGGCCTGCGGTCAGGCGGTGCAATTCGCCGACGGCACCTATCCCGGCGATTACCTGATACCGGTCGGCAAGGCGCTGGCGGACAAGCATGGCGATGCGCTGATCGACAAGCCCGAGGATGACTGGCTGGCGGATGTCCGCGACTTCGCAACCGAAGCGATGATGGATTTGATCCGCGCCGATCTTGCGGCGCTGAACGTGTCGATGGATGTGTTCTATTCCGAAAAGTCGCTTTATGGCACGGGCCGGATCGAGGCGGCGCTGGCCGATCTGGACATGAAGGGCCTGATCTATGAAGGCGTGCTGGAACCCCCCAAGGGCAAGAAGCCCGAGGATTGGGAGCCCCGCGTGCAGACCCTGTTCAAATCCACCGCGCATGGCGATGACGTGGATCGCCCGGTGAAGAAATCCGATGGCGGCTGGACCTATTTCGCCCCCGATATCGCCTATCATTTTGACAAGATCAGCCGTGGTTTCGACGAGCTGATCGACGTGTTCGGGGCCGATCACGGCGGCTATGTCAAGCGGATGAAGGCGGCGGTGTCGGCCCTGTCGGATGGCCGGGTGCCGCTCGATATCAAACTGACGCAACTGGTGAAGCTGTTCAAGAACGGCGAGCCGTTCAAGATGTCCAAGCGTGCCGGCACCTTCGTGACCCTGCGCGATGTGGTCGATCAGGTCGGCGCGGATGTCACGCGGTTTGTCATGCTGACGCGCAAGAACGATGCGCCGCTCGATTTCGATTTCGACAAGGTGATGGAGCAGTCCAAGGACAATCCGGTCTTCTATGTGCAATATGCCCATGCAAGGATATGCTCGGTTCTGGCCAAGGCTGCGGCGGCCGGGATCGCCACTGACCGCGCCGCGCTGACCGGTGCAGATCTGTCCGAGATCACCAATCCGTCCGAACTGGTGCTGCTGCGCAAACTGGCGGAATGGCCGCGCCTGCTGGAACTGGCGGCACGCAATCACGAGCCGCACCGGATCGCGTTTTACCTCTATGAACTGGCCTCGGATTTTCACGGGTTGTGGAACCGTGGCAACGAATTGCCCGAGCTGCGGTTCCTGCAAGAGTCAAATCCGCAACGCTCGACCGGCAAGATTGCAATGATATCAGCCGTTTCTGTTGTACTTTCCGCCGGTCTTGGTATTCTCGGCGTGACCCCAATGGAAGAAATGCGCTAGCAAGCCGCATCGCCATACAACATCTTGGGGCAGAGCAGGCACATACCCCAAGATAGGGGTATGAACGAGAGGCGGGCAGATGTCTGAACAGGCGTTCGACAGCAACGGATATCCCTTGGAGGATGAACGCGAGACCGGTGCGCTGGTATATGCCGCGCGCACGATCGGGGCGATTCTGTCCATTGCGCTGGTATCCGGGCTTGGCGTCTGGAGCTATCGGCTGACCTTGCGCGATGTCACCGACGTGCCCGTGGTGCGGGCGATGACCGGGGCTTACCGGGTTGCGCCTGAGGATCCGGGCGGCGAACTGGCCGAGCATCGCGGCCTTGCGGTCAACTCGGTGCAGTCCGATGGCGGGGTCGCGCCACCGGCGGATCGCGTCGTGCTGGCGCCGCCGCCGGTCAGCCTGAGCGATGACGATACGGTGATGGCCGGCCATCGCCCGGTGCCGCGACTTGGCGGTATCGAGGACGAGCCGCGCAATGTTGCCGATGTCAGTTCGCAACCCGCTGACGAGACCGAGGCCGAAGCCATTGAACGCGCCCTGCGCCAGGCGGTTGCCGAGGACAGCATTGATCCCGATATCGCGCGGCTGCCCGGCGTCAAACGATCGCCCCGCCCGAAGGCACGGGTGCTGGTGGCGGCACTGGCCGGAGGTCGTGATACGGCAGGGTCCCCGCGCCACCCGGTCGCAACGGAAACCGTAGATGTCGATCCTTCGACCGTCCCGGCAGGTGCACGGCTGGTGCAGTTGGGCGCGTTTGACAGCCGCGAGGATGCGATCCGCGAATGGGATCACCTGATGACCCGCCACGACGACCTGATCGGCGGGCGGCAGCGGCTGATCCAGGTGGCCGAAAGCGGCGGGCGCGAGTTCTTCCGCCTGCGCATGGTCGGTTTTGACACCCCGAGCGATTCCCGGCGCCTGTGTTCGGCGCTGCTGGCGCGCGGCACGCCCTGCATTCCGGTGACGGCACGCTAGGCGATGACCGGAGCCTGCATCTTTGGCTGCAATGGGCTGGTCCTGAGTGCCGCCGAGGCAGCGTTCTTCCGCGATGCCGATCCGCTGGGCTTCATCCTGTTCGCGCGCAATCTGGAAACCCCGGACCAGATCCGCGCCCTGACCAATGCCCTGCGCGAGGCGGTCGGACGCGATGCCCCGATCCTGATCGATCAGGAAGGTGGCCGCGTGGCTCGGCTGCGCCCGCCGGACTGGCTGGGCTGGAAACCGGCGCTGGAACAGATGGCATGCACCAAGGCCGGGCAGGGGACGCGGGCGATGTGGCTGCGCTACCGGCTGATCGCGGACGAGTTGCGTGCGCTGGGCATCGACACCAATTGCGCCCCGATTGCCGATGTGCCCGCCCCGGGTGTGCACGCCATCATCCGCGACCGATGCTATGGCGGCGATGCCGGAACCGTGGCCGCTGCCGGGCGGGCGGTGGCGGATGGCTTGCTGGCAGGCGGCGTTCTGCCGGTGCTGAAACATATTCCCGGCCACGGCCGCCCGACCGCCGACAGCCATATCGAGTTACCGCGCACCGATGCAGCCCTGGCCGATCTGAAGGCGGTGGATTTCGAGGCGTTCCGCAGGCTGGCCGACTTGCCCCTGGGCATGACGGCGCATGTGGTCTACGAAGCACTGGATGCGGAGAATTGCGCCACGCATTCGCACGATGTGATCGCCATGATCCGCCACGAGATCGGCTTTGACGGCCTGCTGATGACTGACGATCTGTCGATGCAGGCGCTGAAGGGCAGTTTCGCCGAACGTACCCGGCGCGCGCTGGATGCAGGCTGCGACGTGATCCTGCATTGCCACGGCGATCCCGGGGAAATGGCCGTGATCGCTACTGAAGCCGGTGCCATGTCGCCCAAGGCCGCGCTTCGTGCCGAGGCGGCGCTGGCGCTGCGGCAGGTGCCGGGCGAAATAGACCAGACGGCCCTCTTGGCGGAACTCGACGGTCTCTTTATGCTGGCCGACGATGACCAGCGACATGATACCTGATTCCGATGATTTCGGCGCCGATAACGAGATCGAGGCACGGCTGAAAGCCGAAGCCCTGATCATTGATGTCGATGGCTTTGAAGGCCCGCTCGATCTGCTGCTGACACTGTCGCGCACCCAGAAGGTCGATCTGCGGAAAATCTCGGTGCTGCAACTGGCCGAGCAATATCTGGCCTTCATCGACAAGGCGCGTTCGCTCCGGATCGAACTGGCGGCGGATTACCTGGTGATGGCGGCGTGGATGGCCTTCCTGAAATCCCGCCTGCTGCTGCCGCCCGACCCTGCCGACGAGGGGCCATCAGGCGAGGAACTGGCGGCACATCTGGCGTTTCAGCTTGAACGCCTTGAAGCGATGCGCCGCGCCGCCGCACGGCTGATGGCACGTGACCGGCTGGGCCGGGATCATTTCGCCCGTGGTATCCCCGAGGATGTGGCGGCGACCCGGCGCATCGATTATACCGCCACCATCCTCGATCTGATGCAGGCCTATGCCCGTATCCGCACCCGCGACGATTTCGAGCCTTTGTCGCTGAAACGCGATGCGGTGTTCACGATGGAACAGGCGCTGGAGCGGATGAAAGGGCTGATCGGGCAGGCCATCGAATGGGGCGATCTGGCGCAGTACCTGCCCATCGGCTGGACCAGCGATCCCCGGCGTCGGCGTTCGGCCACGGCGGCAACCTTCGCGGCCTCGCTGGAACTGGCCAAGCTGGGGCAGGTGGAATTGCGCCAGGACGAGGCCTTCGCGCCGATCCTCCTCAGGCGAAAGGGGCCGGTACATGGAACCTGAGATCGGTATTGTGCGCGACAGCCTGTTCGAGGCCCCGCCACTGGGCGAACAGGAACGCATGGTCGAGGCGATCCTGTTCGCCAGCGCCGAACCCCTCGGCCAGAGCGCCATTGCCGATCGCCTGCCGCATGGCTGCGACGCGGCGGCGGCGCTGGCCGCACTGGTGAAGCGCTACGAGGGGCGCGGCGTGCGGCTGGTGCGGGTCGGCGATGCCTGGGCTTTCCGCACCGCGCCCGATCTTGGTTTCCTGATGCAGAAGGAACGGGTGGAGACCCGCAAGCTCAGCCGTGCGGCAATCGAGACATTGGCGATCATTGCCTATCACCAGCCCGCCACCCGCGCCGAGATCGAGGAAATCCGTGGCGTCTCGGTCTCGCGCGGCACGATTGATCTGCTGCTGGAACTGGACTGGATACGCCTCGGTCGGCGGCGGATGACGCCGGGACGCCCGGTAACCTTCGTGGTGACGCAGCATTTCCTGGATCATTTCGGGCTGGAAAGCCCGCGCGATCTGCCCGGCATCAAGGAATTGCGCGAGGCGGGCCTCCTGGACAACCGCCCGCCGCCCGGTGCCATGCCGGGGCTGATCGGCGACGATGCCGATCAGGGCGAGGATTGGGACATACCCGACGACGATCAGGAAGAGATGTTCGATTGATCCCGACCCTGCGGCGATTGCACAATGCCGCGTTCCGCCCCATATGGATGCCATGCTGCGCCTGACCCCGATCCTGTTGGCGATCCTCTACGCCTGGCTGATGTACCGTTTTTCGGTCTGGCGCACGGCGCGCGAACTGGATGCGAAATCGGCACCGCTGGACGATCCGCGCCTGAACAGCCTGCTGGCGCGGATGGCGCTGGCGCTGGGCCTCGGCAAGATCAACGTGCACATCTACGATGTCCAGCCGGTGAACGGCCTCGCCGCGCCGGACGGGCGTATTTTCCTCACGCGCGGGTTCATGGACAAGTACCGCCTGGGCGAGGTCAGTGCCGAGGAACTGGCCTCGGTAGTGGCGCATGAACTGGGGCATGTGGCGCTTGGCCATGCGCGGCGGCGGATGATCGACTTTTCCGGCCAGAACGCGATCCGCACCGCATTAGCGATGGTGCTGGGGCGGTTCTTGCCGGGGATCGGCGTCTATATCGCCAATGCGCTGACCACGCTGCTGGCGGCGCGGCTGTCGCGCCAGGACGAATACGAGGCCGATGCCTATGCCTCTGCGCTGCTGGTCAAGGCCGGTATCGGGGTTGCGCCGCAAACCTCGCTGTTTCGCAAGCTGGATGCATTGAGTGCGGGCGGCGGCGGGCAATTGGCCTGGCTGCTGAGCCACCCGAAAACCGACGACCGCATCCGCGCCATCGAGGCCCGTGCTGCGAAGTGGCAGGATTAAGCGCCAAAAACCCGCAAGCTGTTGATGATGCGCGATCTTGTCTCGGCAGGGTCGATCACCGCGTCAATCTCGACCGCTTCGGCATAAGCCACCGCCTTGCCCCTGGCGTAGTATTCGGCCAGCCGGGCCTCGAAAAACGCGGCCTGTTCGCGCGGATCCTCTATCGCGTCCAGCTCCTTGCGGAACCCCAGCCGTACCGCGCCCTCCAGCCCCATGCCGCCAAATTCGCCGCTGGGCCAGGCCAGCGCGATCTGCGCCTGGTGAAAGCCGCCGCCCAGCATCGCCATCGCGCCGAGGCCGTAACCCTTGCGCAGGACCACGCCAAATACCGGCACCGTCAGCGCCGCACCGGCCACGAACATCTGGCAGACCCGGCGCACCAGCGCGGTCTGCTCGGCCTCGGGGCCGACCATGAATCCGGGCGTGTCACACAGCGCGATCAGCGGCAGGCCGAAGCGGTTGCACAGGTTCATGAACCGGACCGCCTTGTCGGCGGCATCGCCGTCGATTGCGCCGCCCAGATGGCCGGGATTATTGGCGAACAGGCCGAACGGGCGGCCTTCGATGCGGATCAGCGCGGTGATCATGCCGGGCGCGAAGCCGGCGCGCAATTCCATCACCGATCCGGTATCGGCCAGGGTCTCGATCACCTCGCGCATGGGGTAGACGCGCAGGCGGTTTTCCGGGATGGCGTGGCGCAGAAGGCGTTGATCGGGGGCTTGCCAAGCTGGCAGCGCACCCTGGAAATAGGACAGGTAAGAACGGGCGCTGGCGCAGGCGGCGGCCTCGTCGGACACGCGGATATCAACCACACCATTGGCCCATTGCACCTTGATCGGGCCGATGTCTTCGGGGGCGAACCGGCCCAGCCCGCCGCCTTCGATCATGGCCGGGCCGGCCATGCCGATATTGCTGTCTTCGGTGGCGATGATCACGTCGCAAACGCCCAGAAGGGCGGCATTGCCCGCAAAACACCGCCCCGCCGCCACCCCGATCATCGGCACCTTGCCGCTGAGCGAGGCTGCCCGCGCGAAGGTGGGCAAGTGCAGCCCGGCGGCGGAATCGGTGTCGGTATCGCCGGGCCGCCCGCCGCCGCCTTCGGCGAAAAGGATCAGCGGCAACCGGGTATTGGCCGCGATGCCAAGGATGCGGTCCAGCTTGTGGTGGTGCCGCACGCCCTGGGTTCCCGCCAGCACGGTATAGTCGCAGATTGCAAAGGCGGTTGCGGCAGCCTTGTCGCCAAAGCGGTCGGCATTGACCAGCCCGGTGCCGGTCAGGATGCCATCGCCCGAGGTCGATTGCCTGAGATCCTCGGGCGAGCGCCGCAGGCTTTGCGCCGCCACCGCAAGTTCGCCATATTCGCTGAACGTACCGGCATCGCACAACAGGGCCAGATTTTCACGCGCCGTCTGCTGGCCCCTGGCATGGCGGCGGGCCACCGCCTTGGCGCGGTTCTCGTCGCGCCCGAGGGCAAGGCGGTCCTGCAATTCCTGAAGATCGGGGCGGATGCTGGCCGGATCGGGGCGCGCGGTTTCATGCCGCATGGTGCCGTCATCTCCACCCGGTTCAAACGCCATCAGCGGCGTGCCTTCGCCTAGCGTGCGCCCGGGTTCTGCAAGCAATTCAAGAACGATTCCGGTGCATTCCGCCTCGACATGATGCTGCATCTTCATCGCCTCCAGCACCGCAACCGGCTGGCCGCGCACCACCCGCTCGCCCGGGGTCACGTGAAATGCCAGCAAGGTGGCGGACATGGGTGCGCGCAGGATGGCCCGGTCAGGATCATCCGTCCGGGCTGCCTGTGGCATCGGCGCATGCACCGCCGCCGCCTTTGCCAGCGCCCCGGCGTTCTGGGCGATAAAACCGGTTGTCACCGTGCCCGTGCCGGGATCAGCCAGGTCCAGCAACGCCCGCAGCCAGCCGATATTCGTGTCGCAGCCTTCGATCCGGAATTCCGCCAAGGCACGCTGCGCCCGCCGCAACGTGCGGGGCAGATCGGGGCCGCGCACCACCACCTTGGCAAGCAGCGAATCAAAGGCGGCCAATGTGGTGTAACCGGCGCTGGCAAAGCCATCGACCCGGATACCGGCCCCAAGGGGAGGTTCATAGACCGACAATTGCCCGCCGCCTGGCTGCATCCGCCCATCGCTGCCGATCCGCTCCAGCGTGACCCGGCATTGCAGCGCCACACCGCGCGGCACGGTGTTCAGCGCCAGTTCCGCCAGCGTCGCGCCCGACGCGATGCGCAATTGCGCCTCCACCAGATCCAGACCGAGGATTTCCTCGGTAACGGTATGTTCGACCTGCAGGCGGGGATTGGCCTCGATGAAGAAGACCTCGCCGCTTGCGGTGTCCAGCAGGAACTCGAACGTGCCGAGCGACCGCAGCCCGCCCGCCCGCGCCATTGCCAGTGCATGGGCGGCAAGGGCCTCGTGCCGGGCGTCGCTCAGGGCCGGGGCCGGGGCGATCTCCAGCACCTTCTGATGCCGCCGCTGCAAGCTGCAATCGCGGTCGCCCAGGGCCAAAACGATGCCCTGTCCATCGCCGATCACCTGCACCTCGATATGGCGGGCCTGTGCCAGGTAGCGTTCGACATAGAGATCGGACGACCCGAAGGCGGCTTCGGCCTCGGCGGCGCAGCGGGTCAGCGCCGGAGCAATGTCGGCGCGTTCGGTGATCACCTGCATGCCACGCCCGCCACCGCCGGCCACCGCCTTGACGATCATCGCGCCACCGGATGGCAGCGCATCGAAAAACGCCTCCGCCCCGGCCAGATCGACCGCACCATCGCTGCCCGCCAGAACCGGCACGCCGCAATCCAGCGCCAGTTGCCGCGCCGCTATCTTGTCGCCAAACAGCGCCAGCGCCTCTGGGTCAGGGCCGACAAAGATCAGCCCGGCCTGTTCCACCGCGCGGGCAAAGGCGACATTCTCGCTTAAAAACCCATAGCCGGGATGCACCGCGTCACATCCAGCCGCGCGGGCCGCCGACAACAGGGCCTCGGCATCCAGATACCCTGCCGCACCTTTTCCGGGCAACCTGGCGGCCCCGGTCGCGCGGCGGATATGCAGGCTGGCGGCATCGTCTTCGGTATACACCGCCAGCGTTTCGATCCCCATATCCGAGGCGGTCCGGGCAATACGGACGGCGATTTCACCGCGGTTGGCGATCAGAAGTCTGCTTATCATGCGCGTCGCCTTCATTTCTGTGCCCGGTTGCCGCCCTCCGGGACGACCCGATCAAGCCGTAATGTCCGCGCATCGGGTGGAAAAGGAAACCGCAAATCTATCCCAAAGGGCCAATCCGGGTGACAAAGCCGCAGATGCTGGCGTCCCTTGGCTTGAGGTTGCGGCTGAGGTCGCTTAAGTGGGGCGCAACAGCGCTTGAGGCCAGCAACAAGGGGTCGCCCGTCATGGCAACGCAGATCGGGGAAAACCCGGAAGACCGCGAGAAGTCGAAATCGGTCGGACCGATAGCCGGGCTGTTGCCGTTTGTTCGGCCCTATCGCGTCCTCGTTTTGCTGGCCGGCATTGCGCTCGTGATGACGGCCGGATTGTCTCTGGCGCTGCCGCTGGCGGTCCGCCGGGTGGTGGATTCGTTCGCTTCGGAATCTGCGGAACTGCTGGACAAGTATTTCGGCGCGGCGCTGCTGGTCGCGGGCCTGTTGGCGCTTGGCACCGGCATCCGGTATTACCTTGTCACCCGTCTCGGGGAACGTGTGGTCGCCGATATCCGCGAGGCGGTCTATGACCGCATGATCGGCATGAGCCCGGCGTTTTTCGAGAAAATCATGACCGGCGAGGTTCTGAGCCGGATCACCACCGATACCACGCTGATCCTGTCGGTGATCGGCTCGTCGGTGTCGGTGGCGCTCAGGAACGTGCTGATCTTCATCGGCGGCCTTGGCTTCATGCTGGCCACCAGCCCCAAGATGGCCGGGCTGGTCCTGCTGATCGTGCCGGTGGTGATCGTGCCGATCCTTGTGCTGGGCCGTCGCTTGCGCGGCCTCAGCCGCGAGAACCAGGACAAGATCGCCGAAAGTTCGGGCAATGCCTCGGAAACCCTGCAGGCGGCGCAGACGGTGCAGGCCTTCACCCACGAGGCACAAAGCCGCAAACAGTTCCGCGACGTGACCGAACAATCCTTCGACAGCGCGCGCCGCCGCATCAAGACCCGCGCGGTGATGACGGTGATCGTTATTTTCCTGATTTTCGCCGGTGTTGTTGGCGTGTTGTGGATCGGCGCACGCGATGTGCGGGCGGGTGGCATCAGTGCCGGAACGCTGGTGCAGTTTCTGATCTATTCCGTGATGGTGGCCGGTTCGGTTGCCGCCCTTTCGGAAATCTGGGGCGAATTGCAGCGTGCCGCCGGGGCGACCGAACGGCTGGTGGAACTGCTGCATGCCAGCGACAGCGTGAACGATCCGGCCAGCCCAAAATCCCTGCCGACGCCGGTAAAGGGCGAGATCGAATTTGACAGCGTGTCCTTTGAATACCCCGCGCGGCCCGGCATCAAGGCGCTGAACGACGTGTCCTTTACCGTCGCCCCGGGGGAAACCGTGGCGCTGGTCGGCCCGTCGGGTGCGGGCAAGACCACGGTGTTCCAGTTGCTGCTGCGGTTCTTCGATCCCGATCAGGGGGCGGTACGGCTGGACGGCATCGAGCTGACCGCGCTGCAGCGCGACAGCTTCCGCAAAGCGCTGGCGATGGTGCCGCAGGACCCGGTGATCTTTGCCACCACAGCGCGCGAAAACATCCGCTTCGGGCGGCCCGATGCCAGCGACGCCGAGGTCGAGGATGCGGCCCGCGCGGCGGCGGCGCATGATTTCCTGACCGCCTTGCCGGAGGGCTATGAATCTTACGTCGGCGAGCGCGGCGTGATGCTGTCGGGCGGCCAGCGCCAGCGTATCGCCATCGCCCGCGCCATCCTGCGTGCCGCCCCGGTGTTGCTGCTGGACGAGGCGACCTCGGCGCTCGATGCCGAAAGCGAGCGGCTGGTGCAGCAGGCGGTCGATGCGCTCAGCCGCAACCGCACCACTCTGGTGGTGGCGCACCGGCTGGCGACGGTGAAAAAGGCCGACCGGATCATCGTGTTCGATCAGGGTCGGGTTGTCGCCACGGGCACCCATGATGCGCTGGTTGCCGAGGGTGGCCTTTACGCGCGGTTGGCGCGGCTGCAATTCACCGAAGGGCTGGCGGCGGAATAGCCGACAACAGGCACAACGCCTTGATATACGCCGCGAACAGGGTTGCGCGGTGCAGGACTTTGTTTATTCTGAACGCAAACGGATCGCGGCTTCCAAGCTGCCTGGGGAGGACTGAAATGACGAAGATGGCGACACTGGCCGACAAACAGGCCATCGAGAAAGCAGCCCCATATGCCGAGCGCCAGCCGGCCAAGACCATCTTTGAATATGTCCAGCGCGCCGCCCGGCGCTATCCGTCGCGCGATGCGCTCAGCTTCCAGATCCTGTCGGGGCCGAAGGACAAGGCGGAAACGCTGAACTGGTCGGAACTGCTGGGCAAGGTCACGCAGGCCGCCAACATGTTCCGCCGCCTGGGCGTGGGCGAGGGCGATGTCGTGGCCTACCTGCTGCCCAATGCCAACGAGACCGCGATCACCCTTCTGGGCGGCGCGGTGGCGGGTATCGTCAACCCGATCAACCCGCTGCTGGAGCCCGAGCAGATCAGCGCCATCCTGCGCGAGACCAAGGCCAAGGTGCTGGTAACGCTGAAAAGTTTCCCCAAGACCGATGTCGCGCAAAAAGCGGCCGAAGCGGTGGCGCACGCGCCGAACGTCAAGACCGTGCTGGAAGTGGACCTTTTGCGCTATCTCAGCCCGCCGAAAAGCTGGATCGTGCCGCTGATCCGCCCGAAAAACCCGATCCATCACGACGCGAAAGTGATGAATTTCAACGCCGAACTGGCCAAGCACCGCTCGGACGCGCTGGATTTCGCGGATGCGACAACCGACCGGGTGGGGGCCTATTTCCATACCGGCGGTACCACCGGCATGCCGAAAGTGGCGCAGCACAGCTATTCCGGGATGATCTATCAGGGCTGGTGCGCCGAAGAACTGCTGATGACGCATGAGGATGTGGTGATCTGCCCGCTGCCCTTGTTCCATGTCTTTGCCGCCTATCCGATCCTGATGGCCACGATCGGCGCGGGCGGGCATATGGTGATGCCGACACCGCAGGGCTATCGCGGCGATGGCGTGTTCGACAATTTCTGGAAACTGGTGGAACGCTGGGGCGGCACCTTCATGGTGACGGTCCCGACCGCCGCCGCCGCCCTGATGCAGCGCAAGGTCGATGCCGATGTATCGACCCTGAAAACCGCGTTCTGTGGTTCGGCACCCCTGCCGGTGGAATTGTTCAACCGTTTTGAAAAGGCCACCGGCGTTACCATCCTGGAAGGCTATGGCATGACCGAGGCCACCTGCCTTGTTTCGGTCAATCCCTATGACGGCAAGAAGAAGATCGGCTCGGTCGGCATTCCGTTCCCCTACACGGACATCAAAATTCTGGATTGCGCGCCGGACGGAGCGGTCAAGAAGGAAATGGGCGTGGACGAGGTGGGCGAGATCTGCGTTGCCAATCCCGGCGTCATCCCCGGCGGCACCTATACCGAGGCGGCCAAGAATGTCGGCCTGTTCGCGCTGGACGTCTATCTCAGGACGGGCGATCTGGGCCGCATCGACAAGGACGGCTACCTGTGGATCACCGGACGCGCCAAGGATCTCATCATCCGGGGTGGCCACAATATCGACCCCGCCACCATCGAAGAGGCTTTGGCGGCACATCCCGACGTGGCCTTTGTCGGGGCCATCGGCCAGCCCGATGTGCATTCCGGCGAATTGCCTGCGGCCTATGTCGAACTAATCGCCGGTGGCAAGGCGACCGATGCCGATCTGATGGCCTTTGCCGAGGAGCGAATCGGCGAAAAGGCGGCGATCCCGAAACATATGGAGATCATGGCGGAACTGCCGAAAACCGCCGTGGGCAAGATTTTCAAACCCGATCTGCGCAAATCCGCGATCACGCGGGTCTACAACAAGGCGCTGGACAAGGCCGGTGTCGCCGCCAAGGTGGTTGCCGTGGTCGAGGACAAGAAGCGCGGCCTGGTCGCACAGGTGCAAAAGACCGGCAGCGCCGACGACGACGCGGTTCAGGCAGTACTGGGTGGATTCACCGGACCGTGGGAGTGGTTCAAGGGCTGAAAAACCTGCTGGGGAGGGCGGTTTTTGCAAGCAACGGCTTATCAGGAGATCAACGAGCCTGACCCGATCCGGGGCCTTGCGAATGGCTGTCCCGAGCCTGGAAAACCGGCGAACCGCATGTTTGCCACGCGTTTCACCTGCCCGGATGCAGCCGGGACGGCATTTCAAATCGCATTCAGCAACCGGTTGCCGAAATATCCTTTCGGTAGGTCGTCAACGCGTGCGGGCAGCGAAAAACCGAAACCGGGAACCGCCACAGGCTGACCCCGGAGCCACCAACCAAAGGCGACCTGAAAGCGCCAAGTTCCAAGTGAAGGAGTTCAGACATGAAGTTCAAAAAGACCCTGACAACCTTGCTGGCCTGCGCGATCATCGGCGCGGCCCCGTTACTGCCGGGGAAGTTGGGCGGCGATCTGCGCGCGGCGGTAACCGATTCCGAAGTGGTTTACCGCCACAAGGCCTGGCAGGTCAGTCTGGTCGCCTTCGATGACGGCACATTCGCCTGTACCGCGCGGGTCGGCAGCGGCGATTCGTCGTTTTCGATCTGGGCCACCGCGACCGACAATGCCAGCCTGCAATTTTACAATACGGCATGGCAGTTCGACGGCTCGACCGCCGATATCGTGGTGCGGGTCGACCGCCGCGCAAGCTGGACGCTGAACGATTCAAACCTGTCGCAGAACTCGGTTTTCTTTACCCTGCCTGACGAAGACGCCTCGCTCAGATTCCTGCGCGAGATCATGCGCGGCAACATCCTGAATCTGTATTCCGCCAGCGGCTCGCTGATCGAACGGTACTCGCTTGCCGGTTCCAACGCGTCCATTCTGAAACTGTCGGAATGCGTCGATGTCCTGAAGGGGGCAGGCAGCGGCGGCAATCCGTTCAATTGACGTGGCGGCAGCTTTGGGTAACGTGCGCTTTGCAGGGCCTTCGCAACCGCAGAATGAAAGGGCGCAAGGCAAGGGCAAAATGAAGAAATAGCTTGTGAATTGTGCATAATAGTGCAAAATCGAGCGCAAGCAGTCTGGATCAGTGCCAAATAGTGCACAAATCCGCCAAATAACCGGGGGCCAACCCTGAAAAACAAGTCACGACTAACGGTACCAATGGGAGGACCAAAATGAAGAGACTTATCACAGCGGCGCTGGCCGCAACCATGCTGACAACCCCGGCGCTGGCCGCCGAAGTCAAGATCGGCTTCGTCACCACGCTGTCAACCGGTGCCGCGATCATCGGCAACGACATGAAGGCTGCCGCCGAACTTGCCGTCGAGCATATGGGCGGCAAGATGGGTGACCTCGATGTCAACCTGATCTTCGCCGATGACGGCTTCAAGCCGGAAACCGGCAAGCAGGCCACCGACAAGCTGGTGCAACAGGACAATGTCGATTTCGTCACCGGCTATATCTGGAGCCACATCCTGCTGGCCAGCCGCAAATCGGTGCTGGATGCCGGCAAGTTCCTGATTTCCGCCAATGCCGGCCCGTCGCAGGTTGCCGGCCCGCTTTGCCACAAGAACTTCTTCTCGACCTCGTGGCAGAACGATTCGACCACGATGGCGGTCGGTGAGGTGCTGAACCAGAAAGGCGTGAAGTCGATCTACATCATGGCGCCGAACTATGCCGCCGGCAAGGACATGGTCGCGGGCGTGGAGCGGACCTTCAAGGGCACGATCCTCGGCAAGGACATGACCAAGTGGGGTGCGGATGCGCAGCTCGATTTCTCGGCCGAATTGGCGAAAGCCAAGGCCTCCGGGGCCGAAGCGCTGTTCGTCTTCTATCCCGGCGCGGCTGCCGGTGCCTTCATCAAGCAATATCACCAGGCCGGGCTGAAGGATGTCCTGCCGCTCTATTCGGCGTTCACGGTTGATGCGCTTAGCTTGCCGAAGCTGCAGGCGGCGAATTTTGAATCGGTACTGGGTTCGGTCTTTACCCAGGAATGGGACCCGTCGCTTGACAACCCGGCCAACAAGAAATTCGTGGCCGACTTCAAGGCGAAACACGGCACCTACCCGTCATTCTATGCCGCGCAGTCCTATGATGCGATGTTCCTGATCAAATCGGCGGTCGAGGCGGTGAACGGCGATCTGACCAATATGGACGGAATGCGCGATGCCATGCGCGCGGTGAAGTACGATTCCGTTCGCGGGCCGTACACTTACGGTGTCAACCACATGCCGATCGAGAACTTCTACGAGCGTGAAGTGGTGGCCGATGCCGACGGCGTCTGGACGACCCGCGTGGTCTCCACGGTCTATACCAACCACGTCGATCCCTATGCAACCGAGTGCAATATGGAATAAGGCCATAGCTGCCTGACATCATGGCCGGGGGTTGATCGGACCTCCGGCCATACCACTCACATCTTCTGGATTTATTGAAACGTGGATTACGGCCTTCTGTTCATACAGACGCTGAACGGATTGCAGCTTGGATTGCTGCTGTTTCTGGTTGCGTCGGGGCTGACGCTGGTTTTCGGGATCCTTGATTTCGTCAACCTCGCGCATGGCTCGCTTTACATGCTGGGCGCATTCATCTGTGCCTCGCTGACTTACCTCACCGGCAATTTCCTTATCGCGGTAGTGCTGGCATTGCCGGCAACCGGTGCGCTTGGCTACCTGCTGGAACGCTTCCTGGTGCGCAGTCTTTATACACGCGACCACCTGGATCACGTACTGGCGACGTTCGGCCTGATCCTGGTGCTGGACACGCTGACGCATCTGATCTGGGGCCCGGCGGGCATCGCCATCCCGCTGCCCGACTGGCTGGATGGCCAGGTCGAGGTTCTGAGCGGCGTCGTGGTGCCGACCTTCCGGCTTTTGATCATCGCGGTCGGGCTGGCAACGGCAGCGGGGCTGTTCTGGCTGGTCAATTATACCAGGCTGGGCATGCTGATCCGGGCCGGGGCGTCCAACCGCACGATGGTGGCCGCGCTCGGGATCGACATCCAGACGCTGTTCGCGCTGGTCTTTGCGCTGGGCGCAATGCTCGCCGGGCTGGCGGGAATGCTGGTCGCGCCGATCACCGAAGCTTCGATCGGCATGGGCAACAACATCATCATCACCGCTTTCGTGGTGATCATCGTCGGCGGCATCGGTTCGATGAAGGGGGCCTTTGTCGGGGCGTTGCTGATCGGGCTGATCGACACGCTGGGGCGGTCCTTCATTGACGATCTGTTCAAGTTGTTCGTGGAATCCAACACCGCCGAGACGGCAGGTCCTGCCGTTTCCGGCATGCTGATCTACATCCTGATGGCGGCCATTCTGGCGGTGCGCCCGCAGGGCCTGTTTCCGCCGAAGGTACGCTGATGATCGGGTTTGGAAAATCGAGCTGGGTCACGCTGGCAATCATGGCGATCCTTCTGGTACTGCCAATGGTGTTCTACTGGAACGGCAATACCTTTTACCTGAGCCTGGCAACCCGCCTGACAATCCTGGCCATCGCGGCGGTCAGCCTAAACCTGGTGCTGGGCTATGGCGGGCTGATCTCGTTCGGCCACGCTGCCTATATCGGCTTCGGGGCTTACGCCGTCGGCATCCCGACCTATCACGTGTTCTATGGCGGTGCCGAGGGTATCGCCACCACCAACGGCCTGTTCCAGTTCGGCGTTGCGGTTGGAATTTCGGCGCTGTTCGCGCTGATTACCGGGGCGATCAGCCTGCGCACCAAGGGGGTCTATTTCATCATGATCACCATGGCCTTCGCGCAGATGGCCTATTACATGTTCCTGTCCATCGAGGAATATGGCGGCGATGACGGGCTGGTGATCGAGGTTCGTTCCAAGCTGCCGCTGGTCGATCTGGACAACCCGATGGAACTGTTCGTGTTGTCCTATGTCTCGCTTGTGGTGGCGATGCTGATGGTGCGCACGATCATCCATTCGCGGTTCGGCATGGTGCTGCAGGGTGCCAAGGGCAACAACGAACGGATGGTGACGCTGGGCTACAACTCCTATCTTTACCGGCTGGTGGCCTTCACCATCTCCGGCGCGATGTGTGGCTTTGCCGGTGCCCTGATGGGCAATTTTTCCAGCTTCATCAGCCCCGAGATGATGGCCTGGAGCCGCTCGGGCGAGTTGATGTTCATGGTTATCCTGGGCGGCACCGCTACCACGCTTGGCCCGGTGCTGGGATCGGCCGTGTTCATCGTGGTCGAGGAGTTCATGTCGTCATACACCGTCTACTGGCATTTGCCGTTCGGATTGATGCTGATCGGCATCGTTTTGTTCGTGCGCGGTGGATTGATGGGCCTTCTTGTCGGAAAGGGCAGATAGCATGGCAGCCCTTCTGGAAGTACGGAACCTGTGCAAAAGTTTCGGTGGCGTGGCGGCGACCGATGGTGTTGATCTGGACGTTCTGACCGGCGAATTGCATGCGATCATCGGCCCCAACGGCGCCGGCAAGACGACGCTCATCACGCAATTGTCCGGCGCACAGAAACCCGATAGCGGGCGCATCCGCTTCAAGGGTCACGGCATCACCCGGATGCCGGCCTATACGCGGGCCAAGGCAGGGATCACACGGTCGTTCCAGATCACCTCGCTGGTGCTGGACATGTCGGTGCTGGACAATGTGGCGCTGGCGGTTCAGGCCCATGACGGGCATTCCTTCCGCTTTCTGAAACCCGCCCGCAAGATCGCGCATATCCGCGATACTGCGCGTGACTGGCTGCAACAGGTGGGCCTGGGGGATCGGGTCGATGCGCCGACCTCGGAACTCAGCCACGGCGAGCACCGGCTGATGGAGATCGCCATCGCGCTGGCCTCGGGTGCGGAACTGATGCTGCTGGACGAGCCTATGGCAGGCCTCGGGCCGGACGAATCCGCGCGCATGGTGACATTCCTGAAAGGCATCAAGGGAACCAAGACAATCCTGCTGATCGAACATGATATGGACGCGGTGTTCGCGCTGGCCGACCGGATTTCGGTGCTGGTCTACGGCAAGATCATCGCCACCGGCACACCGGATGAAATCCGCGCCAACGCCGATGTCCGCCATGCCTATCTGGGCGAGGAATAGGCGATGCTGAAAGTATCCAACCTGGTCACCCATTACGGCACCTCGCAGGCCCTGTTCGGTGTTGACCTGGAATTTGCCACCGGCGAGGTGGCAACGCTGCTTGGCCGCAACGGCATGGGCAAGACCACGACGATTTCGTCGATCATGGGCATCGTCAAGGCAACCAGCGGGTCGGTCCTGTTCGATGGCGAGGAACTGATCGGCCGCCCGTCGTTCAGAATTGCCAATCTCGGCATCGGTCTGGTACCCGAAGGCCGCCAGATTTTCCCCAATCTCAGCCTGCGCGAAAACCTGATCGCCACCGCCAGCAACCATCTGGGCATGGCCGAGCCGTGGACGCTGGACGCGGTGTTCGATCTGTTCCCGGAACTGGCGGTGCGACAATCGTCGATGGGCAACCTCTTGTCGGGCGGTGAACAGCAGATGCTGGCCATCGGGCGCGCCCTGATGACCAATCCGCGCCTATTGATCCTGGACGAGGCGACCGAGGGGCTGGCCCCGCTGGTGCGCCAGAAGATCTGGTCGGCGCTGTCGGCGCTGAAGGGGCGCGATCTGTCCATTCTGGTGGTCGACAAGAACCTGACCGACCTGCTGAAGATCGCGGACCGGCATTTCATCATCGAACGCGGAAAGGTGGTCTGGAACGGTGCATCGGACGAATTGCGCACCAATCGCGACGTGCTGCACCGCTATCTCGGGGTCTGACCATTCCGCCGGAATCGACCGGCGATCGCCCGGGAACGCGAAACAAATGACCGCAAGAAGGCCCGAACGGGCGCGAAGACGAGGATCAGGATCATGGAAAACGGCAATGCGGCCCTTTACTTCGTGGAACGCCATCGCAAGGCGCTGAAAGACAAGCCGGCCTTTATCGAGGGCATCGAGGGTGGGCGGGTTCTGACCTATGGCGACCTGGCCGAAAAATCCGACCGCATGACGGCGATGTATGACCGCCTTGGCGTGCGGCGCGAGGAGCGCGTGGCGGTGCTGGTGCTGGATAGCGCCGATTACCCGGTGATCTTCTGGGGCAGCCTGAAGGCGGGTGTGGTGCCAATCCTGCTGAACACCCTGCTGGCCAGCGATATCTACAATTTCATCCTGCGCGATTGCCGTGCCCGGGTGTTGTTCGTGTCGGAAGCCCTGCTGCCGGTGGTAACACCGGCGCTGGCGGATAATCCCTATATCGACAAGGTGGTGGTGGTCGGCGGCAATAGCGGCGAGCACCTCGATTTCACCGCCGAGCTTGAAGCATCCGAGCCGCGCCCGCTGGTAGAGGCCAGCGCCGATGAAACCGCGTTCTGGCTCTATTCCTCGGGCTCCACAGGGCGGCCCAAAGGGGTGCGGCATGTCCATTCGGCGCTGCAGGCCACCGCGGACACCTACGGCAATCAGGTGCTGGGGATCAAAGGCGAAGATACGATATTCTCCGCCGCAAAACTGTTCTTTGCCTATGGTCTGGGCAATGGCATGACCTTCCCGATGGCCGCCGGAGCGACGGCGATCCTTTACCCCTTGCGGCCCACGCCCGAGGCGATGTTCGAGGTGATCGCCCGCACCCGCCCGACGATTTTCTGCGGTGTGCCAACGCTTTACGCCGCTATGGTACATGCGATGCACGGCAAGCGCCCGGAAGGTGCTGAAAGCATCCGCCGCTCGATCTCGGCAGGAGAGGCGCTGCCTGAAGAGGTTGGCAAAGGCTGGAAGGCGGTGATGGGCACCGACATCCTGGATGGCGTGGGTTCGACCGAAATGTTGCACATCTTCCTGTCCAATGCCCCCGGCGACGTGGAATACGGCACCTCCGGCACGGCGGTGCCGGGCTATCGGATCAGGCTGGTCGATGAAAACGGCGACGAGGTGCCACCCGGCGGCATCGGCGAATTGCTGGTCGATGGACCATCGGCGGCAGATGCCTACTGGAACCAGCGCGACAAGACCCGCGCCACCTTCGAGGGTCGCTGGACCCGCACCGGCGACAAGTACGAAAAGCGTGCCGACGGGCGGCTGATCTATTGCGGGCGCACGGACGACATGTTCAAGGTGTCCGGCATCTGGCTGTCGCCGTTCGAGGTGGAACAGGCGATGCTGGCACATCCGGCGGTTCTGGAAAGCGCCGTGGTGGCGCGGCGCGATGAAGAGGGGCTGGAAAAGCCGGCAGCCTTTGTCGTGCTGAAGGACGGCGAGCCGACCGAAGGGCTGGCGGAAGAACTGAAGGAACTGGTCAAGGCGAAGATCGGCATGTGGAAATATCCGCGCTGGGTGGAAGTGGTGGACGAATTGCCGAAAACCGCCACCGGCAAGATACAACGGTTCAAGCTGCGTGACTGAACCGTTCCGCTGGGTGACGGACGGCCCGGTCTGGCTGGATATCGCCGGCATTCGGCTGGAAGGCCGCTGCTGGGGACCGCCGCCGGGGCAGGTGCCTACGCTGGTGTTGTTGCACGAGGGGCTCGGCTCGGTCAGTCTGTGGCGGGATTTCCCCGCCGATCTGGCCGCCCTGACCGGCTGCGGCGTGTTTGCCTATTCGCGGCGGGGCTATGGCCAGTCAGACCCGAACCACCTGCCTCTGCCGATTGACTACATGACCCGCGAGGCGCTTGATGTGCTGCCGAACGTGCTGGATGCCATCGCCCTTCAATGCGGCATCCTGCTGGGCCATAGCGACGGGGCTTCCATCGCCGCGATCCATGCCGGGCAGTTGCGCGACCCGCGTCTGGCAGGGCTGATCCTGATGGCACCGCATTTCTTCACCGAACCGGGCGGGCTTGCCTCGATCGCCGAGGCGCGCGAGGCGTTCGCCAATACCGATCTGAAGGCCCGCATGGCGCGCCACCACAAGAACCCGGAAAACGCGTTTCTTGGCTGGAACGGGGCCTGGCTCGATCCCGAATTTGAAGCCTGGAACATCGCATCGGTGATTCCGGGCATCCATGTGCCGGTGCTGGCGATACAGGGGCTTGACGATCAATATGGCACGCTGGCGCAACTCGATGCGCTGTCTGGCGGGCTGACTACGCCGCTGGAACGTCTGGAACTGGCCGATTGCCGCCACGCGCCGCATCTTGAGCAACCCGAACGCACCCGTACCGGGATCGAGGCCTTTGTCGGCAATATTTTGCGCTTGCAGCTTCGGGGTGATTTGGCCAAACCCGCGGGACCCTCACCGAACCCCGGAACAGCCGAGCCATGAGCGAACCGAAACCGTCCTTCATCCATCCGATCCGTATTAACTGGGGCGATTGCGATTCTGCGAAGATCGCCTATACCGGGCGCTTCACCCATTGGGCGCTGGAGGCGCTGGAGGCGTGGTATCAATCGAAAACCGGCGAAACATGGTATACGCGGCATATTGATCGCGCCATCGACACGCCGTTCGTGCATCTCAGCATTGATTTCGTCTCGCCGGTCACGCCGCGCCACATGCTGGATTGCGAGGTGATCCTGCTGAAACTGGGCAATACCTCGATGCGCCACCAGGTGATCGGACGCCAGGATGGGGTGGAATGCTTTCGCGGCATCTTCGTGTCGGTGTTCACCGATATCGAAACCATGCGGGCAGAGCCGCCGCCCGAGGATATCGTGAAAGCCATTCTTGCCGAATAATGCACTATTGTGCAACAGCGACTTGTGCATTATAATTCCGATTGTTCAGGCTCGGCGGGATAAATGAGCGAGATCGTGACATTCAGCGGCCACGCGACACCAGCCGGTGGCCCGCAGCAAGGCGATACTGACGCCGCATCGGCATTTCTTGCGATGGTGGGTGACCGGGTGCGCTCGGCGCGTGCGCGCAAGGGGATTTCGCGCCGTGTGCTGTCCGAGATATCCGGCGTTTCGCCACGCTATCTGGCGCAACTGGAAAGCGGCAAGGGCAATATCTCGATCATTCTGTTGCAAAAGGTGGCGCTGGCGCTGGATTTCAACATCGAATGGATGGTTGCCGCCGAAGACCCGTGGAGCAGCGACACCGCGATGGCGCGTTACCTGTTTGCCAAGGCGACCAGCGATCAGCGCCGCCAGGTGCTGGGCATCCTGGAAAACGAATCCGCGGCGGCATCGCGGGCCAGGCGGATCGCCCTGATCGGATTGCGCGGGGCTGGCAAATCGACGCTGGGCCGGTTGGCGGCAGTGGAAATGGGCCTGCCATTTGTGGAGCTGAACGAGGAGATCGAATCCGCCTGTGGCATGCCGGTCAACGAGGTGTTCTCGCTTTACGGTCAGGACGGCTATCGCCGGCTGGAACGTCAGGCGCTGGAGCGCATCGTTGCCACCCATGAAAGCATGATCCTTGCGGTGGCCGGTGGCATCGTGGCCGAACCGGAAACCTTCAACTACTTCCTGCGACATTTCTCCGCCATCTGGCTGCGGGCGCGGCCCGAAGAGCATATGGCGCGGGTGCAGGGGCAGGGCGATGAACGCCCGATGACGGGAAATCCCGACGCGATGGCCGATCTCAAGCGCATTCTGGAAAGCCGCGAAAGCCTTTACGCCCGCGCCGAGGCAGTGGTCGATACCGCCAACAGCACGCAGGCCGAAAGCCTGAAGAAACTGCTGGGTGTGGTGATGGATCTGACGCGGGATTGATCCGCGTCAGGTGCCGCGAATCGAGTCGTTCGGCTGAAAACTGGCGGCTGCGGCCCGTTTCCAGCGTTTCTGATAGCCGAAATTGTCTTCATCTCCTCTGAGCAGGAATCCTTCCGGCATATAGGGCGATTTTTCCTCGGCGGTGACCATCACGCCATCGCTCTCGCGCATCATGAAATGATGCGGCAGAAAATCGCTGGGATTGGACAGACCGGCGGCTCCGGTCATTTCCGCAAGCGCTTTCAGGGTGTTGCGATGGAAATTCGCCACCCGCTGATACTTGTCATCGACATTCAAGGCCCGCTGTCGCAGCCGATCCTGGGTCGCGACACCAACCGGGCAGGCATTGGTATGGCAGGCCTGTGCCTGAATGCAGCCGATCGAGAACATGAAGCCGCGCGCCGAATTGGCCCAGTCGGCCCCGAGCGACAAGGCCCGGGCGATATCGAAAGCCGAGATCAGCTTGCCTGCAGCCCCGATCTTGATCTGATCGCGCAGGCCGATGCCGCGCAACGTGTTGTGGGCAAAGGTCAGCCCCTCGACCAGCGGCATCCCCATGTGATTGGCAAATTCCAGCGGTGCCGCGCCGGTGCCGCCTTCCTTGCCGTCGATCACGATGAAATCCGGCACGATCCCGGTTTCCAGCATGGCCCGGGCGACGCACATGAATTCGCGGCGATGGCCGATACAAAGCTTGAACCCGACCGGCTTGCCACCGGACAATTCGCGCATCCGGCCAATGAATTCCATCAGTTCGAGCGGGGTGGAAAAGGCGGAATGCGCGGCGGGTGAAACACAATCCTGACCGACCGGCACGCCACGCGCCTCGGCGATTTCCGGGCTGACCTTGCTGCCCGGCAAGAGCCCACCGTGGCCCGGTTTTGCCCCCTGGCTGAGTTTCAGTTCGATCATCTTCACCTGCGGATCGGCGGCCTGCTCGGCGAATTTGTCGGGATCGAACCGGCCATCCGGCGTTCGGCATCCGAAATAGCCCGAGCCGATTTCATAGATCAGGTCGCCACCGCCCTGGCGGTGATAGCGGCTGATGCCGCCCTCGCCGGTGTCGTGGGCGAAGCCGCCCAGCTTCGCGCCCTTGTTCAGCGCGAGGATGGCATTTGCCGACAGCGCGCCGAAGCTCATCGCCGAGATATTGTAGATCGAGGCGCTGTAGGGTTGGCGGCATGCCGGTCCGCCGATATCAATGCGGCAATCCCAATTGTCGATATGAACCGGCTGGATCGAATGCGTCAGCCATTGGTACCCGGCATCGTAGACCCGTTCACGCGTGCCGAAGGGGCGTTTATCCTCAACCCCCTTGGCGCGCTGATAGACGGTCGAGCGGGCGTCGCGGGAAAACGGTTCCTCGTCCTTGTCGCTTTCGATCAGGTATTGCCGGATTTCCGGGCGGATACCTTCAAACAGGAACCGCATATGACCGGTGATCGGATAGTTCCTGAGAATGGCGTGATGCGATTGCACCACGTCGTAGACGCCGACCAGCGCCAAAGCAGCGAACAGGATGAACGGCACCACCAGCCAGGGCAACCAGACCATGCCCACCAGCGACAATGCCGCCAGAAACATCACCAGGAAGAACGTGTAATACCGCCCCAGTTTCGTTTTCCGGATCAAGATGCGCGTTCCCCCAAGGCCGGTGCAAATCCTGCCCGCGCAGCATAGCCCGATATCGCGTGCCTGCGAAAGCGCCGTTTACCTAAAATACCCGCCATTGCCCGGCAACCAGGCGGGGCCGGAGTGGTGCGGGCGGTGGGAGTCGAACCCACACGGGCACAGGGCCCAACAGATTTTAAGTCTGGTATGTCTACCATTCCATCACGCCCGCACGGGCTCCCGGGGACAGGATATCCGGGCTGGCGAGACCATAATACCTAGCCGCGTGAAGTAAAAGGCAGGGTTTGGCGACACTTACCGTGGCGGTGCTGCGACGCTTGTACTCGGGCCTGTCAAAACCGCTCCACATTCCCCGGCGGTATGTGTTAGGGATATGCTGCGCCTCGCCCCGCCGGTTACCCGGAGCAGTCAGGCGCACGGGACAAACACGGATTTACGCACGAATCGAAAGGAACCCTCATGCGTTTCGGAATTAAGAGCCTGGCCCTGATCGCGGCCACGACCCTGATGGCACCGATGGCGTTTGCCGATGAAGTCGGCAATGCCGAAGAAGGCGAGAACGTCTTCAAGAAGTGCAAGGCCTGCCACAAGATCGGCGAAGGTGCGGAAAACGGCACCGGGCCGATGCTGAATGACGTGATGGGCCGGGTCGCCGGCACTGTGCCGGATTTCAGCTATTCTGACGATCTGGTCGCCGCCGGCGCGGCCGGCCTGGTCTGGGATGCCGACAACATGTCCGCCTTCATCGAGGATCCCAAGAAATTCCTGCGGGACTATCTGGATGACAAGGGTGCCAAGTCGAAGATGACCCTGAAGGTGAAAAAGGACGAAGAGCGCGCGGATGTCATCGCCTATGTCGCCACCTTCTCGGCACCTCCGGCGGCCAGCCAGTAATCGCCGCATCTACCCTCAAGCCGGGCGCTACAGATCGGTGCCCGGCTTTTTCAGCATCGCGCGTTCCGGCAGCCAGGGGTTCAGTTTCAACGCCTCGCGCAGCGCCCCCTGCGATGCTTTGAAACGCCCCAGCCGATCCAGAGTAAGCGCCAGACCGGCCAGCGCCGCGATGTGGTCCGGCGATATTTCCAGCGTCTTCTCAAGGTCTTCCAGGGCGGCGGGGAAATCCTCGCGCAGGAAATGGATGAAGGCGCGCTGGTTGTAACCCTCGGCATAATCCGGGCAATAGGCGATCAGGCGGTCGAACGATTCGGTCGCGCCTTCAAAATCGTATTCCGCCCGCCGTCGCATGCCGTAATCCAGCATCTCCTGGGCCGCCGCATCCGGTGCGGTTGCCCAGAATTGCCAGAGCGCATCGGTACGTTGCCGCGCCTCGCCTTCGTTTCCGGCATCACGCATCGCCGCCATCAGCTCTGCCTTTTCGGCGGTCCGGTCAGGCAGCGCCGGGCAATCGGCTAAGGCGGGCATGGCCAGCAGGGCCAGTGGCAACAGCAGGGTTTTCATGGCACAAGCTTAGGCGCAACCGCCCGGCGGTCAAATCAACAACGCGCGATTGCCTAGGCCTTGCCGGCAAACCGCGCTGCCATCTCGTCGCGCGCCTCGTCGGTGATCTTGTCGAACAGGTTCTCCGGCACGCTGAAGCCATGCCCGCCCGGCAGCGCCGTCAACGCATCGTCCAGATCATGCGGCCAGCTTTCGTCGGCAACGTTCATTGCCAATGCCATCGCATCGGCGGCGTCGGGGATGAACGGACGCGACAGGATGGCGTAAAGCCGGATCAGGTTCAGCGCGAAGCGCACGATGGCGGCTGCGCGCTCGGGGTCTTCCTTGAACACCGCCCAGGGCGCGGCGGATTGCAGGTATTCATTGCCGGCCACCCAGATCGCCCGCAACTCCGCCGTTGCCTTGCGAATCTCGATCTCTGCCATATGGGTTTCGTAGGCCGCCAGCCTGGTTGCGATCTCGGCCATGACGGCCTGTTCCGCCGGGCCATATGCGCCGCCCTCCGGCACCACCTCGCCGAATTTCGAGCGGCAGAACTTGGTCACGCGCGAGGCGAAATTGCCCAGCACATCGGCCAGGTCCTTGTTGACGCTGGCCTGGAAATTCTCCCAGGTGAATTCACTGTCCGAGTTTTCCGGCACATGGCTCAACAGCCACCAGCGCCAGTAATCCGACGGCAGGATGTCCAGCGCCTGGTCCATGAACACGCCGCGCCCCTGGCTGGTGGAAAACTGGCCGCCATCGTAATTCAGGTAATTGAACGACTTGATGTAGTCGACCAGCTTCCACGGCTCGCCCGACCCCATGATGGTGGCGGGGAAACTGAGCGTGTGGAACGGCACATTGTCCTTGCCCATGAACTGCACGTAGCGCACATCGTCGGCCCCCTTGTCGGTGCGCCACCAGCGCTCCCACGCGGCATCGTCCAGCCCGTTGGCATCGGCCCATTCGGCGGTGGCGCTGATATATTCGATCGGCGCGTCGAACCAGACATAGAACACCTTGCCTTCCATCCCCGGCCAGGGCTGATCGCCCTTGCGCACCGGCACGCCCCAGTCCAGATCGCGGGTGATGCCCCGGTCCTGCAATCCGTCGCCGTCATGCAGCCATTTCTTGGCAATGGAGGTCGTCAGGATCGGCCAGCCCTGCTGGCTGTCGATCCATTGGTCGATCCGGTCCTTCAGTGCGGACTGACGCAGATATAGATGCTTGGTCTCGCGCACCTCAAGATCGGTCGAACCGGAAATCGCCGAGCGCGGCTCGATCAGGTCGGTCGGGTCCAACTGCTTGGTGCATTCCTCGCATTGATCGCCGCGCGCACGGGTATAGCCGCAATTCGGGCAGGTGCCTTCGATATAGCGGTCCGGCAGAAAGCGGCCATCGGCATGGGAATAGACCTGCTTTTCCGACACTTCGGAAATCAGCCCGTTTTCCGCCAGCCTGCCGGCCAGATGCTGCGTCATGCGATGGTTGCGGGCGGACGACGAACGCCCGTAATGATCGAATGACAGGCGAAACCCCTTGGCCAGTTCAGCCTGCACGCCATGCAGGCGCGCACAGTAATCCGCCACCGCCTCGCCGGTCTTGGCGGCGGCCAGTTCGGCGGGTGTGCCGTGCTCGTCGGTGGCGCAGATGAACATCACCTCGTTGCCGGTCTGGCGCATGAACCGCGCATAGGCATCCGCCGGCAATTGCGAGCCGACCAGATTGCCCAGATGCTTGATGCCGTTGATATAGGGCAGGGCCGAGGTGATGAGGATGCGTGCCATGTCGAAGCCTGTCATTTGGTGCCCTGCCGAATACCGCAGGGGCGCGCGAAGGGCCAGTGGTTTCTCCGGCCCCGGGCGGCGGTGGCCGCCTATTCGTCGCGCCGCCGCTTCATCAGGCGGCCAAGGATGAAGGTGGTCCGGGGGGTATATTCGTAATCCGTCCGCTCCGCCAAAGTCGGGCGGCGGCGCATCCGGAACAGGCTGAACCCCGACAGGATCACATGTGCACCCGCAATGAACAGGAACAGAGAGGCCGGGCCATAGGCCTGGATCAGCGCCGCCGAGATCAGCGGGCTGGCAATCGCGCCAATGGCGTAAAGGAACATGAAAGCGGCACTCAGTTCCACCATCTCCTCGATCTGCGCGAAATCGTTGCCATGCGCGGTGGATACCGAAAAGATCGGAATGGTGCAGATGCCGAACAGGAAGGCCGCGGCAAATACCGCCCCCGGCGATCCGGTGCCCAGCGTGACCGACCCGACCGAGGTCAGGATGGCCCCGATCGACAGCCAGATCAGCACCCAGCGCCGGTCGTATTTATCCGCCAGCCAGCCCACCGGGAATTGCGCCGCCGCGCCGCCAAGGATGAAACTGGACAGGAACAGCGCGATCTGATCGGCGCTCAGGCCAACCTCCAGCCCGTAAACCGGCCCGACCATGCGAAATGAAGATGACGTCAGCCCAGACGTGATCACCCCCGCCGCCGCCAGGGGCGACAGGCGGACCGCCAGCATCGGGCGCAGGCGCGGCGCGGCCGAGGTTTCCGGCGGGCTGGATCGCGTCAACGCCAAGGGCAGGATCGAGGCACAGCACAGGATCGCCAGCAGATTGTAGGAAAGATAGGCCGCCGGCTCCAGCACCGAAATCATCATCTGCGCCGCCAATGAGCCGCCGAGATCGACAATCCGGTAGGCCCCCATCACCCGGCCCCGGTTGGATTTGGTCAGCCGCGCATTCATCCATGCCTCGATCACCGTGTAACAACCGGCCACGCACAGCCCTGTCATCGCCCGCATCACCGCCCAGGCATTGGGATCGACCCACATCATATGCGCCAGGATGCCGATCGCCCCCAGCGCGGTGAACACCGCGAAGGCCCGCGAATGGCCGACATCGCCCATCAGCCGCGGTGCCCACCAGCAGCCGACGAAGAACCCCAGGAAATGCGACGACCCCAGGATGCCGACCTCGGTGGTGGTAAACCCGCCCTGAATGCCCGACAGCGCGTCCAGCGGGGCCACGCCGCCGCTGGAAAGCTGCAACAGGATTGTGGACAAAAACAGGGCGGCAAGCGATATGATCAGGCGCATCGGACCGGCTCGGGACATTTGCCACAGGTTGACCGAGCTTGGCGGCGATGTGTAGCCCATAATCCACCCTGACCGCAGATTTCCTGCCGGCTTCTTTTTGGTCCAAATACTCAAAAACCGCCGCGCGCCATGCGCGTGGCTAAAAAGCCTTGTCCCGCAGGGACACATTTGGGTAGCGTTGCGCCATGTCGGACGCCCCGCAGATTTCCATCGACGTCGCCGCTTTCCACCGCGATCCCTATCCGGTGCTGAAACGCCTGCGCGCCGAAGCACCGATTGCCCATGTCCCGGAACTGGGTGCCACGCTGTTCACCAAGCGCGATGCGATTTTCATCAATGAAAAGAACATCGCGGTCTTTTCCTCCGAACAGCCCGGCGGATTGATGACCGAGTTGATGGGCTACAACCTGATGCGAAAGGACGGTGCCGCGCACCAGGCCGAGCGCAAGGCGATCTTTCCCACCGTGTCGCCGCGCACGGTGCGCGATGTCTGGCTGGCGGATTTCGCCGCCGCGACCGACCGCGTGCTGGACCGGCTGGCACCAAAGGGTCAGGGCGATCTGGTGCGCGAATTTGCCTCCGAAGTATCAGCCGAGGCGTTGAAGGTGATCACTGGCCTTGCCAACATGGACTGGCGCGAGGTGGACCGGGTCAGCCAGGGCATGATCGACGGCATCTCAAACTATACCGGCGACAGGGAAGTCGAGGCGCGGTGCCATGATTGCACTGCTTCGATCGACGCCCATATCGACGCGATGATCCCGGTGGTGGAGAAGGCCCCGAACAAGTCACTATTGTCGGTGCAGATGCAGGCCGGTCTCAGCGATGCCCAGACCCGCGCCAATATCAAGCTGGCGATTTCCGGCGGCCAGAACGAGCCGCGCGATGCCATTGCCGGCACGATCTGGGCCTTGCTGACGCATCAAGCCGAGAAGGCAAAGGTGCTGTCGGGCGCGGTCGGCTGGGATCAGGCATTCGAGGAATATGCCCGCTGGACCTCGCCCATCGGCATGTCGCCGCGCCGGGTGGCCGAGGCCTATACTTATGAAGGCGTGACGTTCCAACCCGACGACCGGGTGTTCTTCATGTTCGGCTCGGCCAATCGCGACGAGGATGTCTTCACCGATCCTGACCGTTTCGATCTGGACCGCGATACCGGCCCCTCCATCGCCTTTGGCGCAGGTCCGCATTTTTGTGCCGGGGCCTGGGCCAGCCGCGCGCTGATCAGCCAGGTCGCCCTGCCCAGTGCCTTCGCGCGCCTGCCGGGGCTGCGGCTGGCACCGGGGCCGGTGCCGCAACCGGTCGGCTGGGCCTTTCGCGGGCTGACGACGCTGCCTTGCGAATGGGATGCGGCGTGAATTCACGCCAATGCCGGATTGAGCATTTTCGGAACAAGGTTGACCCGGCGAAAAAGGCTCAGCCCGGTGCCTTGAAATGCTTGCCGAGTTTCAGCCCCTGGCCCTGATAGTTCGAGCCCATCGCCGCGCCATAGAGCACCTTCGGAATTTCCGCCATCCGCTCATAGACAAGCCGCCCGACGATCTGCCCGTGCTCCAGCGCGAAGGGGGCTTCGTGGCAGCGCACCTCCAGCACCCCGCGCGAGCCATGCCCGCCAGCGGCGGCATGGCCGAAGCCGGGATCGAAAAACCCGGCATAATGCACCCGGAACTCGCCGACCATCGCAAGGTAAGGGGCCATTTCGGCGGCATAGGCGGGCGGGATATGCACCGCTTCCCGGCTGACAAGGATGTAGAAGGCATCGGGGTCGAGGATGATGCTGCCGGTATCGGAATGCACCTCCTCCCAGAAATCGCGCACCGGGTAATGGGCGATCAGATCAAGATCGATCACCCCGGCATGGGGCTTGGCGCGGTATCCGGCCAGCGTACCGTCGGCCGGTTTCAGATCGACGGAAAAGCCAAGGCCACCGTCAATGTGCGCCTCGCCCGAGACCAGCGTTTCCGCCTTGTGCAGCGCCTTCAGCGCGGCGTCGTCCAGCACCGACTGGCCGTTGCGGAACCGGATCTGGTTCAGCCGCATGCCGGGGCGCACCAGCACCGAGAACGAGCGCGGGCATATTTCGGCGTAAAGCGGGCCGGTATAACCCGCCTCGATCCGGTCGAACTCGACGCCCCGGTCGGTGATCAGCCGGGTCAGGATATCCAGCCGCCCGGTCGAGCTTTTGGCATTGGCAACCGCGCTGATGCCCGATGGCAGCGCCAGCGATTCCTGCAAGGGCACGACATAGACGCAGTTCTTTTCCAGCACCGCGCCGGGGCGCAGATCAACCTTGTGCATCCGGAAATCGTCCAGCCGCTCGGCCACGTCGCGGTTGCGCCCGGTCAGGAACGAGGCGCGCACCCGGTAGGCGGTATCGCCAAGACGCAGATCGAGGCTGGCGGGCTGGATCTGCCCTGCCGGGTCCGGCGACGACGCGATGATCTGGCCGGTATCGAGCATCTTGCGGATGGTTTCAGCGGGAAGAACGCCGGTTCTGGGTGATGTCATCGCGCTGGGTCTCCCGGCTGCCGGGTCCGGGCGGGAACCGGCCTGCTGGTCGGGCTAGCAGGATTCGAACCTGCGACCTCTCGTCCCCCAGACGAACGCGCTACCAAACTGCGCTATAGCCCGACGCTTGGGCTTTATACGGGATTTGGGTGGCGGGGCAAGCGGGAAACGCCGGGCGGGTCAACTGGCGGAAACCTCGTTCCGGAGCCGGTTGCGCAGGGCCGCCAGCCGGGCGTAAAGCTCATCCAGCCGTTCGCCATCGCCGGCGGGCCGGGCGGCGGGCGGACGGTCAGGGCTAACGCGCGGGGCAGGGGCTGCGGGCTGCGCCGGATTGGCCGCAGGAGGCTCGGCTGC
>JAIOJF010000057.1 GCA_019911965.1 Paracoccaceae bacterium | reverse complement strand
GTCCTGATAACCTTCAAAAATCCCATGTCGATCACTCCATATGCCCCCAGCTGGTTCAAGCCGGGGCAAGGTTGCACATGGGTCAGTTCTCAGTGGCAATTTTGGCCGCTGCCGGGTCAATTCTCAGTGGCAATTAACACCCAGCGGCCTTGCGGCCCTCGCGCTCGATCTCGCGGCGGTCGGCTGTGCTGTAGCCGCCGACCTTGCGCAGATACTTTTCGGCCGCCGCGATGAACGCCGCGCACCGGTCCTTCGTGACCGGCGGCAGCGCGTGCAGCGGCACGTCGAGCGGCGAGCACTCGGGCCAGTAGTAGGGCGCCTTCGTGTCGGGGTGGATGCCGAACGCGACGAACTGCTGCCCCGTCGCCAGAATCTCGACGCGCGCGACCGTGCCGTCGAGCATGTGGAACTCGGACGTCTGGATCTTGTCGAAGGGCTCGTCCGTCCGGAAGATCAGCAGGATCTTCGGCGCGCGCCCGATCCGGCAGGCGGGCGTCATGCCGAGCATCTCGGTCGCGATGCAGGTCACCCGGTGGGCATGCTGATGGTCGAGCACGTCGATGTCGATGCCGACCAGCGTCCCGCAGAGCAGGCCGGTGTTGGTGCAGTTGCGCTGCGCCTTGGTCCAGCGAGCGATCTCGGCTTCATCGGCGCTGCCGCAGACGGTCTCCCACCCCTTCATCATCGGCCGCTTGCCCGCGGCCTTCATCGCGACATGCGCGCCCAGCACCGGCACCGGGCGATAGCCGTGGCGGTGCAGCTGCAGGCGCAGTTCGGTCGGATCCTCAAGCTCGACGGCGGGCGCCCCAGTGGACGCATCCGCCGACGCCTCGGCTTGGGCCATGTCTTCGGTCGTACGGATGTCGTCCTCCATGGCTCACTCCCCGTCCAGGACCCAAGCGGCGAAGTCGTCGTTCCAGTGCTCCTCCGGCCCGTCGCCGCTGCCGACGAACCGGACGAAGCCGTAGTAGACCTTGCCGGCGAGATGCCGCGGGTCGCGCTCGTAAGCCGTGGTGGCTCGCAGATCGTGCTCGAGCTCGGCGCGGAGCCTGTCGAGCGCGGCGAGGGACCGGTCGGCCTCCTGATAGGTCAGGGTGCCGGGCACCGCCGAGGTCATGACGTGCATCAGCGCGTCGCGGCACTCCCGAAGGCGATTGCCGATGACGACGTGATCGTCGGTCGAAAGCGGGACGCGGAAGTCGCTCATCGCGCAGCCTCCTGCTGCTCGATCCAGCCAATCAGCTTCGATTTCCGCGCGCAGATCACGTTGCCCATGCGGAACGTGGGCATCCGCACCTTGGCCTCGCTGGCGTAGTAGTAGACCTTCCGCCGCTCCTTCGCGTCGCCGAAGACGAAGAGCGCGATGGCGTCCGCGCCCCGCAGCAAATCCTCGGCCAGCGTCGGGCAAACCTCTCCTGTGGCGGGTCCAGCCCGCAAATGCTCCTGCATGTCCTGTCCTCCTAGGTGCGGATCAGCGCGCCGAGCGCGATGATCGTTCTCTGACTGACGGCGAACGTGACCATCGCATCACCGCCCTCGTGAAATCCGGATGCCTCCATCAGCTTGCGCAGCTGCGCCTTCGGAGGCGCGAAGCTCGCGATCATCACGGTCCGGTCGGGCAGCAGCCCGTCGCTGGACCCGGCGAGGGAGATGGACGCGGTGTGGAACCGCCGCTCGACCTCGATCTTCATGAAGGGGAGCATCACGCCGCCGAGCGCCGCGTCGAGCGCACCGTCCCGCGCCGCCGCGATCAGCCCGGCCAGCATCTCCCCGAAAGTCCGAACCTGCGTCAGCGCCCGCATGGCCTCGGGCAGCGGCAGCCACGCGTCCTGCTCGTCATCGGGCATCGTGTCCTGGCTGTGCAGGCCCTCGACGGGGAACTCCCAGAACCGCTGCGACGCCTCGACCGCGTCCTTCACCTGATCGGCCGCCATTATCGCGAGCAGCAGCCGGGCGCAGTCCTCGGGCGTCATGTCGGCCGCGCCGGGCCCGCGCCCGCCGGTGGAGATCAGCCGCTCCTTCCGCAGCGCGCGCGCGATCACCGACACCGTCTGCTCGGGCATCGGCAGCACCTGCGCGAGGGTGGGGATGAGGTCGCTGAGCTTTGCCATCGCGGCGGGGTCTCCTGAGCTTGTTTCGGACTTTAGGTTCAAAACCTCTGGCGCACAAGAGGGTTTCGGACTAAAAATCCATTACTGGCTTCCGAGGCGGTCGGTTTCGCCTCGCTATGCCGGAAGAAGGATGGCAATGCGGAAGGCTGACGATGCTCAACGCATTGTCGGGAATGAGGAAAATCGGATGGCGACGATCCGGAAGCGAACACTGCCCTCGGGCCTGGTGCGCTGGCAGCTGGATTTCACCGACCAGGCCGGCAAGCGCCGCTCGAAGCTGTTCCCACGCCGGAAGGACGCCGACGTCTATCTCGTGAAGGTCCGCTCGCTCGTCGCCAACAACACCTATCTGGCCGACAGCGAGAGCATCACCGTGGCCGACGCCGCGAAGGCGTGGCTCGACCATTGCGAGGTCCGGTGCAAGACGGGGCGGCGGATGGAGCGATCCACGCTCCGCGGCTACAGCGACTATGTTCGGTTGCACATCACGGTTCCCGAGGTCGGGATCGGGGACAAGCTGATCGTCCAGCTGACCCGCCGCCATGTGAACGAGTTCCGGGACCGACTGCTGCTGAACGGCCGGTCCGAGCATCTGACCCGCCGCGCGCTCTCGGTGCTGAAGCTGCTGCTGGACCACGCCATCGACAACGGCCAGCTCTTCACCAACGCCGCACAGGGCGTGCGGGTGATCAAGTCGAGCCGGATCGAGTACAAGGCGCCGGTGCCGTCGAAGGAGACGATCCGCGCGCTGATCGAGGCGGCCGATGACGACTTCAAACCGCACCTGATCGTCTCGGCCCTGACCGGCCTGCGCGCCTCGGAACTGCGGGGCCTGCGCTGGCAGGACGTGGATTTCGAGAAGGGATTCGTCTACGTGCGCCAGCGCGCCGACGCCTACAACCAGATGGGCGAGCCGAAATCGCGCGCGGGCTATCGCGACATCCCCGCCGGGCCGATGGTGCTGAACGCCCTGCGCCGCTGGAAACTGCGCTGCCCGAAGAGCGATCTCGGGCTGGTCTTCCCCGCCCCGCGCGGCGGCGTCCTCCAGCACACCAACACGCAGTCCCGGTTCCGGAAGCTGCAGGAGGACGTCGGCGTGAAGCTGCGCTGGCACGACCTGCGCCATTTCGCGGTGTCTCTCTGGATCGAGCAGGGCTTCTCGATCAAGGAGGTGATGACCTTCGCGGGCCATTCCTCGATCCAGATGACCATGGAGCGCTACGGCCACCTGTTCCCATCGCCCGACCACCAGAACGCCATGGCCGAGGTCGAGGCCAAGCTGCTAGGATGACCCGAAACAGGTGGAACGGGCATGAACGTCTTTATCAGTCATTCGTGGTCTTATTCTGGCCACTACGAGCGGCTCGCTGAATGGATTTTCGAACAGGCATGGTCTGTCAATGATCAGCCCATACGCTTCTTCAACACCTCGGTGCCGCGGGACAATCCGATTCACTTCGCGCCGAACGACGCTACGCTCCAACAGGCAATCTACGAACGGATTGCCAACAGCCACGTTCTGGTAATCCCCACCGGCATGTATGCCAACCATAGCAAATGGATCAGGAAAGAGATCGACGGAGCGAAGCTCTACGGCAAGCCGATCGTTGCAGTTGACCCGTGGGCGCAGAAACGTGCGTCCTCGGTCGTGGCGAGTGCGGCCAGTGAATCTGTTGGTTGGAACAAGCAGTCGATCATCAATGCCGTCTGGCGGCTCGGAAACGGGAGATAAGTGTGTCGCCAGGCGAGAAACAGCCAGCAGACCAAGACGTCCTCGAGATCTACAAGATGCTCGTGGAGATGGCCGACCGTGTGAGCCAACGGCGCCAATCCGCAAATTCCTTCTATCTCACCGTGAACACGGCGATCATCGGAGGCGCTGCCTACCTGTCGCAGTCGCAGTTCGGGCATGTGGGCACTCTCGCCGTTTCGGCGGCCGGGATCGCCATCTGCTTTCTGTGGGTCAGGGCGGTGGTGAGCTACAAGTCGTTGAATGCCGCGAAGTTCGAGGTGATCACCGCGCTCGAAGAGCACTTGCCAGTCAGCCCATTTAAGGACGAGTGGGACATTCTCGACGTCGACGGCGATGGAAAGAAGCACAAGCCGTTTCACAAGACCGAGGTGCTGGTGCCGGTAGTATTCGGGCTTGTGCACGGGTTCCAGTTTCTTGCGCAGGTTCCCTGGCAGTGGATCGGCACCGTGTTGTGGCCATCGACGTAGAACGTCCAAGTGGAACGATTGCGCGGGATTCCCAAGCGTTTACGTCTGCTCCGTGCGACACGTGGATGACGTCGCGAGCCTGAAAATCCTCTAAGAGACTGATTTCACGAACCTATTTTGAACCTCTCGGGATGCCTCATAACCTGAAGGTCGTAGGTTCAAATCCTACCCCCGCAACCAAAATCACCGCATTGTATCAGCGACTTACGCGCCGCCGTTGGGTGGCTTTTTGCGTTCGGAATTTGACTGCGAAAGTCCAGAGAAAACAGGGGCTCGCGCTGGAACAGGCTCAGTTGAGGTGCGACATACACCGGCTTCCAAATGTATGCCAAGCCGACAGACGCTGAACTTTACCGCCCTATGGCACAATCATTTGGCCACCAATACGCCTCGGCTTGTCGGCAGGACGATCCGCCACCCACAGCCGGGCCAAAGCAACCGGCGATGGTCAAAACGGTTCGAACGTCAGCACCGTAATCGGATCATCCGGTTCTTCGGGGTCCCGGGCCTCCGCCTTGCCGCTTGCCCAGATCTGAACGTCCAGCGCCTCGGTCCTGGTCTTGGTCGTCGGGCCGTCACCAAAACCGGTTTTGAGTGTACTGGCCAAGCTGTAGGTAAGACGGAACTTCCCGCCATCCTTGCCGTCGAAGGTGCCTTTCCCGTTCGTACCGACATACTTTCCGTAGATCGTTATCCCGAAGCCCCCTCCACCATCCATTTGAACATCGGCGCAGGCGCGGTATTCAAGGAAGTAATCGAAATCCGTGATTTCGCCACCATGCACGGGAAACGTGAACTTCATGTGGCTGGTGCTGAAATCTACGCAACCGCGGCCGTTTGTCACCGGTGGTTCAATGCGCTCGAAAGATGCGGTGCGCGTATCGGTCAGGTTCTTTTCCGGCGGGATGACCCGAACCAGGATACTGACCGGGATATCGACGCTGCGATCGAAAAGCGTGTCGTCGCTGTGGGTTATGGCAGTCGACATGATACGCAGCACGGCATTGACGGGATAGTCGCCGGGCTTGGCATAGGTGTATTTGCGGGGGATCATGGTTGAGGAACTGGCCTTGCCATCCCACAGGATCGAGGCTGTGGCGACCCCGGCATTGGTCTCGCCGATGAAGCCCATCAGGGTGCGGACGGAGTCGAGCGCGGCTTCCAGCCGCTTGTCCTTGTCGCCATAGCTGACCTCGACATCCAGCGGTGCCCATTTTTGCCCGGTCGCGCCGGAGCCGCCAATCGGATCAATATAGGCCGGGTTCGGGCTGTAGCTGAGGGTGATCGGTTTGGCGGCGAGTTTGAACATCGCTTCATCCAGCGCATTGGCGATCATGGTGCGCTGGCGCGTCCATTCGGCAAGGACCACCGGCCAGGCCTTGTCAAAAAGCTTGTCGGCAAGCCTGCGGTCCAGTGCACCGGTCCGTTCCTGTCCGAAGCCGCGCTCGGATGCGTGGAACGATGCCTTACGCACGACAGCCTTCAGTTGTTCTTCGGTGTGAACGTCCCGCAACAGGCGGTCGATCGGCCAGGAATATTCGCCCGTCCCGGACCTTCCGGTCGAGGAATAGACGCCATCCATCATGTCCCAAACGTCCTGAAACTGCGACACCAGCGACACGCCGAATGCCTCGGCCTTGTCGCGCCCGTATTCTGCCAGGATGGTGCCAAATCCGACCGGCAGATTTACCGAAAAACCGATGGCGCTGTAGATCGCTTCGGCCCGCTCGGCCTCCGTCTTGGTCGAGCCTACCGTCGCCAGGTCCATCGCGACCATCGCCAGTTGCATGGCATGCGACATGTTGAGGTTCTGACCGAACTTCTTGCCAAATTCCATGATGTCTTCGATCATGCACCCGGCGCTGCCTGCCGCGCAGCTACGCTGGATCGCATCCAGATAGGCGCGTTTGACAGGCCCGGCCGCCGCGTATTGCGTTGCAATGGCGGCTTCCTTGTATCCCTGCTGGAGAAGCGCGCTCAGCTTGCTTTCGTATTTCAGGAAATCTTCCGGGTGCTTTTGCAGATGCCTGCCCAGTTCGGCGGCCTCGTTGAACCAGCCGGGTTTGTTCGCCATTCCGCTGAGGTTCATGGATTTCTCAAGATCGCCGGTCATTCGTTCAAGGTACTTGCCAAGGGTCTTGCCGTTCTTGTCGTGGCGAAGCTCGTCCCAGGCGTGCTCGATCCATTGCTGACCGGTATTCGCCAGTCCCGACGCTGAATGCCGCTCAATTCCTTCGGCGATGTGCACGGTCTTGGCCGACCCCGTGGCGACCCCTCCGGCCTGATCGGGATAGAGCCAGATGCCCTTTTCCAGCTCGTAGCTTTGCCGCCAAGACTTCGCCCCGGCCCCATAGAGGCCTTCTGCTGCTTCGATCTTCGCCTTGTCGGGCTGGGCCGCGAGATTTGGAAAGGCATCGACAGATTTGAAGGTTTCCCAGGCCTTGTTCATATCCACAACGCCGCCCATCATCTGATCCGGTGGGTAGAAGTTCGTCTTGGCCAGGATATCGCTGGTCTTGAATGTCTTGTCCGGCAGGTTCCTGAACGCATCAACCATCGAAGTCTTGAGTTTTTCGCGCGCCTCGACCCAGATTTGCCGCGCCTTTTCGGGTGACGTTCCTTCCGGCAGGACCAGCCGCAAGTCGTGATCCGACACACCGGGCTTGTAGTTTTCACCGGTCACCCAGGACCCGACGCCGACAATCTGAAGCCCGGTTTCCTTGACGAATTTTTCCAGTACCTGCCGCACCAGAAGATGTTCGCCCTCGGCCAGTGACGCGGTGGCGAAGATTGCCCAGAACAGCAGCATGATCGCAATGCGGAGATATTTCATTGAACCTCCTCGGCGTTGATCCGCAGGCCGGAGAACGGTGGTTCGGTATTGTAGAGTTCACCTGTGCCGTCGCTGCCCAATGGTCCTTCGTAACCGACGATTGCCGGTTGATCCGAGCCTTCGGAGAAGTCCCTGACCTGAAGCGAAAGAACCCCGTTCCTGTACTCTCCCGCCACCAGTTCTCCGTGGCGCCGGATATGGATGCAGGCATCGGAACCCGCACCGAAAAACCGTGTATCCATCTTGAACGTGTAGCTGAAATCGCTGACGGGTCCGCCGCCCGATGGCACCCTGAATGACATGCGTTCGTCAAACCCGCCCGGGCATTCCGCATCCGCTGCCGGATCGCCTGGCATGGTATTCGACATCGTCACCTGCCAGATCGGCCCCGCACGCAACAAAGGTGAGGCAACCCGAACCTCCTGTGTTTCAAGATCGGGCGTCCATTTTTTGGCCTTGAGGTCAAGCGCCAGCGTTTTTGAACGGCGGACCGATTTCCTCAGGTCCAACAGTCGCGCCTCTGCCGCCGAAACGCCCCTGTTTGCCGCCAGCCGAAACCACAGATAGGCTTCTTCCAGATCGGGCGCAGCGCCGCTGCGGACGACAAGTTGCGCCAGTTCGTATTGTGCGTGTTCATGACCCTGCAACGCCGCGCGGTCGAACCAGTAGAGCGCGGATGCGTCATCCTGCCCGATGCCCTGGCCGTTCAGAAACGCCAGCCCAAACCGGTACTGTGCCTCGGGATCGCCATTCTCGGCGGCAGCGGCGTACCATTCCGTGGCGGCGATCGGGTCCGCCGCCCGCCCGACCCCATGTTCCAGAAAATGGCCGATACGGGTCTGCGCAGGCACGTACCCGCCCTCGGCCGCCTTGGCAATCTGCGCCCAGGCACCGCCCGGATCGACGGCAAGCCCGGCCCCGGACTCCAGTGCGCGGCCATACCAGTAATGCCCTTCGGCCAGGCCACCATCCGCCGCCTGTCTGAAAAGCTGCGCAGCCAGCGCCTCGTCCTTATCGAAATACCTACCGGATTGATACGCCTGGCCCAGCGATATTGCCGCGCGAAGGTCTCCGCCGGCGAGGGCCGCAGACCAGCGCGCCTGCGCAAGGTCGTACTGCCCGGCATCGAAGGCCTGCTGACCCCCTTCGAGGGTATTCATTCCGTCCTGTTCAGCGACTTCCGGCGAATCCGCATCCTTGCTGCGGCTATCGTCATTCCGGGTTTCAGCCTGCGGCGCGACCTCTGGCGTCGGGTCCGCTGGCTCGTCCGATTCCGGTTCCATGAACCGGTCGGCACATTCGATCAGCGTTTCGACCACCTTGCGCGTGCCGGTCAGGCGGAAATTCCGCTCGCCGACCGGCCCTTCCACGATCATTCTGGACCCGGCCATCACGGCGTTGCGGGCGTCAGCGTTCAGCCCGAGTACGTAATCGACCAGGTTTGCCTTCAGGATGGAGCCGGGGACTTCAACGTCAAGTTTCCTGTCGATGCGAACGCGCGCACGAAAGGTTTGCCCGGGTTCAAGCGCCCAGTCTTCGCGATAAAGCGTCAGGTGAAGCCCGTCTTCCTGCCATCGAAAGATGACGTAATAATGCTCGTCGACCTGTTCCGCGGCGAGAAAGCATTGATTGACCTTGCCCGAGGCGTCGGCATCGACTCCTCCTTCCCAGAAACCGGACTTGAGACTGGCGATTATCTCGGCCTGGGCCGTACCATGGGCCGCAAGCGACCACCCCGCGAGCAACGCGGCAAAGACGACTGCCTTTTTCCGTAGCACGGTCAAGCAAGTCTCCCTTCTGCACCCACAGAAGAACCTGAACAGACGAACAGGAAATCGCGCCTTGGGAATTCAATACCGAAATAATTAGACACAGATTCGAGATTGATTCAATTTTTAATGCAAGGCGAATTGGCGGCCTGGCCCCGGCATCAGGCCTTGGTCCAGCCGGTATTCGGCGGCTGGTTCGCGGTGAAGTCCAGAAACGCGCGCACGCGCGCGTTTCGGCGCAGGTCTTCGTGGATGACGATCCAGATTTCACCCTGCACGTCGGGGATCGGGCGCAGCACCGGGACCAACCCCGGCCAGCTATCGCCCAGGAAACAGGGAAGTGCCGCAAGCATGTCGCTGCCAGCGCAAAGCTCCGCGCCGGTGGACAGGCTGTTGGTGGCGATCTGCACCCGGACACTGGGCAGGTGGGTTTCGATCCAGTCGCGCGAACCGGCCGAGAACTTGCTGGCCTCCCATGACAGGAACCCGGCATCGCCGATATCCGCCAGCGCCCGGATGCCGCGATATTGGTCGAACTGGCCTTCGGCGCAGTAGATACCCCAGTCGATAACGCCGATGCGGCGTCCGACCAGGTGAGGCTCCTTCGGGCGGCGGGGGCGGATGGCGATATCGGCCTCGCGGTCCTCAAGGCTCAGGACCCGGTTCGAGGATTCCACCGAGATGGTGACATCCGGGTAGTGGCGGCAGAAATGCGGGACCAGTGGCGCCAGAAAGTAGGTGGCCAGGCTTTCAGTCGAGGTTATACGCAGCGGCCCCTTGATCGCGTGTTCATGCCCGGCGAAAGCACGGCTGCCGATGATTGCCTCGTGTTCCATCTTCTCGGCGGCGCGCACCAGTTCGACGCCAAGCTCGGTGGGCAGGTAGCCATCCGGCGAGCGATCGAACAGCGGGTGGCGAAGATCGTTTTCGATCCGCTGCAACCGGCGGAACACGGTCGACAGCGTCACCCCCAGCGCCTCGGCGGCGCGTTTCAGCGTTCTGGCGCGGGCGATATGCAACACCAGGCGATAGTCTTCCCATGCGAGCATGTTGTTTGCGATCCTGCAAGTAGAACTTACAATATTAGTACTACCATTCCGATTTCGCAAATGGCAACGATAGGTCAGATGAACATGACCGGAGGTCGGCAAGTGAAAAAGCTGGTGATACTGGGTGGCGGCTTTGCCGGTCTTTGGGCGGCGATGAGTGCCGAACATGAACGGCGCAAATGGGCGGCGGAGGTTTCGATCACGCTGGTCAGCCGTGATCCCGCTCTGACGATCCGCCCGCGTCTTTATGAAGGCGCGCTGGACGAGATGCAGGTCCCCTTGCGCCCCTTGCTGAACAGGCTGGGCGTGAATTTTGAACTGGCCGAGATCGAGGGGCTGGACCCTGCCGCCGGGCGCGTAAACCTGGGCGGCAAGCGGTGGCTGGACTTTGATCGCGCGGTTCTGGCCACAGGCAGCCGGATGCGCGCCCTGCCGGTTCCCGGTGCTGCCGAACATGCGCATTCGATCGACACATTCGCGGAGTCGCGCACCTTGGATGCGCGATTGGCCGGGCTTGGCGCCAGGGCGGAAATCGTCGTCGTCGGGGCGGGCCTGACCGGGCTGGAACTGGCCACGGAACTGCGCACCCGCCTTGGCGAAGGGGCGGGGATCACGCTTGTCGATGCCAAGGACAATCCGACCGGAGCCATGAGCGAACCGCTTGCCACCCTGATCGCCGAGGCGCTTGCCGCCAGCCGGATCAAGACGAAATTCGGCCAGAGAATCCGGGAAATAGCCCGCGACGGGGCGGTGCTGGAGGGCGGCGAACGCATACCGGCCGATGCCGTCGTTCTGACCGTGGGGCTGGAAGCCAGCCCGCTTGTGCGGTCCTTGGGGGGCGAGCGGGATGATCTGGGCCGTGTGCGCTCCGATCCCGATCTTCGCGTGGCCACCGCGCCCAATGTCTTTGCCGCGGGCGATACCGTTCATGCCCTGACCGACGGCCAGCATCCGGCGCAGATGACCTGCCAGCACGCCTTGGTGCTGGGGCGCTACGCCGGATGCAACGCCATGCGTGACCTTGCTGGCCAGCCGACGCGGCCCTATCGCCAGGACGTTTACGTCACCTGTCTGGACCTTGGGCCCTGGGGCGCTGTCTTTACCCGTGGCTGGGACCGCGAGGTCGAGTTGACCGGCGCTGAGGGGAAGGACCGCAAGCAGCTTATCAACCGCTCGCGGATTTATCCGCCGTCGCCGGATATCGGCGCCGATGACATTCTGAAAAGCATCGCGCTGCCGGACGCGACCAGCCCTCAATAGCCGGTGCTGACAGCGCTATTCCGCTGCCGCTGCCGCCAGAATGTGCCCATCAACCCGTCCGTACAGCGTGTTGCGCTGTTGTGCGATCCGGCCCATGCTTTCGACGAAGCGGACAATGTTGTCCGGCGTGAATTCCTGGCCATGTTCGGCCCCGGCAGCGCGCGAAATGCTTTCGCTCATCAAGGTGCCGCCAAGATCGTTGGCCCCGGCATTCAGGCATTCACGCGCGCCTTCAACCCCCATTTTCGTCCATGAGGTCTGGATATTCCGGAAATGCGGGAAGAGCGCGATACGCGCGGCGGCATGGACCAGCAAAGCCTCGCGAAAGGTCGGGCCGCGCCGTGACTGGCCTTTCAGCGCCATCGGCGATTCCATATGCACGAAGGGCAGCGGCACCAGTTCGGTGAACCCACCAGTCTCGATCTGCAGATCGCGCAGCTTCAGCAGATGCCGGGCGATGTGGTGGGGTTTTTCCACATGCCCGAACATGATGGTCGCGGTGGTTGGAATGCCGACCTCATGCGCGGTTTTCACGATCTGAAGCCATGTCGCGGAATCAAGCTTGTCCGGGCAGATCACCGCGCGAACCTCGTCATCCAGTATCTCGGCGGCGGTCCCCGGCAACGAGCCCAGCCCCAGCGCCTTCAACTGTTCCAGAAATTCGCGCACCGAAACCTTGTTCGATTGCGCCCCGTGCCAGATTTCCAGTGGTGAAAAGGCGTGGATATGCAGATCGGGATAGGCCCGCTTGATGGCACCGCAATGGCCCAGATAGGTATCGCCGGTGTAATCGGGGTGGATGCCGCCCTGCAGGCAAACCTCGGTCGCGCCCTTGTTGACGCCTTCTGAGGCCATTTCGACAATGGCATTGGCCCCGTGAAGATATGGCTTGCCGCGCAGGTCCTCGTGCGTCTTGCCCTTGGAAAACGCGCAGAAGGTACAGCGGTAGTTGCAGATATTGGTGTAGTTGATGTTGCGGTTGACGACATAGGTGATGACGTCGCCTGCAATGGTCTTGCGGAAATCATCCGCCGCCTTGCAGATGGTTTTCACGTCGCCGCCGCGGGCGGTCAGCAGGGCGGACACGTCTTCATTGTTCAGCAAGTCGCCTTTTTCGGCCCTGGCAAGGATTTGCGACAGCGGGCGTTGGCGGTGCAGCCAGCCACCGGGGCCAGCCTTGAATTCCGCAAGCGGCAGGTTCCCGTCCAGCGTTTTGCCGGAATACCACGAACCGCTGCGCGCCATGCCTTCGGCGTCGGAGTTGGCGCGGACCAGCCCGGCGCTTGCCTTGTCCTGCCAGGTATCGGCATCCAGAACATAAGGCGGATAGACGGCCAGACGTTCGACAAGCACCTTGCCCGCCTTCGCGGTATCAAGGGCAAGCTGGTCCAGATGCGGCCAGGGTGCCTCGGGGTTGACGAAATCCGGCGTCACCGGCGAGACACCGCCCCAATCGTTGATGCCGGCGTCCAGAATGCGGCCGGGATTGCCGGGCAACAGGTTTGGCGGGGCCTGGATATTCATCGCCTCGCCGAACATCAGCCGCGCGATGGCGATGGTCCAGATCAGCTCATCCGCGTCCGGCTCGGGATGGCTGGCCATCCGCGTATTCGCCTTCGGCTTGAAATTCTGGATGATCAGTTCCTGGATATGGCCGTGGCGGTCGTTCAGATCGCGCAAGGCTAGCAGGGCCTCGATCCGTTCGGCGCGGGTCTCGCCGATGCCGATCAGAAGGCCGCTGGTGAACGGGATTTTCAAGCGCCCGGCGGCCTCCAGCACCTCAAGCCGCGCCGCCGGGTATTTGTCGGGCGATCCGAAATGCGGCCCGCCCTTGGCGCATAGCCGCTCGGACAGGCTTTCCAGCATCATGCCCTGCGATACCGAGACCTGCCGGAGCGCGGCCATTTCCGCCTCGGTGGCGACGCCGGGATTGACATGCACCAGCAATCCGGTTTCGCGCTGTACCAGCCCGGCAACCTCGACCAGATAGGATATCGTTGTGGCATGGCCCAGTCTGGCCAGTTCGTCACGCGCCGCCTGATAGCGCAGTTCCGGCTTGTCGCCGAGGGTGAACAGCAATTCCTTGCAATCCTGCTGCGCCCCCTGACGGGCGATCTCCAGCACCTCGTCGGGTGTGAGATAAGCGGCGCCGGTATTTGGCGACACGCGCGAAAACGTGCAGTAATGGCAGACATCGCGGCAAAGCTTGGTTAACGGCACGAACACATTGCGCGAATAGCTGATGCAATCGCCGTGGCCCTGATCCCGCAAGCTGGCGGCGACCAGCATCAGGTCTTCCAGTTCAGTGCCCGTCGCGGCGACAAGGCCAAGCGCATCTGCGCCGCTCAGGCGACCAGTGGATCCGGCTGCGGTCAGTTTGAAGTCTTTCATGCGGTGCCCTATCCGGTTTTCTGGTGTTGCGGGATCTGCGGAATCTGACCGCTATCGACAAGATCAAGGATGAAGGCGCGGGTTCTGCAATCTGATCGGGTGTCCAGCAGCGAGGCGACATCCTCGGGCAGATCAAGATCGAGCGCCACTGACGGCATATCGAGCACATGCGTTTCGGCCCCCGCCTGCCGTGCCGCCGACAGATGGTCGGCCAACCCGCGGCCGTTGAATGTCAGCGGGATGATCCCCGGCGGCGTGCAAAACGCGGCATTGGTGCCAAGCCGGTTGCCGGATGGCGCAAGCGTCACCGCGCAATCGCCCTGATGCGCGCTCAGCAAGCGGTCGATATCGGTGCCGGTAATCAGCGGCAAATCCCCCATCAGCGCCAGTATTCCGGTACATCCCTTGAGGCGCAGTTCGCTGATCGCCGCCTGAATCGCCGCCGACGGGCCGCTGGTATTCTCGTCCGCCATCACCGAGGCGCCGAATTGCCGGGCCAGGCCGATAGCGTCGGGTTCATTCGTTACCACCATGACGCCCGCAAGCCGGCTGACCCCGGACAGGGCGACCAGCACGTCGGACAGCATCGCCAGCGACAGGGCTTCGCGCTGTTTTTCCGTGAGCAGGGCGGATAACCGCGATTTTGCGCTGCCAAAGGATTTGACAGGCACCACGGCCCAGAGGTTCGGTTTCATTGAAACAGGTCTCCTTCAGCCGGGCGGATGAGGGCGGCGGCAGTATCGGTACTGTCCTCGTATACGAACCCGCGAATGACGATGGCGGGTTTTGCCTCGGCCGCCTGTCCCATCAAAAGCGAGGCCGCCGCCGCAAGTTCATCGCCGGTGCCGATCACGGTGGTTTCCAGAATCCTGCCATCCATATCGGTGACGCCGCGCATGTCCCGGACGGCGGGCGGGCCACTTTGGCCGATGGCAAAACCCGTTGTGCCCAGACGCCAGGGCCGCCCCCAGCTATCGGTGATGATCACGCCGATATCATGCCCGGTCAGGCGTTTCAGGTCCGCCGCGATCCGGCGGGCCGATGCATCGGGATCGACCGGCAGCAATATCACCGCGCCGGGCCGCCCGACATTCGAGGCATCAATCCCGGCATTGGCCATGATGAACCCCAGCCGGTGCCTTGTAATCAGAAGGCCGGGTTTCGCGCGCATGATGTCCGCCGATTCCTCCAGCACCAGTTGGACAAGGCGCGGGTCTTTTTCGGTTTTGGCGGCAACCTCGATGGCGCGGGCATCGGGCGTTACCGAAGCCAGATCGACGATCCGGCCTTCGGCCTTCGATACGATCTTTTGCGCCAGAACAACGATATCGTGCTGCTGCAGCGGGAAATTCGCGATATGGGCGGCCAGATCATCGCCCGGTGTGACGCGCGGAAAATCCGGTATGGCCAGTAGTTCGACGGAAGACGCAGAGATGATATTACTCCCTCAGTCGATCAGCGAATTCCAGCACATCCTGTGCCAGACGCATGCGGTCTTCAAGGCTGTTCATCAGGGTGTTGACCGCCAGCACCGGCAGATCTTGCAGGGTATCGGCATCGCCCTTGTCGGTGGTGTCGATCACCATGCCCGACAACAGCCCCTTGTATTGATCCGCAATCGAACGATTGGTCGCAGGCAGTCCCATTTCCACCAGCATCCGGGCCAGAGGGCCTTTGACGGCAGCGCCACCGATCAGCGGGCTGACGGCGACAACCGGTATATTGCTGGCGGCAAGGGCGGCCCTGATGCCGGGCACCGACAGGATCGGGTTGATGCTGACAAACGGGTTTGACGGGGCGACGATCACGGCACGCAGATCGCCGCTCCGGATGATATCCAGCAATGCCGCCGGGGGCTTTGCGGTTTGTGCACCCTGATAGGTAAACCCGGTAATTTCGGGGGCGCATCTTTCCTTGACGAAGTAGTGCTGAAACGGCAGGTCCCGGCCATCCCTCGTGTGGATGATGGTGCCGACTGCCTGATCCGCCATTGGCAGGACATGTGCCTTGACGCCGAAGCGGGCAAACAGGCTGGCGGTGATCTCGCCCAGGGATTTGCCTTCGCGCAGCAAGGCGCTGCGGTACAGGTGCACTGCCAGATCCTTGTCACCCAATCCGAACCAGGAACTGCCGCCAAGCGCCTTCAGTTGCTCAAGGCAGGCCCATGTTTCGTCCTTGCGGCCCCAGCCCTTTGCCTCGTCCGAGGTTGCCGACAGGGTGTACATGATGGTGTCCAGATCGGGGCAGATGGTCAGGCCCAGATGCTCGAAATCATCGCCGGTATTGGCCACGATGGCCAGGTCCCAGGGGTCCAGCACATGATACAGCCCAAGGTCCAGCTTGGCCCCGCCGATGCCACCGCTCAGCGCCAGAACCTTTGGTGAAGATGTCTTCCCACTTCCGGCAGGCGTCATGTCCGGCAACCCTTATCCAGTGAACATCCCTGCCTCAGAAGGCATATTTTTCCATGATGCTGGAATAGCTGTTCTGGTGAATGGAGCGTGACACATCAATCCGCGCAGGCACGTTGAAGCCTTCCTTTTTCCAGGCGGATTCGTAGGACGGCGCATCGCTTTGATAGATCAGCCCGGTCGGAATCCGGCCCTGTTCGGCAAGCGTGTGAACCGTGGAAAACGCAGCAATGCGGCTTGTGGGATCATAGCCTTCCATTGCGGTCACATCCGTGACCCGGCCTGACCAGTCGGCATAGGTGTCATTGTAAGTCACGCAAGGCGACATCACCTCGACAAAGGCAAAGCCGCGCCCGGCAGCGGCATGTTGAAGCGCGGCAACCATTACCGCATTCAACTGATCGGCGGCACCGCTATAGGCACGCGCCAGAAAGCTGGAGCCGGGGATCGACAGGCCAAGCGAGATACCGTCGATGCTGCGCTCGGTGGTCGGGTCGATCTGTTCGGCGGTGGGGGAACGCTGGCCCTTGGTCAGCCCGTAGATGCCGTTGTTCATCAGGACATAGACAACGCTCGGGTTGCGCTTGAACGCATGCACCAGATGCCCCGCACCGATGGCATAGCCGTCGCCATCGCCACCGGCGGCGATCACCATCAGGTCGGGATTGGCCAGTTTCACGCCCAGGGCTGTCGGCAGAACCCGCCCGTGAAGGGCATGATAGCCGTAAGAATCGATATTGTTCTGGATCGTGCCGGAGCAGCCGATCCCCGCCAGAACCATTGTGTCATGCGCCGGCTGGTCAATCGCGGCAAGCGCATTCACGATCGCGTTCTTGACGCCGAAATGGCCGCATCCCGCGCACCAGATCGGGTGGGATGGGGTGAAGGTGATGGTCATGCCGCATCTCCGTGCATGGTATTGGCTTCAAAGGTGGCAATATGCCGAACCAGATCGGCACAGCGGAACGGCACACCGTCGTTTTTCGTCAGGGAACGCAGGTTGCCGAATGCGCCGTGCCCGTCCAGCAGATGCGCCAACTGGCCCTCGCCGTTATGTTCCACGACATAGACATGATCGCAGCTTCGGATGAACTCGGCGGTTTCGTCCAGCACCGGCCACAGGGTCCGCACCTGCAGGTATTGCACGGGTGTTCCGCGAGCATTCAGCCGCTCGCTTGCCTCGGCGATGACGCCCGATTGCATGCCGCAGCCAATGATGCCGACCCTTGCCGCACGATCGCCGCCCCTGATGCCCTTTGGCAGATCAGCACGCACATGGTCGATCTTGGCGGCGCGTTTTTCCATCATTTCGCGGCGCTTGGCCGGAACCGTGGTTACCAGGCCCCATTCGTTGCGTTCATTGCCGGTAACAAGGCTCATTCCGCCCTTGGTGCCCGGAACCGCCCAGGGCGAAACGCCGCTCGGGTTCAGTTCATAGCGCCGGTAGGTTGCCATCGCTTGCAGCGCGTCCTCGCTCATCCGAGCACCGTCATGCGGCTCCACCGCTTCCAGATCAAACGGCGTTACCGAGCGTGCATCCTGCGCAACCGCCTGATCGACAGCGATGATAACGGGGCCCTGAATGCGCTGTGCCAGATTGGTTGCCGCGGCACCGATCTTGAAGCAGTCGCCCGGATCGCCCGGTGCAAGAACCACACGCGGAAACTCGCCGTTGCCACAGTGGATCATCATGGCAATGTCGCTTTGCTCGGGCTTGGTCGGCATTCCGGTGGACGGCCCGGCGCGCTGGCTGTTGGTGATCACCAGCGGGATTTCCGCCGAACCGGAATGGCTGATACCCTCGGCCATCAGCGAAAAGCCGGGGCTGGAGGTTGCGGTCATGGTGCGCACGCCGGTCATCGCGGCACCAAGGGCGATGTTGATGGCGGCCAGTTCATCCTCGGCCTGCATGGCCACGCCGCCCATCGCGGGCAGGTGTTTTTGCAGCCATTCCAGGATTTCGGTCGCCGGCGTGATCGGATAGCCGCAGAAGAACCGGCCACCGGCGGCCATGAAGCCAAAGGCAATCGCATCATTGCCGTTGATCATCAGGTGTTTCGCGCGGGTCACGCGTTCCAGATGCCAGGGATAGCCGCCCGAGGCGATCTTGTCCGCCAGGGCGAATTTGCGGCCATCGGCGAAGCTGTCGATATTGGGCAGAAGGACGCGTTCCGGCAGGCGATGCAGGGTGTGGCGCAAGCAATCCTCGGCCTCGTCCTGATCTATGTTCATCAGTTGCGAGATCACGCCGAAGCTCATCGAGTTCTTGAACAGGTCGCGGCGCAGATCGCGCACGGCGTAGCGACCGAACGGAATTTCGATCACACGAACGCTGTCAGCCAGGTTGCGCCGGTCAAGCGGTTTGTCGGAACTGTCGAACACCACCACGGCGTCCGGCGACAGATCCGCGCCGACATTGGTCACGGCTTCCTGATCGAAGGCCACCACAAGATCAATCTGATCGCCGGTGCAGCCGCGCGAAATGACACTGGCGCGCATCTGTGCAGCGGCAATGCCACCCTTGATCCGCGACGCGACGTTGCGGGACTTGTAAAGGTGATAGCCGCGACGCCCGAACAGCTCGCTCAGCACGTTCATCACGGTCAACGAGCCGTCGCCGCCCTGCCCGGCCACCATGATGGTCAGATCATCCAGCTTTGCGGAAATGGTCATTTGTCGCCTCCATCCTTGTTCGGGGTGGCGTTGTCATCGGTTACCGGCGCGCCTGGCCCTTTGGTGTAAAACGTCTTCGGGTCGAGGTAGTTCAGTGCCTTGCGCTCGGCCAGGCTGGGCATCTGTGCCGGCAGCGGGCGGTTCAGCTTCTTGTCGGCTGACAGCTTTTTCATCAGGAATTCGCCGCGTGGTTCATCTTCCAGCGGGCGGGTTTCCAGCCAGCCATCCTTGATCGCCGCCTGAAAGGCGCGGTGCCCGGCCTCGGTGCGCACCAGTGTATAGGTCCAGCCGTCAAGGCCGATACCACCCGCCGCGATGTCGGAATTTTCCGCGCCGTAATCCAGGCAGTACAGGCAGGCAGGCCGCGCCCATTCGCGGTATTTCTTCAGCGAGGTTGTCAGGATTTCACCGTCATCCAGCGTCACCACCACCTTGCCCTTGATGTTGATGTTCTTGATCCGCTCGGGTGCGACATCGAGAATCCCGCCCAGTTTCTGGATGCTTTCATGGGTGAAGGATTCCGAGCAGAACAGCCCGATCACCAGCGTGATGTTGCGCTTGTACCAGGTGACCGGCCCCAGCCGGACCGAGGAATTCTGCTGCAACCGCACGCCGTCCACCTGACAGGGAACCCCGACCACCGCCAGCGGGCCGACCTTGTCGCGCAGAGCCTCCTGCAGGGCCAGGGTATTGGGCGAATAGGTATAGCGCGAACCGGCGCAGGCCAGCACCTCTTCGCGGTTCCGGGCCAGTTTCGGGCGGCCGATCTGCCTGTTTTCCTCGGTCACGTCGCCAAGAACGGCACCTTTCAGCGTTCCCTTTTCAAACCCGTGCAGCAACAGCGTGGACACCATGCCGCCATCCTGCGCGTATTCCAGGATTTCCGCATCGGTCGTACGCGAATAGCAGGCGTAGGAATAAGGCCCGTAGCCCTCATCCTTCGAGGGCTGATGAATGCTGAGGCTATCGCCAAGATCATTGTCCGCCGGTCGCAGAACCGGGCAGGCCTCGGCACAAAGCACGCAATGCACGCAGGCGGATTCACGGGTATCCACCGGCTTTTCATCGACATAGTCGAACACGTCCACCGGGCAGATAGTGACACAGGAGGCGCAGCCGATGCAGCGCCCCGGATCGACGATCGCATCCATCAGGAAATCAACCGCACGAAAACCGCCACGGTTTACCTCGGTACGCCAGGCAAAGGCCCATTCATGGGCATCTTCGGCCTCGCTCAGCAGATGCTGATAGCGTTCGGACACCCGCGTCACCCGTTCCTGAATCAGGTCGGCCTTCTTGATAACTTCGTCTTTCACTGGGATGCCTCCTGCTGCGATGCCGGGAAGCTGGCTTCGCCTTTGAAAAAGGTGCTGAACCAGATGTCGGCGGGTTCGGCAGATGAAAACAGCATGGCTTTACCCCCGATCTGATCAGCAAATGCCGGTATATCCAGCGCCAGCCGGTGGCGGTTTGCACAGGTTTTCATCAGGGTATTGACCTTGGGCACCGGCACTTCAAGTCGGCTGTTTGCATCTTGAATATCAATCCCGTCGATAATTGCGCCGCAGCGCTGACGCTTGCCTGCCTTCACAGCCATCGGATTGCCGACGGGCAAGTCGGTATCTGCCAGGATCATGGCCGACGGCAAAATCGCAGGATTCAGTGGATTACCTGCGCCAATGGCCTCGATCTGTCCGGCATCTTCCAGGTCCGCGGTTTTCATCGAGACGCCTCCAGCATCACTGCCATTTCGCCGGTGCCGGACTTGAAAAAGGTGTTGTACCAGATGTCGGTGACAACGCGGGTCGCGTCGTCGATCGAGATGGTTTCGTCATTCAGCCTGTCCTGGGCGAACCAGGCATAGGCGCTCATTTCGACCATCGAGACCACCGCCTCGCATTGGCGCTGGGCCAGTTTTTCATCCAGATGGATCGAGCGGTGATACCGCCTCATGGCGCTCAGGAACCGCAAGATATGGCGCTGGCGCATGTTCCACCAGATATCGAGGAACTGCGCATCGACCGTCATCACCTCCATCAGCACTTTCAGGACGTCACGGTTTTCGGAATAATGGGTCAGGTAACCCTTGTTGCTGACGTAAAGTGCGCGGTACGGCTCGCGGGCGAAGTCCACGTCGCGGGCAACGCTCTGGCTGTAGAGATCCTGGTGGATATCACCGACCAGCGTCGCGAACAGATCTTCCTTGTTGGCGAAGTAGCGGTACAGCGCGCCCAGGGACAGACCGGCCTCGACGGCGACATCCGCCATGCGCATCTGCGAGTAGCCTTCACGCGCCATCACCCGGCGGGCGGCTGCGATCAGCTTTTTCCTGGTCTGCTTGCCTTTGGGTGTGATCGGCGCATCTGCCACGGCGGTTCTCCTTTGATAGGCCAATTCTAGTGCGGGTTTTTCGATTGGCAACATAAAAGTGACGCGAACCTCACAAAAAAGCGACGTCAGTCATTTTAAAAAGTGACGTAGGTATTGTTTTTGCCAAAAGATGCCGTACTATGGCGGCACGAATAGTCGAGTCGCTGTTGGAAACCCGGATGCTTCAAGGCCTGAAACAGAATCGCGCAGACGCAGAAGAAGGCACCTCTCCAAAGGCTGCCTACAGGCGCAATGGCTGGTGGGGCAAAGGCAGTATTATCGAGCGCTTTCAGGCTTTTGCCGAAGAGAACCCGGATCGCCTTGCGCTGGTTGATGACCGGGGCAGAAAATTCACCAATGCCAAGCTCATGGCAGAAGCCAGAGCGATGGCTGCCCTGCTGAAGGAGCGTGGAATCGCGCCGAATGATGTCGTTATCATCGTGCTTCCCAATTGGGTCGAATGGCAAGTCATGCATCTTGCGATTCGCCTGTCGGGGGCGATCCCGGCCAATATTCCACTGAAAACCGATGCCAGGATGCTGGCCCATGTCGTCAATCTGGTCTCTGCGCGGTGCCTGGTGGGAACGGATGTTTTCGGTGGCTTTGATCTTGGCCCGGTGCTGAAACACGCCGCCGATAGTGCCGATCACCGGGTTGACGTGCTGAAGATTTCCGGCAGCGGTGCGCTGGAATGGTCGGCGAATTCGTCGGCAAATCCCGCCGTCAAGGTCAGCGATCCCGATCTTGACCACATCATGTTCACCTCGTCCACCACCGGCATGCCCAAGGCGGTGATGCACAGTCAGGACAGCCTGAATGCCTTCCATGAAACGATGGCATCCCGGTTCGATCTGGTGCCGGGCGGCTCGATCTTCATGGGCTCGCCGCTTGGTCATTCGGTCGGGGCGATTCATGGCGCGCGGATGTCGCTTTATTTCGGGTTGCCGCTGATCCTGCAGCAGAAATGGAACGCCGCCGAGGCCGTGCAGATGATCGAACAATTCGGCTGCACCTATACCGCTGCAGCGACGCCGTTCCTGAAAGACCTGATCGACCTGAAGCAGACCGGCCCGCTGCCCAAGCTGAATTCGCTCAGGTATTTCCTTTGTGGCGGTGCGCAGGTGCCGCCGGCGCTTCTGGAGCGCGCGGATCGCGAATTTCCCAATACCTACGTTACCGTGCTCTGGGGAATGACCGAAGGCGGTTATACCACCTCGATCCCTGGAACCAGTTCCACCGTCAAGCGGCATCAGACAGCCGGATGTGCCTCGGACGGGCTGGAGATTGTCATTCTGGATGAGGCCGGCAAGCCCGCCGGACCCGGTTGCGAAGGCGATCTGACGGTACGCGGCCCGGCGCTGTTCTACGGCTATTACAACCAGCCGGAACTGAACGAGGCGCTGTTTGACAAGGAAGGTTTCTTTTTCGTCGGCGACCGGGCGGTGATGGACGAGGACGGCTATATCCGCATCACCGGGCGCAGCAAGGATCTGATCATCCGGGGCGGCGTGAACATCTCGCCGGTTCCGATCGAGGATGTCCTGGCATCGCATGCCGATGTAACCAGCGTGGCCGTGATCGGCTACCCGGATGACCGGCTGGGCGAACGGATTTGCGCCGTATTCGGCCCTTCTGAAACCCGGCTGAGCCTGGAAGATGTCACGCGCTTTGCGGGTGAGCATGGCCTGGCCAAGCAGCACTGGCCCGAATTCGTGTTCTATATCGACGAGATGCCGACAACACCGGCAGGCAAGATACGCAAGAACGATGTCCGCCAATGGCTGGAAAGCACGCTGGCCGCGAAGGGGCAGGGACAATGAAGGTCCGCCTGCGCGATATCGAGGTAAACTACCACAAGGCCGGCAAGGGCGTGCCCGCGGTGTTCATTCACGGCCTGGCAGAAGATCACCGAAGCTGGGCCAACCTGCAGGGTGACCTGACGGGTATCGAAAGCTATGCCTATGATCTGCGCGGCCACGGCCGGACCAGTCTGGGCCAGCCGGACAACACGCTGGAACAGCTTGGGCGTGATCTGATCGCGTTTCTGGAAAACGTCACCGGGCCTGCGGCCTGTATCGGCTTTTCGCTTGGCGGCACTGTGGTGCTGTGGGCGGCGGCAAAACGCCCTGATCTGGTGACCCACGCGATTGTCGTCGGCACCTCGTCCAAGGTGGGGCGTGCGGCGGTCGGGTTCTTCCAGCAAAGGATCGGCCAATTGCAGGACGACCGGGCGATGTTCGACAAGGGCCTTGCCAGCGACACCGCATCGCAACTTGTCCGCCAGCACGCCGATATTGATGCCGTCGCCGCGCAGCGCCTGGCGGCGGTTGGTGACGGCGGCGGCTATATCAACGCCGCGCGGGCGATGATCGCGCTGGCGGATTCTTCGCTGACGCCTTTGCTGGCCGATATATCGGTGCCGGTCACGGTGATCGGCGGCGAAAAGGATGCGTTCTGCCCGAAGAAGGCGGCAGACATGATCTGCGCCGAACTGCCGGACGCCGCATATCACGAAATTCCGGATGCAGGCCATCTGATGAGTGTCGATCAGCCCGCCTTGTATTCCGCAACCATTCAACAAGCTATACGGAAAGGTACATGATGGTCACCAGATTTGGGATTTCCCGGGGCGTAAGCCCGCGCGAGCCGCTGAAGAATGTTGCCGAGATGGCGACGCTGATTGATGATCTGGGATTCGAGAATATCTGGTACATCGACCATCAGCTTGGGATGAAGGACATCTATGCCACGATGAACGTGACGGCGATGGCGACCAAGAACCTGCAGATCGGCACCGCAGTCACCAATCTGAAAACCCGCCACCCTTCGGTCACGGCCTGTGGCCATGCGGCGGTTGATGAATTGTCCGATGGTCGCGCTATGGTCGGGCTTGGTGCCGGCTGGGTCGCGGTGAACTCGATCGGGCAGCGCCCCTCGAAAATCTCCGAACTGCGCGAGGGTATCCTGGCGCTGAAGGGCATGTTCCGCGGCGAAGAAGTGGAAATCGACGGCCACAAGATGAGTTTCGCAATGGCCGACCGGCAGATCCCGATCTACCTGGCGGTGACCCAGCCGCGCATTCTGAAGCTGGCCGGCGAAGTCGCCGATGGCGCCATCCTGATGGGCGCCGCGGATGTCGATCTGATCAACTGGCAACTGGAATATATCTACGAGGGGCTGAAGGCCGCCGGGCGTGACCGTTCCGAGATCGACATTGATTTCATGTGCACCACCAGCGTGCGTGACAACCAGATAGACGCGCTTGACGATGTTCGCTCCTGGGCGGCAACGCAGGCCGCGACCTTCACCGAGTGGAAGGAAATCCCGCCGGGCTGGGAAAAATACAAGAAGCTCTGGGATGATGTGATGGCCAATTACCATTTTGAAAAGCACCTGTCGCTGCATGCCGGGCATCAGGATGTCGTCACCGACGAATGGACCCAGACCGTGGCGATTGCAGGTGACGTGGATTACTGCGTCGGGCGGATCAAGGAAATCTCGGATAATTGCGATATCGACCGGATCACCTTCCCCTTGCATTCCGGCGGACGCAGGCAGCGGCTGGAGACCTTCGCAAACGAAGTGATCCCGCGCGTGACAGGCAAGAAGTAACCCCTTGGCAATCGGAAACGTGACATGACGAAAACAAGAACTGCCCTGGTCACCGCCGCAGCCGGCGTCGGCATCGGCTCTGCCATCGCCAGTCAACTGGCCGCAGACGGCATGCGCGTGGTGGTCACCGATGCGCATGAACGCCGTTGTCAGGAATATGCCGAGCGGATCGCCGGGGAGACCGGTGCCGAGGTTATCGGCATGCATCTGGACGTGACCGATGCCAAGCGGGTTGAAACCGTGATGAACGAGGTTGCCGAACGGTTCGGCAGCCTCGATGTTCTGGTCAACAATGCCGGGTTCAACAAGATCGAGCCGGTGTCGGAAATGTCGTTGGAAACATGGCATAAAAGCCTGGATATCGACCTGAACGGCACGTTTTACGCCATGCGCTTTGCCTTGCCGTACATGATCCGGCAGGGCGGTGGCAACATCATCAACATCTCGTCCATTGGTGCCTGGGAATGTTCGGTCGAGCATGGCTCGGCCTATGCGGCGGCCAAGGCGGCGGTGATGGCGCTGACACGGGTGGCGGCGGCGGAAAACGGCAAGCACGGTATCCGTGTCAACGCGGTGGCCCCCGGCCTGATCTACAACGACTTCCTGCGCAAGATTTACCCCAAGGAATTCTTTGACGGTTACGCGCAAAACCGCTCCTTCGTCGGACGAGTGGGTGAACCGCAGGACGTGGCGAACCTCGTGTCGTTCCTGGCCAGCGACAAGGCCGGCTACATCACCGGCGAAACCTACGGTATTTCCGGCGGGGTGTTCCCTCATGCCTGATACCGCCCGTGCAGATGACAGCCCGCTTTACTGGCCGATTGCCAAACTGATTGCCGCCTACCGCGACAGGTCCCTGTCGCCGGTTGAGGTATTCAACGAGGCCGAGGCCCGCGCGGATGCGTTCAATTCCGACATGAACGTCTATGTCACCCGCATGAGCGATCTTGCCAGAACCCAGGCCGAGGCGGCTGAACGTGCCTATCGCAACCATACTGCCGGCCCCCTGGCCGGCGTGCCGGTTTCGATCAAGGACGCGTTCGAGGTCAAGGGCTACCTGACCACTTATGGGTCGCTGAAATACCGCGATCACATCAGCACGCAGGATACCGGCACCGCCAAACGCATCCGGGCATCGGGCGCGGTGATGACCGGCAAGACCAACACCGCCGAATTCGGGCAATCCGCCACTACCGACAACCTGCTTGGCCCCGATACCACCAATGCCTGGGATACCTCGCGCACATCGGGTGGTTCCAGCGGCGGCGCGGCATCGTCTGTTGCGGCAGGGCTGGTTTCGGTCGGGCTGGGATCGGATGGCGGTGGCTCGATCCGCATTCCCGCCGGTTTCAGCGGCGTTTTCGGCTTCAAGCCGTCCTTCGGGCTGGTGAAGGACGAAGGCGGCGGCGGTGCGATGGATGCGTTCGTCTGCCCCGGCCCGCTGGCACGGTCGGTGGATGATGCAAGGCGTTTGCTGAACGTTCTGGCGGATCGGTCGTTTGCGCGCAAAACCAGCGGTCGCGGCCTGAAAATCGCCGTCTGCGCCGCACCCGAAGGCCGCCCCGTCAGTGCCGGGGTTCAGGAGATGTTCGCGCGCACGGTGCAGCGGCTTGGCCAGAGCGGCCACGAGTTGATCGAGGCGGATGTCCCCGTTGCCGGCTGGAAAGACGTGTTCGGCCCGTTGGTTCTTTTTGACGAGCTGCGCGAGCGTGGCCAGTATCTGGATCAGGACCTGAACGAGTTGACCGATTACGAGCGGGTCACGCTGGAGGCGGCAAAATCGCTGAGCGATCAGGAGATCGAGCAGGCGAAAAAGCTGCTGGTGTCCTATCGTGACAGATTCGATGCCTATCTGAGCGAGTTCGACGCAATCGTGACGCCCACCAATTCGGTCCCGGCCTTTCCGATCGGCCAGCGCCCGCTTGAAATCGAAGGCCAGCAGGTCAGCGAGCTTTGGGGCGCATTTCCGTTCACGGCTCCGTTCAACGTGGCCGGCACGCCTGCCGCATCGCTTCCCTGCGGGCTGGTGGATGATATGCCGGTTGGCCTGCAGGTGGTGATGAGGCAAGGGCAGGATGAGGCCCTGCTGAACCTTTGCGAGGATTTCGAGGAGGCCCTTGGGTTTGACCTCACCCCGTTGAAAACCCGTTGGCAATTGCCGGTAGCTGCAGCGATGGCAGGTTCCTGATGGGTGGTCGGGTTCATCGCGCGCAGACCGGTTCGGCCCTCTGGCTGACGATGGACAATCCGGGGCGCAGAAACGCGTTGTCGGTGGCGTTGCTGACCGACCTGAAGGCAGCGTTGAATGCACCGATGCAAGCCGACATCCGCATCGTGTTCCTGCGGGGCGCCGGTGGCACCTTCAGTGCCGGGGCCGATCTGGCCGATATTACCGGCACCGAAAGGGACGTGGCCTATGATCGCCTGACGGCGGAAATCGGTGATCTGTTACGCGCCTGCCCCTTGCCTGTGGCAGCGTTGATCGAGGGGCCCTGCATGGGTGCCGCGGTTGAACTGGCCCTGTCGGCGGATCTGCGCATTGCGGAGCGTGACGCCTGTTTTCAGGTGCCCGCTACCCGCCTTGGCCTGTTGTACAAACCGGACGCCATCGCCTTGCTGCGGGCACGCTTCAGCGCCGAGACCCTGACGCGGCTGATGGTGCTGGGCGAGAGGTTTTCCGCCAAGGGCGCACGCCGCGCCGGGCTTGTTGGCGAAATTGTCAAATCCGGCGATATCGAACGCCGTGCCCGGGAGCTTGGCGATCTGGCGGCGAAAACCGATGCCGCGGCGGCTGCCGCAACCAAGCGATTGCTGGTCGAGCTTGAAGGCGGGCGCGCCGATATGGCGGCCTGGCGTGAACGCTACATTCAACTTCTGACCACGGATGCACGAAAAGAAGCAGTCCTTGCCATAAAGGCCCGACTGGGGGCCGATGCCCAAGGCAAGGAACTCAAGAAACCGGAGACCCCAGATGCAGTTCAGTGATCTGATCGGCCATGACCTCGGCAAGCACCGGGTCACCTATGCCAGCGAAACCGCGATCCTTTATGCGCTGTCCGTCGGCGCGGAGCCTGATGCGCTTGATCTGACCTACGAGCGCGACCTTCGCGTGCTGCCGAGTTTCGGCACCGCGCTTGGCCTCTGGGCGGTGGAAAAGGCCGGTGATCTCGGTGCCTATGACCGCAAGATGTCGCTGCATGCGTCGCAGGAATTGCAGGTTCACAAAGCACTGCCCAGACAGGGCGATTTCGAGATGACGGGCCGTGTTGCCGGGGTCTGGGACAAGGGCCGCGCGACGATGGTCGATATCGTGGCCGAGTGCGAATATTTCTCGGCCAGCTACGGCATTTTCCTGCCCGGTCGCGGCGGCTGGGGCGGTGAGCGCGGTCCTGCTTCGGCAAGCGCCGAGGTCGAGGCGGCGGACTGGAGCGAAAGCTACGCCACCTGGGCCAATCAGGCGGCGATCTATCGTCTGACCGGCGATATGCATCCGATCCATATCGACCCGGAGGTCGCCAGGGCCAACGGCTTCGAGCGGCCCATCCTGCATGGCCTGTGCACGCTTGGCATTGCCGCCCGCGCGGTTGCCGGGGCGGCAGGGGCTCATCCATGCGACCTGATCAATCTGAGCGCGCGCCTGGCGGCACCGGTTCTGCCCGGAGAGGTGGTGGTGATGTCTGCGACACGCCAGAACGAGCAGGTGTTTTTCAACGCGGCCACGGAAAACGCAACCGTCCTCAAGGGCGGTGTCGCGCAATTCAGGTAACCGCCAAACAGGGAGATATGGACTGACTACCTGACTACCCGACCGACCACACTTTCATTCAACAGGAGGTTAAAATGAAACTGGTGATGACAACAATCGGACTGATCGCCGGAGCCTTGATCGGCTTTGGGGCGGCAAATGCCGCTTCGGCCGAAAGCATCAAGATTGGCGAAATCAATCACTACAAGCGCATGGCCGCCTTTGCCGAGCCATACAAGAACGGCATCGAGCTGGCGCTTGAGGAAATCAACGGCAGCGGCGGCGTTCTGGGCAAGGACCTGGAATTCATCTTCCGCGATGACCAGGGCGATCCCGGCGAAGCGATCAAGATCGCTGAAGAACTGATGACCCGCGACGGAACCGTCATGCTGGCAGGCTCGATCCTCAGCCATGTCGGGCTGGCGCTGTCGTCGCTGGCGGCGGAAAAGAAATACGTCTATCTGGCGTCCGAACCGCTGGCCGATGCGCTGGTCTGGGAAAGCGGCAACGCCTACACCTTCCGCCTGCGCACATCGACCTACATGCAGGCGGCCATGCTGGCCGGTGCAGCGGCCAAGACCGGTGCTACGAGATGGGCAACCATCGCACCGAACTATGCCTACGGCAAGGACGCGGTCAAAGCCTTCAAGGAAGCGCTGATGGCGATCAACCCGAACGTGGAATTCGTGACCGAGCAATGGCCGGCCCTGTTCAAGATCGACGCCGGTGCCGAAGTGCAGGCCATCGAGCGCGCCAAGCCCGACGCCATCTTCAACGTGACCTTCGGCGGCGACCTGGCGAAGTTCGTCCGCGAGGGCAATACCCGCGGATTGTTTGAAGGCCGCGCGGTGTTCAGCCTGCTTTCGGGCGAGCCGGAATACCTGGATCCCCTGAAAGACGAAGCCCCCGAAGGCTGGGTCGTGACCGGCTATCCCTGGTACGATTTCACCGAAGGTCCGAACAAGGTGTTCGTCGATGCCTACATGGCACGCTGGAACGAGCGCCCCGGCATCGGATCGCTGGTTGGCTACATGTCGGTGCAGACGATAGCGGCGCTGATTGAAAAGGCCGGGTCCACCGATACCGAGGCGCTGCGCGTTGCTTTCGCAGACCTCATGGTGTCGACCCCGGTTGGCGAGATCAAGTTCCGCAGCCAGGACCATCAGGCAACAATGGGTGCCTTTGTCGGCAAGACCGCGCTGCGCGATGGTGCCGGCGTGATGGTCGACTGGGAATATCTCGAAGGTGCCGATTACCTGCCGAGCGATGAAGAAGTCGCCAAACGGCGCGGCGGCAACTGAGAAAACGTGATGCCGGGCTGGGCGAGAACCGGCCCGGCATCATTTCCAGACAATCAATATACTCCAGATGAGGCGGTAATATGGGTCTGTTCATTGCACAACTGCTGACCGGATTGGCGAATGCAGGCGCGCTGTTCATGGTGGCATCCGGTTTGTCGCTGATCTTTGGCGTTACGCGGATCGTGAATTTTGCACACGGGTCGTTTTACATGCTCGGTGCCTTTGTCGGCTATTCGCTGTTGCAGATATTGCCCGGCATGGTCGGCTTCTGGGTGGCGATGCTGCTGGCCGCAATTGTCGTGGGCGTGATCGGCGTGGTGGTCGAATTGCTGGTTCTGCGGCCGATCTATCGCGCGCCTGAGCTTTTCCAACTGGTGGCCACCTTTGGCGTCATTCTTGTCATTCAGGACCTGGCGCTGATGATCTGGGGGGCTGAAGATATGCTCGGCCCGCGCGCGCCCGGCCTGAAGGGTGTGATCCGCATCATGGGCGAACCGGTTCCGACCTATGATATCGCGCTGATCGTCATCACGCCGTTTGTCGCGCTGGCGCTGTGGTATCTGATCACCAAGACCCGTGTCGGCATTCTGGTACGTGCCGCCACGCAGGACCGCGAGATGGTCAGTGCGCTTGGTGTCAACCAGACCTGGCTGTTTACCGGCGTGTTCTTCCTTGGCGCGGCGCTGGCCGGCCTCGGCGGGGCCATTCAACTGCCCAAGGGCGGTGCCGACCTGATGATGGATTTCAACATTCTTGCCTCGATTTTCGTGGTGGTCGTCATTGGCGGCATGGGGTCTCTGCCGGGTGCCTATCTGGCGGCGGTGCTGATCTCGGTGCTGAACGTGTTCGGGGTCACCTATATTCCGCAATCGACACTGGTGCTGATGTTCGTGGTGATGGCCGTGGTCCTGATGATCAGGCCCTACGGGCTGTTCGGGCGCGAAGAGGTCGCCGGTGAACACGGCCAGGTCGGCGAGGTCGAGAGGCCCTTCAAACCGGCTGGCCTGAACGCCCGGCTGATGGTTGCCGCCTTCCTGTTCGTGCTGGCGCTGGTGCCGTTCTACGGCTCCACCTTCAGCATGGTCCTGATTACCGATGTCGTGATCTTCTGTCTGTTCGCGGCCAGCCTGCATTTCATCCTGGGCGTCGGTGGCCTGGTATCGTTTGGCCATGCTGCGTTTTTTGGCGGCGGTGCCTATGTTGCGGCGCTGATCGTGACGTATTCCGAAACCCCGATGGAATTCGCGCTGATGCTTGCGCCGGTCGGGGCGGCGATGGCGGCGGTGATCATCGGCTGGCTGTGTATCCGGCTGACCGGGGTTTACTTTGCCATGCTGACGATGGCCTTCGCACAATTGCTGTGGTCGCTGGTCTACCAGTGGGGCGCATTTACCGGCGGCGATGACGGGCTGGTCAATATCTGGCCCTCGGACTGGCTGAATGATACCACCGTCTATTATTACCTGACGCTGATCGTCGGCGTTGGTGGTATCCTGTTGCTGCGCCACGCCGCGCATTCGCCTTTTGGCTACGGTCTGCGCGCCGCGCGTGACAGCGCCCGCCAGGCCGAGGCAATGGGTATCCACACCAAACGCGTTCAGTGGGCCGCTTTCACATTTGCCGGTGCGATGGCCGGGGTTGCGGGCGGATTGTTCGTGTTCTCCAAGGGCTCGATCTTTCCGTCGGAGCTTGAAATCGCACGGTCGTTCGATGCGTTGATCGTGGTCTTCCTCGGCGGCGTCAAAACCCTGTCCGGCGGCGTTGTCGGCGGCGCGGCGCTTGAAACCGTGAAGGATTTCCTGACCCGCTTTGAATACTGGCGAATGGCGCTGGGCCTTTTGATCATCGGTGTGGTCATTCTGGCACCCGAAGGCATCGTCGGCTCGCTGCGCAAGGCCCGTGAGAGCTTTGGCAGAATCAACAGACCGGAGGGTGAAGTATGACCGAGGTTCTTCGGGTTGAGCATCTCAGCAAGCATTTCGGTGCGATCAAGGCGGTGGATGACGTCAACTTCAGCCTGAAACAGGGTGAATTGCTGGCGATGATCGGTCCCAACGGGGCCGGTAAAAGCACCTGTTTCAACATGATGATGGGGCAATTGAAACCGACGTCGGGCGCGGTTTTCCTGCGGGGCGAAAACATCACCCGCCTGGCACCCAGGGTCATCTGGCGCAAGGGCGTTGGCCGTACCTTCCAGATCACCGCGACCTATCAGTCGATGACGGTGGTGGAAAACGTGCAGGTGGCGCTCATGTCGCACAACCACCGGATTTTCTCGTTCAGACCCTATGCGCACAAGCTGTTCCGCGATCAGGCGCTAGGCTTTCTGGAAACGGTCGGGATGCAGGATCAGGCCGACCGCCATGCGGCGGTTCTGGCCTATGGCGATCTGAAGCGGCTGGAACTGGCCATCGCGCTCTGCCATGAGCCGGATCTTCTGCTGATGGATGAACCAACCGCCGGCATGGCCCCCAAGGAACGTCTTGCACTGATGCAACTGACCGCCAGTATCGTACGCGACCGCGGTATCAGCGTGCTGTTCACCGAACACGATATGGATGTGGTGTTTGGCCATGCGCACCGGATCATGGTGCTGAACCGCGGCAGACTGATCGCCGAGGGGACCGCTGCGGAAATTCGCAACAATACCCATGTGCAGGAAGTCTATCTTGGCGGCGGCCAACTCTACAAGAAGTCCGAGGAGGGCAGTATCAATGCTTGAGCTGACCGCAATCAACAGCTTTTACGGCAAGGCGCATGTCCTGAATGACCTCAGTCTCAGCGTTGAACGCTCCGAGGTCGTGTCGCTTCTGGGGCGCAACGGTGCCGGTAAATCGACCACGATGAAATCCATCATGCAGATCGTCACGCCGAAGACCGGCAAGGTCACGTTTCTGGGTGAGGATATCACCGGGATGCCGTCGCATCGGGTGGCCAAGATGGGGCTTGGATATGTGCCGGAGGACCGGCGGATTTTTACCGACCTGACGGTCCTGGAAAACCTTGAGGTTGGTCGCCAGCCGTCCCGCGAAGGGGCCGTGACCTGGACGCTGGACATGCTGTTCGACATGTTCCCGAACCTTGCCGAACGCCGCCAGAACCGGGGCAAGGAATTGTCGGGCGGCGAGCAGCAGATGCTGACGATCGCACGAACCCTGATGGGAAATCCGCGCCTGATCCTGCTGGACGAGCCTTCCGAAGGCATCGCGCCGCTGCTGGTCGAGCAGATGGCCAATGTGATCCTTCAACTCAAGGAAGAGGGGCTTACGGTTCTGATTTCCGAGCAGAACCTGCATTTCGCCCAGATCGTCGCCGTCAAGGCCGTGATCATCGAAAGCGGCACCGGCAAATATGTCGGCTCGTTTGACGATCTGAATGCTAAACCGGAAATCCGCGATGCCTACCTGACGGTCTGACATCGCGGTTTTCCGGTCTCGGCCCGGCAATAGCCCCGGCGGAGATGCGGGGACTGGAGCGAGTTCCTTATGCCGCGATGCGGTCAGGGATTGAAGATGCGTGGCTGATCCAGCGCCGTTTCAGGATGCAGGGGCTGATCGCCGCGATCCTGCATCCAGGCTTGGATGCGACGACCGCGCTATCGGTTTTGCCCGCTGACTCACCTTCCGGCCGCCGATGGGCAATTCTGAAATGCTGGCCGGTCGGAAAACCCGGGTCGCGGTGCAATCAGCAGGCTGGATCGACGAGGGCGAATGCAAAGGATGACCGCCCGCCCGCAGCCTTATGTTGCCTTGGTGGGCAAAGTCATCCAGAAGAACATTCCAAATCGTGCCGGTTGCGGCATGAACCTGTTTTGTGCGGAAGATCCGAATGCCTGACCAGACCACCTACATGCACCAGTCCATTGCGCAATCCGTGCAGGACCACGGGATCGACACGATGTTCGGGCTGGTCGGCGATGCCAACCTGTTCCTGGCCAATCATTTCGTCACCGGCTGTGGCGGCAAGTTTGTGGCGGCGGTGCATGAGGGCGGTTCGGTCCTTATGGCGCTGGCCTATGCGCAAGCCTCGGGCAAGGTCGGCGTTGCCACCGTCACGCAGGGGCCCGGCCTGACCAATTGCATCACCGCGCTTCGCGAAGGCGTGGTCGCGCGGCGTGCGATCATCCTTTTGTGCGGCGACACGCCGGTGACCGTTCCCTTCCACCCCCAGAACATCGACCAGCGCGAGTTGGTCAAGGCCACCGGGGCCGGGTTCGAGCAGGTCAAATCCCCTGAAACCGCCGCGCGCGATGTTGCAACCGCGTTTTACCGCGCACGCGCGGAACGCCGGCCCATCGTGGTGAATATCCCGTCCGATTTCATGTGGGCGGAAGTCAAGCACCGCAGGATCGTGTTCCCGGTCGAGCGTGCGCAAGGCGTTGTCACGGACGGCCCGATCCATGAAAAGGCGATCGGCATGATCGCCTCGGCCAGGCGCCCGCTGATCCTGGCCGGTGCCGGGGCGGCGTCGGCCAAGGACGATCTGATCGCGCTGGCGGAACGTCTTGAGGCCCCGCTGGCGACGACGTTGAAAGGCACCGGCCTGTTTGCCGGCCACCCTTACAATATCGGCTATTTCGGCACTCTCAGCACCGACCGGGCCTACGAGGTCATCGACAAGGCCGATTGCGTGATCGTGTTCGGGGCCTGGCTGCATTTCCTCACCACCGATCGCGGCAAGCTCATGGATGGCAAGCGGGTTGTGCTGATCAATCAGGAGCCGTCCGATATCGGCACCTTCTTCCAGCCGGACGCGGTGTTGATGGCCGATGCGGGGCAGACCGCGAACAATATCCAGTACTGGCTGGACGAGGCGGAAATCCCGCCATCGGGATTTGCCCCGGAACTGCACTCGGCGGACATTGCCATCCATCCAAAGGGCGATCCGAACAAATCGACAGGCGGCTGCATCAATTTTGAATATGCACTGGATCGCCTGAACGAAGCATTGCCGCAGAACCGGATCGTGTTGACGGATGGCGGGCGCTACATCACCGAAGTCTGGTGCCGTATCGGCGTTCCCGATCCCAACAGCTTTCACATGACCGACAATTTCGCGGCTGTCGGCCAGGGCATGCAGCAGGCCATCGGCGCCGCGCATGGCGATCCCGCCCGCCCGGTGGTGCTGTTCATCGGCGATGGCGGTTTCATGATGGGGGGCGCGAACGAGTTCAACACGGCGGTCCGCACGAATTGCGACCTGATCGTCATCCTCTGCAATGATTCCGCCTACGGGGCCGAGCATATCCAGATGAAGGACCGGCAGATGGACACCGCGATCACCGAATTCAACTGGCCGTCATTTGCCGAGGTGGCAAAGGCGATGGGTGGCGAGGGTGTGCAGGTGACTTCACCGGCGGACCTGGAAACGGCGATCGAGGCGATCGGGTCGCGGACCGGGCCGATCCTCGTCGAACTGAAGCTGGACCCCAACACCGTGCCGCGCATGCGGATTTAGGGATTTGCGGTTGCGATCCGCCTGAAGACGGCTTCGTTGCCGGCCCGATGTGCGTCGGCCGGTCGCCGCTTCACATTGCTTGAGGTGAACAGCGCCATTTCCATTGCATATTACAAATCCCCGAGGTTGGAGTTTCTGAGTTTGACGAACGACAACCTGCCCTCTGCCCGCATCCAGGCAACAGAACCAATCCGAACAGGACGATGCCCGGCAGATCGCAAACGCCGTCGGACCACAGGCGCGGCACGATAAAACGCCATCGGGGCAGGGTGTAATGAGTAAATGGTGCCCGGGGGCGGATTTGAACCACCGACACGAGGATTTTCAGTCACCATATGACAAGATAATAAATAATAAGAAACAACATGTTATAGACAATTGTCTGCAACTGTGTAGCAAAATGTGTAAGTTTTCGCGCAATTGCACCTCAAACTTCCAAAGCGTGCATTTCTAGCGAAATCCAACGGTTCCAGGGGGTATGTGAACCATACACCCTAGTAAGTATCCCCTCCATATCAGTCTATCGCGTTGATAGGGCGGGAAATAATTGCCCCCGATTGTCTGCGATTTACATCGCGACCCAATGTCTGCTTCTTACCTCCGGAACTACGGTTGCGGTCTAACGCCTGCGCACCAGTCACAGCCATTGGGTCGCGATGCACGAAACCGCTTTCCAAGACAGCCAACGACACAGACGTGTCGGGCTGTCTTGGGCGGATTTCGGCTCGACGACAATCGGGGGCTTTACGAGTTCAACCGACATCGGGGCGAAGGCCCCGCGGTTGAACGTTCCCTCCGTTGAATACGGAGGAAACAAAAAAGGGTCTTGGTTGCCCAAGACCCCGAACGGCTCTGCCCCAGTCAGCTACGAACGTAGCGGGGCAGATCGTTCACAAGTTCTTCGCTCATTGTGTCTGGCTTTACGCCATCCGCAAGCGCGACAGTTTTCACGAACAAGCGCGATGCCAGAACTGGCAAAGCTTGTTCACTTCCTTTGCGACCTCCATCGTCGCCATCAAAGATCAGGACGACCCGATCGACGCCCGCTTGCACGAGCAAATCGATCTGGGCGTCCGAAACAGAATCCCCGAACGTGGAAACAACCGGGACACCTTCCGTGTGAAGACGAAGGACAGACCAGAAGCCTTCGACGATTACAACCGCGTTAGTGGTACGCCCCTCCGCGCGCGCCGCGACCACGCGGTTGAGGTTGTACAGCACTCGCGATTTCTCAAACCCTTTCGGCAAAAGGTATCGGGGTTTGCCGTGGGGCAAATCCCCATCCACCCATCGCCCGGAATAGGCAATCAGCTCACCCGCCTGATTGTGGATCGGAAAACAAATCCTTCCCGCCATGGTGCCGCGCTTGGCATAGCCAAGCCCGAATTTCTCGACGAGTTTCTTAGGGATCGAACGATCCCTAAGAGAGACGTGCCGCGTGTCAAGTTTCAGTTCAAAGGTTAACGGCGCGTTTATTGGTTGTTCCTTTTCCTCAGGCGGTTCAGAAACCTCTTGAGAGGCCGCCTCCGGATCAGGTCGAGCCTCCATGCCCTTTAGGTCACGGAGGGCTTCTTGGCGCTGTTTTTGCCCTTTCTCGTGCTGTTTTTGTTTCGCCTTGGGCTGGTCACCGGAACGGCTTTCCTGCGCCCCGCCATAGATTCCAAAGGTTTCGACCGCGAGCAGCGCAGCCTTCCTCAAGTCCTGGGTTTTGGAAGGATCGAGCCCCTCCATCATTGCGAAGAAATCGAGGATGTTGCCTTTCGCCTGGCAGGAAAAGCAATGAAAGACCTTCTTGGCCAAGTTGATCCCACATGAGGGATTGGCGTCTTCGTGGAAAGGGCAGTGGATCTTTACTTGTTGCTTGCCATTCGCCTTTGCATCAAAGCCGTAATGTGCAAGCAGGTTATTAAAGTCCAACTCTTGCCGGACGGTTTGGAAATTTACCCATGTCATATTGATTGCTCCATTTTGTGATGGGGCACGGAATTATACCATGTTTCAAGGAAGGCGCACTTGTTTGGCTCCAAGCTGAAATTGAACATCACTCCTCGGAAACAGGGCGGGCTGGGTCCGGACGTCGTGACTCTTGAAAATGTAGATTGCTCGCTCTACCATGCTTTGCTTTGTTTAGATTGAAAACTACAAATGGAGAAAAGGTGATGTACAAATTGGCAATAGTAATTTCTGCGTTAGCGTTGGTGGGTTTTCCCACCACTTTATCCGCCCAAACCTGCTCTGGCAAATGGAACGGGAAAACTAGCACATCGGTCGAGTTTAAGCTTGGTGGCAAGATTGAATACTGTTTCGCAAAAGACTGTTGGACATCGAAAGTATACCAGAACGGAAAAGATTTCCTCTTTGTAGTCGGAGGCAACAGCGGTGCTTCGGTCGAGATGAAGGCTGCAGGAAAGGGTTACAATGCAACTTGGCAAAATGGCAAGAACTCCGCAAAAGCAAAACTAACCTGTCAGTGACGATGGACTCCTTGAGGTGGTTGTTGGGTTATCACATTTCGATCTGTTAATCTCATGATTCACATTTTTTTATTATGGTAAAATGGAATATCACTCCCCGAAAGCAGCGCACGCTATCTGCTGTCGCAGTTCACCGATAACCCGTCGATAGTATGAACCCTGCGCTGCTTTCGGCGTATGAATAATCAAACAGAACAGCTGCACCTTGGACACCGGACGTCGTCCGTCAACGATCAGCTTTTAACCTTGTCCAAAGAAGATCGGCGACGTCATGTATATGTGATCGGGCAAACCGGTAGCGGTAAAACAACGTTTTTGAAATTCTGCATTCTTCAGGACATCCAATCCGGAAAAGGCGTGGCCCTGATCGACCCACATGGCGATCTTGCAGAAGAGATCATCGACGCCATTCCGAAATCTCGGATTCGGGATGTGATCTACTTCAACCCTTCTGACTTTGATCACCCAATCGGCTTCAATCCACTGGCGCGCATCCCAAAGGAAATGCGCCCCGTGGCCGTTTCAAATATTATTGCCAGTCTCCGTTCAATCTGGAGGGAAAGTTGGGGGCCACGTATGGAGCACGTGTTGGCCAATACATTGGCGGCCTTGATGGAAAGCCCTGAAGGCAAGCCGATGACGTTTCTGGCCATCCCGAAGATGTTGACGGATCCGGCGTTTCAACGTCATGTGCTAAAACACGTGCGTGATCCGGTTGTCAGGGATTTTTGGCTGCACGAGTTTGCAAGCTACGACCCGCGTCTGCGCGCCGAAGTGGTCGCGCCGATTTTGAACAAAGTCGGGGCATTCATGCGCAGCCCGGTCATGCGCAACATTCTGGGCCAGACGAAGAAAAGCTTTGATCTGCGGTTCATGATGGACCGGCGCAAGATTCTGATCGTTAATCTCTCAAAGGGTGCTTTGGGGGAAGATATGACCAATTTGCTTGGTTCACTGCTGACCTGCTCGCTTTATCAGGCTGCAATGGGGCGCGCCAATGTGCCCGAGAGTGAGCGAGAAGATTTTTATCTCTATATCGACGAGTTCCAGAACTTCACCACAGATGCCTTTGATTCAATCGTTTCTGAGGCCAGAAAATATCGGTTGTCAATTACCATTGCGCATCAATATCTTGATCAGCTTCCGGTGCGCATCAAGCACGCCATTCTTGGCAACGTTGGAACAATGATGCTGTTTGCGCTTTCCGGAAAAGATGCAGAGGAGCTTGCCGTTGAAATGCACCCGTTTACGGCCACAAGTTTGCGGGCGACTGGTAGAGGTGAGGCGCTGGCGCTTACGCTAAATGGAGGCGAGCGAATTCAGCCGGAGCGGGTGCGAGTGCCATTCGGCAGTATTTCGACAAATAGCTCGGAGCGGGTGATCCGAAATACACACACGAGGCTCAGAATTCAGAAGATGACTGACAAAAAACCATTGGCAAGCAAGTTGGCTGAATAGTTACAGGAAATGTCAGTCATTTCGCAAGATGAAGAAATTCTACGTTACCGGCCCATGGACGAAGCCGCTATCGCGGCAAGCCATTGATGATGCCGATACCGTGTCAGTGTGCACAAGTCTTGATTTATGCACGCCTTCCTCGCGCCACTATCTCGCGCTTTGACGCCTCCAAGACAACACTGCCCCCGCAATATCAGATTCCGGCATCTCACCCGCCCAACGATCCCAGAAGTCGATGGTTGCGCTGTTTGGTTTGTATCTCGGCTCTCCTACGCGAACTCTGGTCGGCAAAAGACTCGCGTCTCCAACAACCAACGCTTCCCCAACATCGAGAACGGGTAACAGATCTCCAAACCCGCCAAGGCTATCTGGCAAAAGCCTTCGGATAACACTCTGATCGTCGCCATTCGTCAGGCGCATTGCGATCACATTATTGCACTGACTTAGAACTGTCCTGTTCACCTCCGAAGGACGCTGGCTAATGACCACGAGCCCAACACCATATTTCCGGCCTTCTTTGGCCAGACGCTCAAAGATACCTACGGATATGTCATCGACCCCATCGCGCCCCGCTCGCTCAGGAATATAAAGGTGCGCCTCGTCGCAAAACAAGGCAACGGGGTGGCGCTTTTCCACTGGAGTCCACTGAGTAATGTTGAAAACCAATCTCGCAAGCAGGCTGACCATCAAAGGCAGGATGTCGGAAGGGACTTCCGAGAAATCAATGATCTTTATGCCGCCTTTTTTGTCTTGTTGCGTCCCTCTGCTTGCTGTCAGTGCTTGTGCCAACCTTGGCAACCACTCCATCTCCATACATTCCGCATGAGGCTGAAAAAGGAAACCTAAGCGGCGATCCATGTGCTTTGCCTCAAAGCGGGCAATCAAACGACTTAACTTTCCGTTAAAGTCGCCCGCTTTGTCAGTGTTGATCTTCGCGCCAGGGACGCGCTCAGTATCGAGAAAATTTAGACGTTCCAGCACAGCCTGAAGCGGAAATGGTACAGGGCTATCAACGGTAAAATTCGCTAAAACCTCCGCATGTTTACCGTCCTCAAGATACTTTCGCTTTGCATCCGTAATGCTGTTGGCCATCACCATTGCTTGGTTGGGTGCGTTCTGATCAGAGCGATCAACAAAGAGCGAAACCATAGCTTCATAACCGAGAAGCCAGTATGGTAGATAGAGAACGCCATCATCAAGCCCTTGATCGTGCTCCAAATCACCTGGGCCAGCTACGCGCAAATGTCGAAACTCTTCACCGTCAAGCGTCTTATATTCACCATGAATATCGAACAATATGGCGTTGGCCTGATCTAAAGCGGCCACCTGGTCTAGCATACGCGCTGTCGTATATGATTTACCTGAACCGGTGCTGCCAACAATCACCGCATGGCGCTGAAATAATCTGTTCCCGTTGAGAAACGCGGTGGCATTTTCATCAAGGGTATATTTTCCAAGCTCTAGCTGCGGGCCGTCACCTGTTACGTTCGAGATTACTTGCATGAAGTCTGTCAGACGCTTGCCTTCAAGAGCAAAGCAATTGGCATCAATTTCAGGTACGGTTTCAAGTGTTCTTCTGAAAATATTTTCGAGCATACCCTGTTTGTCGATCAAAGTGCCAATCAACGAAACTCGCACCAAGTTATTCTCTGGCAACTCAGTGACTTCATCTGGATCAACTTCCGACTCGTCTGGCGTAACTTCGGGTGCTCTACGTGTGATCCGTGAAACCACGCCAACCAAATGTTGCCCTGCCTTACTGCTCTGAAGTGCGACCAGTCGATTGACCTGCACTCGCTTTAGGCGCTCAAGTTCATCAACTCTCACAACGACTACTGCCGTATCAACGGCGATAATCTTCCCTAACGCTTCACCATCATCGTAATCAAAAATTGCCATCTAAAACCTCACAAAGCCATCTTGTTAAAATTATCGAACGACCAGAGCTCGGGCTGAGCGACGCTCATTCCTTCGGGATGCTCTGGGAGGAACACACGAGTTCCTTCGCCGTCCTTCTCAAGCGCCATATATGCTTGCCCTGCACTGTCGGCGAGGAACCTTTTGGCTTCATCCGTGAGTGTGCGCGCCAATATCACGATTGGAACATTCCGTTGCCTGCACTTATCGACGATTTTCGGCTGAATGTGCCGATCACGAAAGCCGTAGCCGACACAGAGAAAGGAAGCCGCTTGATCCAGCGCTCTGTCTGCTCCTTGGATGGCAGACCGAAAAGGCTCGTCATGCGTTCGCTCATACTTGCTGACACCTGGCGTCACGATTAACGGCTCAAAACCCTCTGGCAACCGTTCTGCAATCGGCAAGGATACGACGCGACCGGCGTTGTCCGCAAACCAATCGAGCGAACCATGAACCTTCCATATTCTGACCGTCCTTGCCGCATGCGCGCCTCGTCGAATTGATACTGGATCGCCGCCCTCACGGTTTCGAATGATGCCTGGTGCAAAACCTGTTGCGTGAAAATATCCCGCTATGTCAGACGCATACTCCGCTACACGGTCATAATTTGGGGTCACAATATTTGTGACCATATGAGTGCTCTTAAACATTCCCTGAAGCAAATCCGACAGACTGAAATGCTCCTGCCCACGTGCTGCTCGCGCCATCAAAGCAAGGTCATCCTCTGCAATGGCTTGCCAAGTAAGAGCTACAATCTTCTCAACAAGACTCAGCGGTGCAGCAGTTTTCAACAGAGCTTCTTCAAGGCCATCACCTTCCGCCAAAGCCGTTCTAATTAGCAGCCAAGTATCGGTTTCTTCACCGTCATCAAGTTCGATGTGGTCTCGAAGATACTGGGCAAGATCACCCATACCTCGTAGGCCATGAACGACTGATGCCCCGCTGCCCAAAATAACGACTGGATGTTGCTGAAAGCAGCCTTGGGCTACCGTTGCTACCCTCTCAATGATTTTTTCTTCTTCGTTCATAACCTGATCTCAGCGTCAGGATTTCCGGAGGCGAGCGCGTTCATGTAGGCGAGACACAGCTCGCAAGAGCGGTATTTGCCGCCATAGGCTGCCTTCTCTTCGCGTTCAACAGTTGGAAAGGTCGAGTAGATATAGCGAATATCGTCGCGGTCGGTGATCCCGTACAAATGGAAGAAAACGGCATCGAGCTTCGCACGCAGCATAAGACGGCGTTCTTCGTCCCAGGCGAAGGGCGGTTTCACAGCTCCCGTATCGTCCACATATCCCATGTCTTGCGCAAACGGAGCCATGTCATGAGCGGTGTAGGTTAGTTCAAGAACCGCTTGGCACACGATCTCTGCAGCGGTCTTTTTGCCAAACCGAACATTTGTGAACTGCTCCAACGAAACAACCGGAAGTTGTTCAAGAATGTAGTTGGAAAAGTGGTTCTTCTGTACCTTCTGGCGTGCTACATAGTCGAACGGAAGCGCATTCAAATTTGCCACAATCCGTGACGCTATCTCAGCCCGACCTTTTACTGGCTCGTCGAAGAACAACACCGGCAGGGTGTGGCCTGCGCCACAACGGGGATTAAGTGCGGCAATCATAGTGCGAGCATTTGTAGAGGACGTTACGTCCTTGAATCCAATGATCCACTGATCACCCGCTTGAGGCCACCAAGAACCGTCGTCCAAGATGTAGTGGCGTGCCTCTGGGTATCTGTCAGGGCTGGATTTTTCTTCTGGGCCAATTTCTTCTTGTTGGCCTGGACGATAAAGGTTTTCTGCGTTGATCACGATGTCTGAAGCGCGATGATCAAACGCTTGAACGACTTTTCCCTCATAAAGAGGCACCCAAACGCCCTCTGAATTTTGAAATTTGTTTTCCCCGATCGGATACGCTTTCTCGACATCCCGCAACTCATCCTTAGATCGAAAAAGCTCCGAGGCATTGGTCATGTTCAACATCTGAGAGAAGGTAACAGGCCACTGGCGCAAAGATTCTTCTGTGCCGTGCCGCGCCACGATCGGTAGGCGCGAGTATATTGCCGTTGTGAGCTCCGCGTCTCTCCGCTTTCGAAAGATCGGGGCCGTTCCTGTGTTCGGATTCACGCTAGAAAAATCGGAAGCTGTGAGCTCAAAAAGCACATCAGGTTGTTGCAACTCATCGACATGTTGGAGAAAGAAAGCGCATCGCGCCGCATCTGGTGTTTCCATCGCAGAGAACACGAAGACGCTGAACTTTTCTCTGGGATCGATATCTGGAAAAAACAATCCAAGATTGTATCTCGGTCGGCGGTTTTCGAAATCATACAGCGCGATTATCCTACCTGACGTCGCCACTGAGCTAAAAAACTTTGCGGCATACTTGTCCGTTGCGATACCCGTAGGCACAAGAAATCCAACTACACCGCTAGACCCGACCAAATTGGATGCGCGTTCAGTGAAGAGCTTGTAAAGATTTAGCTTTCCCGAATTGAGCATGCTGTAGTCGCTACCTATAGACCGCGCCAGCTTTGCTCCGGCTGCGACCCGTTGCGCCGCAATCTGGTAAAGGCGATATAGTGGATCGTCAGCATTCTTCAGTTTTTCGACCTTCTTTTTCCTCTTGGCATCAGTCTGCTCAAGCGCAATCGCTTGATTACGAGCCGCAAACCAAGAGACTTCCTCGAATTCCATCACGTCCCATGGCGGGTTGCCGATCACGGCATGAAACCCGCCAGTCAATTCGTCTTCTTCCCACTCTGACCAGATGCCAGGGAAGGTCACTTGCCAGTTGAGGAAGTTTTCCTCGGCGATGAGCATTTGCGCTTGAGCAAAAATGTCGGAGAACAGATCGAACTTTTCGGCAGCGCTCATGCGGCCCTTTAGAGTTTCGTCCGCTGCCTTTGCCCTGGGCCGTGTGAGCTTTCGCCTGCCCAAGACGATATCAAGCGGATCACCAAATTCGCCATCGAAGAAGGCTTGCAGCGCGGTCTTCTTTTCCTTGCCTTTGATGTCGAGCCAGTCGATCGCATGGATCAGCTTTAGCAGCGCATCGAGCGGCGCTGTCATGTCCTCAACCTCGGCAAACACATCAGCCGATCGGTGCGCCTCAGCAATCTCGGCGTCTGTCAGCCCTTCGACGATCTGCATCTTTGAGGCTGCCCGCAGGGCGCGCTTCATTGGTTCATGCAGCAAGAGCGGCGTGCCATAGGTTGCCGCCTTGTCGATGCCCTTCTTCACCCATGAGCCAAAGAGGCTATCACCACAGCGAAGATGGTGATCAAGGAAGGAAAGCGGCGCGCCGACTGTGAAAGTGTGCAGCCAAAGCGCGACCTTGGCGAGTTCCACCGCCATTGGGTTCTTGTCCACGCCATAGATGCAGCGCTTGAGCACCATGCGGCGGATAATGTGCCGGTCGTCGAGCTGTTCCTCGTCGATCGTCCAGTCACGTTCATCGGCATTGGCAAGGATCGTGTTGCGGATCGTGTCGATCCGCTCGCCAAGCGGCGAAATATAGTCGCCCCATTCCTCGGGCGCGTCGAGCTCTGCCTCGGCCATGGCGGTGATCACTTGGTCGGCCATAAAATCGACAAGGCTCACAAGGAAATGGCCAGAGCCCATGGCGGGGTCGCAGATTTTCATGTCAAGAAGCGCGGTCGCGGGGTCATGCAAGCGAAGTTGCCCGATCTTGCGGTCATCAGCGCGGGTACTGCCTTCCAGTTCCCTGATCTTGTCCCTGAAGGCACGCTTGCGTTCTTCGACAAGTGGTTCAAGCGTTTCGGTGAGAATGAGCTGCACCAAGTCGTCGGGCGTGTAGTAACTACCCGATCCTTTGCGCGCGAAGATGTTCGGCTGAACGGTGATGCCATCGCCGTCGCGCGTCACCTCATATTCGAGAAGCCGCTCATAAATCGAGCCAAGCTGCTGCACCGAAAGATTGCGGTAGTTGATGTATTTGCGCCCGTCCGGCGTCACCTCGAAGGACAGGGCGTCGATCACGCGTGCCATGACCGCATCGGGGATGCGGATATTGGTCAGGATCGCATGGCGCTCCTGGTCGAAGAGACCGCCATTGTAGGGCGGCAAGCCGATCGAGGCGTCCCCCTGGTCGATTGCAATGAAAAGGTCAGCCATCGCGCCCCAATAGCGCGCGGCGGTTTCCGAGAAGACATCGTTCTTGTCTTTGCGTTCTTTGACATCGAGGCGCACCCTGTTGCGCAACCCGTAATCGTCATAGCGCGTGTCCTTGACCGGCAAGAGATCACGGTCTTCGGCATAAAGGATGAACAAGAGACGGTAGAGCAGGATAAGGGCTGCTTCACGCACGGCCTGTAGATCGGCCTCGGGCGCGGCCTTGACGATCGCGCGCACAAGATCGGGAAACACTTCCCCGAAAACCTTGTTTGAGAGGTCCTCGGCAACGCGCTCTTCGTAGAATTTCCCTTCTTCGAGGGCTTTTTCGTGGAATGTGCGGGGATCAGCGCCCGCAGGCACGAATGCCTCACACCGAAAGATCAGCAAGAAGACCTTCAACCAGTGACGACGATCAGCCTCATTGAGGGCAAAGAGCCCGTCATTGTGCCCTGGCAGGTCGAGGATCGCGGCAATGTCGAGCTCGAAGAATTGCTCAGACACAGACCGTGCGCCTGAAAAGTAGAGCCGCCATTTAGAGCCATTGGTCAGAATGCCCCATCGGAGCGAGCCGCCTGTGATGTCGTCGATACGACGCAAATAACGAAGCATCTGGGTGGATGGAGCAGTTTCTTCTCCGCGTCGGCCGGATCGGCGATCGAGAGGGCGCGCCCATCTTTTGGATTCGACCACGGCGCGGCCGAACTCGTAGCGCTTCCACTCTTCGGGGAAGCCGTTCGCCTTAGCCTTGGTTTCAACGCTTTCAAACAACAGACCATCGGGCACGTCTTCGCGTCCCTTTGGTGACAGGTTTTGCTGACGCAGCGATTCTGTCCAGCCAAGCGCTTCAAGAATTGGCCAGATCAGATCGTCTTCTGTCTGGCTTTCATTCGGTGTTTGAGTAATTGGAAAGCTATCGAAATGACCACGAATGCTCTCACCAAAATTTTCGAGATCAGCATCGCCAAGCGTGTTCCACTCCGAAACATCCTGAATGGACTCGGTCAAAAAGTCGGAAGTAAATAAGCTGCCCTGGCTTGCGATTTCACTACTCAAATCGAGATTTCCTATGTTTTTCTAGAAGCTAGCACTTACCGCAACCCATTGCAGCAAGAATGTGGAGAGATCCGGGTACGGAGGTCCGCTTTGGCCTTTTGCCGTGTTCATGTTCGCAGGAGCAGCGAAGGCCCGGTTTCCGTCTTCTCAACCGCATTCTTTTTCTAAATGAAAGGATTGCATACTGCGGTTACACAGACGTCCCGAAACAATTCGCGTCGCGGTCACTCGTGAGGCTGAGCTTTCGAACAAAGTCAACACATGTTGGTGGCCGACAAATTTGGCGATGCGATATAATCGAAGTATGTCAAAAAAAAGATCGCGATTTCAGCGCGCCCGATCAAGAACCATCCAGCTCACTGAAAGGGATGGATATGTTCTAAGATATCTCGAGCAATACCGCTTTCTCACAACAGACCACCTAGCAGCCCTGACAGATACTACAAGCCGTCAAGGCTTATCACGACGCCTCCGTGAGCTTTTCGATGCCAAATTCATCGACCGTCCGAAGGCACAGATGTTGTCTATGTCATACGCGGAAAAACGACCAATGGTTTATGCGCTTGGGAATGAAGGGGCCAACCTTCTTGCCAACAGGTTTCAGCTACGATTGCCAGACATTTATTGGACAGAAAAAAACCGGCGTGTGAAAGAGAAATTCGTCGAGCACACACTTGGCATTGCCGATTTCATGGTGGGAATTGAGCTGACCTGCCGCAGGGCAGGGAACATCCGGTTGATCTCAAAAGACGACATTCTGACAGGCGCGCCGGAAGCGACACAACGGAAAAAACACCCCTTTCGCTGGGCAACACGCGTGAACTGGCACGATCAATGGCATGATATTGCGATCGTGCCAGACGCCCTTTTTGGGTTGCACTACATCGACAGGCCAGAAGGGAAGAACAAGGCCTATTTTATGGTTGAGATTGACCGGGGCACCATGCCAATCACGCGGCGAGATATTTCACAAACCTCATTTGCCCGCAAATTGCATTCCTACGCCGATACATACGAGCGCAAACTTCACACCGAACAGTTTGGGATAAAGAACTTTCGGGTTCTAACGCTGACCACATCGACAGAACGGATCGGGACCATGCGAACTGCGTTTAAGAATGAGGTCGCCCAATCGGCGCCTGCTGGGATGTTCTTGTTTAAGGTCAAACATCCGTTTCCGGGATCCTTGGAAATTGCTGACGTCTGGACGGACGGAACAGGGAAGACCGCGTCGATTTTCCAGCAATAAAAAGGCCACCAAACGTAGGTGGCCCTTGTCAGCCTAAACAGTTTATTACTCGGCTTTGCGCCAAAGCGGCGTCATTTCCTTGCCGCACTCATCGCAGCAGCACATATCAAAAACTGTTCTCAGGCACCAAGCTCCAACATCCGGATCCCAATAGGCCCAGGCATCCTTTACGACATTGTCCGATCCACAGTCAGGGCAGGTCGGAACCGCACCAATCACGCATTCATGGTCTTGATCACTTTCAACCGACTTTTCCATAACTTCCTCCGCTGGTCACGTCCGAGGCGATCTCGGGCGCATCCAACGAAGGTGGAAAAATTATACCATACCAATCTATATTATAGATCTGCTTATCGCCTTGAGGCACTCAGTCATCGCCAGCTTGGAATCTACAAATAGGCGCGCGCTTCTTTTACCATTCTTCAAAGCGATCCTTGGTAGGAACCACTGCCTAGGGGAGAAAAGCTAAAGTTTTGGGCTTGGCGCTATTTATTGATTCTTTTGAAGACAGCCCTGTTGAAGCCTTTGAAAACCAAGATATCTTAGCCGCCGATTTGAACTATTTTCCAAACCTAGTCTTTGCCGCCATCACAATCTTTGTCCCAGATATAGGCCACTTTTTTCCCGACGGTCAGATAGCCACAGCCACCCTTGAAATTCCAAAGATAATTTCCGGGCTGAAACTTGATCTCATGTCCAAATGCGGCGGTCGCCATCATCAATGTTAAACAACATCAAATAAATATTTTCATTTTGAGTTCACTATTTTACATTTGTCGTAAGAGATATATTCCACGACACTTTGCCGGTTTTGTCAAATTGCCCTTCCCTAACCGGTTATTCCAGAAAGTTAGGATCTTCCGCCAAGGCTTTTTTCGGGCGGTTAGGAACCTTCAGGATGTGCCGCTCGACGGGTGCCAGATATGGGTTGTCTTCAGATAGACGAGCTAAGTAGGCGTGAAGTTTTGGCTTAGTAATGGTCTCATCTGGCGCATTCAGGGCGCGGAATTTCAGACAGACTCTTCCGCCGATGCTGATCACACCGTGTTGGGTTGGCAGACTGGCCAACTCATCTGCCAGCACGAAGACCTGCTCTTCGATCGTCCAAGTCCCACCCGGTCTCTCTTCCATCTGAGGCATGAGCGTTTGCGCCCGCGTACTTGCTCGTGCTGATCCTTCAGCATCCGTATCAAGTGCCGTCTTGGCGTTGTTTGTGACCTGACCCAATTGTACCTGCGGGCCTCTCCAAAACAAATCCGGTGTCAGGCTGATAGACGTGCCAGAAAGCGCATTGTTTCCGGAGCCCTTCATCTTGCTGGAAGAATGCGACTGGCTTTCGAGATAACCGATCGTGTACCCCACTACCGTCGGCTTGGTCAGCACATCCTTGACGCGATTGGGATCAATGCTGCCGCCACGATAGAGCAGTCTGACCAGATACGTGGCATCTTCTGGCTCGCGGATCGAGAAAACTGCCTTTACTTCTGCTTCGTTGATCACCGTCGAAAACACCCTCTCCCCCGCATCCCGCAACTGGCCTAGGTTCTGGTGCGCGAGAATCATGTGAAGCCCGTACTTGCGACATTCTTCAAAAATCTCAGAAAGATTACTGCCAGACAGAAACCGATGTGCTTCATCAAGATAAAGAAAATAGGGCTGTGAGTTCCCTCTTAGCTTGGATTGGCTGAACAGATTGGAAATCAGCAACAGACCAAAAAGCTGCGCTGAATCGCCATCAAAAATTTCAGTATCACGAAGATTGAAGAGTAGGATCTCGCCTTCATCCATCGCCTTCCGCAGATCAATCGTAGCGGTTTTTTGCGAGAAGATCGATCCGATGATTGGGTTCGACATCAAGGTGAACAAGCGCCGTGAAACGCTGGACACATACTCAGTGAATTCATTGTCCTTGTACCGCGCCAGGATATTCCACTGATCTTTCGCTTTGGTATTGTGAAGACTTTCGATTAAGTGCTCGACGTCCGGGCGATGTCGCGGATTGAGAAACAGCGGATAGTCCGCCAGCGTCAGATTGTGCTCCGCCAAAGTGATCAGCAACAGCACCAGGACTTCATGGGTTCTGGGTTGGTGGCGTAATTCCTCGTCGCTGAACAGACGCCCGATCGCATCGGCCACCCGAGTGGCAGTAGCGTGTGCGTGCCGAGGGTCAGCGATCCGAAGTGGATTGAACGCAACGCATTCTTCCCCATCGCCGATCTTAAAATACCGTACCTTTCGGTGCTTGGCGAGACGCGGCTGATTTGCGAGCCATTTCAGAATGTCCTCGCACTGGGTGCCATGAGGATCGATCAAGCAGAGCCCCCGCCCCTCACGGATATCCTGTTGGATGAGGGTACGCATGAACCTGCTCTTGCCCGAACCGTTCGACCCCACAATATGCATATGGCGTTGACGGGCTTTCTCGGGCGCGATGATTTCAGGCGTTACCATGATTTTTCCGAAGGCATTCATCACGTCATGTGGAACCGTGCCAAGAACCAGATCCTGCCTATGGCGTGACAACCGTTGAATTCGTGGTACAATTTTCCTCACATCCCGCCCCTTGCGGGCAGGCTGGAGCCTGATCGCCGATCCGGCTCCCCTTGCTCGAAATGGATTGGGAGATTCCAATGACTGTTCTTTTGACTGCACCGATGTTTCAGCAAACCAAAGGGTTTGCTCCGCATGGGCGCTATAGCTATTTGCGGATGTTGTTGATGTTCGCGGGCGACTGGCACGCCGACATGCCGGACGTGCGTGTCCGCATTGCCCGGCTGGAAACCGGGCACGACTTTGCTACGCTGTTTCGCGACATCATCACTGGCTCTGATACCCGCTGTTCTTGGGTCAGGCATCCGCAAGCTCGCGTGCACCTGACAACGGCGATCGACAATTGCATCACTGCTTGGGACCATAACCTTGTGCATATGCCGGATCGTGATCAGTCCACTCTGGACTATCTCGCGGATGCTTTGATTGCATTCAAACAAGCCACGCGGGATTGAAGGTACTCTTGAGAGCCCGGCGCAGATAGTGCCGGGTTTTTTCATTGCGCCACAGCGTGCGTTTCAAGAAGTTCGACGGCCTCCTCTTTTTCCGCGTCTGACAGATCGGGGCTTTGCCTGATCCGCTCGACAGCCGCGTCTAGCTCGAACTCCCTCTTCTTTCTCTCCCGCATAGATTGCAGGATGTCGTCGGCCATCTTCACGGCCTCGTCCCTACCGTCGGGCAAAACCGCAGGTTCGCGTTGGTATTCCAGCCGCACCCCTTGCCCCCTCACCCAGATATCCGACTTACGGGTGCTGAATTTCACATCCTTGAAAAAATCCAGGAAGCTATAGTCCAGCGGGCGCTCTTCGATCGATTCACCAAATATTGTTGGAACATAGTAAAGAACCCCATCCGGGGCATCGTGGTCTATCAGGATGTTATCCATCCGATCCGTCATTTCCAGCGTCGTTGATAAAAGGCACTCGCCGTTTTCCTCGATATCGGCGACAGTGCCCTTAGCACTGCCCTCCAACCGGTAGATGCTAAGCGTCGCGCCATTGGGTAGATCCGCCTTCCAGCCAATCAAGATCTTACCCTCATGCAGGCGCACCTCAAAACTGTCGAGTTTAGGGGTTTTGGTCAGCCCACCCTTCTCAATCAGCGCCTGAAGCTTTGCATTGTAGCGATATCGCATGCTGAAATCGATCGCAAGAACCAGCACAGACACTGGTAGAATGACGAACACGAAAATGTAGCCAAAGGCAAACAGGCCCACGATAATAGCGACACCGATAAATATCCGACCAATGGCTTGCAGATCAGTCATGGGCTCAGATTTCCTCTGAAGTCTCTTCCATCGTCGCGTTCAGGGCAAATTGTCGATTGCTGATCGCCTCTTTGGCCAATTTGGCAATGTCTTTGATGGCTTCGATTTGCAGGACGCTATCCTCAGGTGACAGCGCCCGAATTCCACGTTCCCAAACGCCCTTCCCTTTCTTGCAGGTGCCATAGAAGCTTGCCACCGTCACTGTGGAGTCGTGCGTTTCGTTAATCTTGATTTGTCCAATTGGGACATCTTTCCAATCTCTGGTTTTTGCGAGTGCAGCCAGCGCCTCTAACTCGTCGTCGGTCAACTCGATCCGCACGTTGCAGTAATAGACCGTTGACTTGAACACGAGCCCTTCGCGCTGTTCCCTTTTGTTGCGTACTTCGAATTTCATTTACTTTCTCCCCCAGATTACGCACTACTTAATGAGTAGCTTTCTTGTATTTTTATCCACCTACAGGTGTAGGGTGACGCATTAATTTTTATCGAGCAGGCTTTCACGATGGGAAAGCACGACGATTCCAGAGCGCCTGTGCGGGCTGTTGTGCTGATCATGCTTCAAGCTGAATCGGGCGCAAACGACATGCAGTCCGTGTCAGTACAATATTCGATTGAATCCGGTTCGGACGAGTGTGCCATTTCTCTTGATCAAGATGGATGGACGTTTGAGGCAGTTGGGTTTTCTTGGCCTGCGGCATTGACTGACAATCACTGCGAACTGACGACAACCCTTCATCGAAAGCAAACAGCCCAAACGGATTGCGGCAGTTTCCGCAGACGATCTTTCGATGAGACCAAGCACAACCTTCTGATGTCTCAGACCATCCAATCAATCAACAACGAGAGTCTTGCAGATATTGAAAGTGTAAAGCTCGAATCCGTTTTGGCCGTTCTGCATTATGCCGAGCACTTTGCGAAACCAATGTTTGTGGTCGAACGTGGTGCCCAATTGCTCGAAGCGAATAAAATGGCGGTTGAACTTCTGAACTCACACCCGGCATTTTTCAAACCAACCGGCGGGATTGGATTGACCCACAGCAATCGAAATCAGAAGTTGAAGGCGTTGATTGACGATACAATCGCGTCAAACCAAATCAATTATATGCGGGTAGATGATGGCTGCAGCAATGAAACGCTCATGGCGGTCATCACGCCTTCGCCAATGCCGAATTCGGATGTTGGAATTCAAGATCCCATCGCTCTGATCACAATCATATCTCAGTCACCTTCAATTCCGTTGATCGCTCCGCTTGCAGCCACCCACGGATTAACCTCGCGTCAGTTGGAATTGCTGGAATGCTTCGCGCAAGGCAACAGTTTGGCGCAGGTGGCTGCTGCGCACAAAATGAGACCACAAAGCGTGCGGGAAATGTTTTGCGAAATCTATAAGCGTCTCGGGGTCAATGATCAAAGCGACCTCACCCGGTTTTTGAGCCAACTCCCCAGACAAATATCCTGATTTTCCCTCTGCGGCAGGCCCATTTTACCCACCCCGTTTTGTCGTCAAGTTCATGTCCACTTCCTATGACATCAAAACCACAGGCGGGTAGTTGCCCTGCTAACGCAGAAGCAAGAATTCTGCGGATTAACAAAGTGAAAACACAACCACTTATGATGAAATTACTAACAAAAAACATTGAGAGGAAACTTCTGGCCAACGGAAATGCGATAGACAACGGAGCAACCGAGCTTTCCTTAACGCCAGTCGTGCGGCTGTTCACGCCCGATGCCGCCGCCACATGGGTCTTGGTGTCCGCTGAGCCCTGGGGAGATGATTTGCGATTGTTTGGCTGGTGCGATTTAGGCGTTGGTTTTCCGGAATATGGCTATGTATCCCTGAACGAATTACAGTGTTTGCGCGGTAGACTTGGTCTGCCGGTCGAGCGCGACCTTCACTTCAAGACATGCAAGACACTTGAAACCTACATCTCCACCCTCGACTAAGTCATCGGTCGACCAACCATCGATCAACAACAAAGCCCGCCAGCTTGCGGGCCTTTTGTTTGCTATACTGGAGTCAGTGCCAGACTTTCGAAGGTTAGCCGCGCCTTCTAAACCCACCACTGGCTGATCGCCGTCGTCGTCTTTTGAGCGATGCGCCCGAATTGTTCGGGCGTGTCGTGAAAAAGAGGACACGAAAATGGCGACAACAAAAACTAACGTAATCCGGGACCTGAATGACCGCATGCGCAAAGGCGACGCGACGATACCGGGAAAAATGATCTTTACGACAGGCCTTCTCAATTACGCCATTGAGAAGGGCCGAAACCCCGCCGAACTCGTGGCGCTTGTCCGGGATTTTGACGCTTTTTCTGACGACAATGACCCCCACAAGGAACATGACTTCGGCAACTTTAATTTCGAAGGCTTAAAGGTATACTGGAAATTCGACTACTATGACCCTGACTTGATCTACGGTTCGAACGATCCCAGCGACCCAGCCCAGACCTTCCGAGTTTTGACCGTTTTTCTGGCCAGTGAATACTGATGGCGTTATGTCAAAAACCACTCAGCCAGACTGACAGGCTTGAAATTTTTCGGCTGGCAACACGCGGTTTGTCCTCGCGATATGCCAATAATATTGCCGCTGGAATGCACGATGCCGAACTTTGTGCCGTTCTTGAAGATATCTTGGGCATTTTTGGAGGCTGCTGCGGCCCTGGCCGCTTGTCTGTCACATATCAGGGTTCCGGCCTGAAAATTTGGGGCGGTTGGCACATTGTCAATCATATAACTGAAGAGCCTCTGTATACCGGAGCCAGAACCGTGGCTATGGCGCGTCAAGTGCTCGGAATTGCGAATCCCGGAGATGCGCAGATGCAGCTTTTTTGAAAAACACCTCGCCCGCATAGGGCGGGGTCTTCTTTTGTACACGGACGATACGCTGTCGCAAGTCGTTCGGGTTATGACAATTTCTACTACGAACCGCTAGGCAAGATCAGCAAGTGCGCCACCTATCAGTTTTGGCGGAGTGTTTTTTGTCACGGAAGCACTGCGGAAGCAGTGGAACTATAGCATATCGGCGACTTTTGCATATATGACTTTCGTTGCTTACGGCCCGTGCCTACCATTCGTCGCAAGCGTCTACGTTACTACGCAGCTTCCTCAAAGCGTAAGTTGATCGATCGCGCGGCATCTGGTCCGCAGGGCAGGGCAGTTAAGCACATTGCTCCGACTGGCGACCACAACAACCCCAAAACCGCGATTCGTTTTAACGCCGTTTGGTCCGGCTGCATTGGAATGGCGGGACGTAAGCTGCCAGTTCGGCACGCCTTGGGGCCAACTTAATCATTGCTGTGACCGTGCTCGGGCGCAGCTCGTTGTGTCTCAGCTTGCTCTGCCAACGTCGCCGCAATGCCCCTAAGAATATCTGCAATCTCTCGATCCGCAGCTTGGTCTGCCGTTGATGTGGTCTCCTGATGTTCCTGCATTTTTTCAAGCTGAGATGCCATGCCGTCAAAGGATTGCTGCATATGTTGTAGCGCTTCAGTATTTGCCCGCACCGCTGTATCACGGTCGGCAATGCGTTCTTCGATTTGCAGCGCTATGGCCATAAGGAACATTAGAATATTGATGATAATGGAAATCGTCGCATTCCGGCGATGGAATGCCGCTTCATCTTTGCTGTCGTTTGTCGCTTCACGATGTTCTTGTAGTAGCGCTTCTTGTGCAGCGATACTACGCGCCAGCATCACTTCTAGCTTATCGGAAAGGTCAAACCCAATTGCCGCTGACGCAGCCTCTTGCGCTGCGCCAAACATGGAAATCTGTTCATTTATGAGGGACGTGACAGAGCGCACTTCGTCGTTGAAAGCTGGCTTGAGGCCCAGAACGCTAGCAGCGTCAGCGGCTGCAAATGCCTGCCCGATGCGGTCAATGCCCAGCCCAGCATAGAATGATTCCATCCTAGGAATGTTCAGGACGCTATTCAGATCAATTGAGGAAACCGCTTTGATAGATCGCCGCATATGCGCGAACAAATCCACTTGTTGGAACATCAAACGGTGATGCTCGCGCATTTCTTCCATCATCCGCGACACCGCGCTTTGAGCGCCGGTCAGATGGCCTAAATAGCCGTCAGGAATGCCACCAAGGGAATGCTTTTGCACCTCGGCGACGGCGCTATATTCAGTCTTTAAACGGTCGAATGCGCTGGCCGCGCCGGTCAGAACGGACAAGTGATCCTCCATGCCCGGCACCGACAACGCGTTCATTGCGTCTTGCTGTGTCGTTATCTGTTCGCTGTAGTGGTCAACGCCCTTGATCTCATTCCACTGTTTTTGCAGCTGGCTCACCGAACTCGCAGCCTCCGCAAATACGCCTGCGTCGTTGATGCCACGCAAGGCTTGCTCAACGGCACTGCGCGCGCTGTATGTCTTTTTCGCCAGTTTGACTGTATGGTCGTGTCGCGAAGGTGGTGGAAATTTGAAGGTGGCGTAATCTCCGGGTGACTTGAACCCACCCAACAGGCGGCAGCAACCGCCAAGGAGATCACGCTATGACGAACAATAACGACACCGCTGCGCTTTCGCTACTGGC
>JAIOJF010000005.1 GCA_019911965.1 Paracoccaceae bacterium | reverse complement strand
GATCAGGGGGGCCATCACCGCCTGCAACAGCCAGGTGTAAACCGCATTGACCGCGCCGCGATGCGTCAGCACCACGCCTTTGGGATGGCCGGTGGTGCCGGAGGAATACATGATGGCGAAATCATCCTCGGCTTCGATAAGGGCCACCGGAAAGGACGCATCCGGGCTGCCTGCCAGCAACGCGGCATAGCTGTAGGATGCCATCCCGGCCCCGTCGCGCACACCGATCAGGGTCAGACCGCGCGGGCCGGCCAATGGTTCCAGCCGGCGCAGGCGTTCGGCATCGGCGAAGACGAAGCGGGCGGCGCTGTCGGTCAGGGCGTAGTCCAGTTCTTCGGTGGTCCACCAGGCATTCAGGAACACCACCACCGCCCCCAGCCCGGAAATCGCCATTGTCAGGATCAGCAATTCCGGGCAATTGCGCATGGCGATGGCCACCCTGTCGCCCTTGGTGATGCCAAATTCCGCGGCCAGTGCGTGGCCCATTCGGTTGGCTTCGGCGCAGAATTCATCATAGCTCCAGCGTTCATCTTCATAGGCCAGATACTCCGCCGCGCCGTCGCCCTGGGCGGCCCGGCTGGCCTGCATCATCGCCGGAACGCTGACGGGTGCGTTGGTGAACACCTTGTAGTCAACCCCCCGGATCACGGCCTTGCCGACCGCGAAGGCGGGATTGGTGGTGGTGACATGCCGCACCGCCTGTTCCAGCGTCATGCCGGTCATGCGGCTGGCCCGGATCGGCAAGGCGGCACCGTTCGGTGAAGCGTCATTTGGTCTCTTTCCCTGATGGCGCTTGTTTCGCCGGGTTTGCCCCGGTCGCCGCGCGACTCGACCTTTGTATCAGCTTAGTGAGGATTGGGCGTACTGCCAATGCAACAGGCATGGCGATCTTTGTTTTGACCATTTGATAAAATTTGTTGAAATTTCATCGGACGCATGTCAGCATTCCGCAAAACAATGACAGGGACCAACACGATGCCGTCAGATCCTTTCACTCCGGGCATGGCCGCCGGCCGCCTTTCGCGGGAAGACATCGCCGCAAACTTCGCCGATCTGCACCCGCCGCTGGATCATCACGCGGCTTTGGTGGCGGCGGATCGCTGTTATTTCTGCCATGACGCGCCTTGCATGGATGCCTGCCCGACGACCATCGACATCCCTTTGTTCATCCGCCAGATCGCCACCGGCACGCCGGAAGCGGCGGCAAAAACCATCCTGTCGCAGAATATCCTTGGCGGCATGTGCGCCCGGGTCTGCCCGACCGAAACCTTGTGCGAGGAGGTGTGCGTGCGCGAAACCGCCGAGGGCAAGCCGGTGATCATCGGCCAGTTGCAGCGCTACGCGACCGATGCATTGATGGCCAAGGGCGCGCATCCCTTCCGCCGCGACGCCGAGACCGGGCGCAAGGTTGCGGTGGTCGGGGCCGGGCCGGCCGGGCTGGCCTGTGCGCATCGCCTGGCGTTGAAGGGCCATGCCGTCACGCTGTTCGACGCCCGCGCCAAGGGTGGCGGGCTGAACGAATTCGGCATCGCCGCCTACAAGGCCCCGGGGCAGTTCGCGCAAGCCGAGTTGGACTGGGTGCTGGGGATCGGCGGTATCAAGGTCAACTACGGGCAGCGGCTGGGCGATGGCCTGACGCTGGCCGGATTGCAGAAGGATCATGACGCGGTGTTTCTGGGCATCGGTCTGGCCGGGGTCAATAGGCTTGAGATCGAGGGCGCGGCCCGCGATGGCGTCGAGGACGCGGTGGACTGGATCGCCCGGATGCGCCAATCCCCCGACAAGACCGATATCGCGGTCGGGCGCAACGTGGTGGTGATCGGCGGCGGCATGACGGCGGTAGATGCCGCGGTGCAGGCGAAACTGCTGGGGGCGGACAACGTCACCATCGCCTACCGGCGCGACCGCGCGGCGATGCCGGCATCGCCGTTTGAACAGGACCTTGCCGCCTCCAAAGGCGTGCGGCTGTTGTTCAACATGGCGCCCAAGGCGATCACCGCCGATGGCATCGTGCTGGCACGAACCGAGGCGCGAAACGGCAAACTGGTGGAAACCGGCGAGACGGTGACGCTGCCTGCCGATCAGGTGCTGAAGGCCATCGGACAGACATTGGCCGGTGCGCCCGAGGGGCTGACCATCGAGGGCGGCAAGATCGCGGTAGATGCGGCCGGGCGAACCTCGATCGACGGCGTCTGGGCCGGGGGCGACTGCGCCCTTGGCGGCGAGGATCTGACGGTGACGGCGGTGGCCGAGGGCCGCGATGCCGCCGAAGACATTCACAAGCGCCTGACGGCCTGAGGGAGACCACGAAAATGGCAGACCTGACAACCACCTTCATCGGCATCAAATCACCCAACCCGTTCTGGTTGGCCTCGGCCCCGCCGACGGACAAGGAATACAACGTCCGCCGCGCCTTCGAGGCCGGCTGGGGCGGTGTGGTCTGGAAGACGCTGGGCGAGGCCGGCCCGCCCATCGTCAACGTCAACGGCCCGCGCTATGGCGCGATCTGGGGGGCGGACCGACGCTTGCTGGGGCTGAACAATATCGAACTGATCACCGACCGCCCGCTGGAGGTGAACCTCGAAGAAATCACCCGCGTCAAGAAGGATTACCCCGACCGCGCCGTGGTTGTCAGCCTGATGGTCCCCTGCGAGGAAGGCCCCTGGCGCGATATCGTCCGCAAGGTCGAGGATACCGGGGCCGACGGGGTGGAACTGAACTTCGGTTGCCCGCATGGCATGGCCGAACGCGGCATGGGTTCTGCCGTGGGGCAGGTGCCGGAATATATCCAGATGGTCACCGAATGGGTGAAGAAATATTCCGATCTGCCCTGCATCGTGAAACTGACGCCGAACATCACCAATATCCTTTATCCCGCCGAAGCGGCGATGCGCGGCGGCGCGGATGCGGTCAGCCTGATCAACACCATCAACTCGATCACCTCGGTCAATCTGGACACCTTCGCGCCGGAACCGACGATTGACGGTGTCGGCGCGCATGGCGGCTATTGCGGCCCGGCGGTCAAGCCGATTGCGCTGAACATGGTGGCCGAGATCGCCCGAAACCCGGCCACTGCCGGTCTGCCGATCAGCGGTATCGGCGGCGTCACCACCTGGCGCGATGCGGCGGAGTTCATCGCGCTCGGGGCGGGCAATGTTCAGGTCTGCACCGCCGCCATGACCTATGGTTTCAAGATCGTGCAGGAGATGATTTCCGGCCTGTCGCAATGGATGGACGAGCACGGCCATGAAAGCGTCGAAAGCATCGTCGGGCGGTCGGTTCCCAAGGTGAAGAACTGGCAGGACCTGAACCTGAACTACGTCACCAAGGCGGTGATCGACCAGAGCGCCTGTATCAAGTGCGGCCGCTGTTTTGCCGCCTGCGAGGATACCAGCCATCAGGCGATCACCATGTCCGATGACCGGGTGTTCGAGGTTGACGATGCGGAATGCGTGGCCTGTAACCTGTGCGTCAATGTCTGCCCGGTGGACAATTGCATCACCATGAAGGAGCTGGGCCAGGGCGAGGTCGATCCCCGCACCGGCCAGAAGGTGGCGCCTTACGCCAACTGGACAACGCATCCGAACAATCCCGCCGCCAAGGCCGCCGAGTAGACGCCTTTGCCCGGCTTCGCCCCTGTGGCCCCGGGCCGGGTGGTGGGGCATCTGGCGATGCTGCTGTTCTCGCTGCTGGTGGCGGGGTCGTTCTCGTTCGGCAAGCTGATTGCCGGGGATATCGACCCGGTGGCGCTGACGGCGGCGCGGTTCACGATGGCGGCCCTGCTGCTGGGCGGGGCGCTGGCACTGACCGGACGCCTGAAGCTGGCCCATTATCGCCAGCCCTGGCGGTTCCTGCCCTTGGGCGGCATGTTCGTGATCTATTTCGTGCTGATGTTCGAGGCGCTGAAGACCGCGACGCCGATTTCCACCGCCACCGTGTTCACCGCGATGCCGCTGATGGCCGGGCTGATGGACCTTGCCGTTTCGGGCCGCAGCCAGCGCCCGGCGGTCTGGCTGGCGCTGGCGGTGGGCGGGTTCGGCGCGCTCTGGGTGATCTTTCGCGGCGATATCGGTGCGTTACTGGCGCTCGATCTGGGGCGCGGCGAGATGCTGTTCGCCATCGGCACCGCCGCCCATGCCGCCTATGCGGTGATGGTGCCGCGCCTGCGACGGGGTGAGCCGGTCTATGCCACGACGCTCGGTCTGGTGATCAGCGGGGCCTTGCTGCTGGCGATCCTGTTCTGGCCGCGCCTTGCCGCAACGGACTGGAGCGCGCTGCCGCTCTTGGTCTGGGGGGTGATGGCGTATCTGGCGATCTTTGCCAGCCTCGGCACGTTTTCGCTGGTCACCGTGGCGGCGATGCGGCTGCCTTCGGCCAAGGTGACGGCCTATACCTACCTCACGCCATTCTGGGTGGTGATGCTGGAAAGCCTGATGGGCAATGGCTGGCCGGGCCTTCTGGTGCTGATGGGCGGCGTGCCGATCCTGGCGGCGTTGCTGATGCTGTTCCTGCTGCGTGAACGCGGCTGACGCGATACCGGTCTTGCAGAATTTTGTGGAAAATTCTGCGGGGGGCGGAAAATTCTTGAAGTAATAATTTTCGGCTTGCCCCCGGTCAGGCCGCCTGCCCCGCCTTCTTCGCCAGTGCCGACTTCAGCGCCGCCCGCCGCTTGGCAACATCCGCGACATGGCGTTCGCGGATATGGCCGTAGCCGCGAATACGATCCGGCAGGTTCAGCAAATCCGCCAATTTCGCATGCTCGCCGGTGGCGACGTGATCCACGGCGAAGGCGATATCGGCCTCGTAATCCGCCAGCACCTGCCGCGCCAGTTTCGCCTCGGGCGAATTGCGGAACGGATCAAGGACCGAGCCACGCAGCCCGCGCAGCCGCGCCATCAGGCGGAAGGCGGTCAGCATCCAGGCCCCGGCCTCGCGCTTGATCTGTTTGCCGGTCTTGCGGTCGATACGCCCGAACGGCCAGGCCCCGACATGAAAGGTGAGTTTCAGATCGCCCTCGAACGTATCCCTGAGGGCGGTGCGGAATTCCGGGCGGGAATAGAGGCGCGCCACCTCCCATTCGTCCTTGACCGCCAGCAGTTTGTAATAGCCCTTTGCCACAGCCATCTGCGCCCCGGCATCCAGGCCCGCCGCCGTTACCTTCGCCAGCATGTCGCTGTAGCGCCGCGCCAGGGCTGCATCGCGGTATTCCGTCAGATCTGCCACCCGGAGGGCCACCACCTCGTCCAGCGTTGCCGCGCGGTGCGCTGCCAGATCGACGGGTGCCGCGCCACCGGCCAGCCGCGCCGCCGCCTCGGGGTCGGCAATCGCCAGACGGCCCAGATCGAACGCTTGCTTGTTCTTTTCAATCTGCACCCCGTTCAGATCAATCGCCCGGTGCAGGGCCGCCAGCGACAGGGGCAGGCCGCCCTGCTGCCAGGACGCGCCGACCAGCAGCATGTTGGCATAGAGGCGATCGCCCATCACCTTTTCCGCCAGCACTTGCGCATTCAACCCCTGCACCTTGTCGCCCAGCAGGCGGGACAGGCGCTGCATTTGCACATCGCCGTTCAGCTTCCAGTCGGGGTTCATCGAAAACTCGGCTGTGGGCACGACGGTCAGGTCGGTCACCGCGACGGCGTGGTCGGTGTTCAGCTTGGCCAGCGCCTCGTCGCCTGCCGCGACCACCAGATCGCAGCCGATCAGCGCGTCGGCCTCGGCGGTGGCGATCCTTGTCGCGCGCATCGCTTCGGGGGCGACGGCCATCTTGATATGGCTGTGCACCGCGCCGTATTTCTGCGCCAACCCGGTGATATCGAGGTTCGAGGAAAACAATCCCTCGGCATGGGCCGCCACGGCCAGCGTCTGGCCGACCGTCACCACCCCCGCCCCGCCGATGCCCGAGACCAGCACCGACCACGAGCCGTCGATCTCAGGCAATTCCGGCATCGGCAGATGGCTGACATCAATCGCCGCCTCGGCCACTTTCGATTTGCGCGGCCGGGCGCCTGACACCGTGACAAAGGACGGGCAGAAGCCCTCGACGCAGGAGAAATCCTTGTTGCAGGAGGATTGGTTGATCACCCGCTTGCGGCCAAACTCGGTTTCCAAGGGCTCGATCGCCATGCAGCCTGAAACCGTCGAGCAATCGCCGCAGCCCTCGCAGACGCTTGGGTTGATGAAGACCCGCTTGTCGGGGTCGGCCCATTTGCCGCGCTTGCGCAGGCGGCGGCGTTCGGTGGCGCAGGCCTGATCGAAGATCAGCACCGTCACTTCGGCAATGTCGCGCAATTCGCGCTGGACCGCCTCGATCTCGGTGCGGTCGTGCACCGTCACGCCCTTGCCCAGCGTCTGCCCCCGGTATTTTTCAGGCTCGTCCGAGACCAGCGCGATGCGGCGCACGCCTTCGGCGCGGACCTGTTCGATCATGCTTTGCGGCGTGATCTCGCCATCATGCGGCTGACCGCCGGTCATCGACACGAAGCCGTTATGCAACAGTTTGTAGGTGATCGGGGCCTTGGCGGCGATGGCGGCGCGGATCGCCATCAGGCCGGAATGAAAATAGGTGCCGTCGCCCATATTGGTGAAGACGTGCTTTTCATCCGTGAACGGGAACTGGCCCAGCCAGCCGACGCCTTCGCCGCCCATATGGCTCATGGAATTGGTGTGCATGGGATCGCGCAGCATCGCCATGCCGTGACAGCCGATGCCCGCCAGCGCGCGCGAGCCTTCGATCACCTTGGTCGAGCGGCCATGCGGACACCCCGCACAGAACGAGGGCGGGCGGATCGCGCCGCCAGCCCCGAAGCCGGTGGGCTGGTCGGGCTGGTTCGGCAGGGCGATGCCGCATTTCGGATCGGTTTCATTGGCGGCGCGGGCGATGATGCGGGCGACCATGTTGGGATCAACCTCGCCAACATTCGGAAACGCGCAATCGCCCGCCTGTTCGGCATAGACATGGCCGCCGAAGGTCTTGCCGATCAGCCGTGGTGCAAGGCCCGTGCCATAGAGATAGGTCTTGATCTGGTCTTCCAGAAGCGGGCGCTTTTCCTCGACCACGACGATGGTATCCAGCCCTTCGGCAAAGTCGCGCACCGCCTTTTCATCCAGCGGCCAGACCATGCCGACCTTCATCAGCCGCACCTCCATGCCGCCGATCCTGCCATCGCGGTAGCCCATGCTTTCCAGCGCCTGATTGAGATCCTGCCACGCCTTGCCCGCGGCCACGATGCCGAGCCGCGCCCTGGCTGGCCCGGAAATGGTGTTCAGCGCATTTGCCCGCGCATAGGCCATCACCAGTTTCAGGCGCACATCCCACAAGATACGCTCTTGCTCCATGAACGGCATAAAGGGCTTGATGCCGGGATGGGGGCCGGATTTTTCCGGCAGATTGATCGACGGGCTGTCGGGTGCCACCAGCACCGAGCCGCCGCCTTCGACCACATCCGTCACCAGTTTCAGGCCCACCAGCGTGCCGGAATAGCGGCTCATGGCGATGCCGTGCAGGCCGTAATCCAGCACTTCCTGCGCATTGGCCGGGGCCAGAAGCGGCATACCGGCGGAGACGAAGTTGAAATCGGAATAACAGGCGAGCGTCGATGATTTCGCGCCGTGATCGTCGCCCACCAGCAGGATCGAGCCGCCCTTTTCATTGGTTCCGGCCAGATTGGCATGGCGGATCGGGTCCATCGAGCGGTCCAGCCCGGGGGCCTTGCCGTACCAGATCGAGAACACGCCATCGACCTTTGCACCGGGGAACAGGCCGACCTGCTGGCTGCCCCAGGTGGCGGTGGCGGCCAGGTCCTCGTTCACGCCGGGCTGAAAATGGATGTTGTGCTTTTTCAGCTCCGTCGCGGCGGACCACAGGTCCATATCGTAGCGTCCGAGCGGCGATCCGCGATAGCCCGAGATATAGCCGCCGGTATTCAGCCCCGCCGCGATGTCGCGCTTGCGCTGCTGGATCGGCAGGCGGACCAGCGCCTGCATCCCCGTCATGTAGACCCAGCCGCTTTCCTGATGCAGCCGGTCTGCAAGGGTCATCGAAAGGCGGTTGGCGGGCTGATGTCTGGTCACGCGGGAACCCTCGTATCTGGTTGGACGCTGCCGTCCGGCATTCCCGGCAAGTCTAGGGGCGGCAATCTGCGGCGTCTATCTGTTTTGCCACGACACGCGGTGATCGACACCGGGCGGCAGGATGCTAAGGTGAGGCTGGTAATGCGGGGGCAATCCCCGTCCAGACAGGCGAGCGCGAACCCAATGGCATCCGTCAACATTCCGGTCCCACCCTTTGATCTTGTGGTGTTCGGTGCCACCGGCGATCTGGCGTCGCGCAAGATTTTGCCCGCGCTGTACCGCCGGTTCGAGGCTGGCCAGATGCCCGCAGACGGGCGCATCATCGGCGCGGCGCGCACGAAGCTCAGCCGGGCGGCGTTTCGCAAGCAGGTCGGCGCGATCCTGGGTGAATATGCGGCGGATGCCCCGGCTGAACGCGTCAAGGCGTTCCTGAACTGCCTTGATTACGTGGTGTTGGATGCCAGGGGCGAAGATGGCTGGGACAAGCTGGCCGCCAGCCTGCGGGCGGATGCGGTGCGGGCGTTCTACCTGTCGGTCGGCCCGTCGCTGTTCGGCCCGATCGCGCGGCGGCTGGAGCGGTTCGGCATGGCGGTCGATGGTGCGCGGATCGTGGTGGAAAAGCCCTTCGGGCACGATCTGGCCTCGGCCGAGGCGCTGAACGCGGAATTGCGGCAATGCTTTGCGGAGCGGCAGATTTACCGGATCGACCATTATCTCGGCAAGGAAACCGTGCAGAACCTGATGGCGCTCAGGTTCGCCAATGCCCTGTTCGAGCCGTTGTGGAACTGCCAGCATATCGACCATGTGCAGATCACCGTGGCCGAGGATCTGGGCGTGGCCGGGCGCGGCGAATATTACGACCGAGCGGGCGCGATGCGCGACATGGTGCAGAACCACCTGATGCAGCTTTTGTGCCTGACGGCGATGGAACCCCCCTCGCGGTTCGAGCCGGACGCGGTGCGCGATGAAAAGCTGAAGGTGATCCGCGCCCTCGATCCGGTGCCGCCGGGCGATATCGTGCGCGGCCAGTACCGCGCGGGCGCGGGCGGGCCGGCTTACGGAGACGAGGCCGGAAATCCCGACAGCCGCACCGAAAGTTTCGTGGCACTTAAGCTGCATATCTCGAACTGGCGCTGGTCGGGGACGCCGTTCTACCTCAGAACCGGCAAGCGGCTGCGCCAGCGGCTGAGCGAGATCGCCATCATCTTCCGCGACCCACCTCATTCGATTTTCCCCAAGATGCAGAACCGGCGCGGCAATGCGCTGATCATCCGGCTGCAACCCGATGAAGGCATCACCTTGCGCATGACGATCAAGGAACCCGGCCCGGGCGGCATGCGCCTGACCGAGGTGCCGCTGGACATGACCTTTGCCGAGGCCCTGGGCGAGGATGCGAAATCGCCCGAGGCTTACGAGCGCCTGATCATGGATGTGATCCGGGGCGACCAGACCCTGTTCATGCGCGGCGACGAGGTCGAGGCGGCCTGGGAATGGATCGGCCCGGCAATCTCGGACTGGGCGGAAGGCACGCAGAAACCGGCCACGTATGACAGCGGCGGATCGGGCCCGGAAGATGCGCTGATGCTGATGCACCGCGACGGGCGGCGCTGGCGTGGCATCGGAGAGTGATGGCGATGCGGGTGGATTCGCATGGCGGGTATGGTTCCACCCTGGCGTAGTGAAGCGAAGAGGAGATCACCCATGCAAGCCCTGCCCGAAACCGCCCCCGCGATCATCATTGGCGGCGGTATCTCGGGTGTCTCGGCGCTCTATCATCTGGCCAGACGCGGGGTTCCGGCGGTGCTGCTGGAACGCCGCAGGATCGCCAGCGGCACCACCTGGCACGCCGCCGGGATTGTCGGGCAATTGCGCGATTCCGCCTCGCAGACCGAGCTTGGCAAATACACCGCACGCCTGTTCCAGTCGCTTGAGGCGGAAACCGGGCAGGCCACCGGCTACAAGCAGAACGGCACGATCAACCTTGCTTTGTCGGAGGTTCGCCACGAGCAATTGCTGCGCCAGCACGATCACGCCGTGCGGATGGGCATCGAAACCCGCCTGCTGACCCGCGCCGAGGTGGCCGCCGTCTGGCCGTGGATCGAAACCGGCGACGTGATCTCGGGCTTTCATGTGCCATCGAACGGCCAGATCAACCCGCTGGACGTGACGATGGCGCTGGCCAAGGGGGCGCGGGCCAATGGCGGGCAGGTGTTCGAGGGTGTTCGGGTGACCGGGCTGATCATCCGCAAGGGCCGGATTGCCGGGGTGGATACCGACCGAGGCGCGATTGCCGCGCCGCAGGTTCTGCTGGCGGGCGGCATGTGGAGCCATCTGTTCGCCAAGGCGCATGGCGCGACGCTGCCGCTGCATGCCGCCGAGCATTTCTATATCGTGACCGAGCCGATGGCGGGCCTGCCGCCCGATCAGCCGATCCTGAACATCTCGGAAGATCGCTGCTACTGGAAGGAGGATGCCGGCAAGCTTCTGATCGGCGGGTTCGAGTTGCAGGGCAAGGATTGGGGCGCGGCGGGCATTCCCGAGGATTTCGAGTTCGACGAATTGCCCTTCGACATGGATCATGTCGAGCCGGTGCTGGAAGCCATGTTCGCGCGGATGCCGGCGCTGGCCGATCTGGGCATTCAGACGTTCTTCAACGGCCCCGAAAGCTTCACCCCCGATGGCCGCCCCTATCTTGGGCCGGTGCCGGAGGTTGCGGGGCTGTTCGTGGCGGCGGGGATGAATTCCAACGGTATCCTGAATTCCGGCGGCGTCGGCCTGAGGCTGGCGGAATGGATGATCGACGGGCGGCCCGGGCGCTCCATGCTGCCGCTGCTGGCAGGCCGGGCGCATCCGTTTCAAGCCAACACGGAATATTGCCGCATCCGCGCGGCGGAAAGCGTGGGCTTTCATTACGGGCTTCACTGGCCGGGCAATCTGGCGCAATCGGCGCGGGGGATACGCCGGGTGCCGCTGCATGACCGGCTGGCAGCGGCAGGTGCGGCATTCGCCGAGCGGATCGGCTGGGAAGTGCCGATGTTCTTTGATCCTGCCGGCTGGCCCAAGGAGCCGTCGCTGGGCTGGGCGGGATGGTCCGGCGCGGTTGAGGCGGAATGCCTGGCGGCGCGCGACAACGCGGTGCTGCTGGATCAGTCGATGTATGGCAAGATCATCGTGCAGGGGCCGGATGCCGTGCATGCGCTGAACCATGTCTCGGGGGCGGAGATGGACGTGGGCTTGGGCGCTTCGGTCTACACGCAGTTCCTGAATGCGCATGGCGGGATCGAGGCGGATGTGACGGTGATCCGCATGGCGGCAGACCGGTTTCTGGTGATCACCGGCCATCCTAGCCAGATGCGCGATCAGCACTGGATCAGGGCCAATGCCGATCCTGGCTGGCGGTTTGAAATGTTCGATGCCACCAGCGGCTATGCGCTGTTATCGCTGCACGGGCCGCGTTCGCGCGAGATTCTGCAGGCGATTTCGCGCGACGATCTGTCCGCCGCCGCGCTGCCCTTCGGGGCCGCGCGTGAGGTCGATCTGGCGCTTGCGCGGGGCTGGGTCATCCGGCGGTCGTTTCTGGGCGAGCTTGGTTTCGAGGTGCTTGTGCCAACCGAGTTCACCGCCGGGATATACGAGGCGTTGCGCGAGGCTGGTGATCCCTTCGGGATGCGCCATATGGGCATGTTCGCGGTGAATGCCTGCCGTCTGGAAAAAGGCTTCCGGCATTTCGGCCATGATATCGGCGAGGATGACACGCCGTTCGAGGCCGGGCTTGGCTTTGCCGTTGACCTGCGAAAACCGGAATTCCTGGGCCGGGCGGCGCTGGTGGCGCAGCGGGCGGCGGGGGTTGAGTATCGCACGGTTTCCATCTCGGTTGCGGCGTTGCAGGCGAAAGGCACGCCCTGGCTGATCCATAACGAGCCGGTCTGGAAAGGCGGCGAGATCGTCGGCCATGTGACTTCGGGCGGCTGGGGGTTCCGGCTGCAACGGATGGTCGGGCTGGCCAGCCTGCATCGCGCGGGCGGGGTGAGCCGGAACTGGATCGAGGCGGGCGGCTTCAAGGTGCAGGTGGCGGGCAGGATGTATCCGGCAGATTTGCAGGTGCAGGGGTTTTACGATCCGAAGGGCGAGCGGATGCGGGGATAGGCGGTCAACCCCGGGCTGGATGCTTTCCCCCCGCCCGCCTATTCCTTCGGCACGTCGTCGTAATCCGTGCGCAGGATGCGGTGCGCGTCGCCTTCGGGATCGTCGAACTGGCCCCGGCGCAGCGCCCAGAAAAACGCCAGCAGGCCGAGGCCGCCCAATGCCAGCGAAACCGGGATCAGGATCGTCAGCATCTCCATCTCAGCGCACCCGGAAGGCGTTCAGCGTGACGGTGATCGACGAGGTGGACATCGCCAGCGCCGCCATCAGCGGCGTGGCAAAGCCCAGCAGCGCGAAGGGCACCGCGATCATGTTGTAGATGGCGGCGATGGCGAAGTTTTCCTTGATCCGGGTGCGCGCCGAACGGGCGGTGACGATGGCATCGCCGATCACCGCGAAATCCCGGCCCAGCACCACGATATCCGAGGCCACGCGGGCTGCGTCAATCGCGCTGGCCGGTGAAATCGACACATGCGCCGCCGCCAGCGCGCCGGTATCGTTCAGCCCGTCACCGATCATCAGAACGCGGCGGCCTTCGGCGGCAAGGCGGCTGACATAATCCACCTTGTCACCCGGCAGCGCCGAGGCGGTGACGTTGGCGATGCCCACGCGCGCGGCAATATCGCCCGCGGCGGCCTCGGTGTCGCCGGTGATCAGATGGGTTTCCAGCCCCAGCCGCGCAGCAGCGGCGATCAGGGCATCGACGCCGGGGCGCAATTCGTCCGTGAAGGTGAAGGACACCGGCGCGGCATCGCCGATCTTGAGGCAGGTGGCGGTCTTGGCGGGGGCATCCGCCCCGACCCAGCTTGCCCGGCCCAACCGCACGGGTGCGCCGTTCAGCACGCCCTCCATGCCATAGCCCGGCACCTCGCGGATATCCGAGATATCGGCCAGCGCGAACGGCCCGGCACCGGCGACCAGCGCACGGGCCAGCGGGTGGCTGGAATGGGTCGCCAGCGTCGCCGCGATATCGAGATGCCGTGCGGCGGCGTCATCCAGTGGATCGAGCTTCGGCACCCCCAGCGTCAGCGTGCCGGTCTTGTCGAAAACGATCGTATCGGCCTCGGCCAGACGCTCCAGCGCGGTGCTGCTTTTCAGCAGGGCTCCCTTGCGGTAAAGCCGCCCGCTGGCCATCGTGGTGACCGCCGGAACCGCCAGACCCAGCGCACAGGGGCAGGTGATGATCAGAACCGCGATGGCGATGTTGAGCGACAGGCGGATATCGCCGGAGATCGAAACCCAGACCACGAAGGCGATGGCCGCCAGCAGATGCACACCCGGCGCATAGATCGCCGCCGCCCGGTCCGCCAGCGACGTGTAGCGGTTGCGTGCGGTTTCCGCCAAAGCCACCAGATCGGCCATCTTGCGCAGGCTGGAATCCTTGGACAGGGCCGTGACGGACAGCACCATCTGGCCGGTCAGGTTGATCTCACCGGCATTGAGGCGGCTGCCCGGCCCGGCATAGGCGGGCAGGCTTTCGCCGGTCAGGAAGGCGCGGTCGATCTCGGATTCGCCGGATATCACCTCGCCGTCCACCGGCAGCCTTGTGCCGGGGCGCACCACGACATGATCGCCGATGCCAAGGGTTGCCACCGGCGTCAGAACCTCCGCCCCGTCAACCAGCCGAAGCGCGCGCGGCACTTCCAGCGCCGCCAGTTCCTGCGCCGCCGAGCGGGCCGAAGCGCGGGTGCGGTAATCGAGGTAACGCCCCCCCAGCAGGAAGAATGTCAGCGACAGGGCGGCATCGAAATAGGCGTGGTGGCCGCTCATCATCGTCTCGTAAAGCGACATGGCGCCGGCCAGCAGGATCGCCAGCGAAATCGGCACATCCATGTTCAGCCGCCCGACCTTCAGCGCGGACCAGGCGTTGCGATAGAACGGCTGACCGGCGAACACGATCACCGGCAGCGCGATCATCGCGGAAATCCAGTGCATCATGTCGCGGGTCGCATCCTCGGCCCCCGACCAGACGGCAACCGACAACAGCATCACGTTCATCATGGCGAAACCGGATACGGCGAGGCGCATCAGCAGGTCGCGCCCGGTCTTGTCGCCACCGGTTTCCGCCAGAAGGGCGGGATCAAGCTCGTGCGCTTCATAGCCCACGCCCGCCAGCACGCCGACCAGATGATCCGCCGTGATGCCCGGCCCGGCATCCACCGCCACGCGTTTCAGCGACAGGTTCACGCGGGCGCTGCGAATGCCGGGTTCGCGTGCCAGCCGGTTTTCCACCGTCGAGATACAGGCGGCACAATGCACGCCCGGCAGCGACAGCACGATCTGGCCGGGGCTGGCGGCCTCGGGCAGATGGAACTCCGGCTGCGGGATGGCGCAGGCCGGGCAGACCTGGGGGCGCGGAAGGGCCTCGGACGCCGACATGATCTAGGGCGTCACGATGATGGCCAGCCGCTGGCGAAAGGCGGTGCCATCGGCGGCGGTTGCATGCAGGCGCAATTCCCACTTGCCGTGATCCAGCGGGATGGTGGCGCGGTAGGGGCCGGGGCCTGCGGCGAAATCGAGCGTGACATCGGCATTGGCATGGGTCGCCCGCCCGATACTGGCCGACAAGCCGGCCACCGGCACCGGATCGCCGTTGTTATCGGAGATGCTGAGGGTCAGCGTGCCATCGGCGTAACCCGCCGCCACGTCCCAGCCCAGCGCCTCCTGCGCATCGCGGTCGCTGTCGAAGCTTTGCGAGGCGACATAGGTGTTGCGTACCTCAAGCCCCGGGAAGGTGCCGACCGCGAGGTAGGCCATCACCAGATTGACGCCGATGATCACCCCGAAGGACGACAGGACAATGACTAGGACGGTACGTCCGGTGAGCGGTCTGGCTGCCATTGTCATTTCCCTTTTCCGTTGAACACGGTGTCGCTGAAGGCGCGGTTGCGGGTGGCCGTGTCCTCCACCCAGATGCGGATTTCGCTCAGATGGGCATTGGCCATCTCGGAATCCTTGTCGGCGATGATGAATACCTTGTGCGTGCCGGTTGCATCCGCCGCCACATCGACCACTACCGAGTCCGTACCCTGCAACGAGACCGTCAGGCCATCGGACGGCGTGACGGAAATGGCGAAGGAATGTGTGCCGCCCTGCTTGTTGCGGATGCGTACGTCATAGGTGTTGCGGATGGAGCCGTCCGACATCGTGACAAAGACCGGATTGCGCACCGGCGAGACATCCAGTTCAACCTCGGAGCGCATGAACAGCGCCACTAGCAACAGGATGCCGACCAGCGACCACAGCACGGTATAAACCATCGTTCGTACGCGCAGGATATGCTTCCAGATCGGTTTCTTCGGCTTGCCGGCGCGTTCGCTGGTTTCATCGGTCAGCGCCATGTAGTCGATCAGGCCGCGTGGCTTGCCGATCCTGGCCATCACGTCGTCGCAGGCGTCGATGCACAATCCGCAGGTGATGCATTCCATCTGCTGGCCGTCGCGGATGTCGATGCCCATCGGGCAGACATTGACGCAGGCCATGCAGTCGATGCAGTCGCCCATTTGGGTGGCATCGTCGGATTTGCGGTGCTTGCCGCGCGGCTCGCCCCGCCAGGAGCGGTAGCCGATGGTCAGCGTGTCTTCGTCCATCATCGCGGCCTGGATGCGTGGCCAGGGGCACATGTAGATGCAGATCTGCTCGCGCGCGAGGCCGCCAAAGACGAAGGTGGTGCCGGTCAGCACCGCGATCGTGGCATAGGCGACAAAGGCCGCCTGCCCGGTCAGCAGATCGCGCATCAGCGTCGGGGCGTCGGCGAAATAGAACACCCATGCCCCGCCGGTGGCCAGCGCGATCAGCGCCCAGGTGATCCACTTGGTCACCCGCAGCCGCGCCTTGCGGGCGCTCCAACTGGCATTGTAAAGGCGCACTCGCGCGTTGCGATCCCCCTCGATCCAGCGTTCCACCAGGATGAACAGGTCGGTCCAGACGGTCTGCGGACAGGCATAGCCGCACCAGACCCGGCCAAGTGCGCTGGTGAACAGGAACAGGCCAAGCCCGGCCATGATCAGCAGGCCGGCGACGAAATAGAACTCGTGCGGCCAGATCTCGATCCAGAACATGAAGAACCGGCGATTGGCCAGATCGACCAGCACCGCCTGATCGGGCATGTTGGCACCGCGATCCCACCTGATCCAGGGCGTCAGGTAATAGATATCCAGTGTCAGGATCATGATCACCCATTTCAGGTTGCGAAAGAAGCCGTAGACGCGGCGCGGGAAAATCGGTTCCTGCGCGGCGTAGAGCTTTGGCGCTTTGGGTGTAGCCATGTCAGTCTCGTCCAGTCACTTCGGTTGCCTGTATGTCGCGTGCAACCGGTTCCGGTGTATTGATACATATCAAAACACGCAACTTTGCCGCTGTTCCGGCAGAATGATCCAATCACGATCCCGCGAGCGGATGCGGCCCCCGGCGAAAAGGCGCGAAACCTCTGTGCCGGCGCCTGAACGCAAAAGCACCGGTTCCCCCAAAGTGTGAACAGGACTGGGGAACCGGTGCCTGATCCACCGGACGCAAGAGGGGGCGCCCGGGGGAATCTTCCTTTATTCGCCGCCGCCCTGCTGGTGCACCCAGAACGAGACCTGGCGGATCTGCGATTCGCTCAGGCGGCCGGCCCAGGCGGGCATCACCCCGGCGCGGCCATGCACGATGGTGGTTCTGATGCTGGCGGCATCGCCACCGAACAGCCAGATCGCATCGGTCAGGTTGGGGGCACCCAGATCGCGGTTGCCGATGCCGCCTTCGTCGTGGCAGCTTTCGCAATTGTCGGCATAGACCTCGGCCCCGGTCTCGGCCAGACCGGCATCCGCCTCCTGGCCCGAGATCGACAGCAGGTATTGCACCACCTGATCGATTTCCTCGGCCTCCAGGTCCTCGCCGAATTTCGGCATGTCGTTCAGGCGGGTATCGTCGTCGGCGGGTTCACGGATGCCGTGGCTGACGGTGGTGTGGATATCTTCCAGCGTGCCGCCCCATAGCCAATCGTTGTCGATCAGGTTGGGATAGCCGGTGAAGCCGCCCGCGCCCTTGCCGTGGCATTGCGCGCACCAGGTGCGGAACACCGCCGCGCCACCGTTCAGCGCGTAGTTGCTGAGGTCGGGATCGCCGGCGATTTCTTCCAGCTCTACCGCCGTCAGCTTGCTGTCCACCGCCGCGTTGGCATCGACGAAATGCTTGATATCCGCCGCCACATCGGCGCGCGAGGAATAGCCGCCGATGCCTGCGGTGGTGGTGCCGTTCAGCAATGGCCAGGCCGGCATCCAGATGGTGTATCCGATCCCCCAGATGATGGTGAGGTAGAGCACCCACAGCCACCAGCGCGGCAGCGGATTGTCAAATTCCTCGATCCCGTCCCAGATATGGCCGGTGGTGTTGGGGTCTTTGTTGTCGGGGCTTTTACCGCTCATGTCCGGGCCTCTTTACTTGTCGTCTGTTTGTTGCCGGCTGAGGCAGGTTCGCTTTCCAGATGGTCGTCGTGGCGCAGCGGGATGTTTGCCGCGTCGCGGTGGATTGCCTTGCTGCCGGGGCGGAAGGTCCAGAGAACGACGCCGAGGAAGAACAGGAACATGGCAAGCAAGCCCCAGCTATCGGCGAATTCCCTGAGGATCGAGTATGTGTCCATCTCGACCCCTCCCTAGCGGCTGGCGGCCGGCTCGAAGGTCGAGAAATCGACCATCGTGCCCAGCACCTGAAGATAGGCAACCAGCGCGTCCATCTCGGTCAGTTCCGGCCTGCCGTCGAAGTTGCGCACGTTGACGTTCTCGCCATAGCGTTCCATCAGGCCGTCGGTATCGGCATCGGGATCGGCCTGCGCCTTGAAATCGGCGGTCGCCGCCTCGATCATCTCGGGCGAATAGGGAACCCCGACCATCGCGTTGGTCTTCAGCACAGCGCCCGACATCGCGCCATCCAGCACGGTATCCGACAGGAAGGCATAGGCCGGCATGATGCTGACCGGCACCACCGAACGCGGATCGGTCATGTGGTTAACGTGCCATTCATCGGAATAGCGCCCGCCGACCCGCGCCAGGTCCGGCCCGGTGCGCTTGGAGCCCCACTGGAACGGATGATCGTACATCGATTCCGCCGCCAGTGAGTAATTGCCGTAACGCTCCACCTCGTCGCGCAGGGGGCGGATCATCTGGCTGTGGCAGGTATAGCACCCTTCACGGATGTAGATGTTGCGCCCTGCCATCTCCAGCGGGGTGTAGGGGCGGACCCCTTTCACCTTCTCGATGGTGCTTTCCATGAAGAACAGCGGCACCAGTTCGACGATGCCGCCGACAGTAACCACCAGCAGGCTGGCGATCAGCAAGAGGGTGGCGTTGGTTTCGAGGATCTTGTGTTTCGAAAGTATCGACATGTCCTGATACCCCCCCTTACTCTGCCGGAACCGCAGCCGCGTCAGACGATTTCTCGCCCACGCTGGTCACGGTTTTCCAAAGGTTTACGCACATGATGATGGCACCGGCGAGGAACAGAACCCCACCCAGTCCACGCACCACATACATCGGGAACTTGGCTGCGACGGTATCGGCGAACGAATTCACCAAGAAGCCCTGCGCATCGACCTCGCGCCACATCAGGCCTTCCATGATACCGGTGACCCACATCGACGAGGCGTAAAGCACGATGCCGATCGTGGCCAGCCAGAAGTGCCAGGAGACCATGCTGAGGCTGTACAGCCGCTCGCGGTTCCACAGACGCGGCACCAGGAAGTAGAGCATCCCGAAGGTGATCATGCCGTTCCAGCCCAGCGCGCCGGAATGGACATGGCCGATGGTCCAGTCGGTGTAATGCGACAGCGAGTTGACGGCGCGGATCGACATCATCGGGCCTTCAAAGGTCGACATGCCGTAAAAGCCGATGGAAATCACCATCATCCGCAAGACCGGATCGGTCCTGAGCTTGTCCCAGGCGCCCGACAGCGTCATCAAACCGTTGATCATGCCACCCCAGGACGGCATCCACAGGATCACCGAGAACACCATGCCCAAAACCTGCGCCCAGTCGGGCAGCGCGGTATAGTGCAAATGGTGCGGACCGGCCCAGATATAAAGGAAGATCAGCGCCCAGAAGTGGATGATCGACAGCTTGTAGGAATAGACCGGACGGCCCGCCTGCTTCGGCACGAAATAGTACATCATGCCCAGGAAGCCTGCCGTCAGGAAGAAGCCGACGGCGTTATGGCCGTACCACCACTGGGTCAGCGCGTCCTGCACGCCGGCGAACAATTGCACCGACTTGGAGCCGTAGATCGACACCGGGATCGAGATGTTGTTGACCAGGTGCAGCATCGCGATGGTCACGATGAAGGACAGAAGGAACCAGTTGGCGACGTAGATATGCGGCTCCTTGCGCTTCATCAGCGTGCCCATGAACACCGCCAGGAAGGCGACCCAGACTACGGTCAGCCAGATATCGACATACCATTCCGGCTCGGCATATTCCTTGGATTGCGTCACGCCCATCAGGTAGCCGGTGGCGGCCAGCACGATGAACAACTGATAGCCCCAGAACACGAACCAGGCCAGATTGCCGCCCCAGAGCCGCGTCGCGCAGGTGCGCTGCGAGATGTAGAAGGTTGCTGCAATCAGCGCGTTGCCGCCAAAGGCGAAGATCACCGCCGAGGTATGCAGCGGACGCATCCGACCGAAGCTCAGATATCCTTGCGCCCAGTCGAAGTTGAGAACCGGAAAGGCAAGCTGAAAGGCGATGATGGTGCCGACCAGGAAACCGGCCAGCCCCCAGAAGGCGGTGGCGATGACGCCGGCCTTGACCACGCCATCCATATAGCCGGTGGCCCTGGGCTTTGGCGGATCGTTGGTGTGCATCAGCGTGTAGATGAACACGCCGGCCGCCACCAAGACCACGATGATCGCGTGAATCTGATACGGCAGGTCGACCGCGTTGTTTGCGGCAAGCGCTGCGAGGAGCGTGATGATCGCCAGAACCACCAGATTGAGATAATTTAACATCAAGAGTCCCTACATTATTCCCGCGCACGCGTTTGGAATCGGCGCGGTTCTGTCCTGTACGTAACCTTCAACTGCGGCCTGCGCGAGGATTGTTCATTGATCCATGTCAAAAAAATTGATCATCGTCAAAAAATGCGAAGATTTTAGGCGGCCAGTTTGGCAAGGTGCGGCGGTATCGGGAAATGTTGACACAAATCAAGGCATGCGACGCCGCATGGGTCTAATGCCTTGGTGAAACAGGATACCGGAAGGGAATCGGGCTATGGCTTACAAATCGGTTATGACGGTCTGGGACGGACGCGACGAAAGCAGGGCGGCGCTGGATATGGCGGTGGCGCTGGTGCGTGCGCAATCCGGGCATCTGAGCGTTCTCTGCCTCGGCATCGACCGCATTCAGCCCGGCCTCTACTATGCAGGTGCAACGCCCGCGATCATGACCGAGAATATCGAAATTGCCCGGGACGAGGCCAAGGCCAGCGAGGCCAGCCTGCGCGCCATTCTGGATGGCAGCGATATCAACTGGTCGTGTCGCGCGATGGTGACCCAGATCAGCGGTATTTCCCATGTTGTCGGGCAGATGGCGCGGTTCAACGATCTGGTGGTGCTGGCCCAGCCCTATGGCGGCAATACCGGCGAAGAGGCGGCCACGGTGCTGGAATCGGCGATGTTCCAGGGCCACGCGCCGGTGCTGGTCTGCCCGCCTGCCGGCGGCAAGATCGACGGCAAGCGCATCGTCATCGCCTGGAACCAGAGCGCCGAGGCGATGGCCGCGATCAAGGCCGCGCTGCCGCTGATCCGCAAGGCGGACGCAGTCAACATCGCCATCATTGATCCCGGTGCGCATGACGAGGATCAGGCCGATCCCGGTGCCGAATTGTCCACCATGCTGGCGCGCCACGGCGCGAAGGTGACGGTATCGGTACTGGCGAAAACCGTGCCGCGCATCGCCGAGGTGCTGCAACGCCATGTCTCCGACACGGATTCCGATCTGCTGGTGATGGGAGCCTATGGCCATTCGCGGTTCCGTGAATCGATTATCGGCGGGGCAACCCGCGACATGCTGGAAGATGTCACGGTGCCGGTGCTGATGGCGCATTAGGGTTTGCGGCGGTCGCCGTACCGGGCCTCGCGCAATCACCGCTTTGAGTAAAGGGTTGCGCCCTGCTCTGGGAGGGCGTTCGGGACGGGTACGCTTGGCAAGAACACCGTAAAAACCTCTGAATATCAGCCGCTTGCAGCCTCACAGAGCACCCACCCGTGGGGAGGGTTACCTCTCGGCGATTATAGGCAATCGCCTGCCGGTCAGCGGGGCGCGGCCCGGGGGGGTTCCCCTCGTGCCAAAGTGGGGGCTGGATCGGGATCCACTGAGCAAGCATTCGCCCCCGATTGACGGCACATTCCACGGCTCATCAACGTTCCGCCAGAAAACGCGGATCGCCGGTGGCCCAGCCCAGTGTCAGTTCCATGCCGCACGGCAGCCGGTAAATTCCGGCCTGCCCGCGCTGCGGCGGTTCGCCCAGAAGGGTGCAGAAAGCGCTAAAATCGCCGAACCACCGGTGATCGGGCGAAAACGACTGCACGATCATCGCGGCAGATGCCGCACCGAAACGCTGCGCTGCCACCACCGCTGCGGCGCTGCGATGGAACAACTGATATCTGAGATCGGGTGGCGGGCCGTCGATCCCGAGCATCGTGCAGATGGCGTCCAGCCGGGTGCGGCGGCCATCGGTTGGAGGGTTCATCCATTCGCCTATGGTCGGGCCGAACGGTTCGTTCACCTTGGCCTCAACCGCGACGGCGCAGATTTTCCCGGCATCGCGCAGCAATGCGAAAACATCGCACTGACTGGCCCGCGCCCCGCCCGGAAGAGCGACCTTGTATTCCGGGATCGCCAGCAGCAGTTCAGCATCCGGGGCGAACATCGCCCGGATTTCGGCAGGCAGCCCTTGCGCGTCCTCCCAGGACCGCGCCGCCGCCATTGCTGAATACCCGGCTTTCCAGTGCTTTTCGGGATCGGCAAGCAGGCGCTGCCAATCACCCGGTCCTTGCGTTGGTACATGGATCAAGGTCATGTCCGCAGCCTGACGAAATCCTGCCATCCTTGCAATCGCAACGTCCAACAGCCGCCAAAAGATTACACCCCCTGACGCGGTTGTGACGGCGGGCGAGCAAAGGTGTCGTGACGTGGCACCCGCCTTCGCCTATCCCGGTTCTCGGAAACCGGAGACAGCGGCGCATGGATATTTTGCTGGCATACATCGCGGGATTGCTGACGCTGATCAATCCTTGCGTCCTGCCGGTGCTGCCGCTGGTACTGGGCGCGGCGGTGCAATCCCACCGGCATGCGCCGCTGGCGCTGGCGGCGGGGATGGGGCTGTCCTTTGTCAGTCTCGGCCTCTTGGTCGCGGTGTTCGGCCGCTCGATCGGGCTGACCGAGGAAGGCCTTGGCCGCATCGGGGCCACCCTGATGATCGGCTTTGGCGTGGTGCTGGTGGTGCCGCGTCTGGCCAATGGCTTTGAGATGGCCACCGCCGGATTTGCCGCCCGCGCCGACCGTCGGCTGGATGATCTGGAAGGCTCCGGGCTGGCCGGGCAGTTCCTGGGCGGCGTACTGCTGGGCGCGGTCTGGTCGCCCTGTGTCGGCCCGACCCTGGGCGGTGCCATCGCGCTGGCCTCGCAGGGCGAGAGCCTCGGGCAGGCGGCGCTGATCATGACCGGCTTTGCCCTTGGCATCGGCAGTATCATCGTCGCGCTGGGATATGGCGCGCGCGAGCTGATCCGCCGTCGGCAGGCCGGCCTGCGCCGTCTGGCCGGCATTGCCCGGCCCTTCATGGGCGCGCTGTTCATCGCGGTCGGACTGATGATCCTGACCGGGCTGACCCGCATCATCGAAAGCCGCCTGCTCGATATCCTGCCTTACTGGTTGCAGGACCTGTCAATCGCCATCTGAACCAAGGAGAACCCCATGCACCGCAGAAACTTCCTGAGCCTCAGCGCCGCCGCCTTGCTGACACCCGCCGCATTGCTGGCGGCGGAAACGTTGAAATACCGCCCCGGCGTCGTCGATGCCCTGCTGAAGGATGGCAAGACCGTCTTTGTCGATTTCTACACCGAATGGTGTTCAACCTGCCGCGCCCAGGGCCGCGCCATCGAGGCGCTGCGCGGCGAGAACCCCGCCTATGACGCCGCCATGACCTTCGTGAAGGTGGATTGGGATGTCTATTCCGGCTCGGCCATTGCCGCCCAATACGAAATCCCGCGCCGTTCGACCCTGCTGGTGCTGCGCGGAGATGCGGAACTGGGGCGGATCGTCGCCGATGCCAGCAAGGCCTCGATCAAGGCGCTGATGGACAAGGGGCTGGCCGGAGCCTGAGCATAGGCGCGCCGCTCAGCCAATCCGCCCCTGATTGCCGCCGACCTGACCGCGATGCAGCAGGATGTGGTCCAGCAGCACACAGGCCAGCATCGCCTCGCCCACCGGTACGGCGCGGATACCGACGCAAGGGTCGTGGCGGCCCTTGGTCACGATCTCGGTCGCTTCGCCGGTGCGGGTGATGGTCTTGCGGGGCTTCAGGATGGAGCTGGTCGGCTTCACCGCGAAGCGGCAGACCACATCCTGCCCGGTCGAGATACCGCCCAGAATGCCGCCCGCATGGTTCGATGAATAGGCGGGCTGGCCATCCGTGCCGATTGATATCTCGTCGGCATTCTCCTCGCCGGTCAACTCCGCCGCCGCCATGCCCGCGCCGATCTCCACCGCCTTCACCGCGTTGATCGACATCATCGCGGTGGCGATATCGGTGTCCAGCTTGGCATAGACGGGTGCCCCCAGCCCGGCGGGAACGCCTGCGGCCACCACCTCGACCACCGCACCAACGGAATTGCCGTCCTTGCGCAACTGGCCGAGATAATCCTCCCACAGGGCCGCCGCCTCGGCATCGGGAGTCCAGAACGGGTTGCGGGAAATCTCGGCCGGATCGAACCGCGACCGGTCGATCCGGTGCGGGCCCATCTGCACCATGTAGCCGGTGATGGTGAGCTCCGGTGCCAGCACCTGCAACGCCGCCCGCGCGACGCCACCGGCAGCCACCCGCGCTGCCGTCTCGCGGGCCGAGGACCGGCCCCCGCCGCGATAATCGCGGATGCCGTATTTCTGCCAATAGGTGATATCGGCATGTCCCGGGCGGAACTTCTCGGCGATGTCGGAATAATCCTTGCTGCGCTGGTCGGTGTTTTCGATCATCAACTGGATCGGCATGCCGGTCGTCACGCCCTCGAACACGCCCGACAGGATCGAGACCTGATCCGCCTCCTGCCGCTGGGTGGTGTATTTCGATTGCCCCGGGCGGCGGCGGTCCAGCCAGACCTGCAGCATCGCCGCATCCAGCCGCACGCCGGGCGGGCAGCCATCGACGGTCGCCCCCAGAGCCGGGCCGTGGCTTTCGCCCCAGGTGGTGACGGTGAACAGGCGGCCAAAGCTGTTGGTGGACATCGGGGCGGTCTCCTTTGGGCGGGGTTATGCCCCAGCCGGGCGGGCCTGCCAAGTGGTTAGGCTTTCCCGGGTTTCGGCAGCGTGATCGCCAGCCCGAGGCCGATTGCCGCCAGCGTCGCCATCCCGGCAAAGGCCAGTTGGTAGCTGCCGGTCAGATCGAAGACAAGGCCGGTCAGCACCGGGCCGATCGACCCGCCGATGGTGCCGGAAAACAGCACCGCACCGAAGATCGCGCCATGTGCGCGCATCCCGAAATATCCCGCAACCGTCGGCGAGACCACGGTGAACATGCCGCCATGCGCAATCCCGTAGCCCGCCAGCACGGCATAGAGCCAGATCGGCGAGACCGCCACAACCAAAAGCGCAAGGCTGGTTGCCAGGATGCCGATGCACAGGGTCATCGCCCGCTTGCCGCCGATCCTGTCGACCAAAAGGCCAACCGCCAGCCGTCCGGCAACCGACGCCCCGCCGATCACCGACAGGAGGGTCGCGGCGCGCGCACTGGTCATGCCAAGGTCCATGCCGTGCACCGCGATATGCATCGGGATGGCGATCACCGCGGGAAAGAACAGGAACTGGATGGCGCAAAGCGTCCAGAACAGGCGGGACCGCCGCGCCGCCGCGAAATCGGTGCTGCTGCGCACCACCGCGCCGCCGCTTGCCGGGATAGAACGGGGATGCGACATCATCAGCGCCGCCGTCATCAGTACGATGCCCGCCCCGACCCCCAAAATCACCGCCGCATTGCGCCAGCCATAGGCGACGATCAGGACCGCCGCCAGGGGTGGCAGCGTTACCTGCCCGAGCGCGGTGCCGACCTTGACCACGCCCGACATGATGCCGCGTTTCTTCTCGAACCAGCGCGCGACGGTCGACAGCGTCACCACGTCATGCGTGCTGAGGCCCGCGCCCAGCAACGTGCCGAACAACAGGAACATCTGCCAGGGCGCGGTAATCTGCGAAATCAGCGCATAACCAAGGCCATAGCACAGCCCCGATACCAGCAGCACCGGGCGTGGCCCGAAGCGATCGGCCAGCCGCCCGGTCAGCGCTGCCAGCGCCCCCATCATGAACACCGCCAGCGCCGATACCGCCGACATCAGCGTGCGCGACCAGCCGAACTCGACCTCGAAGGACTTGAAGAACAGGCCATAGGCGAAGAACAGCCCGATGACGGAAAACTGCGTCAGGCCGGCACCAAGGACGATGGCATAGCGCGATTGCGGCACGGACCTCTTTCCTGATTGGCGGCGCGATTGCACCGGGCGGCCCGGCCAGCGGGTTCATCGCCCATTAATGACCGCGCGGCCGGGGACTGCCAAGGTGTAATCCCCTGCCGCGTCGATCTGCCCTTGCCTGCGGGCCGGATCGCCCCGCGCGAAACCGCTTGCAATCGCCAACCGCCACTCGCACCATCCGGCAATCCAAAATCAGCCAGGAAGACCCCCATGCCGATCCGCAACCGCTATGCAGAACTCCATTCCGAAATCACCGGCTGGCGGCGGGATTTCCACACCTATCCCGAATTGCTGTTCGAGGTTCATCGCACCGCCGCGCGGGTGGCCGACCTGCTGCGCGCCTTTGGCTGTGACGAGGTGGTGACCGGCATCGGCAAGACCGGCGTAGTGGGCGTGATCCGGGGCAAATCGACCGCCAGCGGCAAGGTGGTCGGCCTGCGTGCCGATATGGACGCGCTGCCGATAAACGAGATTACCGGGCTGGATTATGCCTCGAAAACGCCGGGCCTGATGCATGCCTGCGGCCATGACGGCCATACCGCGATGCTGCTGGGGGCGGCGAAATACCTGACCGAGACGCGCAATTTCAACGGCACGGCGGTGGTGATCTTCCAGCCCGCCGAAGAAGGCGGTGCCGGCGGGCGCGAGATGTGCCGCGACGGGATGATGGAACGCTTCGGCATTCAGGAGGTTTACGGCATGCACAACATGCCCGGCCTGCCGACCGGCAGTTTCGCCATCCGTCCGGGCGCGTTGCTGGCCTCGTCGGACGAATTTGAAATCGTCGTCACCGGCAGGGGTGGCCATGCCGCAGCGCCGCATCAGGCGGTGGATACCACGCTGGTGGCGGCGCAGATCCTGCTGTCGCTGCAAACCATCGTGTCGCGCAATGTCGATCCGATCAAGCGGGTGGTGCTGACCGTCGGCACCTTCGTGACCGACAGCGTGGCCAGCAACGTGATCGCGCATGAGGTTCGGATGCAGGGCACGGTGCGCACACTGGATGCCGAATACCGCGCCTTCGCGGAGCGCCGCGTGCGCGAGGTGGCAACCGGCACCGCAGACGCCCTTGGGGCAAAAGCGGTTGTAAACTGGGAGCCGGGCTATCCTGTTACCATGAACACCCCGGAAAACACTGTCTATGCCGCCGAGGTCGCGCGTACCATTTCCGGCGATGTGAACGACAATGTCGATCCGATCATGCCGGCGGAAGATTTCAGCTACATGCTGGAGGAACGCCCCGGCGCCTATATCTTCCTCGGCAATGGCGACACCGCGATGTGCCATCACCCGGCCTATAATTTCGACGACGAGGCGATCCCGTTCGGCGCAAGCTGGTATTCCGGCATGATCGAGGCCCGCATGCCGGGCTGACCGGATCGACCGGCGCGGCAAATCGTCCGCCGCGCCGCAGGCCCTAGTCAGGCAGCGAAACGCGCTACCGCCCTCCCCTTGCACATGGGCGGGGCTTGGCCTATCGTCCGGCTCACCTCGGGGTGCCCCAGTGGCTGAGATGCGCATAGCAGACCCGTTGAACCTGAACCGGACAATACCGGCGGAGGGAAGGTCAAAGGGTTCATCCCCTGCCCCACCTCGGCCCATAGCCTGATGGAGCGATACGATGATCCGACCTTTCCTGAATGCTGCGGTGCTTTCCCTGTCTCTGGCCCCGGCGCTTGCCGGTGCTGCGATGGCGGATGAAAAACCCGTGCTGCACGTTTACACCTACGACAGTTTCGTTGCCGAATGGGGCCCCGGCCCGGCGGTGGAGCATGCGTTCGAGGCGATCTGCGCCTGCGATCTGAAATTCACCGCCACCGGCGATGGTGCGGCCCTCTTGGCGCGGCTGCAACTGGAAGGTGCCCGCTCGGATGCCGATATCGTGCTGGGGCTCGATACCGGGCTGACCGCCCGCGCCGCCGCCACCGGCCTGTTCGCCGCGCATGGCCGCACACCGATTGTCGATATCCCCAACCCGCACGGCGAGGCCGGAAGCTGGGACGATCCCCTGTTCCTGCCCTATGACTGGGGCTATTTTGCCTTCGTCTACGACCAGACCCGCCTGCAGGAGGTGCCGCAGAGCTTCGAGGCGCTGATCGCCGCGCCGAAGGACCTGAAGATCATCATCCAGGACCCGCGATCCTCGACCCCCGGTTTGGGGCTGTTGTACTGGGTCAAGGCGGCCTACGGCGACCGCGCGCCGGACATCTGGGCCGGGCTGCAACCGCATGTGCTGACCGTGACCAAGGGCTGGTCCGAGGCTTACGGCCTGTTCCTGGAAGGCGAGGCGGACATGGTCCTGTCCTACACCACCTCGCCGGCCTATCACCTGATTGCCGAAAGCGATGACACCAAGGCGGCGGCAGTGTTCGACGAGGGGCATTACATGCAGATCGAGGTGGCGGCGATGCTGGCGGGCAGCGATCAGCCCGACCTGGCCGGGCAGTTCCTTGATTTCATGCTGAGCGATGCCTTCCAGTCGGTGATCCCGGAGACCAACTGGATGTACCCCGCCATCACCCCGGACGGCGGCTTGCCGGAAGGCTTCGCCAATCCGGTCTCGCCCGATCGGGCCTTGCTGCTGACGCCCGATCAGGCGCTGGCGCTGCGCGATGAAGCGTTGCAGGAATGGCTGGCAGCACTCAGCCGATGAAACCGGCCGGATGGGCCGGGATTGCAGCCGCCGGGTTTCTGGCGGCGCTCAGTCTCGGCACGCTGGCGGTGGTGGCGGTCAGGGCGGAATCCGGTGCCGGGTTCGGCCCGGCCGATCTCGCCGCGATCCGCTTTACGGTGACGCAGGCACTGGCCTCGGCGGCCTTGTCGGTGCTGCTGGCGGTGCCGGTGGCGCGCGCGCTGGCGCGGCGGCGCTTTGCCGGGCGCGGGCTGCTGATCACGCTGCTGGGCGCACCCTTCCTGTTGCCGGTGATCGTGGCGGTGCTGGGCCTGCTGGCGGTGTTCGGACGCGCCGGGCTGGTCAGTTCGGCGCTGGCCGCGCTTGGCCTGCCCCCTTTGGACATTTACGGGTTTCGCGGCGTCGTGCTGGCGCATGTCTTCTTCAACCTGCCGCTGGCGACGCGGCTGTTGCTGCAGGGCTGGCAGGCAATCCCGGGCGAGCATTTCCGGCTGGCGGCGCAACTCGGCATGACCAGCCGCGATATCGCCCGCCGTCTGGAACGCCCGATGCTGCGTGCGGTGCTGCCAGGGGCGTTTGCCACGATCTTTCTTCTGTGCGTGACCAGCTTCGCCGTCGCCCTGACGCTTGGCGGCGGGCCGGGGGCGACCACGGTGGAACTGGCGATCTATCAGGCGTTCCGCTTCGATTTCGATCTTGGCAAGGCGGCGATGCTGGCGCTGGTGCAGTTCGGCCTCTGCGCCGGGGCAGCATTGGTGGCGTGGATGGTGGCGGTGCCGGCGGCCTTCGGTGGCGGGCTGGATCGCCCGGTGGCACGCTGGGATTGCCACAGTCTGGCCTCGCGGCTGGCCGATGCGGCGGCGCTGGCGCTGGTTTCTGTGTTCCTGTTGATGCCGCTCTTGATGGTGGCGCTGTCGGGCCTGGGCGGGCTGGCGGATCTGCCGCCCGGTCTGTGGCGGGCGGCGCTGCGCTCGGTGCTGGTGGCGCTGGCCTCGGGTGCGCTGGCGATCACGCTGGCGCTGGCGCTGGCGGGCGCGGTGATGCGCATGGAGGTCGGGGCGGCGCGGTTCGCCGGGCTGCTGGAGGCCAGCGGTTACCTCTCGGTCGCGGCCTCGCCGATGGTGATCGGCACCGGGCTGTTCCTGGTCCTGTTCCCGCTGGCCGATCCCGCCGCGCTGGCGCTGCCGGTGACCGCGCTGGTCAATGCGGCGATGAGCCTGCCATTCGCGCTGCGCGCGCTGATCCCGGCCTTGCGCGATGTCGAGCGGGATTACGGGCGGCTGGCGGATTCGCTGGGCATGAGCGGCGCGGCGCGGTTCCGGCTGCTGACATGGCCGCGCATCCGCCCCGCCGCCGGGTTCGCCGCGGGGCTGGCGGCGGCCCTGTCGATGGGTGATCTGGGCGTGATCGCGCTGTTTGCCGATGCCGATGCGGTGACGCTGCCGCTGCTGTTATACCGGCTGATGGGGTCCTACCAGATGGCGGCGGCGCATGGCACGGCGCTGGTGCTGGTGGTGCTCAGCCTCGGGATGTTCTGGCTGTTTGATCGCGGCGGGCGGTTTCATGCTGCAGCTTGACGACATGCTGATCCGCCAGACCGGGTTCGAGCTTCGCGCCAACTGGAGCCTTGGCAAAGGCCAGCGCCTCGCGATCATCGGCCCCTCGGGCGGCGGCAAAAGCACGCTGCTGGCGGCGATTGCCGGTTTCGTGCCGCTGGCAGGCGGCTGCATCCGGGTCGACGGGCAGGATATCGGCCCGCTCGACCCCGGCCGCCGTCCGGTCAGCCTGTTGTTTCAGGATCACAACCTGTTCGCCCATCTCGATGTCGCACAAAACACCGGCCTTGGCATCCGCCCTGACCTGCGGTTGACCAAAGGCGATCTGGCTCGGGTGGCCGGGGTGCTGGCGCGGGTCGGGCTGAGCGGGTTTGAGCGGCGCAAGCCCGCCGAATTGTCCGGCGGACAGCGCCAGCGGGTGGCGCTGGCGCGCGCCTTGCTGCGTGATCGCCCCTTGCTGATGCTGGATGAGCCTTTCGCCGCCCTTGGCCCGGCGCTGAAGGCGGAAATGCTGGATCTGGTGGCGGAAATCACCACCGAGACCGGCGCGACGCTGCTGATGGTCACGCATGACCCGAAGGATGCCGAACGCATCGCCGGGCTGACAACGCTGGTCGCGGATGGCCTGGCGACCGCACCCGAACCAACCGCCGCTTTGCTGGCCAATCCGCCCGCTGCACTTCGGCAATATTTGGGTTAGAGCGTGTCGCGCCTTACCAGACCGGCGCATTCAACCGATGTCCCGAGGCAGCGTTTGCTTCAGCAAATGCGTTCGGGACATCGGTTGAATTCGATCCGGCGCGACATGCTCCTGCCTTCTTTTTGGCAAAAATACTCCGGGGGTCCGGGGGCTGGCCCCCGGGGCGTCGGCCACATCTCCGAAATGAAAAATGGCGCACCATCGGCGCGCCATTCTCCGGATCAATTCGGCCGCCTCAGGCCTTGCGCTTTTCCTTGGCCCACAATTTCTTGTTGGTCAGGTACAAAAGCGACGTCAGCAGGATCATGAAGGTGATCACCAGAAAGCCGGTCTGCTTGCGTGCCACCAGCTTGGGTTCCGCCGCCCACATCAGGAAGGCCGAGACATCTGCCGACAGGTGATGCAGGTCGTTCGGATGGCCATCTTCATAATCGACCGAGCCATCCTCCAGCGGTGGTCCCATCGACAGGTAACCACCGAAGGCTGTGTTTTCATACAGCGTCGCGCCGGCTTCCTCTTTTTCGTGATCGGTGTAGCCGGTCAGGATCGAGGCAATGTATTCCGCCCCGCCCATGCCTTTCAGCAACTGGTTGATGCCAAGGCCGCCCGGGCCGTGGAAGCCCGCCCGTGCCTTCGCCATCATGCTGAGATCGGGCGCGCCGACCCCGTTGTTGACGGGAAACTTGTCCGCCGGCTTGCCGGGGCGGTCATCGTCCAGTTCGGCGTCGTAGATGTCGAACTCGGCCGCATAGGCCTTGACCTCATCTTCCGACAATTGCGGCCCGCCGGGATCGCCCAGGGTGCGGAACGCCACCTGGCGCAGGCCGTGGCAGGCCGAACAGACCTCGGTAAAGACCTGAAGGCCGCGCCGAAGCTGTGCCGGATCGTAGGTGCCGAAGGGGCCTTCAAAGGAGAAGGCGAAATCCTCGACATGGCCACCGCCGCCCGCAGCCGACGCCCCGGATGCACCAAGGCCGAATGCCACGAGTGCCGCGAGTATGCTTTTCCTGATCATCTCGTCTGTCCTCACATTCAGTTCATTCAGCCGCAGACGCCAGGGCGTCCTTGGGCGGATAGTGGGAGTCGAAGTCTTCCTCGATCGTGGCCGGTACCGGCAGCGGCTTTTCCAGAACGCCCAGAAGCGGCAGGATGATCAGGAAATAGGCGAACCAGAAGCTGGCACCGATCAGCGAGATCACCGGAACCATGCCCTCGGCGGGCTGCGCGCCGCACCAGGTCAGAACCAGGAAATCAAGCACCAGCACCCAGAACCACCACTTGAACGACGGGCGGTACTTGCCCGAACGCACACTGGAGGTATCCAGCCAGGGGATGAAGACCATGACCACGATCGAGCCGAACATCGCGATGACGCCGAAGAACTTGGCATCGACGATGCCGCCGGTGATCAGGCTGGCCAGTTGCACCGCCCAGACATCCGAGGTGAAGGCGCGCAGGATGGCGTAGAACGGCAGGTAATACCATTCCGGCACGATATGCGCCGGCGTCACCAGCGGATTGGCCTCGGTGTAGTTGTCCGGGTGTCCGCCGTAATTCGGCTGGAAGTAGACGAAGGCGAAGAACACCAGCAGCACCACCGCAAGCGCGAACAAGTCCTTGATCACGAAATACGGCCAGAACGGCAGGGTGTCCTTTTTGGCCTCTTCCTTGGAGCCACGGCGTACCTCGACCCCGGCGGGGTTGTTGTTGCCGGTGGTGTGGAAGGCCCAGATATGCACCACGACCAGTGCCGCCAGAACGAAGGGCAACAGGTAATGCAGGCTGAAGAAACGGTTCAGCGTGGCATTGTCCACCGCCGGTCCGCCAAGGATCCAGGTCTGGATCATCTCGCCCACGCCGGGGATTGCCCCGGCGAAGCCGGTGATCACGGTTGCGCCCCAGAACGACATCTGGCCCCAGGGCAGAACATAACCAAGGAAACCGGTTGCCATCATCACCAGATAGATCAGCATACCGACGATCCAGGTCACTTCGCGCGGGGCCTTGTACGAGCCGTAATAGATGCCGCGGAAGATGTGGATGTAGACGGCGAAGAAGAACAGCGACGCGCCGTTGGCATGCAGGTAGCGAAGCGCCCAGCCGGCATTCACGTCGCGCATGATATGTTCGACCGAATCGAACGCCATCGCGACATGCGGCGTATAATGCATCGCCAGAATGATGCCGGTAACGATTTGCAGAACCAGGCAGAAGGCCAGGACGATGCCCCAGATCCACATCCAGTTCAGGTTTTTCGGCGTCGGGATCATCAGCGTGTCATACAACAGGCCGACAATCGGCAGACGCGCGTGAACCCATTTTTCGATCCCGGTCTTGGGTTCGTAATGATCGTGCGGAATACCACTCATGTCATCTCTCCCTTAACCGAGCTTGATGGTTTCTTCGTCAAGGAACACGGCCACCGGAACCGGCAGGTTCTCGGGTGCCGGACCCCGGCGGATACGCCCGGACGTGTCGTAATGCGAGCCGTGGCAGGGGCAGAACCAGCCGCCGAAATCGCCGGCACCATCGCCAAGCGGCACACAGCCGAGATGGGTGCAGACCCCCATCATCACCAGCCATTCGCCGTTTTCGTCCATCGCCCGGTTCTGGTCCGACGCATCGGTGCCTTCGGCATTGGCGTTGCGCGAATCCTGATCCGGCAGGTCCTTCAGCGCGGTCGCGCGGGCGGACTCGATTTCCTCGTCGGTGCGGCGGCGGATGAACACCGGCTTGCCGCGCCATTTGACGGTGATCTGGGTGCCGACTTCAACGTCGCCGACGGCAACCTCGACGGCGGCCAGCGCCAGCACATCGGCGGATGGATTCATTTGATCGACCAGAGGCCAGACGGCTGCCCCGGTCGCCACCGCTCCGGTGGCCGCAGTGGCCACATAGAGAAAGTCGCGGCGGGTCCCTGCGTTGTCACTTGCGTGAGACACGAGATACTCTCCTTTGCCCGGCCCGAAAAACAGGCCTCTACCATTCGCCCGCGCCGGCTTGCACCGGGTGGGTTGCGCCGGTTACTACACATCTGTCCTGCTGAGGTCCAGCGGACAAACGGGCGCAGAAACGGCGGAAGGCGATTTTTACATGCGGCTTGCGGTCTATCAGCCCGATATCGCCCCGAATCTGGGCGCAATGATCCGGATTTGCGCCTGTTTCGGGGTGCCGCTGGACGTGATCGAGCCTTGCGGTTTTCCCCTGTCGCAAAAGGCGCTGAAACGGGCTGCGATGGACTACGCCGACCGCGCCGATCTTTGCCGCCATGATTCGTGGCCCACCTATCTGGCCCTTGCCCGCCCGCCCCGGCTGGTGCTGCTGACCACCAGGTCCGCGACGCCGCTCTGGCAATTCCGCTTCCGCGCTGGCGACACTTTGCTGATGGGCCGCGAAAGCGCCGGTGTCCCGGCCGAGGTTCAGCAAGCCTGCGATGCGTCCGTCGCCATCCCGATGCCCGGCGGCGGGCGCAGCCTGAATGTCGCGGTGGCCGCCGGGATCGCGCTGGCCGAAGCCTTGCGCCAGACCGCATGATGCGCCGGATCGCGACCCGCTGGAAGGCGCTGACGGTGGCGGGCGGGCTGGCCCTTACCTTCGCCATCTCCGGCAAGGATGCCGAACGTCTGGGCGACAATTACCAATATGCCCTGCCGCTGATGGCGCTGGCCTGTGGTGTCACCAACGGCCAGGCGCAGGATTTCATGGTCCGCTACGTGGTCCAGCTTGGCCTTGTGCATGGCCCGAAAAACGCGCTTGGCGATGCCGCGATCAACACCCGTCCGAACGGCAACCTGAAAGGCATGCCATCGGGCCACACCGCCACCGCGGTGCTGGGGGCCAGCAATCTGGTGCATGAGTGCATCAAGGGCAGCCCCATCGTGCAGGGCGCGGTGATCCTGAGCGCCGGTTACGTCGGCGCCAGCCGGATCGAGGCGGATCACCACAATATCTGGCAGGTGCTGGCCGGGGCATTGGCGGGCTGGCTGAGCGATCGCGCCTTTCGCCGGTTGTCGCCGCTCGGCTGGCTGAAACGGCTGTTTCGCCGGGGCTGAGGCCGGGCTATTCCACCGGCCTTGTCGCCACCATGCTGTCGCGTCTGGCAAATTCCGCCTGCCATGCCGCCAGCCGGTCATGGCCGTTGCGCCAGTTGCGCCCGTCATGGCGGAAATCGAGATATTCCAGCGCACAACCGAGCGCGATCTGCCCGATATCCAGGCCGCCGCCCAGATAGGTGATCCAGTCGCCCTCCAGCGTATCCAGCGCCCGCGCGATCTTGCCCCATTGGCCTTCGACCCAGCCGTCATGCCGTTTGTCGGCGCTGCGCAGGCGTGCCTCGTAAACCATCAGGATGGCGGCATCGGTCATGCCATCGGCAAGCGCCTCAAGCGTCAGGCATTGCCAGAGGCGCGGCGCAGCCGGATAGAATCCGCCACCGGCGCGATCATCCAGATAGCGGCAGATCACCCGGCTGTCATAGATCGCCGGGCCGTCATCGGGCACCAGCGCGGGGATCTTGCCCAAGGGATTATGCGCCACCGGCATTTTCGAGGCATCCAGCGGCGAGCCTGCCGCCGCAAGCATCTCGACATCGCCAAGCTGGCCGGTTTCACGCAGCAGGACCACCACCTTGCGAACGTAAGGCGAGGTGGGTGAATGGAACAATTTCATGATCAGACCCTTCGGAATTTCACCCGGCCCAGCGCCGATGCGTCGATTTCAAGGCCGGGGCCAGCGGCACCCAGCCGGATGATACGCCGCCAGCGCGCCTCGGCATTGACCTGGCTGCGATCACGCGGACGCGCTGCGCCAAGACCTTCGGGAACCGCGTCCAGCGCGTCTTCGCTGTCCTGGCGGATCGCCGCCTTGTGAATCCTGCGGCTGGCGGCATAGGCCACCAGCGCCACCGCGCCGTAGCGCAAGGCAACCGCTGCAACTGGGGCAAGGGGAATGGCCATGTTCAACCTCCGGGTTCTGGCCCGAGATTACGGCCAATCATGCCCCTTGGGAACCGGAAAATCAGCCCGCGCCGCGCATCAGCGCCGCCAGCGCCGCCACTTCCTGGCCGATCCCGGCCTGCTCAATGCCGTCGGCTGCGGCCAGTCGCGCCGCCTCGGGCTTGTTCTGCGCCAGTTTCCAGGTGCCATCGACGCTTTCGATATCCAGCGCCACCGGCACGATCATGCGCATCAGCCGCGCCTGAACCTGGCCATCAACCTTGTCCAGCCGCCACGGCGTCTTGCCCGGCAGGCGCGTCTCGAACGTGGCCGAAAGGGCCTCCAGATGTGCCCTGAGGTCGCCATCGGCCAGCAACCGCAAGCGCCCGCGCAGATGCACGGCGGCGTAGTTCCATGTCGGCACCTGATCGTCCATTTCGTACCAATCCGGCGACACGTAGGAATCCGGTCCTGCCACCGCCAGCACCGCCGCCACCTGACCTGCCGCAAGCGCCCGCGCAATCGGGTTCGAGCGCACCAGATGCAGCCCGGCCCCGGCATCGCCCGTCAGCACGAAGGGCACATGCGACAGCATCGGTGCGTCCGGGCCGTTCACCGCCAGCGTGCCAAAGCCGCGTTCCGCCGCGAAGGCCAGGATACGGGCGCGATCTTCGCTGCGGTAAACCGGATTGGGGTGCATCGTGTCCTCCTGCCGAGACGGCGGCGTTCTTCAGCCAGCCCGTTCAACCTTGTTCAAAAAATACCCGACAGGACCGAGGCCACCAGACGCCCCGGCACCTGCCGCATCAGGCGATCAGCCTGCCCGCCTCGTGCCCATTGATCCTTGCCGTCACGATGCTGCCGACCGGCTGATCGCTGGCAAGTGTCACTTCGGCGAAACCCTCGGTCCGGCCCTTGCGCGCACTTTCCATCAGCACCGCCCTTGTGCGCCCGACCTCGGACGCCAGATAGGCCGCCACCGCCGCATCGCCGGTATCGCGCAAGCGCGCCGCGCGTTCCTTGATCGCCGCCTTCGCCACCTGCGGCATCCGCGCCGCCGGTGTGCCCTGACGGATCGAATAGGGAAAGACATGCAGCCAGGTCAGGCCGCATTCCGCCACCAGTTTCAGCGAGTTTTCAAACATCGCCTCGCTCTCGGTCGGAAAGCCTGCGATGACATCGGCCCCGAATACGATGTCGGGGCGAGCCGCGCGGGTTTCGGTGCAAAAGCGGATCGCATCGTCGCGCAGGTGGCGGCGTTTCATCCGTTTCAGGATCATGTCGTCGCCCGCCTGCAGGGACAGATGCAGATGCGGCATCAGGCGGTGTTCCGAGGCAATGGCCTCGCTGAGCGCCGGATCGACCTCGATCGAATCGATCGACGAGATGCGCAGCCGCGGCAGGTCCGGCACCGCCTTCAGGACCGCCTGCACCAGATCGCCCAGCCGGGGCGTGCCCTCAAGATCGGCCCCCCAGGAGGTCATGTCAACGCCGGTCAGAACAACCTCGTTGAAGCCCTTGTCGCGTAGCCGCGCGATCTGCTCGACCACCCGTGCGGCCGGAACCGACCGGGAATTGCCGCGCCCGAAGGGGATGATGCAGAAGGTGCAGCGGTGATCGCAGCCGTTCTGCACCTGCACGTAAGCCCGCGCACGGGTGCCCAGACCGTCGATCAGCGGGCTTTCGGCGCGCCGGGCCGCCATGATGTCGGATACCTGCGGCTGCGCGGCGGCGGCGTTTCCGGCCAGCCCGGCCCAGATCGCGGATTGCAGCTTCTCGCGGTTGCCGATCACGTGATCGACCTCGGGCATCGCCGTGAAATCCTCGGGCTTCACCTGTGCCGCGCAACCCGTCACCACGATCCGCGCATCCGGGTTCTGCCGCCTTGCGCGGCGGATCTTCTGGCGGGCCTGACGTACCGCTTCGGCCGTTACCGCACAGGTATTGATGATGATCGCGTTGTCGAGCCCCGCCTGCCCGGCGAGTTTCTTCATCGCCTCGGTCTCATAGGCGTTCAGCCGGCAGCCCAGCGTCTCGAATACCGGTGGCGTGGTCATGCGAAGGCCCCGAGGAATTCGCCCGTGAACACCCCGTCGAAGACATGCGCGATCGGCCCGGCCATCCACACCCCATCTTCGCGCCAGTCGATCTCCAGCGTGCCGCCATCCACCCGCACCGTAACCCGCCGCCCGGTCAGCCCGCGCCGCGCCGCATTGACCGCCGCCGCCGAGGCGCAGGAGCCCGAGGCCAGTGTCACGCCAACGCCGCGTTCCCAGATGCGCAGGCGGATTTCATGCTCCGACAGGACCTCGGCAAATTCGACATTGGTGCGCCTGGGGTAAAGCGGGTGATGCTCGATCTCCGCGCCGCGCCTCTGGAAATCGCAAGCCTCGGCATCCGCCACGAAAAAGGTGCAATGCGGATTTCCCATGCCGCAGGCCGACGGGTCGCCGTCAATCGGCAGATGCAGCGTATCTGTCGCCTGCGCCAGCGGCACCTCCTGCCAGTCCAGTTGCGGTTGGCCCATGTTGACGCGGTAGATACCGCCGCCGGCATCCTCGCAGGCCAGAAGGCCCCGCCCGGTGCGCAAGGTCAGGTCCGTGGTTCCGGTTTCCGCGAACAAAAGGCCGGCAACACAGCGGGTGGCATTGCCGCAGGCGTCCGACAGGCTGCCATCGGCATTCCAGAATACCAGCGCGGCGGTGGCATCATGGCTGTCAAGGATCACCGCAAGCTGATCGAAGCCGACGCCGAAATGCCGGTCCCCGATGGCGCGCGCCAGATCGGGGCTGATCGGGTCGGTTCGGCCACGCGCATCCACGACCACGAAATCGTTGCCGAGCCCGTGCATCTTGCGAAAGGGTAAACCGGAATTGAGCCAGTGTTGATCCATGTCGCCCCTATACCTTTACAAGGACAGAAACGCCATATCGCCCGTACCGGCAGTTTTCGCCGGAAAATCCGGATTTACCCCTTGACCGGGCCGCCGGTCACTTATACCAACCCGACCTCGAGTGGGCCGGTAGCTCAGCTGGTAGAGCAACTGACTTTTAATCAGTAGGTCTCGGGTTCGAACCCCGACCGGCTCACCATTTAATTCTTGAATACCAATATGATGCCAGGAAGCGCATGGCGCACTTCCGTTCGGTCGGTATCCACGGTTCGGGATGGTCGCGTCGTTGAGGCACAGTCGGCGGCTTTGCATTCCTGTGGCGCAGCGGTTTTTTCAGATATTGGCGACGCCACGTCCGTCTGGTCGCCTGTCAATGTCATCCCCCGGGATTAGACTTTGTTTTCACCAGAATTCCGGCAATGTTGAACCGGCGGGATCAGCGGCTTCCGGTTCTTCGATGCGGTTGCGGATGGCTCCGGTTTCAGTGCCGGCATGGTCACGGCAACGCCGGGTTGGATCGGCCAGCCAGGTTTGATGCGCCCTGATCCCACCGGCCGAAGCCCAATTCGGGGATGCGTGTCGGGGTGACGCCCTGAACCGATTCCATCTGTCGCGATTGCGGCCGCCCTACAGGCTGCCTTCGTCCAGCCGTTGGCGGATGGTGGCGATGATCCGGCTGGTCGAAATACCTGCCCGGTAGGGCAGACGGCGCAGGATGCCGCGCCGGATGGCCGGCTCGAACATCTCGTCCCAGCCTTCCGAGCCATAGACGTAATGTGCCGGCTGGTATTTCTGTATCAGGGCTTCAAGGCTGGCGGCGTTGGGCACCTCGTAGTCGATGAAGGCTTCATCGACCCAGCGGATCGCCTGCACCTGCATCAGGCGTTCGCGTTCGTTCAGCACCGGCCGGTGCTTGTATTTCGTTACTTCCGCGTCGCAATGAACGCCCACGACCAGCCGCGAGCCCATCGCACGGGCTTCGCGCAGGAAGGCTGCGTGGTTGGAATGCACCAGATCGAAGGTGCCCTGGGTCAGGACCAGCCCGTCACTCGGCGGCATTGCGTTTCCGCCGTCTTTGCCGTCGCTTGCGTTCGTCCTGAAGCGCCGGGCGATCGCGGCGGCGCAGCCAGCGCCTGAGGCCGATCGTCAGGGTATCGGAATTGCCGGTTACCGCCACCAGCGCACGGTGGCTGAACAGGCCGTCCCATTCGGTCGCGGGCACCTGCCAGTCGTCGCCGTAGCAGTGCTTGACATAGGCCTCGGCGCTGGCGGGACGCCAGGTTGAGACGCCAAGGAACCGGGCCTCCTCACGGCCCAGCCAGGGCATCCGGTAGGTCAGGTAGCCTTCGCGGAAAATCGCATGGGTGATCATCCATTTGCCCCGGATCTGGCCGCCCGACAGATCGAGGCGGATATCGCCAATATGCACCGAGGCATTGCACAATTCGCCGTCGAACCAGACCTTCTTGAAGGTGGTCACGCCGGCAACTGCCAGCGCGGCAAACAGGTCATCCGTCAGAACTGCGCGATCGACCCTGAGGTCGATATCGCCGTCGCCAGGGATCAGGCCGTCCTCGCGCAGATGGCCCAGCAACGAGCCGTCCGTCAGCGAGTATTCGATGCCGAGACTGTCCAGCACCCCGGCGGTGCGGGCCAGAAGATCGGCCGCGGCTTCCGGATCGTCCGAGGGCTGGCGCCAATCCGGCAATTCGACGCGCGGCGGGCGTTCCATCCGGTAGAGTTCACCCTCGCTGTGGATCAGTTCCAACCTCATGCAGCCCGCCTTGCAAACGATCGGGACCCCCGGCGAGATGGCCGGAGGTCCGCTTGGTTTCGATTCCTGTCCGGGCGGGCAGGATCAGAGGATGAAATCGCTCTCCGTGACACTGACGCCACCGGTGATTTCCAGTCTGAAATCGGCAATTCCGTCGCCATCCACGTCACCCTGAACCAGCTTGTCGCCGCCCGAATTGATACGCCGCAATTCTCCTGCATTGCCCGTAAACGACGATGACCCGATAAAGGTAAAGAAATCATCATCAGCGGTGTTGGAATTGGCGTCGATGCCCGACAGGTCGATCAGATCCAGACCGGACTGGAAGTCGGTGATGACATCGCGGTTGCCGGAATTCGTACCGATCTCGCTGGCGTTGAAGAACCTGAACACGTCTCCACCAGCGCCGCCGGTCAGGGAATCCGCCCCGGCACCGCCGATCAGGATATCCGACTGGCTGCCGCCATCCAGCGTGTCGTTGCCATCGCCGCCATTCAGCGTATCGTCGCCGCCATCGCCGTTCAGGGTGTCGTTGCCGACATTGCCGAACAGCAGGTCGTCGCCGCCACCGCCGTTCAGGGTGTCGTGATCGGCTTCACCGAACAGCAAGTCGTTGCCGCTGTCACCGTTCAGGATGTCATTGCCGCCACCGCCGCGCAGGATGTCATTGCCGTTGCCGCCATGCAGGGTATCGGCCCCGCCTTCGCCGTCCAGCGTGTCGTTGCCGTTGTCACCAAACAGCGTGTCACCGCCGCCGCCACCCAGAAGATGATCGTCGTGATCGTCGCCATGCATTGTGTCGACACCGGTGCCGCCATCCAGCTTGTCGTTGCCGCGGCCGCCATTCATGATGTCGTTGCTGGCACCGCCGATCAGCAGGTCGCGCCCGTTATCGCCGTTCAGCGTATCGTTGCCGCCGCCGCCGAGCAGGACATCACCGCCATCGGCCCCGGACAGGTTATCCGCACCGCCCTTGCCGTTGATGTAATTGTCCATCGCGTCGCCGGTCAGTGTATTGGCCGAGTTGTTGCCGTCGGTCTTGTCCTCGTAAGCAAAGCCGTTGAACAGACCGGTCAGCGATTCCAGCCGCACCAGCCCGGCTCCGGTGGCAAAGGCCCGGAAGGATGCGCCGGAATTGAGGTCGTAGACCACCGTTTCCTTGAAATCGAGATGGCCGCTGACGCTGCCCATCGTATAGCGCGCACCGATGCCGAAATTGGTGCCCGGATCAACGTTCAGCGCCAGAATGTTCGTGCGGAAGTTGATATGGGCATCGCCGGTGACATTGAACATGTCGCCGGTGCCGCCGTTGAAATCCTCGATACTGAACAGCAATGCAGCCTGGCCGTTTTCCATGTTGAAATCGCCGGTCAGGTTCAGCGTCGCCGAAGACTCGACCCCGATCGCGAAGAAGCCGTAATTGTGCAGATTGCCGGTGATATTGCCCGACAGATCGACATTCGCGCCTGCGCCGATCAGGATGTCCTGCGCACTGAGCGTTGCACCGTCGGTAACGATCAGCCCCGCAGTACCGCCATTGCGGGCCGGATTGAAGTCCAGGATTCCGAGACCGCCATCAGTATCGGGCATCATGTCGGCACCGCCGCCGATGGCCAGAGTGCCGCCGACATTCAATGACGACCCTGCCCCGGTTACCTCGACCGCACCCGACGAGCCCCCGTGTTCGACCGCGATACCCATGATCGAATTCGGTGAATGCAGGGTGATCGATCCGCCGTCCGCAATCCGCAGCAAGCCGTCGCCGTGATGCGTGGACGGCGTGCCGCCAACCATGAGCGCACCGCCGGACCCGAAGGATTGCGTGCTGGTACCGTGAATATCAATGGCCGAGCCGGACCCGGTAACCATTACGAGACCGGTGCCGTCATACGACCCCAGTATCAGGTTGGGGAAGGCGCCGCCGCCGCCGTCGATCTTCACCTTGCCACCGTCCGCAACATAAAGCGTGCCCGAGCCGCCATAATGGCCAAGCATCACGTTCGCCGCGAACCCGTTATTGGAAAGCGTGCTGCTTTCGATGTTCAGTTGCGAACCCGAACCGTTGACACTGACAAAGCCGCTATTGCCTTCCGTACCTACCCTGACCGAGGCTGCCTGCGTGCCGGTCTGGCTGTTGACGTTCACCACGCCGCCATAACCGATCGCCAGCGAATTCGGGATGTTGCCGGTCGGGGAATCATCGTGATTGGCACCAACCTGGACCTGGGCCTTGTCACCCAGCACGTTGATCACGCCGCCATAGGACACGAAAGCATTGCCTTCGCCCTCACCCGAGACGCCAACCTGAAGGCGCGCGCCAAAGCCGGAATCGTCACCCACCGCGCCATACTGCACGATGTTCAGCTCCGAACCGACGCCCGAAACATTGACGGCGCCATTGCCGCCGTCGCGTCCGACCACCACGCGGGCACCGTCCGTCACGCCGTCGGTATTCGTGACATTGACCACGCCGCCGCCGAAGATTTGCAACTGGCCGCCACCCATCTGGCGGCCGATCTGGATCGATGCGCCACTGCCCGAGTAATCGTTGCTGTTATACGTGCCGTACTGGCCGTATCCGGAATTCACGTTCAATTCAGAACCGGCACCATAGACCAGAACCTGGCCGTTCCCTTCGCGCCTGCCGATGACAACACTAAGTGCGCCGGCAGCCCCGCCACCGGTAATGTCCAGCTGGCCATTGCCACCCTGGTCACCGACCGTGATCCGGGGGGCAAAGCCGTATGCGCCCAGGAACGATCCCGCCCCGTCGACGGTGGCTTTGCCGGTACCGACACGACCGATGTTGATATTATAGTAGCCACCGGTATTGCTGAGAACGGCGGTGCAAAAGTCGGCCACGGTAGCGGCGGGATAGTCCTGCTGCGGGCGGTGTAAAAACCGGCCACTTTGTCTTTCGTGCGATAGCATGGAGGGCTTGGAGATTTATACCGTGGAACTTTACCGGAAGGTTC
>JAIOJF010000056.1 GCA_019911965.1 Paracoccaceae bacterium | reverse complement strand
ACAGCAATCAGACCGGCCAGATGCTGGCCGCGCTGCTCGGCTGGCCCCAGGCGACCTTCGCGTCGAAGATCCAGATCGCCGGCGACAAGGCGTCGGCTACGGTCACCCGCGAGATCGACGGCGGGCTGGAGACCGACAAGGTCAAGCTTCCGGCCGTCGTCACCGCTGATCTGCGCCTGAACGAGCCGCGCTACGCGTCGCTGCCCAACATCATGAAGGCGAAGAAGAAGCCGATCGATCCGATCACGCCCGAGGATCTGGGCGTCGACATCACGCCGCGGCTGGAAATCCTCTCGGTTCAGGAACCGCCCGCGCGACAGGCCGGCATCAAGGTCGAGACCGTCGAAGAACTGGTGAGCAAGCTGAAGAACGAGGCGGGAGTTATCTGATGAGCGTCCTGGTCCTAGCCGAACACGATAACGCCGTCATCAAATCGGCGACCCTGAACGCCGTCACCGCGGCGACCAAGCTGGGCGACGACGTCCATCTTCTGGTCGCCGGCGCCGGCTGCGGCGCGGCGGCCGAAACGGCGGCCAAGATCAAGGGCGTCGCCAAGGTCCTGGTCTGCGACAACCCGCTGTACGAAAATCATCTGGTCGAGCCGCTGGCGGCGCTGATCCAGGGGCTGGCGTCGAACTACACCCATATCCTGGCGCCATCCACCACCACCGGAAAGAGCACCATGCCGCGCGTCGCGGCGCTGCTGGACGTCGCCCAGATCTCCGATCTGATGGCCGTCGAGTCCGCCGACACCTTCAAACGGCCGATCTATGCCGGCAACGCCATCGCCACGGTCAAATCGAACGACCCGATCAAGGTCTTCACCGTGCGCGGCCCGTCCTTCCCCAAGGCCGAGGCCGAGGGCGGATCGGCGGCGGTCGAGAATGTCGGCCCGGCGGCCGATCCGGGCCTGTCCAGCTTCGTCGGCCGCGAGGAAAGCGTGTCCGAGCGCCCCGAGCTGACCGCCGCGCGGGTCATCATCTCGGGCGGCCGCGGCATGCAGAGCGGCGACAATTTCGCGATGCTGGAGGAGGTCGCCGACAAGCTCGGCGCCGCGGTCGGCGCGTCCCGCGCGGCCGTCGATGCCGGCTTCGTGTCCAACGAGTTCCAGGTCGGCCAGACCGGCAAGATCGTCGCCCCCGAGCTGTATATCGCGGTCGGCATCTCCGGCGCCATTCAGCATCTGGCCGGCATGAAGGACAGCAAGGTGATCGTCGCCATCAACAAGGACGAAGAGGCACCGATCTTCCAGGTTGCCGATTACGGGCTGGTGGCCGACCTGTTCCAGGCGGTGCCGGAACTGACCGAAAAGCTGTAAGCCAGCATTGAAGATTGTCGGAAAGGCCCGCAAGCAGCGGGCCTTTTCGCATTCCGGGCGCGCGTTTCAGATCAGGCGGCGCAAGGCAGGCTCCAGCTTCTGCGCCACTTCTGCGTGGAAATCCGGGCCGGGCAATTGCGCCGCCGCGCCTGCATCGCAGGCCGCGAACCTCATGCCATTGGTGCCGGTTTTCGTCTCTGGCTTGCAGATGCATTCCACCACCTCGGTTGCCAGCGGGCTTAGTTCATCCATCATCGACTGGTCGATGAACAGGGGATCCTCGCCCAGCCCTTCGGGGCAGTCGAGATCACGTTCCCCCGGCGCATGGGTCGCCGCCCAGAGCAGGATGGTGCGCCCCTCCAACGCTTCCAGCAGCGATTTCATCCGCGCCACCCAGGCCGCCTTCATCTCTTCGACCACGATACCGAACTTCACCGGATCATCCGCCAGCAAGGTGGCCAGCAGGTGGCGGGTAAAATGGATGTCGGAACAATCAATGCCGCGATAGAGCGTCTGCAGCATTTTCGAGGGCCGCACGAACCGGTCGTTGCGGCGCGGATGTACCTGATAAAACCGGTTCGACAGGTTATGCGCCCCCATCACCGCGATCACCGTCACCCGCGCCTCGGCGGTAGCCAGCAGGATCGAGGGGTCTTTCAGATACATCTCGACCCCGGCATTCAGCGCCGCGAAATTGGCACAAGGCATTGCCAGCCCGTCCTGCAACAGGGCCGGAAACGGCGTGGCGACGAATTTTCCGAATGTCTCGCTGGAGCCGAGGAAGGCACAGTAGGGCCGCTTGAAATCCGGCCTTGGCCCGCGATAAAGCACCTTCGAGCGGCCGTAACGATAGAGGCAATAGTCCAGCGGACCGTCCGCAATGCGGTCTGGTTTCATGGTAACCCACCTTTTGATACTCACCCGCAATCAGGTTGTCCGACAGGTCTTGCCAAACCGCTAAAGCGTAAATTTGAAAGGTTTCCATTCGATCTATTAGGGTTGCGCTGGCTGGTGCCGGTTGATTATGCTGCACTGCAACATTTTTCGGCCCGGCCAGACCGGCAGGCCAGGGAGCAGGCATGACAATAACCAATGTAGGCATCGTCGGGGCAGGCCAGATGGGCAACGGAATCGCCCATGTATTCGCATTGGCCGGCTATGAAGTGCGCTTGCACGACATCTCGGCAAAGGCGTTGGAAACCGGAATGGCGACCATCCGCGCCAACATGTCGCGGCAGGTTGGAAAGGGCCGGATCACGGAAGACGAGATGAATTCCGGCCTGGCGCGGATCACCACCACCGAAGATCTGACCACGCTGGGCCCGTCGGACCTGATAATCGAGGCCGCGACCGAGCGCGAGGCGATCAAGCAGGCGATTTTCGACGAGCTTGGGCCGCATCTGCGCCCCGATACCATCCTGGCCTCGAACACCTCGTCGATCTCGATCACAAGGCTGGCCTCGCGCACCGACCGGCCCGGCAAGTTCATGGGCGTGCATTTCATGAACCCGGTGCCGCTGATGGAACTGGTCGAACTGATCCGGGGCATCGCCACCGACGAGGCCACCTTCGCCGCGCTGAAAGAGGTGGTGCTGCGGCTTGGCAAGGTGCCGACGGCGGCCGAAGACTTCCCCGCCTTCATCGTCAACCGCATCCTGATGCCGATGATCAACGAGGCGATCTATACCCTTTACGAAGGTGTCGGCTCGGTCGAAGGCATCGACACGTCGCTGAAACTGGGTGCGCACCATCCTATGGGGCCGCTGGAACTGGCGGATTTCATCGGGCTGGACACCTGCCTTGCCATCATGAACGTCCTGCACGAAGGGCTGGCGGATACCAAGTACCGCCCCTGCCCGCTGCTGACGAAATATGTCGAGGCCGGCTGGTACGGGCGCAAGACCGGCCGCGGATTTTACGATTATCGCGGTGATGTGCCGGTGCCGACGCGCTGAGGCCCGGCCTTAACCCTCCGACAGACCCAGCGTGACGGCGCGCAGATGCGCCATGAAGCCGCGCGGATCGTCCTGCCACTGGTCGATCTGATCGCGCCCGAGCGAAGGGCCGATCACCGGTTTCATCGGCTTGCCACGGGCGGCGGCGGTTTCGCGCAGCAGCAGGCCCTGCCGCAGCGTCAGTGACAGCTTGTTGGCAATCTGGAAAACCCGGCTGTTCTGGCCGGGGAAGAACACCGGCACCACCTCGGCCCGGCTTTTCAGGATCATCTTGGCGGTAAACGGCAGCCAGTCCGGCTCGACCGCCTGGCCGAACCATGTCGGCGAGGTGGCCAATTGCCCGGCAGGAAAGACGATGATCGCGCCGTCATCGTTCAGATGATCCATCGCCAGCTTGCGCATCCGGATATTCTGGCGAAGCGCATCGGGCTCATGGGGGAACGCCACCGGCAGGAAATGGTACTGGATCACCGGCAGGCTGGTCAGCATCGAGCGGGTCAGTATCTTGAAATCCGGCCGCCTGAGGCGCGCCAGTTCCGCCAGCACCAGCCCGTCCACCACACCATGCGGGTGGTTCGACACGATCACCACCGGGCCGGATTTCGGGATACGGGCGATCTGGTCCTCGGGCGTCTGGATCGGGATTTCCATCAGTTCCAGCGCGCGGTTCCAGAACATCTCGCGCTCTACCGGGCCGGCGGCCTCGAACTTGCGCACGACGCGCAACAGCGCCGGAATGGCGGTGAACAATTCCAGCGTGCGGATCACCCCGACCTTCACCGGATTGCGAAACGTGCCGGCATAGGACAGGTTGCGCCCCTTGTACGGCGTGGCGGGCAGGTCTTCGGCGTCGTCGTGCAAGGCTGACCTCGTCTGTGCCGGGCTGGCGGGCAGCCCGTGATCCGGTTTTGGCTGGCCGTCGAACTTAACCTGAATCGACGCCGCACCGCAAGATTTCCGGGCCGGTCCTGTCAGCCGCTGGTGTTGCGCCGCGGATTAAGCGCCAGAACCTCGGCCCGCAGATGCGCCATGAATTCGGTCTGGGTGCCCGGCCAATTGTCGATCATGTCGCGTTCGATCACCGGACCGATCACCGGCGCCTGAGTGCTGCCCATCAGCCGGGTCACCTCGTGGATCATCAGGCCCTGACGGATGGCAGGGGAAAACAACTGGAAGAACTGATAGGCCCAGCCATTCTGCCCGGCAAAGAACACCGGCACCACGCGGGCGCGGCTTTTCAGGATCATCTTGGCGGTGAACGGGTTCCAGTCATGTTCCACCGCCGGGCCGAACAATCGCCGCGCCGTGGCCACACGCCCGGCAGGAAACAGGATGACGATCCCGCCCGCCGCCAGATGCTCCATCACTTCCTTGCGCACTGCGATATTGCGCTTTTGCGCATCCACGTCATGCGGGAAAGCGACGGCAACCATGTTATGCTCGATCTCGGGCACATTGGCGAAGAAGGCCCGGGTCAGGATTTTCAGGTCCGGGCGCACCAGGCTGACCAGATGCGCCATCGCCAGGCCATCGACAAATCCGAACGGGTGGTTCGCCACCATCACCACCGGGCCGGTGGCGGGGATGCGGGCAATATCTTCGGGCGCACAATCAACCGTGACGTTCAGCAGTTCCAGCACCTTGGCCCAGATCGTGGTATCGACCTTGCGCCCGGTCTTTTCAAAAGCATTGGCCAGCCGCAGAAGCGTGATTTTGCCGGTCAGCCATTCCACGATGCGGATAATCCGCGCCGCGCCGGGCCCGGCCCCGGATTCCGCAAAAGACAGCGACGACGTGTCGTAGGGAATATAGTCCGGATTGTCGATGCCGGCGGGCGGTGTTGATCTGGTCACGAACGCCCCTTTGCTGGCACCGGGCGGGACATCCGCCACCTGTCAGGCCTGTTCACCAAAACGATCCTGCAACAGGGCTTCCAGCGCGTCGGCCAGTTCGCCGGCCTCGGAGCCTTCGGTGCGTATCGTGATCGTGGTACCCTTGTGTGCCGCCAGCATCAAGAGGCCCATGATCGAATCCCCCGATACCGTCTGGCCCTCGCGGCTGACGCGGGCACGGGCGCTGAAACTTTCAACCGTCTCGACGAATTTCGCCGAGGCGCGGGCATGCAGCCCCTTTTCGTTGATCACCGGCAGAACCCGTTCAATCACATTTTCCGTCTTGTCATTCATCAGCCGTCAAATCCCGCTCTGCCTGAAATCAATGTATTTGCGCCCGGCCTCGCTGGCGGCGGCTACCGCGCTGGCGACGCTCAGGTTGCGGCTTTTGGCCAGTTTGACCAGCATTGGCAGATTGGCCCCATAAAGGATCATGCGGTTTTCCCTGTGGCAGGCCGGCAGCGACAGGTTCGAGGGCGAACCGCCGAACATGTCGGTTACCACTATGACCCCCTGTCCGGTATCGACCGCATCCGCCGCCGCGACGATCTCGGCCGTCTTGGCAGCGCGGTCGTGATCGGCATCAATCGCCACCGTGCGCACGCCTGTCTGCTTGCCCACAACATGTTCAAGTGCTGCAAGATATTCCCGCGCCAGACCACCATGCGCAACGATCACTATGCCAATCAAACGTCCTGATCCTGCTGTCCAAGATGCGCGCCCCCAGCACGCCGCTCCAGTTCCCGGTGGCGAATAGACACCTGCCAGCCGCGCTCTGCAAGGGCCTTTGCCAGTGCGATAGCGACAAAGACAGAGCGGTGTTGCCCGCCGGTACATCCAAAGGCCAGGGTGAAATAGCTTTTGCCCTCGTCGCGGTAGGCCGGCAGCAATTCGGCCACCAGATCGCGGACCCGGGCGAAGAAACTGGCGAAGCGGGGATCCTCGGCGACATAGGCCGCGACATCCGCATCGCGCCCGTCCAGCGCGCGCAGCCGCTTGTCCCAATGCGGGTTGCGCAGGAAACGGCAGTCCAGCACCATGTCGGCCCCGCGCGGCACGCCGCGCTTGTAGGAAAAACTTTGCAGGCTGACGGCCATCTGTGTGCCAACCGTTCCGCCGAACCAGACATCCAGTTCCGCCTTCAGATCATGCGGCGACAATTCGGTCGTGTCGATCAGCAGATCGGCCCGGTCCTTCAGGCTGCCCAGCAGGCTGATCTCTTTCAGGATGCCCTCAAGCGCGGTTTCCTCGCGCGCCAGCGGATGGCGGCGGCGGGTTTCCGAATAGCGCCGCACCAGCGTATCGGTGACGCAATCGAGATAGACCAGCGACGAATCGAAGCTGTCTTCGCTTGCGATGATATCGACCACCTCGATCAGGCGCGACACGCTGAAATCGCGGTTGCGAACGTCGATCCCCAGCGCCAGGTCGCGCCCCAACGGTGGGCCGGAAAACAATCTTGGCAGCAGGGTCATCGGAAGATTGTCGATCGCCTCGAAGCCCAGATCCTCAAGGGCGCGGATCGCGGTCGTGCGCCCGGCCCCGGAAGGACCGGTGATCAGGACCACTTTCTGTGGTCCGGCAGGGCCGATTTGCGTCAGGTCCGGCATTCAGGCCGCCCGCCCGTGTTTCAGGTATTGCAGAATCACCGCCGCCAGATTGGGCAGACCGCCGGTGAAAAGCAACTCGGTTTCCGCGCCCAGCAGGCTGGTCGTGCGGCGCTCGGGCAACCTGTCGCCGGCAGGTGCGGACAGATCGGCCACCAGCACCACCCGCGCGCGATCCACATGATCGGCCTTCAGCAGGCCCGCCCCCCGGGCCTCGATCAATCCTGTCAAGGTATCGGGTGCGCGGGCGATCACGCGGTCGCCCTCGCGTGTCAGCATGGTCTGATCGTCCGATACCAACGCGGCCCCGAACGCCATCAGGGTCAGCGCCAGCCCGGATTTGCCCGCCCCCGACGCGCCGGTGATCAGCACCGCGCGGTCCGCAATCGCCACGCAGCTTGCGTGCAGGATCAGCGGAGCGGAATGGTCGGATGTCACACCGGCAGGCCGACGACGAACCGCGCACCCAACGGTTCGGACGTGGCATCATGTTCGGTCGGGCGGATATTCTCGGCCCAGATTACGCCGCCATGCGCCTCGACGATCTGGCGCGAAATGGCCAGGCCAAGGCCGGAATGATTGCCGAAATCATCCCCCGGCCGTTCCGAATAGAACCGCTTGAAAATCTTCGAGATGGATTCTTCCGGTATCCCCGGCCCGGTATCCTCGACCACCACCAGCACCCGCGCATCGCGGCGTCGCGCCCAGATGCGCACCGCGTCTCCATCATGACAGAACGAAATGGCATTTGTCAGCAGGTTCACCACCACCTGCGCCAACCGCGCCTCGAGGCCACGGATGATGATCTTGCCCTGCGGCAGGTCGGAAATGAACTCGATGCCGCGTTCCTCGGCCTCCGTGCGGTGGTATTCGGCCAGATTGCCTAGCAGGGCGACCAGATCGAAAGCCTGCATTTCTTCTTTCACCAGTTCGGAATCCAGCCGCGAGGCGTTCGATATGTCGGTTACCAGCCGGTCCAGACGCCGCACGTCATGTTCGATCACGTCCAGCAGTTTGGCGCGCTGCACATCGTTGCGCGCGACCCTGAGGGTATCGACCGCCGAGCGCAGCGACGATAGCGGGTTCTTGATTTCGTGCGCGACATCGGCGGCAAATTGTTCGTTCGATTCGATCCGGTCGTAAAGGGCTGCGATCATGCCCCGCAAGGCCCCGGACAGGCGCCCGATCTCGTCGGGACGGCCGGTCATGTCGGGGATGCGCACGCGCCCGGGGCTCATCCTTCGGGCATTTCGATCCTTGCCGAGTTCCGCCGCCATCGCCAGATCGCGCAGGGGATTTGCAATTGTGCTGGCCAGCACCAGCGACAGGCCGATCGACACCAGCGTCGCCACCACGAACATCTGCAGAACCTGTTCGCGTTCATGGCGCACGATCTCGGTGATCTCGCCCGATACCGTGGTCAGCACCAGCGCGCCCATGATCTCGCCATTGCGCTCGATCGGGGTGGCAACCGAGAACAGCAAGGCCCCATCACTGTCACTGACATTGGCGCTTTTGGTCTGACCGGCCAGCGCGAAGGCGACGATCCGTTTCGCCAGTTCGTCCGCCCCCATCACCGAGGTCGGTTCCGTGCCGAACCAGCCCGACAGCTTTTCCCAACTGAGATTCAGGAAATCGGTGATGAAAGTGCCGTAAGGCGCGCTTTTGGGGGGTGGCGAGGGGCGGCCACCGCCATTGCGGCCCAGCCCGACCGAGGTTGCCACCAGGTTTTCGCCAGCATCGAACACGAACACCTCGACCCCCGCAGGCAGGTCCAGCGCGGCCAGGGTGCGGGTCGGCGAGATACCGTCGCCCGCCGCCAGGTTGACCGGGCCGGCCTTCGGCATACCGGCCTCGAACACCCGCGCGATCAGGCGGGCTTCGGTGACCAGGCTTTGCTCGCGCTGATCGACCAGGCCTTCGCGGAACTGGTTGAGGTACAAGACCCCGCCCAGCAGCACCACCAGCGCCAGCAGGTTGAAGGTGATGATCTTGCGCGCCAGGGGCGATCGGTTCAGCGATATCCAGCCACGCGGCCCGCGCGGCATGTCGGACTGGCCGTTTTCAGCCTCGCCGCGGGCACGTTCGTCCCAATCTTCGCCGAGAATGATTTCTGCCCGGTCAGAATCGTCGGAATCGTCTGTGTCGATTTTCGACTGCACATTCATGCCTCGGTATACCGGTATCCTATACCATACAGCGTTTCGATCGAGGCGAAGTCGTTGTCGACCGCCCGCATCTTCTTGCGCAGACGCTTGATATGGCTGTCGATGGTGCGATCGTCGACATAGACCTGATCGTCATAGGCCACATCCATCAACTGGTCGCGGCTTTTGACGAAACCGGGCCGGGTGGCCAAAGCCTGCAGCAGCAGGAACTCGGTCACCGTCAGGCTGACGGAATTGCCCTTCCAGGTGACCGAATGGCGCAACGGGTCCATCACCAGCGAGCCACGCTCGATCAGCTTGCTTTCCGCCGGATCGTCGCCGCCATCCGAGGCCAGCGCCTCCTGGCGGCGCAGAAGGGCGCGGATACGTTCCACCAGAAGGCGTTGCGAGAACGGCTTGCGGACGTAGTCATCCGCCCCCATGCGCAGGCCCAGAACCTCGTCGATCTCGTCATCCTTGGAGGTCAGGAAGATCACCGGCATGTCGGATTTCTGCCGGATGCGGTGCAACAGATCCATCCCGTCCATGCGCGGCATCTTGATGTCGAGCACCGCGATATCGGGATATTTCTGCGCGAATCCGTCCAGCGCCTGCTGGCCGTCGTTATAGGTGACGACGTTGTAACCTTCGGCTTCCAGCGTCATCGACACCGAAGTCAGGATGTTCCTGTCATCATCCACCAAAGCGATCGTTGACATGTCGCTTGCCCCTTTACTGCTCGATTTTATCGTTTTGCCACATTCTCAGGCTTACGATGCCCGAAATCAACTGTTAACTGCGGATCGGTCCGGTACACGAAAGGAAACAAATGTTCATTTGGCTAATATATGACTAATTTGTCGCGCATCGCGTGTCGATTCTTTCCTGCAAGGCCGCCGATGTGGCCTTTTCCTCGCGGTTTCACATGATATACAGGCGCGGCTTCTGCCCGCCAGAAGCCGCACTGGCCGGACGGGGCGCGGTGCGCGAGCCTGATTGAACAAGACTGACAGCGGACGCGATCCTGCCCGGATCGTACCGGCAGCGGAGTGCATTAGATGACGCAAGGACGGGTCAATCCCAACCACACGCTTGAACTCATGGGCATTACCGGGCTGGGAGATATCCACTACAACGATATCGAGCCAAGCCTTGTCGAAAAGGCGCTGCGCCGTGGCGAGGGGACGCTTGGCAAGGGCGGATCGCTGCTGGTCACCACCGGCACCCATACCGGACGCTCGCCGCAGGACAAGTTCGTGGTCGAAACTCCTTCGGTTGCCGGACAGATCTGGTGGGAAAACAACCCGCCGATGAGCGAGGCCGCCTTCGATACGCTCCATGCCGACATGCTGGCGCATATGAAGGGCGGCGAGTATTTCGTGCAGGACCTGTATGGCGGGGCGGATCCGGCGCATCGCCTCGATGTGCGCATCGTCACCGAACTGGCCTGGCATGGCCTGTTCATCCGGCATTTGCTGCGCCGCCCGGCGCGCGCCGAACTGGACGATTTCGTGCCAGAATACAGCATCATCAACTGTCCGACCTTCCAGGCCGATCCGGCCAGACATGGCTGCCGTTCGGGCACGGTCATCGCGCTCAACTTCGATCGCAAGCTGATCCTGATCGGCGGCACCGCCTATGCCGGCGAGAACAAGAAATCCGTGTTCACGCTCTTGAACTACATCCTGCCGCAAAAGGGCATCATGCCGATGCATTGCTCGGCCAACCACGCGCATGGCGATCCCGACGATACGGCGGTGTTCTTCGGCCTGTCGGGCACCGGCAAGACCACGCTGTCGGCCGATCCGGGCCGGGTTCTGATCGGCGATGACGAGCATGGCTGGTCCGATAACGGCACCTTCAATTTTGAAGGCGGCTGCTACGCCAAGACGATCAACCTGTCCGCCGAGGCCGAGCCCGAGATCTACGCCACCACCGAGAAATTCGCCACCGTGATCGAGAACATGGTGTTCGATCCCGAAACCCTTGATCTGGATTTCGAGGATGACAGCCTGACCGCGAACATGCGCTGCGCCTATCCGCTGGATTACATCTCGAACGCCTCGGACACCTCGCTGGGTGGCCAGCCCAAGAACGTGATCATGCTGACCTGCGATGCCTTCGGGGTGCTGCCGCCGATTGCCCGACTGACGCCGGCGCAGGCGATGTATCATTTCCTGTCGGGCTTCACCTCGAAGGTTGCCGGCACCGAGCGCGGCGTGACCGAGCCGGAACCGACCTTCTCCACCTGCTTTGGCGCGCCGTTCATGCCGCGCCGCCCGGAAGTTTACGGCAACCTGCTGCGCGAAAAGATCGCCGCCAGCGGCGCCACCTGCTGGCTGGTCAATACCGGCTGGACCGGCGGCGCGCATGGCACCGGCAGCCGGATGCCGATCAGCGCCACCCGCGCGCTGCTGACGGCGGCGCTGAACGGCACCCTCAACGATGTCGAGTTTCGCCGCGATGGGAATTTCGGCTTCGATGTGCCGGTCAAGGTAAAGGGCGTGGCGGATATCCTGCTGGAACCGCGCCGCACCTGGGCCGATGCAGACGCCTATGATGCGGCGGCGGCCAAGCTGGTGGCGATGTTTGCCGAGAATTTCGCGCAATATCTGGACCATATCGACGACGACGTGAAAGCCGCCGCAATCGGCTGAGGGCCGCGGTCGCCTACAGGCTGAGGCCCCGGCGCACCAGATTTGCCCCGGCAATGATCAGCACAACCAGCGTGGCGCGGCGGAACAGGGCCTGATCCATCCGGTCATGCACCTTCAGGCCGATCACCTGCCCGGCCAGCGCGGGCAGGATCAGCAATGCCGAATAGGGTATGGTGGACGGGTTCAGAACGCCGGATTTCAGATGCGCCAGCGTCAGCAGGATCGAGCCGACCAGATACATCACCCCCTGCACCCGCACGCTTTCGGCCTTGGGCACGTCCAGCGCCGTCAGATACAGGATCGTCGGCGGCCCCCAGACCCCGGTCAACCCGCCGGCAAAGCCCGCGATCAGGGCGGCAGACACCTCGGTCACCCGCTCCAGCCCGGCGCGGATCACCGGTCGCCAGCCGGCAAGCTGCATCGTGGTGAAGACCACGATCATCACGCCCAGCATCAGGAACAAAACCCGGTCGGGGATCACGCTCAGCAATTGTGCCGAGGCAAGGATGGTGGCGAACACGATCAGGTTGAACCGCCAGAAGCTGCGAAACGAGGCCCAGGCATGGCGCATCCCGGTGCGGAAGGCCTGCACCAGGTTGGTCGCCACCGTCGGCAGGATCACCGCCGCCACCACGATCTCGGCCGGCAGGAACGACCCCAGGCCGGAGACAAGGATCATCGGCAGGGCAAACCCCACCGCGCCCTTCACGAAGCCCGCCATCGCCACCACCGACACCGAGGCCAGCAACGCAATCGTGCCCATATCCGCCAGCATTCCGGTCATGTCCGCCCCCTGGCCTGCGTCATATTCGGTCGCTCCGCGCCTTGTTCCGGTGTTTTTGTTGCGCTGCATTGCAGCATTGGGTAGGACGCTTGCGACGATCCCGTTACCCGCGATTCCCGCCACCAAGACCCGTTGAGACAGGACAGATAAATGAGCCAGCCGCAAGACCCGATCCTTCCCGGCCTTCTTACCCTGACCGAGGCGGCGCTGCCGCCGCTGGACGATCTGCTGGCCGCGGCGCAAGCCACCCTGCGCGCCCGGGTCGAGGTGGATGGCCGCATCTCGGCCAAAGCGGTCGAGGCGGAGCAATTCGCCGCCCATTCGCTCAGCTGGCTGGCCACCTATGTGTCCGCGCTGCGCCAGATGCACCGCTGGGCCGCCACGCAACAGGGCGAGGGCCTGTTCGGCGAGATCGAGCAACTGATCCTGCAAATCGCCTTTGGCGAATATCTGGCGCAAATTCAGGGCGGCATCCCGATGAGCCAGGGCGAGATTGCCCGGCTGGCCGATATCGGCCTTGGCGCGGATGCACGCGACCTGCTGGCCACCGATGCCATCACCACGCTGATTGCCAAGGGGAACAACGAGCCCGCCCGTGCTCGGCTTTGTCTGCTGATGCAGGAACGCGCCGGGGCCTCGACTTTCGGTGTGACAGGGCTGGAGTCCGATCTGGAAATGGTGCGCGAGCAGTTCCGCCGCTTCGCCGACGACAAGGTGGTGCCCTACGCCCATGAATGGCACCTGAAGGACGAATTCATCCCGATGGCGATCATTGACGAGATGTCGGAACTGGGTGTGTTCGGCCTGACTATCCCTGAAGAATACGGCGGCTTCGGCTTTCCCAAGGCGGCGATGTGCGTGGTGTCGGAAGAACTGAGCCGGGGCTATATCGGCGTCGGCTCGCTCGGCACGCGCTCGGAAATTGCCGCCGAACTGATCCTGTGCGGCGGCACCGAGGAACAGAAACAGAAATGGCTGCCACTGATCTCGTCCGGCCAGAAGCTGCCGACCGCCGTTTTCACCGAACCCAATACCGGCTCGGACCTAGGTTCCTTGCGCACCCGCGCGGTGAAGGATGGCGACGATTACCTGATAACCGGCAACAAGACCTGGATCACCCATGCCGCGCGCACCCATGTGATGACGCTGCTGGCCCGCACCGATCCTGCCACCGACAATTATTCCGGCCTGTCGATGTTCCTGGCGGAAAAGACCCCGGGCGACGATGCCAACCCCTTCCCGACCGATGGCATGACCGGCGGCGAGATCGAGGTGCTGGGCTATCGCGGCATGAAGGAATACGAACTGGGCTTTGACGGCTTCCGCGTGAAGGGCGAGAACCTTCTGGGCCAGGTCGAAGGCCAGGGCTTCAAGCAATTGATGCAGACCTTCGAAAGTGCGCGCATCCAGACCGCCGCGCGGGCCATCGGCGTGGCACAATCGGCGATGGAGATCGCGCTGAAATACGCGGTGGACCGCCAGCAATTCGGCCAGAGCATCATCAACTTCCCGCGTGTCTCGTCGAAACTGGCGATGATGGCGGTGGAAATCATGGTGGCGCGGCAACTGACCTACCATTCCGCCCGCGAAAAGGATGAGGGCAGGCGATGCGATCTGGAGGCCGGCATGGCGAAACTGCTGGGCGCACGCGTTGCCTGGGCGGCAGCCGACAACGGCTTGCAGATCCACGGCGGCAATGGCTTCGCGCTGGAATACCCGATTTCACGCGTTCTGTGTGACGCCCGCATCCTGAACATCTTTGAAGGCGCGGCGGAAATTCAGGCGCAGGTGATCGCGCGGCGGTTGCTGGAGACCGGGCGCAACTGAGCAAAAGGCGAAAGGCGACGTTTGCGAAGCCGCAGGTCGCAATTGGTCTAGACCGCGCGTCGGGTCCGGCTCAGGTCTGGGAGGCACCTGACTCGAAAGTTTCTTATGTTCCAGCGCCGCATCCCTGAATGGCTGCGCCACGCGCCAACCCCCGGCGTTCGCGGCTTTGCCGCCTTGCAGGGATTTGAATCCATTGCCCGCGGCATCCTGATCTCGGTCTTTCCGATCACTGTCTATTCGGTGTTCCGCGACGCGCTGGTGGTCTCGAAGCTCTATTTCCTGGTCGGCATCATATCCCTGCTGGCCGGGCTGACCGTGCCGATCATGACCCGGGTGATCCCGCGCCGCTGGACCTATACGATCGGGGCGTTGATGTTCGTGACCGGCTCGGGCCTGGCTGCCACCGGCACCAGTGCCGGCCTGGTGGCCGCGATGTTCCTGAACGCGATGGCGGTGGTGACGGTGTTCATCTGCACCAATGCCTATGTGCTGGATTATATCGGCAAGCGCGATCTTGGCCGGGCGGAAACGCTCAGGCTGTTTTATTCCGCCCTCGGCTGGACCATCGGACCGGCAGGCGGCGTGTGGCTGTTGCATCTGTGGCCGCCTGCCCCGTTCCTGGTGGCGATGGCGGCGGCACTTGCCATGCTGGCGATGTTCTGGTGGATGCGCCTTGGCAACGGCAAGGTGATCGCGCGCGCCAAGGCACCGGCGGTCAATCCGCTGGCCTATCTGGGGCGGTTTTTCGCCCAGCCGCGGCTGGTGGCGGGCTGGCTGTTTGCGGTGCTGCGGTCCTGCGGGTGGTGGGTTTACGTCGTCTATGTGCCGATCTTCGCGGTGGAAAGCGGGCTGGGCGAGCAGGTGGGCGGCATCACCCTGTCGATCTCGAACGGCCTGCTGTTCCTGTCGCCCCTGATGCTGAAAGTGGTGCAATGGTCCTCGATCCGCGCGGCGGTGCGCGGCGGTTTCCTGCTGTCGGCGGCCTGTTTCATCGCCGCGGGCCTGCTGCAGGACCGGCCACCGGCGACAATCGGCGTGCTGATGCTGGGATCGCTGTTCCTGATCCTGCTGGATATCTGCGCCGGCCTGCCCTTCCTGATGGCGGTGCGCCCGTCCGAGCGCACCGAGATGTCGGCGATCTATGCCAGCTACCGCGACGTATCGGGCATCCTGTCGCCGGGCGTTGCCTGGCTGGTGCTGCTGGCGGCACCGCTGGCAGGGGTGTTCATCGCCTGCGGCGGTGGCCTGCTGGTGGCCTGGGCGCTGGCGGCGCGGGTGCATCCAAGGCTGGGCATGGCACGGGGCGGCGTGCGGCTGCGGCGGGTGGACGAGGTGGTATAGCGGCGTATTCCGAAACGTCGGCACCGGCTTTCGGACATGTGCGCATCCCGCCCGAGCCTGAGGGCATGATCGGATGTCAGTTGCTGCCTATTCCCCCAATACCACACCTTCACGCCGCTTGTCTGCACCGCCGACCAGAACCCCGTCGCCAATCCAGATTGCATGCAGGCCGGAATTCATGTTGCGGATCGCCACCTCGTGGCCCATCGCCTGCAAAGCCAGTCCGTAACTGGCGGCGTCCGAACCTTCCTCAAGATCGGTGCCACCGTTGCGGTTGGCGACATGGCCCTGATCCACCGCCGCTTGCGGGTCCATCCCCCAGTCCAGCATCGCCACCAGCGCCTGTGCCACATAGGCGATGATCCGGCTGCCGCCGGGCGAGCCGACCAGCAGCACGGGCCGGCCATCCTTCAGCACGATCGTCGGCGCCATCGACGATCTAGGCCGCTTGCCGCCCTCGACCCGGTTGGCCACCGGCTTGCCATCCTGTTCCGGCGCAAAGGAAAAATCCGTCAACTCGTTGTTCAAAAGGAACCCACCCACCATCACGCCGGATCCGAAACCGGTTTCAATCGTCGTGGTCATCGAGATCATGTTGCCCGCCGCATCAACCACCACGAAATGCGAGGTTCCGGGCCGCTCCTGCGTTGTATCCGGCGCGTAAATCCGCGCCTCGTCCCAGGGCGGCGTGCCAGCCTCGGCCGGGCCATGTGCCGCGCCGGGATCAATCAGGCGCGACCGTGCCGCCATGTAATCCCGGTTCAGCAGGCCTTCGGGCATGTCGATGAAATCGCTGTCGGCCATGTACAATGCGCGGTCGGCATAGGCCAGTTTCGAGGCCTCGGCGAACAGGTGCCAGGCCTCGGCACCCGGCCCCATTGCCGCCAGATCAAACCGTTCCAGCAGCATCAGGATCTGCCCCACGGTCAGCGCGCCGGAGGATGGCGGCCCCATGCCGCAGACCTGATAGCCCCGGTAGGGGGCACAGACCGGCGGGCGCTCCCGCACCTGATAGGCGGTGAAATCACCGGTGGTCAGGATGCCGGGATTGTCCGTCATGCGCGTGGCGGCGATGATCTTGGCCGCGGTTGCGCCGTTGTAAAACTCCGCAATGCCACCCGCCGCGATCAGGCCCAGGGTTTCGGCGAAATCCGGGTTGGTCAGGATATGCCCTTCCGGCCAGGGCACGCCGTCAGCATCCAGAAAATAGGCCCGGGCCTCGGGCGAAGCGGCCAGGTTGAACTCCAGCGCGCCGGTGATCGAGGCCGACAGCCGCGCGGAAACCGGGAACCCCAACTCCGCCGCCCTGATCGCCGGGGCCAGCAGACCGGCCCATTGCATCCGCCCGAACCGCGCATGCAAATGCTCCAGCAGCATCAGCGTTCCCGGCACCCCGACCGAACGGCCGCCCACCACCGCCTCGGGCCATTTGACCGGCGCTCCATCCGGGCCGAGCCAGTAATCCGGGCCAGCCGCCAGCGGCGCGGTTTCGCGCCCGTCCCAGGTACTGAGCGTCGCCGTCGCCGCATCCCAGTAAAGCGCGAAGGCACCGCCACCGATGCCCGATGATTGCGGCTCGACCAGGTTCAGCATCATCTGGATCGCCACCGCCGCATCCGCCGCCGACCCGCCAGCGGCCAGCACCGCGCGGCCTGCCTCGGCCGCTTGGGGATGGGCGGCTGCCACCATGTAGCGCGAAGCGGTGACCGCCTGACGGGTGATGATGGCATGGGTTTCCTCGGGCTGCCGGGCCTCCTCGGCCCTGACGGCACCGGCCAGCAGAACCAGCAATATCAGTAATTTGCGCATGTCACCTCTCAATCGGGAACGGCCAGGGCCAGTGTGCGGCTGATCTCGGCATGGCTGAGGCCGCTTTCCGCGCCCCAGGTATTGAACGCCGCCTGTACCTTCTTCTGCGCGGCTTTCGAGGTTGCCGCGCCGTCGATCACACCGGCCATGTTCAGCGCCGCCACGACCGAGCGCGACAGGATGAAATTGCCGTAACCGGCGAAGCGCAACGCATATTGCCCGGTCGCACCCCCCAGCCGCGCGCCGCGCCGCTTCAACAAGTCAAACAGGCCGATCGTGTCGTCCTTGGGCCAGTTTCCCAAGTACCGCGCCGCCGAGCCATGTTCGCGCGCCAGATCGGACAGGAACACCGCATTGTCGCGTACAGTCAGGATTTTCGCGGCGTTGCGCACGATGTCCTTGTTCTGCAGATGCCGGTCAAGATCGTCATCCGACATCATGGCGTTGCGGCCAAGGTCAAAGCCGTGGAACGCCGCCTCGAAGCCCGGCCACTTGTTGTCGACCACCTGCCAGTTGAACCCGGCCTGGAAAATCCGCCGGGTGAATTCGGCCAGCAGGCGGTCATCGGACCACTCGGCCAACGGATTGTGCGGCGGCGAGGGCATCGCAGCCTGAAGCGCCGCTTCTCCCTTGCGGGCCACAGCGATGGCGCGGATTTCGGCAAATGTCTTCATTGCCCGGCTTCCTTTTGTTGTTTGTCCAGCAACGCCAGCAGCCGCGTTCGCGCCTCGGGCAGATGATCGCGCCCCAGCGCCGCTGCCAGCCGATGTTCCAGGAAATACCCGGTGGTGCGCAAGCCCCGTGCCGGGAATTGCGGATCGGGAAAGGACAGCAGGCGTTCGGCCCAGTCACCCGCGCCATCGCGGCTGACCGCGCGACCGGAGCGGGGCGAGACATATTCAAGGCCGTCGCTGTCGCCCGTTACCGCACATCGCTTGAGATCAAGACCAAAGCCCAGATCCTCCAGCAGCAGCATTTCCCATTCCAGATAGGCCGCCTGCCAGTCGCCGCCCGCCGCCAATAGGTCCAGAAGCGCCTCGCTGGCAACATGGATGCGCGGATGCGGTTCGCGTTCCGGCAGGGTGAAGATCAGCAGGGCGCAGACGGCGTTCAGGGCTGCCAGCGCGGTGCGGTCGGACATGATCAGCGCCGCCCGCGCCACCAGCGGTTCCACCCGGAAGGTGCCCAGGTGTTCGTCCAGCCGCGCCCGCCATTCGACATCGACACGCGTGCCGGGCTGCAATACCGGCACCATCCGGCGCGAGGCACCGCCGCGCACCACGCCGGCATGGCGGCCATGATCGGGGGTGAACACCTCGATGATCGCCGCCGTCTCGCCATGCAGCCGCAGGCTGAGGATTGTCCCCTGATCGCGCCATTCCATGCGTGCGACGCTAGTGTATCCGGGCCGGTGGCGGCAATGGCTGGTTTACGGGCGGCATCAGCGATCCAGCCCCGGCTGGTCCAGCAGGGTGCGGCCCTGGCGGTCCTCGACCTCGATGATCCAGATATCGGGATCGAACTGGCGCTGGCGCGACAGGCTGGCCTCGACCTCAGCGTCCGGGCCTTCGGCCAGCATCACCCAGACACGGGCACCGGACGCATCAAAGCTGCGCTGAAACGCCCGCGCATGGCCATCGAGCGTATTGGATTTGACCAGCACCGCCCCGGCGGTGGCATCCCCCTTGGCGGTGACAAAGGCCGGGATATCGGCCAGCCTGAGGCGTGCGAGATAGGCCTGCACCCAGAATTCAGCGGTGAGGCGGGTCATTGGCAAGACCGCCCCTGGTGCATGCCGCGCTGCGCCTTAGTTCCCGTCCTTGAAATCAAGCCCCATCTCCGTGTAGCGCTCGGATTCTTCCTGCCAGTTGGCCCGCACCTTCACCTGCAGGAACAGATGCGCCTTGCGGCCCAGGAATTGCGAAATCTCCTCGCGCGCCGCCTGGCCGACCGACTTGATTGTCGCCCCTTTCGGGCCAAGCGTGATGCCGCGATGGCCCTCGCGGGTGACATAGATCACCTGGTCGATCCTGACCGAGCCATCCTTGCGCTCTTCCCAGGTCTCGGTCTCCACCGTCAACTGGTAGGGCAGTTCCTGATGCAGCCTGAGCGTCAGTTTTTCGCGGGTGATCTCGGCGGCGATCATGCGCAGTGGCAGATCGGCGATCTGGTCCTCGGGGTAATGCCAGGGCCCTTCCGGCATCTGCGCCGCCAGCCATGTCTTCAGATCGCCCACGCCATAGCCTTTTTCAGCCGATATCATGAAGGTGGCAGCGAAGGGATAGGCGGCGTTCAGCCGGGTTGTCAGGTCCAGCAGCACCTCGGCTTTCACCCGGTCTATCTTGTTGATCGCCAGCGCCACCTTGTGCCCCGCCGCACGTTCCGGCAGCGCATCGAGGATCGCCTGCACGCCATCGGTCAACCCGCGATGCGCCTCGATCAGCAGCACCACGACATCGGCATCCGCCGCCCCGCCCCAGGCCGCCGTCACCATCGCGCGATCCAGCCGGCGGCGCGGGCGGAACAGGCCGGGCGTGTCGATGAAGACAATCTGCGCCTCGCCTTCCAGCGCTACGCCGCGAATGCGGGTGCGGGTGGTCTGCACCTTGTGGGTGACGATCGAGATCTTGGCCCCGACCATCCGGTTGAGAAGCGTCGACTTGCCCGCATTGGGCTCTCCGATCAGGGCGACAAAGCCGCATTGGGTGGTCATGAAGGGTCCTTCGCCGTTTTGTTGATGCAGGATTTAGGCGATTGGTCGCGAAAGGGATACAGCAAAACGCATCCCGCGCCCAATCCGCGCAGGCATCCGCCGCCGGTCAGATACTGAGTTTCTTGCTCAACAGCTTGAACCCCTTCTTCACCGAGGCACTTGGCAGTTTCCAGCTTACCTTCTTTCCGACCACCTTGAAGCTGATCTTCTGGCCGCCGATCTTGGCCACCGCCGCGCCGGTCATGCGCAGCGTTACCGAGGCGCTGGCGCTGGCCGGTTCGATCCGCCAGTTGGTTGCCGCCGCCTTGAACTCGACCCCGGCCTTGAACAGATCCACGCCGTCAATGCCGCTGAAAATGTTGTAATCGGAGATTTTCACATTGCAGCCCCGCGCCGACGCCGACATCAACTGCTTGAATACTTTGCCCGAAACCGCTCCGGCATAGCCGCTGGACACGCTGCGCCCGGCCATGCGTGCCGTCACCTTGCGCCCCGCCGCCGGCCCGACCTTGGCCGCCACCCCGGCCCGCAAGGCCGCACCCAGCAGGCCGACAACGCTGACGCGCGGCACCGGCGGGGTTTTCAGCGACACGCCAAGCACGATGCTGTAGCTGGTTGAGGCGGCGCTGTTATAGGTGCAGAACGCGCCGACCTTGACGGTCTTGCCGAACAGCTTCACCTTGAATTCCTGTTCGACCACCATCGCCGCGCCAACCTCGCCGGTTTCGGCATTGGCGAAGGTCAGAATGCTGGCCTTGCCGGACACGCCGCCGCCGAAAGTTCCGGCACTGAAGCACTTCTTGATCTTCTGGCCAAAGAAGGTCTTGGAAAAGCATTTTTCCAGCTTCACCTGATCATAGGCCGAATAGGACACCGCCTTTTTGTACTCGCCCGCATGGAGTTTTCCCGGCAACGACGACGACGCCGCGAGCAGGAATAATGTCAGAATTCTCGCCGAAAATCGCATGGTCCCCCCCGGCTTTTTCATGAGGGAGAGGAGTGAACCCGATGCAAAGGCGTTGAGTCAAGGAAACGTCGGGTGCCCGGTATGCAGCCTCAACCGTCCAGCCGCCGCAACAACGCCCGTGCCGCCGCCTGTTGCGCCGCCCGCTTGGACGGGGCCTTGGCCACCGCCTCTTCGCCGCTTTCCAGCCGTGCCGTCACCGTGAAAACCGGCGCGTGATCGGGTCCGGTGCGGCCGGTATCAGCGTAATCGGGGGGGGTCTGGCCGCGGGCCTGGGCCCATTCCTGCAGGGCCGTCTTGGGGTCGCGGGCGTCTTCCTCGGCTGAGGCGATGCGGCTGGCCCAGTGGCGCAGCACGATCGCGCGGGCCGCACCGAACCCGGCATCCAGATAGACCGCGGCAATCACCGCCTCCATCGCATCGCCCAAGAGCGCCTGCTTGCGCCGCCCGCCCGACATCATCTCGGAGCGCCCGAGCTTCAGCGCCTCGCCAAGGCGCAGGCTTTCGGCCACCTCGGCGCAGGTTTCCTTGCGCACCAGCGCGTTGAATCTGGGTGCCAGCAGGCCCTCGGGGGCCGCCCGGTCCGCCTCAAGCAGGGCCTCGGCGATCACCAGCCCCAGCACCCGGTCGCCGAGAAATTCCAGCCGCTGATTGTCGGGGCGCGTGGCCGAGGACAGCGAGGCATGCGTCATCGCCTCGATCAGCAGGTCGGGGCGTGCGAAATCGTGGCCCAGCCGGGCCGCGAAATCCTTCAGTTCAGCCGCCAGCCTCACTCGACCGCCTTGAAGAAGCGATCCCCCCGCCAGGTCCAGAAGGCCAGGATCGAACGCCCGGCGGACGAGAAGATCACCCGATCCGCCCGGCCTACCAGATTCTCGAACGGCACGAAGCCGACGCCGCCGATCTGGCGGGCAAAGCGGCTGTCCTGCGAATTGTCGCGGTTGTCGCCCATGAAGAAGAAATGCCCCTCGGGCACGGTGAACACCTTGGTATTGTCGGCAAATCCGCCATCGTCGATGTTCAGCACATCATGCGTTACGCCGTTCGGCAGGGTCTCGCGCGAACGCGTCTTGGTGCAGATATCGCCCATCGCCACCGGTTCGTTCTCGCAGCGCGGGATATTGCCGACCGGGCCTTGCTGTTCCTTGACCTCGGTAAACTGGCCCGCCGCCTCGATGCCGACAGGCTGACCGTTGATCTGCAACACGCCGCCGGTCATCTGGATGCGATCCCCAGGCAGGCCGATCAGGCGCTTGATGAAATCGGAATTGTTGACGGGATGCTTGAATACCACGACATCGCCGCGCTCGGGCTCGCCGGCCAGGATGCGCCCGGAAAACGGGCAGATCGACCAGGGGCAGGAATGCTTCGAGTAACCATAGGCCATCTTGTTGACGAACAGGAAATCACCGATCAGCAGCGTGTCCTTCATGGAACCGGACGGGATCCAGAACGGCTGATAGAACAGGGTGCGGATGATACCGGCCAGGATCAGCGCATAGGCAATGGTCTTGACCCATTCCAGAACGCCGTCTTTCTTCGTGTCCTTGTCCGCCATGTTGTCCTGCCTGCTGGTTTTGGGTGCTGGCTACATGACCACGGCAGGCCGGGAAGTCAAGCAGCGCCATCCGCGCGGGCAGGCAGGCGGCGCAAGGGGGCGGGCGCGATTTTGTCTGGACCCGCTGCGGCCAAGCCGATACCAATCGTCCTCCGAAAGGACCCCATGATGCCGCTGCCCCCGCTGACCCTTCTGCTTGCCGCGCCGCGCGGCTTTTGTGCCGGTGTCGACCGGGCGATCCGCATAGTCGAGCTTGCGCTGGAGAAATGGGGCGCACCGGTCTATGTGCGCCACGAGATCGTGCACAACAAGTTCGTGGTCGATGCGCTGAAGGCCAAGGGCGCGGTGTTTGTCGAGGAACTGGACGAATGCCCCGATGACCGCCCGGTGGTGTTTTCTGCCCACGGCGTGCCGAAATCGGTGCCCGAAGCGGCCGAGCGGCGCAACATGATCTATGTCGATGCCACCTGCCCCTTGGTTTCCAAGGTGCATATCGAGGCCGCGCGACACGCCGAATCCGGGCTGCAGATGGTGATGATCGGCCATGCGGGACATCCCGAAACCATCGGCACGATGGGCCAGTTGCCGCCCGGCGAGGTTCTGCTGGTGGAAAAGGCCGCCGATGTCGCCGCCCTGCAGCCGCGCGACGCGGAGCGGCTGGCCTATATCACCCAGACCACCCTGTCGGTGGATGACAGCGCCGAGGTGATTGCCGCCCTGACGGCACGTTTTCCGACCATCACCGGGCCGCACCGCGAGGATATCTGCTACGCCACCACCAACCGGCAGGCGGCGGTCAAGGCGGTGGCGCCGAAGGTCGATGCCTTGCTGGTGATCGGCTCGCCCAATTCCTCCAATTCCCGCCGTCTGGTCGAGGTCGCGGCACGCGCGGGCTGCGCCTATACGCGGCTGGTGCCGCGCGCCGCCGATATCGACTGGGCCGCCCTGGGCGATGTACGCAAAGTCGGTATCACCGCCGGCGCATCCGCCCCGGAATTCCTGATCCGCGAGGTGATCGACGCCTTCCGCGCCCGCTACGAGGTTAGCGAACAGGTGGTCGAAACCGCCATCGAGGATGTGGAATTCAAGGTGCCGCGCGTCTTGCGGCAGGATACGGACGGCGCGCGATGATCTCGGCCGAGTTCTTTTTGACAGCTCTGGTGGTGGTGCTGATCCCCGGCACCGGCGTGATCTACACGCTGGCCACCGGGCTGGCACGCGGGCCGGTCGCGGCGGTGGCTGCGGCGTTCGGCTGCACCATCGGGATCGTGCCGCACATGCTGGCGGCGATCCTCGGGCTGGCGGCAATCCTGCATACCTCGGCGCTGCTGTTTCAGGTGGTCAAAATCGCCGGGGTGGCGTTTCTTTTGTGGATGGCGGTCCAGACGCTGCGCGACAAGGGCGCGATGGCGTTTCGCGGCGATTCCACGCCTCGGGCACATGGTGCGGTGGCGTTGAAAGCGGCGTTGATCAATATCCTGAACCCGAAACTGTCGCTGTTCTTCCTGGCCTTCCTGCCGCAATTCCTGAGCGGACAGCCCGCTGCCGCCACGTCGGAAATGCTGGTCCTGGGCCTGATCTTCATGGCCATGACCTTCGTTGTCTTCGTCATCTACGGCATCTTCGCCGCCGCCGCGCGCCGCCATGTTCTGGGCAATGCCCGCATCATGCAGATCATGCGCTACGGCTTTGCCGCCACCTTCGCCGGGCTTGGCCTGAAGCTGGCCTTGCAGAAGGCATGAGCGTGGATGCCGAAACCATCGCGGTCTATGATGCCAGGGCGGCCGAATACGCCGACATGACCGAGCCTGAGGAACGCAACACCGCGCTGGCCGCGTTCATCGCCGCCTTGCCGCCGGGCGGTGCGGTGCTCGATCTTGGCTGCGGGCCGGGCCATGCCTCGGCTGTTATGGCGGATGCCGGGTTGAAGGTGACCGCTACCGATGCGTCCGCCGAAATGGTGGCGCTGGCGGCCCGCCATCCCGGCGTCACCGCCCGCCGGATGACGTTTGACGAGATAACGGGCAAAGCCGCTTACGATGGCATCTGGGCCAATTTCAGCCTGCTGCACGCACCGCGCACCGACATGCCGCGTTACCTTTCGGCGCTGCATGCGGCGCTGAAACCGGGTGGCTTGCTGCATATCGGCCTGAAAACCGGCAAAGGCGCGCGGCGCGACGGCATCGGACGGCTCTACACCTATTTCACCGAGGCGGAAATCCGCACACTTCTCGGCAATGCCGGTTTCACCGTGACCAGCCAGCGCACCGGCAGCGATCTGGGGCTGGACGGCACAATCGCCCCCTGGATCACGCTGGCGGCCCATGCCTGATCTGTTCGCCTATACCGATGGGGCCTGTTCGGGCAATCCCGGTCCCGGCGGCTGGGGCGTGCTGCTGCGGGCATTGGACGGCGGGCGGGTGGTGAAGGAACGCTGCCTGTGCGGCGGTGCCGCCGAGACCACCAATAACCGCATGGAACTGATGGCGGCGATTTCCGCGCTGGAGGCGCTGGAGCGCCCATCGCCCATCACCATCGTCACCGACAGCTCGTACGTGAAAGACGGCATCACCAGATGGATCCATGCCTGGAAGCGCAATGGCTGGAAAAAGAAGGGCGGGCTGAAGAATGTCGATCTTTGGCAGCGGCTGGATCAGGCGCAGGCCCGCCATGACGTGACCTGGGAATGGGTCAAAGGCCATGCCGGCCACCCCGAGAACGAACGCGCCGACGAATTGGCGCGCGAAGGCATGGAGCCTTACAAGCCCGCCCGCTGAGCAAGCCCTGTCAAATCCCGGACCCTGATGCGCAGTTTTCCCTTTCGCGCCTGCGTCAGTTTCCGTACCCCTGTTGGCAAGGCATCCGGCAACAAGGGCAAGCCATGAGCGACAACGCAGTCAACTGGCAACAACTGAGCCGCGAAGAACTGGATTTCCAGCTATCGCCCAGCAAATCCGCCAAGGATGCGATGGCGGTCCTGATGCGCCACGAGGCGGCGGGCAAGGACGCCCTCAGATCGCCGCGCATACGCTTCAGCCTCGATCACATCTACGGGCCGCGCCCCCGCGCCGCCTATGATCTGTTCACCCCGCTGGCGGCAAGGAACGCGCCTTGCCTTGCCTACATCCACGGCGGGTTCTGGCAGGAAGGCGCGAAATCAGGGTCAGCCTTTGCCGCCGAGGCGCTGGTGGCTGAAGGCTGGGCGCTGGCCGCCATCGGCTATTCGCTGACCCCAAAGGTCCGCCTGCGCGACATCGTGGCCGAGATCGCCGCCGCCCTAGCCCATCTCCACGCCAATGCCGCAGCGCACGGCATTGACCCGGATCGCATCGTGCTGGCCGGGCATTCCGCCGGTGGCCATCTTGCCGCCGCCATGCTGGCCGGTTTCGGCGGGCCGGACGCCGCCGCCATCCCCGCCGGGATCGTGGCGATGTCCGGGGTTTACGATCTGGCACCGGTGGCGGCATCTTACGTCAACGATCTGGCCGGGATCGACGATGGCGAGGTCCGCGACCTCTCGCCGCTATTCGCCCGGCCAATGCGTGACGTGCCGGTGCATCTGCTGATCGGCGGTGATGAGCCGGACGCCTTTCAGGTGCAGACCGCTGCGCTGCACGAATCCTGGTCCCCGCATCTGTCGCGGATGACACCGGAATCGGTGCCGGGGCGGGATCATTTCGACATTCTGGACCGGCTGGCCGAGACCGCCTCGCCAACCTTCAACGCCATCCGCGCAATGGTGCAATAGGGCTTGAACCCGCCGCCCGACCTTGGCAGCGTGGCAAGGTGCCCCAAACCCCGCGAGCCTCTCTTGCCCCTGCCGCCATCCACCCCGAAAGCCCGGCCATGACCAGCGGCCCGTCCCGCCCCTGGCTGGTGCTGGCCGGGCTGTCGCTGGGGCTGACGGTGACAAACGGCTTTGCCCGCTTCGCCTATGGGCTGATGCTGCCGGCGATGAAATCCGAGATGGGCTGGAACTATGCCCAGGCCGGCTGGCTGAACACCGCCAATGCACTTGGCTATATCGCCGGTGCCCTGCTGACGATGTTCCTGATCCGCCATGTGATGGCCAGCGCGCTGTTCGGCTTCGGGCTGGTGGCCACCACGCTGGCGTTGCTGGCAACCGGGCTGGAGGCGGCCTTGTGGTGGCAATCGCTCTGGCGCATCCTGGCGGGCGTGTTCGGCGCAATGTCATTCGCCACGGCTGGCACCCTGACCGCCGGGCTGTTTCAGGGCGATCCAAGGCGCAACGCGCTGGCCATCGGTATCCTGTTCGGCTCGGGCGGCGGGCTTGGCATCGTGCTGGCGGGCACCATGCTGCCGCTGCTGCTGGAAATCCGGGGGCCTTCGGCCTGGCCTTTGGGCTGGATACTGATCGGCCTGTTGTCGCTGACCTTCCTGCCGCTCGGCCTCTGGGCCAGTCGGCAGATGCGCACGCCATTGGTGCGGCAGGCCAGACCCACGGCATTGCCACTGGCGCGCATGTTGCCCGAGATGATCGGTTATGTCTGTTTCGGCCTTGGCTATATCGTCTATCTCACCTTCCTGTCGGCTTGGATGGTGGAACAGGCCACGGGTGCGGGTTTCGTGGCGCTGGTCTGGGTGATCCTCGGCCTCAGCATCTCGGCATCGCCGCTGGTCTGGCGGCCGGTGCTGGCACGGTTTTCCTCAGGCCTGCCGCTGGCGATGATCCTGACCGGCATCGCCATCGGCTCGGCCCTGCCGGTGGTTCTGCCGAACGGCCCGGCGCTGCTGGTGTCGGCGGTAGTGTTCGGTCTGTCGGTGTTCATGGCCCCGGGAGCGGTGACCAGCTTCACCCGCCAGAACCTGCCCGCCGAAAGCTGGGGCCGCGCCATCGCGTTGTTTACAGTGGTGTTCGCCATCGCCCAGACTGTCGGGCCATACGGAGCCGGGCTGGTCGGCGATCATTTCGACAATATCGGCGTCAGCCTGCTGGCGGCTGCGGGATTGCTGCTGATCGGGGCCGCCATCGCCTTGCTGCAACGCAAGCTCTGAGCGGCAATATGCTGGAATTGGTTTTGGGGAATTTGGTGGAGCCTAGGGGGATCGAACCCCTGACCTCTTGCATGCCATGCAAGCGCTCTCCCAGCTGAGCTAAGGCCCCGAAAATCCGGGCGAACCGGTGGCCGGTTCGCCCGCGCTATGTATGGAAAGCGACCGGGCAGTTCAAGTCAAAAAACGCGCTGGCTCAGCTTTCGTCATCCTCGGTGGCGACATCGGCGATATCGTCGAACGAGACCGCGTCGTCGTCATCGTCATCCAGCAATTCATCGTCCAGATCGTCGGCATTGCTGTCGTCGTCCAGATCAATTGCCGCTTCGTCCAGATCGTCGGCAACCACCTTCGGCTTTTGCACCTTCGGTTCCTTGTCAACCGTCGCCGAACGCGAGCGGCTGGTGGTCAGGCTTTCAACGTCAAACGTGGCACCGCAGGACGGGCAGGTCATCGGATCGTTGCGCAGGTCGTAAAACCGTACCGCACATTTCGGGCAGACGCGCTTCACGCCCCATTCGTCTTTGGGCATCTTGTGGTCCTCGTAAGGGTCATTTCGGACAATTGGTGCCACCTGCCACACCAACGCAACCTTTGTCAAAGGCTTTGCGACATGAATTTGCCGGGCGGGCAAGGCACGTGACGGCAGCGGCAGTTTACCCGCCAAGGGGGCTGGGCTAGGTTGCGCGATCATGAGCAGAATCATCGCCATAGGCAGCCCGCCGATCGAGGTTCATCTGCGCCGTTCGGCGCGGGCGCGGCGCTATTCGCTGAAAGTATCGAATACCGACGGTTCGGTCAGCCTGGTCCTGCCGACCCATGCACCGGAAACCGCCGCGCTGGATTTTGCCCGACGCCAGGAAGGCTGGCTGCGTTCGGCGCTGGCGCGCCAGCCGCAAGCCGCTGTGCCGATGTTTGGCGAACATGTTCAGTTTCGAGGCCAATCGCTGTTGCTGGTGCCCGGCAAGGGGCGCTCGGTGCGGCTGGCCGAGGACCGGCTGGAAGTACCCGGCGCAGCCGATGCGCTGGCGGCAAAGCTGGCGGGCTTTCTGAAGGTCCGCGCCCGCGAGGATCTGGCCGCCGCCACTTCCAACTATGCCCGGGCCGTGAACCGACCCGTTGCCGCACTGACCCTGCGCGATACCAAAAGCCGCTGGGGCTCGTGCAGCGCCAATGGCCGGCTGATGTTTTCATGGCGGCTGGTGATGGCCCCGCCCGGGGTTCTGTCCTATGTCGCAGCACATGAGGTAGCGCATCTGGTGGAGATGAACCACTCGCCCGCCTTCTGGAGGCTGGTTCGCGATCTGATGCCGGATTACCAGCCGCACCGCGCCTGGCTGAAACAAAACGGTGCCGCGCTGCATGCCATCCGGTTTGATCGACGCCCTTGACGGCGGCGGGATATGTGATCACATATCCCTCATGACCAATGCAAAACGCCCCTCCGACAGCGCCGCCTCGGCCCATGAACGCGTCTATCGCAGCCTGCGCCAGCAGATCATGCATGGCGACCTGCCGCCCGGCCAGGCCCTGACCCTGCGCGGGATCGGCACGCAATTCGCGGTGTCGATGACCCCGGCGCGCGAGGCGGTGCGCCGGCTGGTGGCCGAAGGCGCACTGACCCTGTCCGCCTCGGGGCGCGTGACCACGCCCGAGGTCGGCCCCGAGCGGATCGAGGAACTGGCCGCCATCCGCGCCCTGCTGGAACCGGAACTGGCGGCCCGCGCCCTGCCACGCGCCTATCCTGCATTGATCGACCGGTTGCGCACGATCAATTCCCATGTCGACCAGACCATCGTCAAACGCGATTCGGTCGGTTATGTCCGCGCCAATCTGGAATTTCACCGAACGCTCTACTTGCGCGCCCAGGCCCCGGCGATGCTGGCGCTGGTGGAAACCGTCTGGCTGCAACTCGGCCCGACCATGCGCCAGCTTTATGCCAACATGCAGCAGGGCGGGCGGCTGGGCCATCACCTGGAAATCCTGCGCACGCTTTCGGCAGGCGACGAGGCGGCGCTCCGGCTGGCGGTGCGCAAGGATGTCACGCAGGGCCTGCGGATGCTGATCGCCTGAAAGGACCGGGCTCCATGTGCGACAAGTGCAACGATCCGGTCCTGCGCCTGACCCGAGATTTCGCCGCCAGCCAAGATAGGCTGTGGTCCGCCTGGACCGACCCTGCCGCCCTCACCGACTGGTTCACGCCAGAAGGGGCGACCGCCACCCTGCTGCGCCACGAATTGCGCCCCGGCGGCATGCTCTTGTCGCGCCTTGACATGCCGGGGGCCGACCCTAGTTATTCGCGCTTCGTCTACCGCGAGGTTGCGCCGAACCGCCGCCTGTCCTGGCTGCATGGCTTCGGTGATGCCGAAGGCAACCCGAAACGCCACCCGATGGCGGCGGATTTCCCGCTGCTGCTGGTCAGCACGCTGGTCTTCGCGCCAAAGGACGGCGGCACCGCGATGACCCTGACATGGCAGCCGCATCAGGCCAGCGCCGACGAGGTGCATTTTTTCGCGCAGAACCTTGACGGCATGCGCGCCGGCTGGGCCGGGCCGCTGGATCAGCTTGCCCGGTATCTGGCGGGCTGACGAAGCGGCACCGCCTCAGGCGTGGATCGCGCCGTCGCCGCAGGCCAGGGCCGCCTCGCGCATCGCTTCGGAATAGGTCGGATGGGCGTGGCAGGTGCGGGCCAGATCCTCGGCTGATGCGCCGAATTCCATCGCCACGCAAACCTCGTGGATCAACTCGCCCGCTGCCGGGCCCATGATGTGGCAGCCCAGGATGCGGTCAGTCTCGGCATCCGCCAGCAGCTTCACGAAGCCCTCGCCGGATTGCGATGCCTTGGCCCGCCCATTGGCCATGAAGTTGAACTTGCCCACCTTGTAGGCCTTGCCATCGGCCTTCAGTTGCTCCTCGGTCCGGCCGACCGAGGCGATTTCCGGGTTGGTGTAGATCACGCCGGGAATGATGCCGTAATTGACATGGCCATGCTGGCCGGCCATCGCCTCGGCCACCGCCATGCCTTCATCTTCCGCCTTGTGCGCCAGCATCGGGCCGGGGGTAGCGTCCCCGATGGCCCAGATGCCTTCGACGCTGGTTTTCCAGTCCTTGGTGGCGATCTGGCCGCGATCCGTCAGGCTGACACCTACGCCCTCCAGCCCGAGCCCCTCCAGATACGGGCGCCGCCCGGTGGCAACCAGCACCACGTCGGCCTCAAGACCGGCTTCGCTGTCGTCCTTCTTCAGCTTGTAGGTCACTTTCGCGCCGCCATCGGTGCGCTCGGCGGATTGCACCGCCGCGCCGAGGACGAATTTCAGCCCCTGTTTCTTCAGCGTGCGCTGGAAGGTCTTGCAGATTTCCAGATCCATGCCCGGCGTGATCTGGTCGAGATATTCCAGCACCGTCACCTCCGCCCCAAGGCGGGCATAGACCGAGCCAAGCTCAAGCCCGATCACCCCGGCCCCGATCACCACCATCGACTTCGGGATCGCTTTCAGCGCCAGCGCGCCGGTCGAGGTGACGATCACCTCCTCGTCCACCGGAACGCCGGGCAGCACGGACGGCTCCGAACCAGTGGCGATCACGATGTTCTTGGCGGAATATTCCGTATCGCCGACCGTCACCCGGCCCTTGCCGGTGATGCTGGCCCAGCCCTTGATCCAGTCCACCTTGTTCTTCTTGAACAGAAATTCGATGCCCTTGGTGTTTGCCTCGACCACCCCGGCCTTGAACTCCTGCATCCTGGTGAAGTCGATCTTCGGCGGATCGCCGATCAGGCCGATGGCGGCGAAGTTATGGCTGGCCTCGTGATATTGATGGCTGGCATGCAGCATCGCCTTGGACGGAATGCAGCCGACATTCAGGCAGGTGCCGCCAAGGGTCTCGCGGCCCTCGATACAGGCGACTTTCAGGCCCAGTTGCGCGCAGCGGATGGCGCAGACATAGCCGCCCGGGCCGGCACCGATGATGATGACGTCATAGCTGGACATGGGGTCTCCTTTCAGGGGGCATGTTGGACGGGCGGCATGGGGGCGCGGCCCCCTCCGTCCGGAATGCCGCCGCATTCCGAGCGCTCCCGCCGGAGTATTTCTGGAACAAGGTTGGTCAAAACAGCGCTGCCAGCAGCATCACGAGAGTGGCCAACAGGCCGACCGACCAGATCAGCGAACGCCAGGGCCTGAGGCCATAGGCATAGGCCGGGACATAAAGGACGCGGGCAGCCAGATAGAGCCAGGCGCAGGCGGCGGTCAGACCGGTGGACTGGTCGGAGACGGCGATCACCACTGCGGCGATGCCGAACAGGATCAGCCCCTCGAAATGGTTGTTCATGGCACGTTGCAGCCGTCCGGTACGGACCGACAATTGCCGCGACGGCGGACGATCGCGCGCCGACATGGTATAGCCGGGGCCGAGTTCCAGATTGGCCGGCGTGGCGAACAGCACGAATTGCACGATCTGCAACAAGGCGGCCAGGGTCAGGGCGGTGAGTTCGGGGGTCATGGTTCCTCGCGCGCTAGGGCGGATTTCAGAGGTAATCGCAGCATCACAAATCCATCAACAACCGCCGCGGGTCTTCCAGCGCCTCTTTCACCCGCACAAGGAACGTCACCGCCCCCTTGCCGTCGACGATGCGGTGATCGTAGCTGAGGGCGAGATACATCATCGGGCGGATCACGATTTCACCTCCGACCACTACCGGGCGGTCCTGGATCTTGTGCATGCCAAGGATGCCCGATTGCGGCGGGTTCAGGATCGGCGAGGACATCAACGATCCATAGACCCCGCCATTGGAGATGGTGAAGGTGCCGCCCTGCATGTCGGCCATCGACAATTTGCCGTCCCGCGCCTTCAGGCCGAGTTCGGCGATCCGCTTTTCGATGGCCGCGAACGACATCTGGTCGGCATCGCGCACCACCGGCACCACCAGCCCCGACGGCGTGCCGACCGCGACACCCATATGCACGAAATTCTTGTAGACGACATCGGTGCCGTCGATCTCGGCATTCACGTCCGGCACTTCGTTCAACGCATGGCAGCAGGCCTTGACGAAGAACGACATGAAGCCAAGCTTGACGCCGTGTTTCTTCTCGAACAAGTCCTTGTATTCGCTCCTGAGGCCCATCACGGCGGACATGTCGACCTCGTTATAGGTGGTCAGCATGGCGGCGGTGTTCTGGCTGTCCTTCAGGCGCCGCGCGATGGTCTGGCGCAGGCGGGTCATGCGCACGCGTTCCTCGCGGCCGGCATCCTCGGCGGCAACCGGTGCACGCGGGGTTGACGCGGGGGTGGC
>JAIOJF010000055.1 GCA_019911965.1 Paracoccaceae bacterium | reverse complement strand
GCTCGCGGCATTGACCGAACGCGCCGAAGCAGCAGGCATCGAGGCGCTTGCCCTGTCTTCGCGGATGGGCGACTTCAACGAGGACCTTCGCGCATTCGGCCTCGGCGAACTGCAAGCGGCATTGCGTATCCAACTCGCACCGCAAGATTGCTGCTTTATCTACAGATGATTGAGCGGCTTCTACGCAACACAGCTTTCATCACGGTGCTCGGTGCTGAAGCTTGTGCCTCCAACAACATGGAGGCACAAGCATGTTTGAGGCAATCTTCTTTCCCCGAACCGCTGAGAGATATCGAACAGCACCGCTGTCTGAACCGCGCGCGCAGTACCTTCGACACCTGAATGAACTGGGCGCTTGCCGAACAACATTACGCAAAAGTGCGAACGATCAACTCAGTCTCGTCCGCCTACTGGATTTGCGAGAAAGCGACCGGGTAAGCATTCCCCAAATAGAAGCCGCAGCAGCAATCTGGGCTCTGCCAAAGGGTCACAGATATGCTGGGACAGCTTCGCCCAAGGCGAGAACACTCTTTGTCAGCCGCGGAATCCAATGGCTGCGCTTCCTGGGGTGGCTCGACGAACCCGAACATAAACATCACCCGCATCACGCAGAGATCGCGATCTTTAAGAGGTGGCTGCGCCAGGAGCGCGGCCTCTCCACGGCGACTATACAAGACTACTGCAGCGCCGCCGACCACTTCTTCTTCTGGTTGGCGGGAAGAGGCACACCGCTGGATGCGGTTCAGATGGCCGACATCGATGATGCTTTTGCAGCAGAGCATCGGCGGGGAGCCTGGAGCCGGCGGACAATGCATGACTACGCGCAACGACTGAGGGCATTCTTCCTCTACGCCGAGGCGCGCAGTTGGTGTCGAACGAGGCTGGCCGCGGGAATCATGGCGCCCCGGTTCATGGCGGACGAGGTCGTGCCGAAGGGCATCAGCCGTGACAACGTCGTGCGTCTACTGGCTTCTGTTCGGGGGGATCGCCCGGTCGACAAGCGCGACTGCGCAATCCTCATGCTGTTTGTTGCTTATGGGCTGCGGGCCGGAGAAGTCGCCGGCCTGCGGCTCGACGATCTGGACTGGGAGAACGAAATCATTCGCGTTCGCTGCCCGAAGCCAGGACGGACCAATGTCTGGCCGCTCGCACTGGACGTCGGCAATGCCATTCTGCGCTACATACGGGAAGCCCGCCCGACCGGTTTTGGTCGCAGCCTCTTCTTCACCTCGCATGCGCCGATCCGACCACTTGGCAGAAACGCCCTTGGCAAGATCGTTCGTGATCGTCTCGCCGCAATAGGCATCGTCACCGGCCGACGAGGTACACATGCCCTGCGCCACGCAGCGGCTCAACACCTGCTGGATCAAGGAATGTCGATGAAGGTGATCGGGGACTTTCTCGGGCACCGTGACCCGTCCTCGACCATGATCTACGCCAAGGTCAATCTCGCTGTTTTGCGCGAGGTAGCCGCCCTCGATCTGGAGGGCCTGGTATGATGCTGCGCGAGGCGATCGATCAATATATCCTCTGGCGGCGGGCTCATGGCGCCAAGTTCGCGACTGGCTCGGACATCCTGCATCACTTCCTTCACTATGTGGATGGAAACGCCGCTTGCGATGCGGTCAGCACGAAGCAGGTTCTGGCTTTCCTGGCAGGCCAGGGAGTGCTGACCCGAAACCGTCAGAACAAGTACCATACCCTTGCCGGCTTCTGGCGTCATGCGATCAGCCGTGGCCATGCGACGCGCTCCCCGTTGCCGAACAACGAACCGAAGTCGCCGCCCCGGACGCCACCATATATCTACTCGCGCGACGAGTTGCAGCGGCTCCTTGATCCCGTGACCGTGGCAAACAGCCGGCGCGGTGCGGTTCAGTTCGACGCAGTGACGTTCCGGACTCTGCTTCTCCTGTTATACGGGGCAGGTTTGCGCTTCTGCGAAGCGACGGCACTTACAATCGCGGACGTCGATCTGGCGGAAAACATTCTGACCATACGCGCCACGAAGTTTTACAAGAGCCGTCTGGTTCCGATCGGACCGCAGCTTGCAGCAGTGCTGACCAACTATATGCTGCTGCGGCGGCGCGGCAAGCTTGCGCAGGATGAGACGTCGTACTTCCTGGCGAACCGGAACGGCACGCGGCTCGCCAGCAGCACTGTTCAGGACGCATTCGACAGGCTGCGGCGCATGACCGGGGTCCGTAGCGCGGTGGGCGGGCGACGGATTCCGCGCCTGCACGATCTCCGGCACAGCTTCGCGGTTCACAGCCTGACTGCCTGGTATCGCCAGGGAGCGGATGTGCAACGGCTACTGCCAGTTCTTTCCAGCTATCTCGGCCATTCCGATCTGGAGGGCACGAAAATCTATCTGTCGATGACGCCGGAGCTTCTCCAGCAGGCGTCGCAGCGTTTTGCTCGCTATGCGGGGGGAGATCAGAATGCCTGAACTCGTAACCCTCGGCCCCTGGCTTCGACGCTTCCTGTGCGAATATATCGTCACCGAACGCAATCTGGCGCGGAACACCCGCACGAGCTACCGGGACACCTTCAGCCTTCTTCTTCCCTTCGTCAGCCGCAAGTTGCGCAAGCCCGTGGACCGGCTGGCCGTGCGCGATCTCACCTCCCGGCACGTGCTGCAGTTCCTTGCACATATCGAGGAGGTTCGAGGGTGCTCTGCCCGGACCCGCAATCAGAGGCTTGCCGCCATCCGGGCATTCGCCCGCTTCGTCGGCAGCCGGGATCCGGCCCATGTCGAATGGTGCGGCCATATCCGGGCCATCGCATCAAAGAAATCCATGCCGCCACCGGTCGGGTGGCTGACCAGGGCGGAAATGGAGGCCATGCTCGCCGTGCCCGACCGCAAAACCAAGCGCGGCCGAAGCGAATATGCCCTTCTCCTCTTTCTCTACAACACTGGGGCGCGTGTCTCCGAGGCCGCGCAGTTGAACGTGCGCGATCTGCAGATCGGGCGCGGGAATGGTGGTCACGATCTTGCCACCCTGCACGGGAAAGGCGGCAAGACGCGCCATTGCCCGTTGTGGCCGGAAACCGAACGAGCTCTGGCAGAAGAGATCCTCGGTCGCTCGGCCGATGACGCCGTATTTGTCAGCAGGCTCGGAGCGCCCTTTACCCGCTTCGGAGTCTATCGCCTCATCGAGCGTTACGCTGCCCGGGTGCCGGAACTGACTGACCGAACGATAACCCCGCATGTGATCCGCCATACGACGGCCTGCCACCTGGTTCTCGCTGGCGTGGACATCAATACCATCCGCGCCTGGCTCGGCCACGTCTCGATCAGCACCACCAACATCTATGCCGAAATAGACCTCACGCTGAAAGCCAACGCTGTGGCTCTTTGCGAAGTCGGCCAGCCACGACCCGGTCGCTCATGGAAGGAGGACAAGGATGTCATGGCCTTTCTGAAATCCTTGTGAGTCAGGAGGTAGGTTACCGCGTCTACCGCCGAAGGCTCCTGCTTGGAGTGGTGGGCGCGGCCAGAGAACGTCCCCTCAAAGGCCAGCACGGCTTTGTCCGGCATGGGCCTCACGGGATCGGCCAGGACGACAGAACCGACATATGTCACCCAGTCCTGGCCTTTCCCGAGCGCCCGAAGCGAACGACATCCATTGGTGCGAGTTGGATACGCAATGCCGCTTGCAGTTCGCCGAGGCCGAATGCGCGAAGGTCCTCGTTGAAGTCGCCCATCCGCGAAGACAGGGCAAGCGCCTCGATGCCTGCTGCTTCGGCGCGTTCGGTCAATGCCGCGAGC
>JAIOJF010000054.1 GCA_019911965.1 Paracoccaceae bacterium | reverse complement strand
GGCCAGCGGCAGGCGGCACGGCTGCGAAACACCGCAACTTCGGGCGGGGCCAGGCTGGCGACAAACGGCCCGGCCCGGGCGGAGCGGCGCGGTCTGGCCTTGTTGCAGACGCATCAGCCCGACCATCCGGTGATCCGCGCCATCGTATCGGGTGATGACGAAGGCTTCTGGAAAGCCGAGGCGGCGGAACGCCAGGCCGCAGGCGTGCCACCATTCGGGCGGCTGGCCGGGATCGTGCTGTCCTCGCCGGATGTGGCGCAGGTGTTTGACCTTGCCAATGCGATGGCACGACGGATCGCACCGCTCAGCCGCATTAACGCGCAGGTCTATGGCCCGGCCCCGGCCCCGATCGCCCGCATCCGGGGCCGCCACCGGGTCCGCCTGCTGGTGAAGGCAGCCAAGGGCGCACCGCTTCAGGCCGCGCTTGCCGAGTGGATCGCGCAGTTCCGCCTGCCAGGCAATCTGCGGCTGACGGTCGATATAGATCCGCAGAGCTTCTACTGAACCCGGCCGTCAGGATGCGCCGCCCGCCCGGGCCGGGCCGTTTGTCGCCAGCCTGGCCCCGCCCGAAGTTGCGGTGTTTCGCAGCCGTGCCGCCTGCCGCTGGCCCGGCGTGGCAATCGGCACCGCCTTTTCCAGCCTCGCCAGGTCGGGAATGATCATCTGCGTCGGCGAGACGAACTTCACCAGCCCATCCTTGCGGATACGCGCCAGAATGCGGCTGACGGTTTCCGCGTTCAGCCCGAGGTAATCGCCGATATCAGCCCGCGACATCGGCAGCGAGATCAGGATTTCGCGCCCCATCGGCCGACCGATCCGGCTGGCCAACTCGCCCAGGTAAAGGCAAAGCCGCTCGTATCCGTCCAGGCGGCCAAGCGTGACGATACGGGCCGCCTGCTCTTCAAGCTGGCGCTGCACAAGTGTGAACAACCGCGCCTGCAAGGCTTCGTTTGCGCTCGCCGCGTGACTGGCGGCAGATGTGTCGATCTGGCAAATCCAGCAATCGGTCTGCGCCTCCAGCCATGCGATGGTGCCGCCGACCGGTTCAGGCGCCCAGACGGTATCGCCGGGATAATGCAGCCCGATCACCTGGCGGCGGCCATCCGCCAACAAGGTGGTAATTGCCGCCACGCCGCGCACGATGTTCCAGAGCCTGGGAAAGCCGCCGCCCTCGACCGCCTCAAGGCGGCTGCCACGGTTCAGTTCAAGCAGGCCCTGGGCGGCATCGCGCCGGTCCGCCGGCAGCAACTGGCACAGGTGCGAATGACAGGCGACACAGGAGCCGGGAGTAATCAGTTTGCGGTATTCGTCACTGGTGGAAACGGTCATGCAAATCCCTTTCTCTATCCTGGACAACTTGCGCATATTATAAAGTATTCAGGTGTTTTCCGCCTTGTGACAAGTCAAGCAGACAGGGGATTCGATGCAACACCTTGCGGAAACCGCCGGAGATTTCGCATTTGCATAGCCCGCAACGCCGCGCCGGATCATGACCGGAGCGGCGTCGCCGATCGTATCGGTTCAGATCACGTTGTGATCGGGGCCGTAGGGAAAGCCGGTGATGTTCTCGGACCCGGTGTCGGTCACGATCAGGATATCGTGCTCGCGGTAGCCACCGGCCCCCGGCATGCCTTCGGGCAGGGTCAGCATCGGTTCCATCGAAACGACATGCCCCGGCTCCAGCACGGTATCGACATCCTCGCGCAGTTCCAGCCCGGCCTCGCGCCCGTAATAATGGCTGAGCACTCCGAAGGAATGGCCGTAGCCGAAGGACCGGAAATGCAGCAGGCCCCTGGATTCAAAGAACGCGTTGATCTCGTGGGTGATGCCGGAACAGGTGGCACCCGGGCGGATCAGGCTCAGGCCCAGTTCATGCGCTTCGACATTGGCTTGCCAGATTGCCAGCGATGCAGTATCCGGCTCGCCCAGAAACAGCGTGCGCTCCAGCGCCGTGTAATAGCCGGAAATCATCGGGAAGGTGTTCAGCGACAGGATATCGCCCATTTCCAGCCGCCGCGCGGTGACCGGGTTATGCGCGCCATCGGTATTGAGGCCCGACTGGAACCAGACCCAGCTATCGCGGATTTCGCTGTCGGGGAAAGCGCGTGCAATCTCCAGTTCCATCGCGTCGCGCCCGGCCATCGCCACGTCGATCTCGCGCGCGCCCTCGGCAATCGCCTCGCGGATCGCATAGCCGCCCAGATCGGCCACCCGAGCGCCTTCGCGGATCAGCGCGATTTCGGCGGGCGATTTCATCATCCGCTGCTGCATCGTCGCATTGGCAATATCGGCGCTACGGGCAGGGGACAGGAACGAGGTCAGCCGCTGCATCTGCACGAGGTTGAGGTGATCGCCCTCATAGCCGATGGCCGCGCCCTTGCCGGTGACCGAGGCGACCGCGCGCCAGAAATTGTCGCGCTGCCAGTCGGTATAGACCAGGTTGTCGCAAGCCGACCGCCGCCCGGGCTGGCCGCCATCAATCCCGGCGGAAATCGTGACGGCCTTGTCCGCCGTGACCACCAGCGCATAGGGCCGCCCGAACGAGCAATAAAGGAAGCCCGAATAATAGGCGATGTTGTGCATCGAGGTCAGCACCGCCGCGCCCAGCCCGTTCTCGGACAAGATGGCGCGCAGGCCGGCGATGCGGGAATCGTATTCGCTCTGGGCGAAGGGCAGAACGGCCTTGGTGCCGTTGGGGAACGGCGCAAATTCGGGACGTTTGGAAACTTGTTTGTTCATCATGCGACCTCCGGTCATTTCCGGGGTCCTGTCATGGAAACGCCCGGAGCAAACATCCGGGCGTACAGGACAGAATGCGGGATCGTCCCGCAGGCAGGTATGATGCTGCATACCGGGCGACGCCATCGCCCGTGCCTGTCGCGGCCTTTAGCATGCCGGATGCAAAAATCAAGGATTCTTCGCATCCGCCATATCCGCTTGCGATGGCGCGGGATTTTCTCTATAGACGCCGCTGTCGCCGGAGCGGTGGTCAAACAACAACAAGAAACGGGCAGGGTCGGAATTACATCCGGCCCTATTTGGTTCTTCCCGCTGCTTCAAACGCCAATATCTGAAAGACCGGTGGAGACAACCACCTGGCCCGCAAAGACTTGAAAAGGAAACAGAAATACATGTCCGCAACTGCAACTATGGAAGAATTTGAAGCCCTCCTGAGCGAGAGCTTCGAACTGGAGACCCCCGAAGAGGGCTCTGTTGTCAAAGGCACCGTACTGGCGATCGAAGCCGGTCAGGCCATCGTCGATATCGGCTACAAGATGGAAGGCCGCGTCGATCTGAAAGAATTTGCCGCCCCCGGTCAGGCCGCGGAAATCGCCGTCGGCGATACCGTCGAGGTCTATCTGGAGCGTGTCGAGAATGCCCGCGGCGAAGCCGTGGTCAGCCGCGACAAGGCCCGCCGCGAAGAGGCATGGGACCGCCTGGAAAAAGCCGCCGAGAAGGAAGAGCGCGTCGAAGGCGCGATTTTCGGCCGCGTCAAGGGTGGCTTCACCGTCGACCTGGGCGGTGCCGTGGCGTTCCTGCCGGGCAGCCAGGTTGATGTGCGCCCGGTGCGCGATGCCGGCCCGCTGATGGGCATGCCGCAGCCGTTCCAGATCCTGAAGATGGACCGCCGCCGGGGCAATATCGTTGTCTCCCGCCGCGCCATCCTGGAAGAAAGCCGTGCCGAACAGCGCGCCGAGATTGTCGGCAAGCTGAACGAGGGCGACACTGTTGACGGCGTGGTCAAGAACATCACCGAATACGGCGCGTTCGTCGATCTCGGCGGTGTCGACGGCCTGCTGCATGTCACCGATATGGCCTGGCGCCGGGTCAACCACCCGTCGGAAATCCTGAATATCGGCGAAACCATCAAGGTGCAGATCGTCAAGATCAACAAGGACACCCACCGCATCAGCCTGGGCATGAAGCAGCTTCAGGAAGATCCGTGGAACCTGGTCGAAGGCAAGTTCCCGCTGGAAAGCGTGCATACCGGTCGGGTGACCAACATCACCGATTACGGCGCATTTGTCGAACTGGAGCCGGGCGTCGAAGGCCTGGTGCACGTTTCGGAAATGTCCTGGACCAAGAAAAACGTCCATCCGGGCAAGATCGTTTCCACCTCGCAGGAGGTTGAGGTGATGATCTTGGAAATCGACAGCGCCAAGCGCCGGGTTTCGCTGGGTTTGAAACAGACCCAGGGCAATCCGTGGGAGACCTTCCAGGCCAAGTACCCGACCGGCACCGTGGTCGAGGGCGAAGTCAAGAATATCACCGAGTTTGGCCTGTTTGTCGGCCTCGACGGCGATATCGACGGCATGGTCCACCTGAGCGACCTGGACTGGAACCGGTCCGGCGAGGAAGCGATGGAAGATTACCGCAAGGGCGATATCGTCAAGGCGGTGGTGACTGACGTCGATACCGACAAGGAACGGATTTCGCTGTCGATCAAGGCGCTGGAAGGCGACAAGTTCGCCGACGCGACCTCGGGCGTGAAGCGCGGTGCGGTTGTCACCGTGACCGTGACCAAGATCGAGGATGGCGGCATCGAAGTGGAATATGACGGCATGAAAGCCTTCATCCGCCGCTCGGACCTCAGCCGCGATCGTTCCGAACAGCGCCCCGAGCGTTTCTCGGTCGGCGATCATGTCGATGCCCGCGTGACCAATATCGACAAATCTTCGCGCCGCCTTGGCCTGTCGATCAAGGCCCGCGAGATTGCCGAGGAAAAGGAAGCCGTGGAACAATACGGTTCGTCCGATTCCGGGGCGTCGCTGGGCGATATCCTGGGCGCGGCGCTGAAAGGTCAGGACGGCAAATAAGCCTGTCTGCACTTGGGTGAAAACTGGAAGACGGCCCCGATCCGGGGCCGTTTTTCGTATCCGGGGCGTGGTTCGTGTCTGTGATTCCTGCCTAATGCCGCCACGAATCAGCGGGCGTTCCCCGGCAATGACGCCGTGCCGATTCCTGCTGCGCGGCACGGGATTCGCGAACCAGCGACAGGCGCAAAGGAAAATCCGTCCGGCAAACAGCATGTTAGGGTCGATTAAACGGCCGGTGCGACGGCCTTGTCTATTCCCTGAGGCCGTAATTCATGCAAGTATGCCCGCCAGAAAACAAAAAAACGCCGGGTGCCCAGAATGCACCGCACCCATTTGGGAGGGATGATCCATGATCCGTTCTGAACTCGTTCAGAAAATCGCCGACGAGAATCCGCATCTTTATCAACGTGATGTCGAACGTATCGTCGCAACCGTTTTTGACGAGATCATCGAGGCGATGGCCAACGGCAACAGGGTGGAACTGCGCGGCTTCGGCGCGTTTTCGGTGAAACAGCGCGACGCCAGAACCGGCCGCAACCCGCGCACCGGCGAATCGGTCGCGGTTGAAGAAAAGCATGTGCCGTTCTTCAAGACCGGCAAGCTGCTGCGCGACCGCCTGAACGGCGGCTGACCGGCAAGGCGAAGACCGGGGCGCAGATCGGGCATAGCGAGGGTTTGATGCGATTCATCCGTTATCTGTTTCTGGCCGTGGTCGGGCTGGCACTTGTCGTCGTGGCACTGGCCAATCGTGGCCCGGTCGATCTGCGGATCGTGCCGGATGAATTCGCAACCTTCCTGCCGGTACGCAACGACTGGTCGCTGCCGCTGTTCGTGGTGATCTTTGGCGGTATCGTAGCTGGCCTTCTGATCGGCTTTGTCTGGGAATATTTCCGCGAGCACCGCCAGCGCGCCGAAAGCGCACAACGCAAGCGCGAGTTGAACCGGCTGGAACGCGAGGTCAAGGGCCTCCGCGAGAAAAGCGGCGAGGGCAAGGACGACGTTCTCGCCCTGCTGGAATAGCCACGGGAAAGCCACATGATCAGCGTCAAGATCTGCGGCCTGACCAAGGCCGCCCATATCCGCGCCGCAGCGCAGGGTGGGGCGCGGTATCTGGGGTTCGTGTTCTTCCCGAAATCCCCGCGCAATCTGTCTCTGGATCAGGCCCGCCCCCTGATGCTGGAGGTGCCCGACGGGATATGCAAGGTGGCGCTGACGGTCGATGCCGACAATGCGGCGCTGGATGATCTGACGGCCCGCCTGCCGGTCGACATGCTGCAATTGCACGGGCGCGAAAGCCCCGGCCGGGTAGCCGAAATCCGCGCCCGCTACGGCCTGCCGGTGATGAAGGCGGTCGGCGTGGCCGAGGCGGCGGACCTTCCCGCGCTGGATACATACGCCGAGGTAGCCGATCAGTTGCTGGTCGATGCCCGCCCGCCGAAAGGTGCCGATCTGCCCGGCGGCAATGGTCTGGCCTTTGACTGGCCTTTGATCGCCGGGCGGCGCTGGGCGGTGCCGTGGATGCTGGCCGGTGGGCTTGATCCGGAGAACCTGGCCGAAGCGGTCCGCCTGACAGGGGCGCGGCAGGTCGATGTATCCTCAGGCGTCGAATCCCGCCCGGGCGTGAAGGACGAGGCCCTGATCGCGGCCTTCCTCGCGGCCTCCGCCGAGGCGGGCAAGCCGCCTGTCGCCTGACAGGCCCGGATTTCCGGGCAAGGTGGCGCATCTTGTCCAAAACGCCTAGGGTGGCAAATCCAGCACTGAACCGGGGCCATTTCCATGACTGATTTCCTGCTGCTTGCCTTCATCTTTCTATGTGCCGGTGTCGTGTCGGTGCCGATTGCCGCACGTTTCGGCCTGGGCTCGGTGCTGGGATATCTGATCGCCGGTATCCTGATCAGCCCGCTGCTGGCGCTGCTGCATGTCGATGTCGTGTCGATCCAGCATTTCGCCGAATTCGGCGTGGTGATGATGCTGTTTCTGGTCGGCATGGAGCTGGAGCCGAAACTCCTGTGGCAGATGCGCAACCGCCTGCTGGGGCTGGGCGGTTTGCAGGTGGCGGGCAGTGCGGGGGCGGTGATGCTGGTGGCGATGGCGCTGGGCCAGCCGATGACGGTCAGCCTGGCAATCGGGCTGGTGCTGGCGCTGTCATCCACCGCCATCGTGCTGCAGACGCTGAATGAAAAGGGCCTGATGAAAAGCGATGGCGGGCAGGCCGGATTCTCGGTGCTGCTGTTTCAGGATATCGCCGTTATCCCAATGCTGGCGCTGATCCCGCTGCTGGCGAACCCGGATTTGCTGCACGGCGTTCAGGTGGTGGCCGGTCATGGCAACGAGGGCGGGCATGGCGCAGCGCTCAGCCTTGTGGCGGGGCTGAACGGCTGGCAGACGGCGCTGGTAACCGTGGCGGCGATTGGCTTGGTGGTGCTGGGCGGGTCTTACCTGACGCGCCCGGTCTTCCGCTTCATCTCGGGCGCACGGCTGCGCGAATTGTTCACCGCCACCGCGCTGATGCTGGTTGTCGGCATCGCGCTATTGATGTCGCTGGTGGGCCTGTCACCGGCGCTCGGCACCTTTCTGGCCGGGGTGGTGCTGGCCAACAGCGAATACCGCCACGAATTGGAAAGCGATATCGACCCGTTCAAGGGCCTGCTTCTGGGCCTGTTCTTCATGACTGTCGGGGCGGGCATCAACTTTGCCCTGCTGTTCGACAATATCGGCAGTATCATCGCCATGACGCTGGGGCTGATCGCGCTGAAGGCGGCGGTGCTTTTGGTGATCGGCTGGCTGTTCAAGCTGCAGGGCGCGGATAGATGGCTGTTCGCGCTGGGGCTGGCACAGGCGGGCGAGTTCGGCTTCGTGCTGTTGTCCTTCACCGTCACCAGCGGCGTGATCCCGGCTTCGGTGGCGGATCAGTTGCTGCTGGTGGTGGCGATGTCAATGCTGCTGACGCCCGCCCTTTTCATCCTGTTTGACCGGTTGATCGCGCCGAAATACGCGCAGGATCAGGACCGTGAGGCGGATGCCATTGCCCCGAAGGGCAGGATCATCATCGCCGGGCACGGGCGGGTGGGCGGTATCGTCAACCGGATGCTGCGCACCGCCGGCTACGAGACCACGGTGATTGATTTCTCCTCCGCGCAACTGGATATGCTCAGGAAATTCGGCCTGCATGTCTATTACGGCGATGCCACGCGCCCCGACCTGTTGCACGCCGCCGGGATCGCCGAGGCCAGCCTGCTGGTGGTGGCGATTGACGACAAGGAAAGCATCACCGGGCTGGTGCGCTACGCGCTGAAAACCTATCCGAACCTGCATGTGACGGCGCGGGCGGTGGATCGCGACCATGTCTATGATCTGTGGTCGATCGGTTGCCGTGACATCATCCGCGAAACTTATGACGCTTCGGTTCGGATGGGGCGCTCGGCCATCCAGGCGCTGGGCGTGCCTGCCGCCAGGGCGACCCGGATCGCGGCCGAGTTCGAGGATATGGACCGCGCCACGATGGTCGAGCTGGCCGAGTTGTACGATATCGACATTCCGATCGCCGACAACCAGCCCTATGTCGACAAGGTGAAGGAATTGATGGCCGATTGGGAGCAGCAGTTGAAAGGCCGGATCGCCGCCGGGGACGCTGCGGAGGCGGGCGATGGATGATCGCGAAAGGCGCGGGCATGTCTTTACCGCCTGACGATATCCCGATACATGGTTCCGGCAGCAAACAAGGTGTAAGCGACATGGCCAACGAGCTTTTCAATTCCTTCATGGCCGGCCCGGACGAGCGCGGCCGGTTCGGCGATTTCGGCGGGCGGTTCGTGTCCGAAACCCTGATGCCGCTGATCCTCGATCTTGAGGCGGAATACGAGAAAGCCAAGACCGACCCGGACTTCTGGGCCGAGATGGACTGGCTGTGGCAGCATTACGTCGGCCGCCCATCGCCGCTTTATCATGCCGAGCGTCTGAGCCGCGAACTGGGCGGCGCGAAAATCTACATGAAGCGTGACGAGTTGAACCATACCGGCGCGCACAAGATCAACAACGTACTGGGCCAGATCCTGCTGGCGCGCCGCATGGGCAAGACCCGCATCATCGCCGAAACCGGGGCCGGCCAGCATGGCGTCGCCACCGCCACCGTCTGCGCCCGCTTCGGGCTGGAATGCGTGGTCTATATGGGTGCCCATGATGTCGAACGCCAGGCCCCGAACGTGTTCCGCATGCGCCTGCTTGGGGCCAAGGTGGTGCCGGTGACCTCGGGGCGCGGCACGCTGAAGGACGCGATGAACGATGCGCTGCGCGACTGGGTGACCTATGTCGACAATACCTTTTACTGCATCGGCACGGTGGCCGGGCCGCACCCCTATCCGGCGATGGTGCGCGATTTCCAGTCGATCATCGGCAAGGAAGTACGCTGGCAACTGGCCGAGCAGGAAGGCGAGGGCCGTCTGCCCGACACGCTGATCGCCGCTATCGGAGGCGGGTCAAACGCGATGGGGCTGTTCTTTCCCTTCCTCGATGACAAGGAGGTGCGGATCATCGGGGTCGAGGCCGGCGGCAAGGGTGTGAACGCCAGGATGGAGCATTGCGCCTCGCTGACCGGCGGGCGGCCCGGGGTGCTGCATGGCAACCGCACCTATCTGTTGCAGGACGATGACGGGCAGATCCAGGAAGGTTTCTCGATCTCGGCGGGCCTCGATTATCCCGGTATCGGGCCGGAACATTCCTGGCTGCATGATGTCGGACGCGCCGAATATGTCTCGATCACCGATGCCGAAGCGCTGGCGGCGTTCCAGCTTTGCTGCACCACCGAGGGTATCATTCCGGCGCTGGAGCCAAGCCATGCGCTGGCGCATGTGATGAAGATCGCGCCGGACCTGCCAAAAGACCATATCATCGTGATGAACATGTGCGGGCGCGGCGACAAGGACATTTTCACCGTCGCAAAGGCGCTCGATTTCGACATGGGCAAGGCTGTCTGATCGCGATTGCGAATAGGGCTTTCCTTGGTGCCGCGATCACACTATACGCGGCCTCCTGCAACGCTTGGCAAAAGGAACGGCAATCATGGCTGACTTCGCAATCGGGGATATCGTCGTGCTGACCGCCGGGTCGATGCGCATGGGGGTCGAGGCGGTGGATGGCGATGCCGTGTCCTGCGTCTGGTGTCACGAAGGCCAGATCGGGCGCGACAGCTTCAACACGGTGCTGCTGAAGAAGTGGGAATTCCGCGAGGATGATCGCGGTGCGGGCAAGGGCAAGCCCTATCGCGGCGATCGCGAAGGTGGCGGCGCGCGCGCCGACGACAAGCCGCGCGGCAAGCCCGGATGGGACGGCAAGCCGCGCGAGAAGAAATATTTCCGCAAGGATTGAGGTTTGCGCGCGGTGCCGGAGCGCTCCCGCCCGGCACCGTCGCTGACGCGATCAAGTTGCGGTCAGTCCAGGCTGCTCAGCGCCCGAGCGAACATGTCCGCATCGACATTGCCGCCAGAGGCAATTGCGATCAGATCGCCTTCCGGCAGGCTCTGGCCGTGAAACAGCGCCGCCGCCAGCGCCACCGCGCCGCCGGGTTCCAGAACGATTTTCAGGCGCAGGAATGCCAATGCCATTGCTTTCAGGCAATCGTCGTCGCTGACCGCGAGGCCGGGCTGGCACAGGCGCTGCATGATCGGGAAAGTCAGATTGCCCGGTGACGGCGTGACGATGGCATCGCAGATCGAGCCGGATTGCGCTGCGTTGCGCTCGATCCGCCCGGATTGCAGCGAGCGGATCGCGTCGTCGAAGCCTTCCGGCTCGCAGGGGCGCACGACCATGCCGGGGGCGGTTTCCGCCAGCGCCAGCGCGATCCCGGCCGTCAGGCCGCCGCCGCCGCAGGGCACCAGCACCTGCGCGGCCTCGATGCCTTCGCTGGCCGCCTGTTCAGCGATTTCAAGCCCCGTCGTGCCCTGGCCCGCGATCACCAGCGGTTCGTCGAACGGTTTGATCAGTGTCAGGCCGCGTTCCGCGGACAGGCGGGCACCGATGGCGTCGCGGTCCTCGGCGTTGCGATCATAGAGGATCACCTCGGCCCCCAAGGCGCTTGTATTGGCGATCTTCAGGGCGGGCGCGTCCGAGGGCATAATGATGACCGAAGCTGTGCCGTGCAGTTTCGCCGCCAGCGCCACACCCTGTGCGTGATTGCCCGAGGAAAACGCGATCACGCCCTTTTGCCGGGTTGTGGCTGGCAGGCCGGACAGGGCGGACCAGCCGCCGCGAAACTTGAAGCTGCCGGTATGTTGCAGGCATTCCGCCTTGACGAAGACGCGCCGCCCCGCGATCTGATCGAGGAAGGGCGAGGACAGGAGCGGTGTGCGCCGCACATGGCCGCGCGCACGCTCGGCGGCGGCGCGGATCATGGCGAAATCGCTCATCCCAGCAAGCCGATCCAACGGCGGATGATGTCGAGGCTTTCGGCCTCGTCGAGGAACGGGATATGGGCGCGGTCCGGCACGTTGGCGAACAGCATGTCGGGGCGGCGGCGGCGCATTTCGCCAACTGTTTCCGGCGTCAGCAGGCGCGAATTGGCACCGCGAAGCAGCGCCAGCGGCAGGCCCGCCATCGCGTCGAACAGCGGCCAGAGATCGGCCTCGGGACCGTTGAACACCGCCTCGGTGGCGATTTTCAGCCCGGGATCATAGCGGATTGCCAGACCGTCCGGGGTTTCCTGCCAGAGGCGGCGAACCTCCACCTGCCAGCGTTCCGCCGGAACACCGGGAAAGCCGGGCCAGTCGTTCGGATAGCGCTTTTCGGCGTCCTCGTAATCCTTGTAAGGCGGATTGCGACCTACGGAATCAACGATCACCTTCAGGTCGGCCTTGTCCAGCACCGGCCCGACATCGTTCAACAGCACGCCCGACAGCCGGTTTTTGGCCATCGCCGCGATCAGCATCGCCAGCATGCCGCCGCGCGACGTGCCGATGACGCCCACCTTGTCCAGTCCCAGATGATCCAGCAATTGCAGCGCATCGCGAGCCTCGATCGGAACGGTGTAGTTCAGCGGCTCGGGGTCCCAGTCGGATCTGCCGCGTCCCCTGGAATCCAGCCGGATCAGGCGGATGCCGGACAGATGCGGTGCCATTTCATCGAAATCGTGGCCGCTGCGGGTCAGGCCCGGCAGGCACAGGACAGGCGTGCCGCTGCCGTCGTCCCAATAATGCAGGTTCAGCCCGTCGGAGGTCTTGAAATGTGGCATCAGGCACCTTTTGCGAATGCGGGGATGGTGGTCAGGTCGTCCAGCACGATATCGGGTTGCCACGGCAGGCGGTCCATCGGCTCGGCGCTGCGGTTGACCCAGGCCACGCGGAACCCGCGCCCGGCCGCCGCGCAGGCATCCCAGCAATTGGACGAAACGAACAGCACCTGATCGGGCGTTGTGCCAAAGCGTTTGGCGACCAGATCGTAGACGGTTGCATGCGGCTTGAAGATGCCGACATCCTGCACGCTCAGCACCGCGTCCAGTACTTCGCCGATACCGGCAGATTGCACCGCGCCATCCAGCATGGCTGGCGAGCCGTTGGACAGGATCGCGTTATTCATCCCTTGCGCCTTCAGCGCGGCCAGCATCGCCGGAACCTCCGGATAGGCCGCCAGCTCCCAATACAGCGCCAGCAGGCGTTCGCGTAATTCCGTGTCGCCGTCGAGGCCATTTGCCTCCAGCGCGTAGTCGAGGCCGTTTTGCGTGACCTCCCAGAAATCGGTATGGGCATCGGCCAGGGCGCGCAGCCAGGTGTATTGCAACTGTTTCAGCCGCCAGTCATTGGCGAGCTTTTGCCATGTCGCGGCCAGGGCCTCGCGGCCCGGTTCGGCGGCGGCTTGCCGGGCGGCGGCGGTGACATCGAACAAGGTGCCGTAGGCATCGAAGACGCATGTGGTGATGGGCATGGGGATTCCTTTTTGCCGTTCGAGACTTGCACAAATCACATTACGGCGAAAGGCCGGGAATGCGGGTGCGAGCGGATCAGCCGATAGCCGCAATCGCATTCGTCCATGCCCAGCAGATGGCCGTATCTGCGCGCCCAGGCCCCGCTGTCCAGATCGCGTTGCAGCTTTTGCAGGGCGGCGGAAATGTCGCCAATAGCCCAGAACGAAGAGCTTCCGGCGCGCACCTGTGCGTCAAGATAGGCCGCCGGCCGCCGCCAGTTGGCGCAGAGAAAGCCGTCCGAGCAATCATGCGGGATCGGCACCGGTGTCACCTCGACCGGGCCAAGCCATCTTGCATATTCCGCAAGGTCCGGCATCTGGCGATCGTCCAGCGCGATCAGTTCCGGCAGATAATCCGTCAGCCAGAAATCGTGGAATCCCGGATCATAGGTCAGGATCACCACCGGCCCGCGCGTTACCCGGCGCATCTCGCGCAGGCCCTGCGCCTGATCTTGCCAGTGATGCACCGTCAGCACCGCCATTGCCGCATCGAAGGACTTGTCGGTGAAGGGCAGGGCTTCGGCACTGGCCTGAATGACCACCGCGTCGGATTGCGGACGCTGGGCGATCATTTCAGGCGATGGCTCGACCGCCGTAACCCGGGCATTCAATGGCTCATACGATCCCGCCCCGGCCCCGACATTCAGCACGGTTTCCGCCGGTCCAAGCGCGGCTGCGATACGGGCCGCGATGCGCGGATCGGGGCGGCGACGCATGGCATAGCCCTGGCCGATATGGTCGTATTTCGCCGCCACCGAATCCTCCGCCGGATCAGAGGTTTTCGGGCTGCGCCATTCCCAGAACGTGATAGCCGCCATCGACCCGCACGATCTCGCCGGTGGTGCAGGCGCCGTAATCCGAGGCGAGGTAAACCGCCGTGCCGCCCACCGCCTCCAGCGTTGCATTGGCGCGCATGGGGGCGTTTTCCTGGGTTGCGCGATAGGTCTTGCGCGCCCCGCCAATCGCTGCACCGGCCAGCGTGCGCATCGGCCCCGGGCTGATCGCGTTGACGCGGATGCCTTCCGGGCCGAGATCATTGGCCAGATACCGCACCGCGCTTTCCAGCGCCGCCTTGGCGACGCCCATCACGTTGTAATAGGGCGTTACCCGGTTCGATCCCTGATAGGTCATGGTCAGGATGGTGCCGCCATTTGCCATCAATGGCCGGGCGCGGCGGGCGACCTCGATCAAAGAATAGCACGAGATATCCAGCGAATTCTTGAAATTGGCGCGGCTGGTATTGATGAAGCGCCCGGTCAGTTCGGTCTTGTCTGAATAGGCGATGGCATGGACCAGGAAATCGAGGCTGCCCCATTCGCGTTCCAGCGTGGAAAACGCCAGGTCGAGCGAGGCGTCGTCGGTCACATCAGCATCGACAAGGATGGTGGAGCCGATGCTTTCCGCCAGCGGGGCCAGCCGCTTGCCGAAGGCCTCGCCCTGATAGGTGAAGGCCAGTTCCGCGCCCTCGGCAGCCATCGCGCGGGCGATGCCCCAGGCGATGGACTTGTCATTGGCGACCCCCATGATCAGGCCGCGCTTGCCTTTCATCAGATCCGCCATCGGCTTACCCCTGATACTTGCTCATGGCCAGCGTCGCATTGGTGCCGCCGAAGCCGAAGCTGTTGGAAAGGACGGTGTCGAATTCCACGTTGTCGCGCCGTGTCGTCACGATCTCGGCCGGTTTCAGCGCCGGGTCCAGGGTTTCGACATTGACCGAGGCGGTGATGAAGCCGTTTTGCATCATCAGCAGGGAATAGATCGCCTCCTGCACGCCGGTCGCGCCCAGGCTGTGGCCGGTCAGCGATTTGGTGGACGAGATCGGCGGCGTGGAGCCATCGCCGAACACCCGGCGCACCGCCTCAACCTCGGTCACGTCGCCCGCCGGGGTGGAGGTGCCATGCGCGTTGATATAGCTCACCTTGCGCTCGCCCAGTGTCGAAACCGCCAGCCGCATCGAGCGTTCGCCGCCCTCGCCGGAGGGGGCAACCATGTCATAGCCATCCGACGTGGCCCCGTAGCCGGTAACCTCGGCATAGATTTTCGCACCGCGCGCCAGCGCGTGATCGAGGTCTTCCAGCACCACCACGCCGCCACCGCCGGCAATGACAAAGCCGTCGCGATTGGCGTCAAAGGCGCGGCTGGCCTTGTCCGGGGTGGCGTTGTATTTCGACGACATCGCGCCCATCGCGTCGAACAGGCAGGACAGCGTCCAGTCCAGTTCCTCGCCGCCACCGGCAAACACGATATCCTGCTTGCCCATCTGGATCTGCTCGACCCCGTTGCCGATGCAATGGGCGCTGGTGGAGCAGGCCGAGGTGATCGAATAATTCACGCCCTTGATCTTGAACGGCGTCGCAAGGCAGGCCGAATTGGTCGACGACATGCAGCGCGTCACCATGAACGGACCCATCCGTTTGGGCGCGCCCTTTTCGATCACGATCTGATGCGCGTTGAAAAAGTTCGAGGTGGACGGCCCGCCCGAGCCCATGACCAGCCCGGTGCGTTCGTTCGAGACATCCTTGTCCTCAAGCCCGGAATCGGCAATCGCCTGTTCCATCGCCAGGAAATTATAGGCCGCCCCCGGTCCCATGAAGCGCATGTTGCGCTTGTCGATATGTTCGGTCACGTCGATCTGCGGCGCGCCGTGGATCTGGCTGCGAAAGCCGTGTTCGGCCATGTCGGGCGAGGCGATGATGCCGGATCGCCCGTCCTTCAGCGATTGCGTGACTTCTTCGGCGTTGTTGCCGATGGACGAGATGATCCCGATCCCGGTAATGACGACGCGACGCATGGGCGCTCTCCTTGGCTTCGGCGTGTCAGCTTGCTGACAACGCGACTTTCATGTCCTTGACCAGATAGATGACTTCGCCATCGGCCTCGACCCGTCCGTTGGCGACGCCCATGGTCAGGCGGCGGGTCTGGATCGCCTTGGTGAAATCGACGTAATAGGTCAGCAACTTGCGGTCCGGGCGGACCATGCCGGTCAGCTTGACCTCGCCCGCGCCCAGAGCATAGCCGCGCCCCTGCCAGCCGCGCCAGCCCAGATTGAAGCCGGTCAATTGCCACAGGCCATCCAGGCCCAGGCAGCCGGGCATGATCGGATTGCCGGGGAAATGGCAGTCAAAGAACCAGAGGTCGGGGTTGATGTCGAACTCGGCCACCACATGGCCCTTGCCATGTTCGCCGCGATCGCCGGAAATGTCGGTTACCCGATCCATCATCAGCATCGGCGGGGTTGGAAGCTGGGCATTGCCCGGCCCGAAAAGTTCACCTCGGGCGCATTTCAGCAGCCCTTCCCGGTCAAAGCTGGATGGGTATTGAGACATGCAGGCAGCGCTCCGATAATCGTCTGAAATCTGGTCCGGACCCTCCTATCACCCCGCGCCAAGCCGTTGCAAGTGGCCAGACCGGGATGCTGGGGGCGGTCCCTGGCAAATGGCGTTGAATCCGTCGTGAAAAGCCGCGATAATCGCCCCCGACAGGACCAGACGGGATCGCAACGCGTCATGACCCCAACCGAGAAAGGTGCGCACTGGCTGCAGGGCGCGGGCCTCAGGCCCACACGTCAGCGGCTGGCGCTGGCGCGGCACCTGGTCGGCGACGGTCAGGACCGCCATGTCACGGCGGAAAGCCTGCATGCCTGTGCACGGGAAAGCGGCGATCAGGTATCGCTGGCAACGGTCTACAACACACTTCGCGCCTTCAGTGCCGCCGGGCTGATGACCGAGATCGCGATGGACGGCAATACCTCGTATTTCGATACCCGCGTCGATGACCATCCGCATTACTACTGGGAAGAAACCGGCGATCTGACCGATGCGCCGAAAAGCGAATTGCGCTTTGAAAGCCTGCCACCTTTGCCCGAGGGCATGGAGATTACCAAGGTCGACGTGGTGATCCGGATGCGGCGCAAAGGCTAGACCCGCAGAATATCCAAGGCGGTCCGGCTCAGAACCACTGGCCCGGCTCCATCAGGCCCAGATCCAGCAATTGCCGCGAATGCCAGGCGAATTTCGTTGAATTGTGCCATTTGAACGTGTCGATGGCATCCGCCGAGCCGGGATTTGATTTCAGCGACTTGGCGGCGCGGAACGAACAGATCGCGGCGGTCAGGTTGTGGTGCCAGGGACAGGAATAGGTGTTGTATTCGGGATCGTCGAAAGTGTGATCGTCGCGCAGCGTCACGCCCTTTTGCGCCCGGAACAGGCCGACCCGGTCGATCCGGCGGCGATCGGTGGCGATATGTTCCTCGAACCGCCAGCGCAGGCCGCCATGCATGTTCAACTGCCGGTCCAGCACCTTGTCGCCATCGCTGCGGGCATCGGCATAATAGCCTGAGCGATCCAGATGCGCGCCGCCCAGCGACACGCCATCGGGATGCTGCGCCAGTTCATCGGCATATAGGTCGATTACATAGGTCAGGATTGTGTCGCGGCGTTCCTCGCTGGCGAAGGTGGTCATTTCGCCGACGCTGCGGGCTTCGCAGAACGGATAGAACAGGTATTCCGCGTTGTAGCCGTAATAGACCCAGCGCCCGTCCAGCATCGGAATCAAAGCATTGACGCTTTTCGACGTGGCCTTGCGCGCGGTGGTGTCATGGGTGACGAAGTGGATATCATCCTCAAGCTCGGGCGAGATTTCCAGCGCCGTTGGCCCCAGCACGATCAGGTTGCGCAGGCCCAGCCTGAGGTGATGGCGGATGGTGGAATTGGTTTCGCTCAGATCCTCCATCAGCAGGATGCCGGCGGGGCCGGGGCGAAGGGCGGCCTTTCCCTTGTCCAGAAAATCGGTCAGAGATGGGTAGCGCATGCTCGGGCGACCTCGGGTTCTTTTTTCGGCGATGATGCTGCGAAAGCGCCGTCTTTGCAAGGGCAGGCCGATTGCGCCGCGCCCGGGCTTTGTGTAGGAACGGCCCGACTTCAGCGCTGCGAACATGAAAATCAGGTGAACCAATGGCCGATGCCAAGAAATTGTTCGTCAAGACCTATGGCTGCCAGATGAATGTCTATGACAGCTAGCGCATGGCGGCGGCGCTGGGGGCGTCGGGCTATGACGCGACGGATCGCGCCGAAGAGGCCGACATGATCCTGCTGAACACCTGCCATATCCGCGAAAAGGCGGCGGAGAAGGTCTATTCCGAACTGGGACGGCTGAAGGCGCTGAAGCTGGACAACCCCGATCTCAGGATCGGCGTGGCCGGTTGCGTGGCGCAAGCTGAGGGCAATGAGATCATGCGCCGCCAGCCCGCGGTTGATCTGGTGGTCGGCCCGCAGGCCTATCACCGCCTGCCCGAGATGGCACGCCGCGCCGCCGCCGGAGACCGCGTGATCGACACCGAATTTCCCGCCGAGGACAAGTTTGACCATTTGCCGCGCGGACCGAAGATGCGCCGCGCTCCGGCAGCCTTCCTGACCGTGCAGGAAGGCTGCGACAAGTTCTGCGCCTTCTGCGTGGTGCCCTATACCCGCGGTGCCGAGGTTTCCCGCCCCGCATCCCGTATCCTGGCCGAAGCACGAGATCTGGTGGAACGCGGCGTGGTCGAGATCACGCTGCTGGGCCAGAACGTCAACGCCTATCACGGGGCCGGGCCGGATGGCGACTGGTCGCTGGCGCGGCTGATCCGCGAACTGGCGCGGGTGGACGGGCTGGAGCGTATCCGATTCACCACCTCGCATCCCGGCGACATGGCGGACGATCTGATCGAAGCGATCGGGTCCGAGGCCAGGCTGATGCCCTATCTGCACCTGCCGGTGCAATCAGGCTCGGATCGTATCCTGGCGGCGATGAACCGCAAGCATACCGCCGAAAGCTATATCCGGCTGATCGAACGCATCCGCGCCGCGCGGCCCGATCTGATGCTGTCGGGCGACTTCATCGTCGGCTTTCCCGGCGAGACCGAGGCCGATTTCGCCGACACGATGGCGCTGGTCGACGAGGTTGTCTACGGCCAGGCCTACAGCTTCAAATATTCCCCCCGCCCGGGTACTCCGGCAGCGGGCAAGGACCCGGTGCCGGATGTGGATAAGTCCGACCGTCTGGCCCGGTTGCAGGCACTTCTGGGGGTCCAGCAACGCGCCGCGCAGGATGCGATGGTGGGGCGGGTGGTGCAGGTTCTGTTCGAGCGCGCGGGCCGCCGCGAAGGTCAGCTTGTCGGCAAGTCTGAATACCTACATGCTGTGCATGCGATCTGCGATGTCTCCAGTATTGGTAGGATTCTGCCGGTCAGAATCACGGAATCGGCCCCGAATTCGCTGGCGGGCGTGCTGGTCTGAAGCATGTCCGGCATGTGGCATTTTTGCGCCAATCGCGAATTTGCGCCTGAAAACCGGGGAATGCCGGCACAAAGCCACCGGCATCGGCGGATTGTTTCGCCTCCTGTGGATAATTCGCGGAAATTCCCCTTCACATGTGCGGCAGATTTGCTAGAGTTTCGCCAATAATCGGTCTGGGTGGAGGCAGAGCGGCTGGGGGCAACCAGTTCTTCCCGGCAGCAGAAGTATAGGCAAAGGACGATGACAGTGTTTTCACGTTTTCCGACCGCCCTCCGGGCCACGGCTCTGGCGTTTCTTTCGGCAATGATTTTCGCACCCGGCGCATCTGCTGGCCATAAAGCCGACCATTCGCAACGTTACGTTCCCGGCGTCTGGGTCGATCCCGACGGCTGCGAACACTGGGTGATGGATGACGGGTGGGAAGGCTACATGACGCCGAACGTCACCCGCGACGGTATCCCGGTCTGTCGGCGGGTCAATGCCTGCCTGGTGGAAAGTTCCGACCAGTTATTCGCGGTGGACAAGCATTACATCAACCCCGCCAATCGCGAGCGTCTGGCGGCGTTCTTCCGCAGCGCCGGTGCCAGCGCCTATATCATCTACGGCCATACCGACAGCGATGCGTCGGACGCCTACAATATGGGCCTGTCGATGCGCCGCGCCAATGCGGTGGCGCAGATCGCCCAGAGCGTCGGTGCACGGGTGGCCGGGGTGCGCGGCTTTGGCGAACGCCAGCCGATTGCCACCAATGCCACCGCCTATGGCAAGCAGCGCAACCGGCGCGTCGAAGTCATCTGTGTCAGGTAATCGGAGAGCGCGACCATGAAACCCGTATTCGCAATCGCAGCAATTGCATCGGCGCTCGCCCTGTCGGCCTGCGAGAAATATGACAAGACTGTCGATCTGGGCATCGACAGCCACCATCTCAGCCAGTTGCAGGCCGGTATCTGGATCGACCCGCATGGCTGCGATCACTGGATCATCGACGACGGCGCCGAGGGCTACCTGTCGCAGCGGCTGGATCGCTATGGCAAGCCGGTCTGCTCGGGCATCGGCGCGCCGGGCACCACGGTCGGCCAGTTCAAGAACTGGGTGCCGGACCCAATCTGATGCCATTGGACAGCAGTATCGCAGCGGACCGCAGGGGCATCCTGCGGTCCGCTTGCGTTCATCCGCCCGGTAAATCCGGCGTTATCCCCCTTGCCCATGCCGCCGCCATGCGGCAGCGTGACCCCATCGCCCTTGAATAACGGAGCCCTTCTTGGCAACCATTTCCGCAATGCCTCCGCCGAACCCGTCCAGCGAAACGGCTGAAACCGTTCTGGAATTTCCCGACAACCGGTTGCTGATCGACCTCTGCGGCGAGTTTGACCGCAATCTGGCCGAGATCGAGCAGGCGCTGGCGGTGCAGATCGTCCGTCGTGGCAACCATTTGGAGATCATGGGCGAGGACGGCTCGCGCCAGCGCGCACAGGACGCCCTGAAGGCGCTTTACTCGCGGCTGGAAACCGGGCGCGGGATCGAACCGGGCGATGTCACGGCGGCCATCCGCATGGGCGATTCCGGCAATGGCACCGGCACCCGCGACGGCGACCAGATCGAGATGTTCCGAGGCGGGCGAATCGAGGTGCGCACGCGCAAGAAAACCGTGCTGCCGCGCACCGCTCGCCAGGCAGAATATCTGCAGAAGCTGTTCGAGCATGAACTGGTCTTCGGGCTTGGCCCCGCCGGCACCGGCAAGACCTATCTGGCGGTGGCGGTCGCGGTGTCAATGTTCGTTGAAGGCCATGTCGATCGCATCATCCTGTCGCGCCCGGCGGTCGAGGCCGGCGAGCGTCTGGGCTTTCTGCCCGGCGACATGAAGGACAAGGTCGATCCCTACATGCAGCCGCTTTACGATGCGCTGAACGATTTCCTGCCGGGCCGCCAGCTTGCCAAGCTGATCGAGGAAAAGCGTATCGAGATCGCGCCGCTGGCCTTCATGCGCGGGCGCACCCTGTCCAATGCCTTTGTCGTGCTGGACGAGGCGCAGAACGCCACCTCGATGCAGATGAAGATGTTCCTGACACGGCTGGGCGAGGGCAGCCGCATGGCGATCACCGGCGATACCAGCCAGGTCGATCTGCCGCGCGGCGTGCTGTCGGGCCTGATCGAGGCAGAGCGTATCCTGCGCGATGTCAAGGGCATCGGCTTTTCGCGCTTCACGGTCAAGGACGTGGTGCGCCATCCGATGGTGGCAAAGATCATCGAAGCCTATGACGGGGCCGGCAAGCGCGATGCCTGAACCGCTGGCGGATCTGGTGATCGAGGATGAAAGCTGGCAGGTACTGGACCTCGGCCAACTGGCCGAACAATCCTTCCGCGCCGCAATGGCAGGTGCCGGGATTGCGTCGGATGGCTACGAGATTGCGCTGCTGGCCTGCGATGACGCGCGCATTGCCGATCTGAACCGCGAGTTTCGCGACAAGCCAGCGGCAACCAACGTGTTGTCCTGGCCGGTGGAGGACCTCGCCCCGGATACCGATGGCGGCACCCCAATGCCGCCGCCCCGCCCGGATGGCCCCTTCGCCGAAAGCCTCGGCGATATCGCCATCGCCTATGGCACCTGCCGCGTGGAGGCCGAGGCGGCGGGCATTGCCTTTGGCGATCATGTCAGCCATCTGCTGGTGCATGGTTGCCTGCATCTGTTGGGATATGATCACGTCCGCGACAAAGATGCGACAAGGATGGAAGCGCTTGAGGTTGCAATACTTGCAAAACTCGGTATCGCGAACCCATATTGAACCAGCCCGGCAGGACCGGGCGCATATCGGACAGGAGACATGACCGACACCCCAAGCTTACCTAGCGATGCCGCCGATGGCGCGTCGGACCCGGACGACGACGACAGTCAGAAACCGGGTTTCATCGAACGCCTGTTCGGCAAGGGCAATGGCTATGCCGGTTTTGGCAATGGCCGGGACAAGCGGCGCGACCGCAATGGCAATGCCGTTCCCCTGCCGGTTGGCCTCGGCAATCTCAACCGCGTCAAGGTCGAGGATGTGGCGGTGCCAAGGGTCGAGATCGTTTCGGTGCCGGTCGAGATCGAGCTGAATGCGCTGGTCCAGACCTTCCGGGATAACGGCCTGACGCGGCTGCCGGTCTACAGCGATACGCTGGACAGCCCGCTGGGCTTTGTACACATGAAGGATCTGGCGCTGAAACACGGCTTTGCCTGCGACGACGCCGAACTGGACCTGAAATCCATGCTGCGCCCGCTTCTGTTCGCGCCGCCCTCGATGCCGATCGGGGTGTTGTTGCAGAAGATGCAGACCGACCGCATCCATATGGCACTGGTGATCGACGAATATGGCGGCGTTGACGGGCTGGTGACGATCGAGGACCTGATCGAACAGGTGGTCGGCGAGATCGAAGATGAACACGACATCGACGAGGAAGCCGCCTGGGTCGAGGAAAAGCCGGGCATCTATCTGTGTCAGGCGCGGGCTTCGCTGACCGGGTTCGAGCATGAAACCGGCGTGCGGCTGATCGCGGCAGAGGATGAGGACGAGTTCGATACCCTGGGCGGGCTGGTCTTCATGCTGACCGGCCGTGTACCGGCGCGCGGCGAGGTGATCCGCCATGCCAGCGGTGTGGAATTCGAGGTGCTGGACGCCGATCCCCGCCGGATCAAGCGCCTGCGCGTCGTGCTGCCGCAACTTCTGGCAAGCTGAATGGATACTGCGCCGGGCCAGCGCCGGGCGGGCTATACCGGCTGGCGCGGCGTTGTCCTGGCGCTGGTGGCCGGAGCGGGGATCGGCACCGGCCAGGCGCCGCTGGCGCAACCGCTGATCGCGCTTGGCTTTCTTGTGCTGGCGCTGCACCTCTTTTTGCAGGCCACAACGACGCGCCGCGCCGCGAAATTCGGCTGGCTGATCGGCACGGCGTTTTTTGCCTCCACCCTGTTCTGGATTGTCGAACCGTTCCTGGTGGACGCACCCCGCCACGGCTGGATGGCCCCTTTCGCGCTGATCCTGATGGCCGGTGGTCTGGCGCTGTTCTGGGCCGCAGCCTTCGCGCTGGCCGCCGGCATCGCGCGGGGGCGTATCGGGCGGCTGGTGGCGCTGGTGGCGGCGCTTGGACTGGCGGAGTATCTGAGGGCGCATCTCTTCACCGGCTTTCCGTGGAACATGCTGGCCTATGGCTGGGTTGATACGCCGGTGATGCAGGCCGCCGCTGTCCTTGGCCCGCATGGGCTGACCCTGCTGACGCTGGCGCTGGCGGCGCTGCCTCTGGCCTTGCGGCGGCGCATGGCCGGGCTTGTCGCGGCATCCGTGCTGCTGGCGATCCTCTGGGCCGGTGGCAGCTATCGCCTTGGTCAGCCTGTGCCCGCACCCTCGCAGGCGATCACGCTGCGGCTGATCCAGCCAAACGCGCCACAGCACCAGAAATGGGACCCGGACTTCATCCCGATCTTCCTGCGCCGGCAAATGGAGATGACGGTGGCCCCCGCCGCAATCCGCCCCGATCTCGTGATCTGGCCCGAGGCGGCGGTGCCCTGGTGGCTGGATCACGAACCGGATCTGCAGGCCCGGATCAGCGCGGCGGCGGCTGGTGGCATGGTGATCATCGGTGCCCGTCGTCTGGAGAGGGGCCGCATCTACAATTCGCTGGCGGTGCTTGGCCCGGATGGCCAATCGCAGGCGGTCTACGACAAGGCGCATCTGGTGCCGTTCGGTGAATATATCCCGTTCGGCGGCTTGCTGTCGCGCCTCGGCCTGCACGGGCTGGCGGCGGAGGAAGGCGGCGGCTTTTCCGCCGGTCCCGGCCCGAAGCTGATTGATCTCGGCCCGGCGGGCAAGGCGCTGCCGCTGATCTGCTATGAGGCAATTTTTCCAGGCATGTCCGCCTATGCCACGCCGCGCCCGGACTGGCTGTTGCAGATCACCAACGACGCCTGGTTCGGCACGCTGGCCGGGCCACAACAGCATCTGGCGCAGGCGCGGGCAAGGGCGGTCGAGCAGGGGCTGCCGCTGGTCCGGGTTGCCAATACCGGCATCTCGGCGGTGATCGACACGCGGGGCCGGGTGACGGATGCGCTGCCGCTGGGCGAGGCCGGGTTTCTGGACGCGGTTCTGCCGGGGCGTACGGCGCCGACGCCCTATCACCGCAGCGGCGATCTGCCGGTGCTGGCGCTGATGCTGATCGGCCTCGTTTCGCCGGTCATCGGGCGGCGGCGAAAATACTGATTGACCCGGTTCCGGCTCCACCTTACCACGGGCCGGACCTGCTGCCACAACGGCTTCCTGACGTGGCGGCGTTATCTTGAATGGAGCACCTGATGTCCCGACCAAATTACCTGTTCACCTCGGAATCCGTGTCCGAGGGCCATCCCGACAAGGTCTGCGACCGGGTGTCGGATGCCATCCTCGACGCTTTCCTGCGCGAAGACCCCTATGCCCGTGTCGCCTGCGAGACTTTCGCCACGACCGATCGTGTCGTTGTCGGCGGCGAGGTGCGCGGCCCGCAAAAGGTGATCGACAGTGTCGAACAGATCGTCCGCGACTGCATCAGGGATATCGGCTATACCCAGCGCGGCTTTCACTGGGAAACCCTGAACGTCCACAATTACCTGCACGAGCAATCCGCCGATATCGCGCAAGGCGTCGATGCGGCGGGCAACAAGGATGAAGGTGCCGGCGATCAGGGCATCATGTTCGGCTATGCGGTGCGCGAAACCCCGGAACTGATGCCGGCCCCGATCCACTATTCCCACGCCATCCTGAAGCGGCTGGCCGAAGTGCGGAAATCGGGTGCCGAGCCGAAGCTTGGCCCGGACGCAAAATCGCAGCTTACCCTGCGCTATGTCGATGGCAAGCCGGTCGAGGCGGCCTCGATCGTGCTGTCGACGCAGCATCTGGACGAAACCATGTCCTCTGCCGATGTCCGCGCGGTGGTCGAGCCGTATATCCGCGAAATCCTGCCGGAAGGCTGGATCACCAAGGCGACCGAATGGCACGTCAACCCGACGGGCAAATTCGTCATCGGTGGCCCCGACGGCGATGCCGGGCTGACCGGGCGCAAGATCATCGTCGATACCTATGGCGGCGCGGCACCGCATGGCGGCGGCGCGTTTTCCGGCAAGGACCCGACCAAGGTTGACCGCTCGGCGGCTTATGCGGCGCGCTACCTCGCCAAGAACATCGTTGCCGCCGGGCTGGCGGATCGTTGCACCCTGCAATTGGCCTACGCGATTGGCGTCGCCAAGCCTTTGTCGATCTATGTCGATACGCACGACACTGGCAATATCGACCCCGCGAAGATCGAAAAGGCAGTGGCCGAGGTGATGAACCTGACACCGCGCGGCATCCGCGAGCATCTGTCGCTGAATGCGCCGATCTACCAGCGCACCGCGGCTTACGGCCATTTCGGTCGTGCCCACGAAGCCGATGGCGGCTTTTCCTGGGAGCGCACCGATCTGGTGGCCGAATTGAAAGCGGCGATCTGAGGCATTCCGGTTTCGCAGAAATGTGCAGCCCCGCCCAAACCGGGCGGGGTTTTGCTTTGTGAGGCCGCCTTGCGCTCTGGACCGTCAGGGGCGATCCGGCGTATGGGTGGTTCGCCGAAACGGAGAGACAATCACCATGATCTTTTACGATTGCGCCACCGCCCCGAACCCGCGCCGCGCCCGCATGTTCATCGCCGAAAAGGGCCTGACCATCGAGACCCGCGATGTGTCCATTGCCAGGGGCGAACAATTGGGGGCCGACTTTCTGGCGATCAATCCGCGTGCAACCCTGCCGGTGCTGGTAACCGATGAAGGCGACGTGCTGGCGGAGAACCTCGGCATCGCCGCCTATCTGGAAGCCGCCTTTCCCGAGCCTCCGCTGCTGGGAACCTCGCCGTCCGAAAAAGGTGCCGTGGCGATGTGGAACGCGATTGTGGAATATCACGGCGGGCTGCCGATTGCCGAAGTGCTGCGCAACGAGAATCCGCATATGAAGGACCGCGCCATCCCCGGCACGATCAATTTTCCCCAGATCCCGGATCTGGCCGAACGCGGCAAGGTGCGGGTGGCGGCGTTCTTCGATCTGCTGGAGGCGCGGCTGGGCGAAAGCCGCTACATCGCCGGTGACACCTTCTCGCTGGCCGATATCACAGCCTTTGTATTTGTCGATTTCGCCCGCGTCATCAAGGCCCGCATCCCCGAGGCCAACACCGCCACCCGTGCCTGGTTTGACGCGATCAAGGCGCGGCCCTCGGCGGCGCTCTGAGTCAAGCGATGAGCCGCGACAAACACCCCTCGGGCGCGCCCTGGCGCAATTTCTATGGCCGCCGCTACGGCAAGACGCTGCGCGATACCCAGCGCGATTTCCTCGATACCGACCTTGCGGCGCTGGCCATTCCCGGCGTGGACTGGGTTGCCAATCCTGATCGCAGGCCGATTGATCCCGCCGCGCTGTTCGCCACCAAACGCGAGGTCTGGCTGGAAATCGGCTTTGGCGCTGGCGAACATATGGTCCATATGGCCGCGGCCAATCCCGATATCGGCATCATCGGCTGCGAGCCGTTCATCAACGGTGTCGCCATGCTGCTGGGCAAGATCAGGGCGGCTGGCGTCGATAATCTTGCGGTGCATCCCGACGATGTGCGCGATCTGTTCGACGTGCTGCCGGACGCCTCGATCAACCGCGCTTTCCTGTTATACCCCGATCCCTGGCCGAAGAAACGCCACCATCGCCGCCGCTTCGTGACGCCGGAATTCCTCGACCCTCTGGCGCGGGTGATGCGGCCCGGCGCGATCCTGCGGGTGGCGACCGATATCGGCGATTACGTGCGCCAGACCCTGGAACAGATGCAGGCGCATGCAGGTTTTGACTGGCTGGCGGACGGCCCGGACGACTGGCGCAAGCCCTGGGACGACTGGCATTCGACGCGCTACGAGCAAAAGGCGCTGCGCGAGGGCCGCACACCGCATTACCTGACCTTCCGGCGGGTCTGAATTGCCCGGTAGCGGTTGGAATCCGCTTTCGTTATAGACAGACAGCACAGCGTTTTTGATCGGATAGCCCATGTCAGGCCACGCCACCCCCATCCCCATGACCGCCCGCGCCAGCGGCCCCCTGAACGGCGTGGCCGAGGTGCCCGGCGACAAGTCGATCTCGCACCGCTCGCTGATCCTCGGTGCCCTCAGCGTGGGCGAGACGCGGATTTCCGGCCTGCTGGAGGGTCAGGACGTGCTGGATACCGCCGCCGCGATGCGGGCCTTCGGCGCGACGGTCGAGCGCGTTGGCGATGGCGAATGGCGGATCAGGGGCGTCGGCGTCGGTGGTTTTTGCGAGCCGGACAACGTGATTGATTGCGGCAATGCCGGCACCGGTGTGCGCCTGATCATGGGGGCGATGGCGACAACGCCGATCACCGCCACGTTCAGCGGCGATGCCAGCCTCAGGTCGCGCCCGATGGGGCGGATCACCGATCCCCTGGCGCTGTTCGGTGCGCGCGCCTATGGCCGCAGGGGCGGGCGTCTGCCGCTGACCATTGTCGGGGCGGCTGATCCGGTGCCGGTGCGCTATGTCTCGCCGGTGCCGTCGGCGCAGGTGAAATCGGCTGTGCTGCTGGCCGGACTGAACGCACCCGGCGAAACCGTGCTGATCGAGGCCGAGGCAACGCGCGACCATACGGAACGCATGCTGGCCGGTTTCGGTGCCAGCATCTTTACCGAGATCACGCCCGAAGGCCGGGTAATCACGCTGCGTGGCCAGCCCGAACTGCGCCCGCAGGCCATCGCGGTGCCGCGCGATCCGTCCTCGGCGGCATTCCCGGTGGCGGCGGCGCTGATCGTTGAAGGCTCGGACGTGCTGGTGCCGAATATCGGCCTCAATCCCACGCGGGCCGGGCTGTTTGACACCCTGCGCGAGATGGGGGCCGATCTGGTTTTCGAGAACCCGCGCGAGGAAGGCGGCGAACCGGTGGCTGATCTGCGTGTGCGGTTCTCTCCAACGCTGCGCGGGATCGAGGTGCCGCCGGAGCGCGCCGCCTCGATGATCGACGAATATCCGATCCTGTCGGTGGTGGCCGCCTTCGCCGAAGGCACCACGATCATGCGCGGCGTCAAGGAATTGCGGGTCAAGGAAAGCGACCGGATCGACGCGATGGCGCGCGGGCTTGAGGCGCTGGGCGTGCGGGTGGAGGAGGATGCCGATACCCTGATCGTGCACGGCATGGGGCCGGGCGGCGTGCCGGGCGGGGCAACCTGCGAAACCCGTCTGGATCACCGGATCGCGATGTCGTTCCTGTGCCTCGGCATGGCATCGAAACGACCGGTATCGCTGGACGATGGTGGGCCGGTGGCAACCTCGTTTCCGGGTTTTGAGGGCCTGATGGCGGGCCTTGGTGCAACGATCAGCCGCGACGAAGGTTAACGACATGCGCTTTGTGCGAGCGTTGTATTGGACTTTGGTGGCGGCAACGCTGGTGCTTTATGGCGTAATGGTGTTGTGGTCGCTGCCGCAGGTCGCGGCGGCGGCGGGTGGGCAGGTGGCGTTCGACATGCGACCGGGCGGCTATACCTTTGCCGAGGCAGAGGCATTCCTGGCGGCGCTCAGCGAAGAAGGCCAAGCCTTCTACCTGGGCGCTCAGCACCGGCTGGATAGTGCCTATCCGGCGATGCTGGCGATGGTGCTGGCGCTGGGCGGCTACGGGCTGGCCGGGCCGGACCGGCGGCGCTGGCTGGCGCGAGCGATCGCGGCGGCGGCAATAATCGGCGCGGTGGCGGATTACTTGGAAAACCAAGCGGTCGTGGCGATGCTGGAGGCCGGACCTGCCGGTCTTACCGCCGACATGGTGACGGCGGCAAGCCGATGGACGCTGCTGAAGTCCGGCGCGACAACGCTGGCAATGGTTTTCTTTCTGGTTCTTCTGCTGCTAAGGTTCCGGCGACGCAACCGCAACGAAGGGCTGACGAGTTGAGTCTGGGGTGGAAGCTATATTGGTTGCTGGTGGCGGCAACCCTGGCGGTGTACGGCGCATTGGTCCTGTGGGTCGGCCCGAAGATCGCCGACCTGTCTTCCGGCGGCGCGGCGTTCGATTACTTCATGCTGGGCTATTCCCATGCCGAGGCAAAGGAATTTCTGGCCGCGCTGACGCCGGAGGGGGCGGCGTTCTACCTTGGCCCCGCAATGTGGCTCGATACGGTGTTTCCGGCGATGCTGGCACTGGTGCTGGGGATTGGCTGCTGGTGGCTGCTGTGCGAGCGGCCCTTGATCCTGCGGCTGGGGGCGGCGCTGATCGCGGCTGGCTATGCGCTGTTCGACTATCTGGAAAACGCCGCCATCGTGCGGATGCTGACCTCACAGGCGGATACGCTTTCGGCGGAACTGGTGGCGGGTGCCAGCCGGTTCACCGTGCTGAAATTCTTCTTCTTCGATGCCGCGATCACCGTTCTGATCGTGCTGCTGATCGCCCGGGCGATCTGGCGGCTGTTCGGGGCGGCACCGGCGGTGCAGTTCACGGTGGCGATTGATGGCCCGGCGGCGGCGGGCAAGGGGACAATATCGCGCGTTCTTGCCAAGGAATTCCGCTTTGCCTATCTCGATACCGGGCTGTTGTACCGCGCCGTCGGGGTGAGGGCATTGGCGGCGGGTGGCACCGATGCCGCCACCGCCGAAGCCGAGGCGCGGGCGCTGGAGCCCGGCGATCTGACGCGGGATGATCTGCGCAGCCCCGAAGCTTCGGCGGCGGCGTCGGAGGTGGCGGTGCATGAAGGCGTGCGCGCCACCCTGATCGAGTTTCAGCGCAAATTCGCGCGGCGCGATGGCGGTGCGGTGCTGGACGGGCGCGATATCGGCACGGTGATCTGCCCGGATGCCGAGATCAAATTGTTCATCACCGCCACGCCCGAAGTGCGGGCCGCGCGACGGCATGCAGAATTGCAGGCCAGCGGCGTGGATATCACTTTGGACGAGGTGCTGGCAGATGTCGAAGCCCGCGATGCTCGCGACCGCAACCGTGCCGAAGCGCCTTTGGTTGCGGCGGAAGATGCGGTGGTGATCGACACCTCCAGCTTGAGCATCAAGGAGGCGGTGGCGGCGGCGGCAGCTCTGGTGGCCGAAGCGCTGGCACGACGCGGCTGACAAGCTGGCGGCCTCCGGCGGGTGAAATCCAGGAATAAGTTAGGTCAGCCGTGGAAGGCCGCAACGGTTTTCAGGGTGGAAAAGCCGTAGAGCGCCTCGAACCCCTTTTCGCGGCCGTGGCCCGACTTGCCGATGCCGCCGAAGGGCAATTCCACGCCGCCACCGGCCCCGTAATTGTTGAGGAAGACCTGACCGGCGCGGATCGCTTTTGCCGCGCGCATCTGGCGACCGCCATCGCGGGTCCAGACCGAGGCGACCAGTCCGAAATCGGTGGAATTGGCGATGGCGATGGCTTCGTCTTCGCTCTCGAACGGGATCACCACCTGAACGGGGCCGAAAATCTCGTCGCGCGCCAGCAGGTGATCGTGCGGAACACCGGCCAGCAGGGTTGGGGCGATGTAATGGCCGCTTGCAGGCGTGTCGGCGGCGATTTCACCCCTTGCAGCGATTTCCAGATCGCCCCCTGCGGCAAGAAACCCCGCGACGATGCCCTTCTGAGTACCGGAAATCAGCGGCCCGATATCGAGATCGGCCATTGCCGGGCCGACCCGCAGGGCGCGGTAGCGCGCGGCGAGGCGTTCCAGCAATTGATCGTGGATCCTGCGATGCACGATCAGGCGCGATGAGGCCGAGCAGGTCTGACCGGCATTCTGGATACCGGCATTGACAAGGAACGGCAGGGCCGCCTCAAGATCGGCATCGTCGAATACCAGTTGCGGGGATTTGCCACCCAGTTCCAGCGTCACCGGCACCACGTTGTCGGCGGCGGCCTTCTGGATCAGCGTGCCAACCGGCACCGAGCCGGTGAAGGAAATGTGGTTGATGCGCGCGTGGCTGCTCAGCGCCGCACCGGCCTCATGGCCAAGGCCGGGCACGACATTGATCACGCCTTTCGGCACGCCCGCCTCATCGGCGATGGCGGCGAAGGCCAGTGCGGTCAGGCAGGCTTCCTCGGCTGGTTTCAGCACGCAGGCATTGCCCATCGCCAGCGCCGCGCCGACCGAGCGGCCAATGATCTGCATCGGGTAGTTCCAGGGCACGATATGGGCGGTCACGCCGTGCGGTTCGCGCAGGGTATAGACGGTGTAGCCATCGAGATAGGGGATGGTTTCGCCCATCACCTTGTCCGCCGCGCCGCCGTAATATTCCAGATACCGCGCCAGCGCCACGGCATCGGCGCGGGCCTGTTTCAGGGGTTTGCCGACATCGGCGGCCTCGATTTCCGCCAGCGCGTCCACATGCGCCAGCACGATCCGCCCCATATGCGCCAGCATCCGGCCACGCTCGAACGCCGGCATCCGGCCCCATTCGCCAAGCCGGGCGGCTTGCGCGGCGCTGACCGCGGCGTCGATATCATCTGCATTGCCGCGCGCGATCTGGCCGATGATCTGGCCGGTCGAGGGGTTTTCCAGCGGCAGCGTCGCGCCACTGGCCGGGGTCTGCCACGCACCGTCGATGAAACACTTGTCGGTCGGATACCAGAGGGCGGAAAGGGGCATGGGCTTGGTCCTTGTCGTTCGCTCAGACCCGGCGGTCCGGCAGTTTTGGCGTCGCGTCGATCAGGGCGCGGGTATAGGGATGCGCGGGATTGGTGAACACCTCCTCGGTGCGCCCGCTTTCGACGATTTCACCGGCCTGCATCACCAGCACACGGTCGGTGATCGCGCGCACCACGGACAGGTCGTGGCTGATGAACAGGTAGCTGAGGTTCAGCCGGTGCGACAGGTCGGCCAGCAGATCGAGGATCTGCGCGCGGATCGAGACATCGAGCGCCGACACCGCCTCGTCCAGCACGATCAGGTCGGGGCGCAGGATCAGGGCGCGGGCGATGGCAATGCGCTGGCGCTGGCCGCCGGAAAACTCGTGGATATACTTGTCCATGTCGGGCGCGGTCATGCCGACGGAAACCAGCGCCTCGGCCACCCGGTCGCGCCAGTCGGCGGGGCGCGCTTGCATCAGATAGAACGGTTCTGCGACCAGTTGCGCCACCTTCCAGCGGGGATTGAAGCTGCCGTAAGGATCCTGAAACACTACCTGCACGCCGGAACGCAGCGCGTTCGCCATGCCCGGCGCGACTGGTTCGCCGAACAGCCTGATCTGGCCCGATTGCAGCGGTTCAAGCCCCAGGATCGCCCGCGTCAGGGTGGATTTCCCGCAGCCGCTTTCGCCGACAAGGCCGAGGTTTTCGCCCATATGCAGCGTGAATGACACATCGTTGACGGCGGTGAATGTCGGGGCCGGGCCAAGCAATCTGCGGCGCGGCAGGGCATAGCGGCGCACCGCGTTCTGTACCTCAAGGATCGGCTCATCCCTTGCCCTTGCCTGGCGGTCGGGGATATGCGCGGATGCCGCGAACAGCGCCCTGGTATAGGGGTGGCGCATGGCGCGGAAAACCTCGTCGGTATTGCCCTGTTCGACGATTTCGCCGGACTTCATCACCGCCACCTGATCGGCAATATCGCTGACCACCGCTAAATCATGGGTGATCAGCATCAGCGCCATGCCATCCTCGGCGACCAGCGATTTCAGCAAATCGAGGATCTGCGCCTGGGTGGTGACATCCAGCGCGGTGGTCGGTTCATCCGCGATCAGCAGTTTCGGGCGCAGCGCGATGGCCAGCGCGATGCAGACGCGCTGTCGCTGGCCGCCGGATAATTCATGCGGGTATTTGTCCAGCGGGAAGCGATCGGCGGGCAGGCCGACGCGGTCCAGTTTCTCGCGGGCGAGCGTCATCGCCTCGGCCCGGTTCGCCGCACCGTGGATCACCAGCGTTTCGGCAACCTGCCGCCCGATTGTCTGCACCGGGTTCAGCGCGGTCATCGGTTCCTGAAAGATCATGCCGATCTGGTTGCCGCGAATGCGGCACATGCGGTCCTCGGGTGCGCTCAACAGATCGGTATCGCCCAGCATCGCGCTGCCGCTGGTCCGCGCCCCGCCCGGCAGCAGGCCCATCAGCGCCAGTGCCGTCATCGACTTGCCCGAGCCGCTTTCGCCGACGACACCGAACACCTTGCCGGGTTCGATAGCGAAGGTCAGGTCCTTCAGGATCGCCAGCGAGTGGATCGCCATCGACAGGTGGCTGACGGAAATCAGGCTCATCCCCGCGCCCTCCGGATGCGCGGATCGAGGATGTCGCGCAAGCCGTCGCCCATCAGGTTCAGCCCCAGCACCGTCAGCACGATGGCAAAGCCCGGAAACAGTGCCAGATGCGGCGCGAAGGAAATCATCGTCTGGCTGTCGGCCAGCATCCGCCCCCAGCTTGGCGTCGGCGGCTGCGCACCGAGGCCGACATAGGACAAGGCCGCCTCGGCGATGATGCCAAGCGAGAACTGGATCGTGCCCTGCACAATCAGCAGGTTTGCGATGTTGGGCAGGATATGTTCGGTTGAAATCCGCAAGCGCCCCTTGCCGGCGACCCGTGCCGCCAGAATGTAATCCAGCGTCCAGAGGCTGAGAGCACCGCCGCGCGAGACGCGGGCGAAGACGGGTATGTTGAAGATGCCGATGGCGATGATCGCGTTCAAGGCGGAGGGGCCAAAGACAGCCGTGATCAGGATGGCGATCACCAGTGACGGAAAGGCGAAAATCAGATCGTTGCCGCGCATGATCACCTCGTCTAGCCATCCGCCACGATTGGCGGCGGCGGCCAGGCCCAGCGGCACGCCGAGCGTGATGCCGATGCCGACCGCGACGATGGCAACCGCGATCGAGGTGCGCGCGCCGACCATGATCATCGAGAAGATGTCGCGGCCGAAATGGTCGGTGCCGAACCAGAAGGTGGAAGTCGGGGGCTTCAGCTTGGCGGCGATGGCCAGCGTATCCACCGGATAGGGCGTCCAGACCAGCGACAGCAGCGCCGCGCCCAGGAAGGTGGCGAAGATCAGCCCGCCCAGGATCAGGGTTTTCGGCCACTTCATCCGCGTCGCCTCAGCCTTGGATCGACGGCGGCATAGGCCAGATCGACCAGAAAGGTGACGGTGATCACCGCGAAGACCAGCAGCATCACGCCGCTTTCCACCACGATCAGATCGCGCTGGGTGATGCCCTGGAAGATCAGCCGCCCGAGGCCGGGCAGGAAGAACACGTTCTCGATGATGATCGCACCGGCCAGCAGGAAGGAAAACTGCATGCCAATGATCGTCAGGACCGGGATCATGGCGTTGCGCAAACCGTGCCGCCAGATCGCCTGAGACCGGTTCAGACCCTTGGCGCGGGCGGTGCGGATGTAATCCTGATCCAGCGTGTCCAGCACGGACGAGCGCATCACCCGCGCCAGGATCGAGGCCTGCGGCAGCGCCAGCGCGATGGCCGGCAGGGTCAGCGATTTCAGGCCCAGCCAGAACCCGTTATCCCAGCCGGGAAACCCGCCGGCGGAAAACCAGCGCAGCTTGATGGCGAAGATCACCACCAGGATCATCGCGAACCAGAAGTTCGGCACCGCGATGCCAAGCTGTGTGACCCCCATGATGCCCATATCGGCGGGACGCCCACGCCGCGCCGCGGCAATCAGGCCGACCGGAAAGGCGATCAGGGTGGACAGGATCAGCGCGTAAAGCGCCAGCGGCAGGCTGATCCACATGCGCGCCAGGATCAGATCGGCCACCGGCACGCGGTAGGTGTAGGAGGTGCCGAAATCGCCCGTCAGCATGCCGCCGACCCAGCCGAAATAGCGGTTGATCACCGAGCCTTCCAGCCCAAGTTGTTCGCGCAGCGCCGCGACCGTGTCTTCCTGCGCGTTCAGCCCGAGCATGAAGGCGGCGGGATCGCCGGGGATCACCTCGATCACCGCGAAAATCACCACCGACGCCGCCAGCAGGCTGAGCGATAGCGAGATCAGTCTGGAGGCGGCGAAGCGAAGCATGACGGCGATGCTAGACGCGGTTTGCGGGCGGGTCCAGTGGGGTTCGTGCAGGGATCAGCGCGGCAAGGTCATCCGCATTGCGACAAGTCGGCGGCGGCCCTGAACGAAAAAGGCCCCGCGAAGGGGGCCTTTGGCTGGGTCATCCGGTTTGCGTTGGCCGGTTTACTGGTCTTTCGACTCGCTGCGCCGTGCGGGGGGTTCCGGACGGGGGGCAGGCGCGGCACTGGCTGCAGGCTTGGGCATCGCCTTGGCCCCGGCATTCAGCGGATCGTCCTGGCGTTGTACGGAGCCTTCAAAATGCGCACCGCTTTCGATGGCGATGGTCTTGTGGATGATGTCGCCTTCAACCCGCGCGGTCGAGGTCAGGCGCACCTTCAGGCCGCGCACCCGACCGACGACGCGGCCGTTGACCACGACGTCATCGGCGACGATCTCGCCCTTAACGGTGGCACCTTCGCCAACCGTCAGCAGATGGGCGCGGATATCGCCGTCTACCATGCCTTCGATCTGCAGATCGCCGGTGGTCTTCAGATTGCCGCTGATCACAAGGTCGGAACTCAGCGTCGACGGGGCCGGTTTCGGCTTTGGGGCTACGGGCGTGGCGGGTCTGTCAGCCAGCGGCGAGCCGCCACCAGCCGACGCCGCAGCGCCGCCAATAGCGGGGCGCTCATCGGATTTCGTCGGTTTCGGTGTCGGATCGTTGATCTTGCTCTTAGAAAACATCTCTGCCTGCCTTGATGAATTTCATTGGGTTGACCGATTTACCGCCAAGGCGCACCTCGTAGTGCAGATGCGAGCCGGTGCTGCGGCCAGAGCTTCCCATATCACCGATTCGATCCCCACGCGAGACCCTTTGCCCCTTCTGTACGCGGAATTTCGCCAAATGCGCGTAGCGGGTTTCGAAGCCCATCGCGTGCCGGATCTTGATCACGCGGCCATAACCGCCGGCCCAGCCGGCAAAGGTGACAACGCCGTCGCCGGTGGCATAGATCGGGGTGCCGACACCGGCGGCGAAATCGGTGCCGTCATGCATCCGCATGGTTCCGGCGGTCGGGTGGCGACGCCAGCCATAGCCGCTGGTGAAACGGAACGAGGACTTTACCGGGATGGCCAGCGGCACACGCTCGGCAGCGATCCTGAGCATGTTGATCTTGTCCATATCGGCCAGGATCTGGTTGGCGCGATACGAGGTCGGGTCTTCCGGCTCGCCCTTGGTGGACACGGCCAGCGGTGTCAGCGGCCCGCCCATGCCGGAATAACCGGCCTTCACATCGTCCAGCAATTTGTCGGTGGACAGGCCGACGCCTTCAAACAGGCGTTCCAGCGGGCTGATCGACACCGCTACCGCCTCTTCCAGCCGCGAGAAGATGCGCTGGTTGCGTTCTTCCTGCAATTTCGCGTCATGCTTCAGATCGGCGACCTTGCGTTCCATCTTTTCGGTTTCGCTGACCATGCGGTCGCGCTGATCTACCGTCTGGTCCAGTGCCGAATTAAGGTAATCCAGCGTCACCTCGATTTCTTCCGCCTCGCCGGCCTGGGTGGACACGTTGCCGGTCGCCGCCTGCAATTCCGCCAGCAGCTTGTCTGACTGGATGGCAGCGCGGTCGCGTTCCTTCATTACCTTGCGCAATGTACGCTGAATTACCTCGATCCCGGTTTCCAGTTCCTTGCGCCGGTCCTCGGAAGCCAGAAGCGCGGTCTGTTGAGCGGAAATCTGATCCAGGGCGATATAGAAACGTTCCTGCGCGGTCTGGGTTTCCATCGCCCGCTTGTCACGCTCGGCTGACAGGCTTTCCAGCCGGGCTTCGTAATCCTGCTGGCGCATTGCCGCCTGCTGCGAGGCCGATCCGGCGCTGAACATGTTCACCATCAAAGCGGCGGTAACGAAGATCGCCCACAGGAACAACGCGCCACCACCGGCAATGATAGCCAGTTGACGAGCCGGGGTCAGTCGCAGGTAGCGGGTGGAACGGTCCGACCTCAGGTAAAGCCGCTGCTCCGGAAAGGTGCGTTCAGCCATGACATGCAGTCGACGTTTAAGGCTTGCCTGCAATGATCTTTCCTTCCGCTTGAACGGCAGTTCCGGCAAGCCCGCGAGGGCAACCGGGACGGCACCGAAGTTTTCTAGTCAATCGAACAATTCAATTCAACTCTTTTGATATGGTCGATCCGGCATTGTCACGATACTGGAAACATTGACGCAGGAATGTTGAAACTGGTTCCGTTTCAAGGGTTTTTCCGGGTTTATTCATGTAGCATCGGCGCTTATCCGCCATAATGTCGCCGGTTTTGCCTGGGCGTTGGCGGGAATTGGCGCATCGCTTGTCCGGTTTTCGACAGACCTGTGCGAAACCCGGCAAGAGTTGCTATTGTCCGGCAAATGCGGAATGACGGTGCCGGGCTGCAAGGCCGGTGGACCAGGGGCAGGCCAGGTGACGGAAATCGACAGACCGGTCGACAAGAAGATCCGCCGGAGGCGGCGGCGGAGGCGTGCGGCGCGTGCAACCTTGCTGAGCGCGGTGCTGCTGGCACTGGCTTTGTCAGGGCTGATGCTGTTGCTGGCAATGGAAACCCGCGCACCCGACTGGGCCCGCGAACGCTTTGAAAAGCGGTTGAACCAGTCGATCAGCAATGCCAGCGTGAAGATCGGAAATATCCGGATTTCGGCCTTTTCCGGCGGCTTCACAGCGCTGGCGATGCTGGATGATGTTCAATTGCTGGATCCCGACGGTCGCATCCGGGCAACCCTGCCCGAGGTCGAGATCGAGATCGCAGGTTCCGGCCTTCTGAGCGGCCGCCTGCAACCTTTGTCGCTCAGGCTGCACCGCGCACACTTGAATCTGACACGCGAACCGGACGGCTCGTTCGATATCCGCGTCGGGGTCGAGGGTGGCGGCGCGGAAATCCAGCAGAACCGCAGCTATGCCGAGATCATCGCCGCCGTTGAAAACATCTTTGCGCAGGATTTCCTGGCCCGCCTGCATGTGGTTGAAAGCACGTCGATGAGCGTGTTTCTGCGCGATGATGTATCCGGGCGAAGCTGGACTTTCCAGGATGGCGGGCTGGTGATCGAGAACAATCCGGCGCAGTTGGCGGCAAACGTCACATTTGCGCTGGAAAGCCAGGAAGACGACGATCCATCCACCGCCTCGTTTGGATGGAAAAAGCCGAAGGGCCAGCAGGTATCGGTGTTCTCCAGCCAGTTCACCGGGCTTCGGACCAACGATCTGGCCGATCAGATCGCGGCGTTCGACTGGCTGCGGCTGCTGGATGCACCGATTGCCGGGTCAGTCACGATGGAGGTGACCGGCGACGGGCGGTTCGGGCAGATGAACGGTGTGCTGGATATCGGTGCGGGCGTGATCGCCGCCACGCAGGCCTCGGACCCGGTGCGGTTTTCCGGGGCGAAGGCCTATCTGAGCTATGACGACAGGCTGGAAAAATTCACCTTCAACCAGATCGCGCTGCGCACCGATGCCGCGCATATCATTGCCGAGGGCCATGCCTATATCGGCGACCGGATCGACCGCACCATCGGCGCGGTGATCGCGCAGTTGAAATTCACCAAGGTGCTGATCAGCCCCGAAGGCATGTTCGGCCAGCCGCTCGAATTTTCCGTCGGGGCGCTCGACATGCGGGTGCAGACCGCGCCGCTGATCGTCGATATCGGCCAGATGGTGCTGGTCGATGCCGAGACAAGTTACGTGCTGAAAGGGCGGCTGGCGGCCGGCGCGGAGGGTTGGACCAATGCGCTGGACCTGGCGGTGAAATCCGTCAGTACGGGGAACCTGCTGAATTTCTGGCCGCTGACCCTGAAGCAGAATACCCGCAGATGGCTGGCAACCAATATCCTGGACGGGCGGCTGGAGAACATTCGCGGAGCCTTCCGAACCGCGCCGGGCGAACCGCCGCGCCTCAGCGTCAATTTCGACGTGGCCGGGGCCGCGGTGCGGTTCATGAAGACCATGCCGCCGATCGAAAACGGCATCGGCTATGGTGTGCTGACCGACCAGTCCCTGACCATCGCAATCGAACAGGGCCAGATCACCGCACCGGGTGGCGGCGTGATCGACGCCGCCGGCAGCCACTTCACCATTCCCGATATCAGGGTCCGCTTTGCCCCGGCAGATATTGACCTGAAGGCAAAAGGCCCGCTGCATTCCTTCCTGACGCTTCTGGACCAGGAGCCGTTCCGGTTTCTGTCCAAGGCCGGTCTCGGCCCGGACATCGCTTCGGGCCACGGCGAGGTAGCGGGCCGGATCAGCCTGCCGCTGGCACCGAAGGTTGAGTTGAACGAGGTGAATTTCACCCTGAAAGGCGTCGTGCGCAACGCCCGCTCGGACATGCTCGTCAAGGGCAGGCTGCTGACGGCCGAGGAAATGGCGGTGTTCGTCGATCCAACCGGCCTGACGGTATCGGGCGCGGCAAGGATCGGATCGGTTCCGGCCAACGGCCTCTGGCGGCAGGATTTCGGCCTTGAGGCCAAGGGCAAGAGCCGTATCGACGGCAATATCGAAATATCGCAAGCCCTGCTGGATGAATTCAACATCATCCTTCCCGAAGGCAGCGTTGACGGAAAGGGAAGCGGACATATCGACATCGCCTTCGAGCGCGGCAAGCGCCCTTCCTTCACGCTGTTATCCGATCTGAACCGTCTGGCGCTGTCGCTGGAGCAGGTCGGGTTTTCCAAGCCTAAGAACGAGACCGGGCGGCTGGCGATCAGCGGCAGCTTCGGATCACCCGCGGCGATTGACGCGATCAGCCTGACAACGCGCGGGCTGAAAGCGGAAGGCAAGATCACGCTGAAAAGCGATGGCACGCTGGATGTTGCGCGATTCTCGCAGGTCGATATCGGCGGCTGGATGGTAACGCCGGTGGATATCCGCATCGGCCCGGACGGTCAGGCGAATTTCGACATTGGCGGCGGCGAGGTGGATTTCCGCGCCAGCCGGTTCTCCAGTGGCCCCGGCAACGGCGAGGCAGGCAACCGGATTGCGGTGAAACTGGACCGGCTGATCGTGTCCAGCGGCATTGCCCTGACCGGGGTAGAAGGCGAGTTGACAACCAGGGGCGGTGTATCCGGTGGCTTCTCCGGCCGGATCAATGGCGGCGCGCGGATCGTCGGTGCGCTGGCCCCGGACAAGGGCGGCACGGCGGTGCGCCTCAGTTCCAAACAGGCCGGCGAGGTGATGCGCTCGGCGGGGCTGTTCGCCTCGGCCAATGGCGGGCATCTGGATATGGTGCTGGTGCCGGGCGGCGTGCGCGGCGAATATGAAGGGTCGCTGACGATCAAGGACACCAGGGTGAAGAACGCCAACGCGCTGGCCGATCTTCTGGCGGCGATCAGCGTTGTCGGCCTGCTGGAGCAATTGGGCGGCGAAGGTATTTCATTCACCGATATCGACGCCCGCTTCCGCCTGTTGCCGGAGGGTGTGAAATTGCACCGCTCCAGCGCGGTTGGCCCGGCGCTGGGACTGACGATGGATGGAGTTTACGGCTTCACCACCGGCCAGATGGACATGCAGGGCGTAATCACACCGATCTACATCCTGAACGGGGTACTGGAACAGACCAAGCTGTTCGGCAAACTGTTCGGCAAGCAGAAGGGTGAAGGGCTGTTCGGCTTCACCTATACGCTGAAAGGCGATGCCGACGAGCCAAAGGTCGGGGTCAATCCCCTGTCGATCCTGACCCCCGGCATGTTCCGCGAAATGTTCCGCCAGCCAGTGCCGGAGCGCCCGGAATGAGATTGTCGGAGTTTGATTTCCACCTGCCCGAAGGGCTGATCGCCACCCGCCCGGCCAGCCCGCGATCGGCCTCGCGGCTGCTGGTGGCTGAGGGCGATGCGATCCGTGATCTGCATGTGCGCGACTTGCCGGATCTGCTTGGCCCGGGTGACCGGCTGATCCTGAACGACACAAAGGTGATTCCCGGACGGCTGGACGGTATCCGGCACCGCCAGACCGGGCAGGGCGCGGTTGCGGCGCGCGTCGAAATCACGCTGCTGGCACCCTTGCCGGATGGCGGCTGGCGGGCGCTGGCGAAACCGGGGCGCAAGTTGCAGATCAATGATGTGATCGACTTCGGCCGGGGGCTGGAGGCGCGTGTATTGGGCAAGCCGGACGGCGAGGTGGTGCTGGGCTTCGATCTGCAAGGCGCTGAATTTGATGCCGCGCTGGAGGCGGTGGGCAACATGCCGCTGCCGCCCTACATCGCTGCCCTTCGCCCGGTCGATGCCCGCGACAAGACCGATTACCAGACCGTCTTTGCCCGGAGCAGAGGCGCGGTGGCAGCCCCGACGGCATCGCTGCATTTCGATGCCGATCTGCTGGCGCGGCTGGCCGCTAGGGGGGTGGCCTTCAGCCATGTCACGCTGCATGTCGGCGCGGGCACCTTCCTGCCGGTCAAGGTGGATGATGTCAGCCAGCACCGGATGCATGCCGAATGGGGCGAGGTGACGCCCGAGGCCGCCGAGGCGATCAACCGCACGCGCGCCGCAGGCGGGCGGGTGATCCCGGTCGGCACCACCGCCCTCAGGCTGATCGAAAGCGCGGCGGGCGATGATGGCGTGGTGCGTCCGTTCCGCGGCGAGACCGACATTTTCATCCGCCCGGGTTATCAATTTCGCGTGACCGACGGGCTGATGACGAACTTCCACCTGCCGAAATCGACCCTGCTGATGCTGGTCGCGGCCCTGATGGGCAAGGCCCGGATCGACGCGATCTATGCGCACGCGGTTTCCCGCCGCTATCGTTTCTTTTCCTACGGAGATGCCTCGCTGTTGCTGCCGGAATCGGCTAGAGCGTCGCGCAAGGCGGCTGAGCCTGTCGTTTCGGGGCATGATCCCGGCCCGTCAACCGGTTAGGCCGGGCTGAGAACACATAAAGGATAGGCCAATGCTGGCTGTCGCACGAAACACATGGCCGCTTTTGCTGGGCATGATGCTGTTGATGCTGGGCAACGGCCTGCAAGGCACGTTGCTGGGCGTGCGCGGCACCTCCGAGGGATTCTCGACCACCTGGATGTCGATCATCATGTCGGCCTATTTCGTGGGGTTCCTGGGCGGCTCGCGGCTGGCGCCCGAGATGATCCGCCGGGTAGGGCATGTCCGGGTCTTCGCGGCGCTGGCCTCGTTCATCTCGGCGGTTCTGGTGCTGTATGCAGCGGTGCCGCATCCGATATTGTGGACGGTCGAGCGGGTGGTGATCGGCTTCTGCTTTTCCGGCGTCTACGTGGTGGCTGAAAGCTGGCTGAACGATTCCGCCACCAACGAGACGCGCGGCAAGACCATGTCGTTATACCTGATCGTGCAGATGATCGGCATTGTCACCGCGCAGGGGCTGCTGAACGTCGCCGATCCCGGCGGCTACAACCTGTTCATCATCGCCTCGGTGCTGGTGTCGGTGTCGTTCGCGCCGATCCTGCTCAGCGCCAATCCGGCGCCAGTGTTCCAGACCACCAAGACGATGACGCTCAGGCGTTTGTTCAAGACCTCGCCCTTGGGCTTTGTCGGCGCATTCCTGCTGGGCTCGGTGTTTTCGGCGCTGTTCGGCATGTCGGCGGTGTTCGGGGCGCAGGCGGGCCTGAGCGTGCGTGACATCTCGATCTTCGTCGCCTCGATCTATGTCGGCGGCATGGTCTGCCAATACCCGATCGGCTGGTTTTCCGACCGGATGGACCGCCGCCAGCTGATCGCCGGGCTGAACCTGTTCGGCGCGGTGGCGATGCTGCTGGGGGTCCTGGTTCCCGGCAATTTCCTGTGGCTGCTAGTTCTGGCCTTCATCATCGGCGGCATATCGAACCCGCTATATTCCCTGTATATCGCCTATACCAACGACTTTCTGGATTTCGAGGATATGGCCGCAGCATCGGGCGGGCTGATCTTCGTCAACGGCATTGGTGCGATTGCCGGGCCGGTGGTGCTGGGCTGGATGATGGCGCAATGGGGGCCTTTCGCGTTTTTCGGCTATCTGGGAATTCTGATGGCAGTTTCAACGGCTTATGCCTTCTACCGGATGACCCGCCGGCCGACCGTCGCAGTCGAATACACAACCCATTACGCGCCGGTCGCACCCACCGCTTCGCCGGTGGCGGTGGAGATGGCGCAGGAAGTGGCGATCGAAATGGCGATGGAGGAAGATGGCAACACTGGCGAGGGAAACCCAGAAAGGTAATCTTCTTGCCTTGAAAAGGTCCAATTGATTTCCAAAGCTTGAATGTAACGCAAAAAGGAAAAGCGTAAGTGGGACGGAGCGAAGGGTGCGATGGCTGACGCAGCAGAGATCATCAAATTCTGGCTGGACGAGGTTGGTCCGGCGGGCTGGTACAACGGATCGGAAGAGCTGGATGCGATGATCCAGGAGAGGTTTGGCGAGGCCTGGGAACAGGCCCGTGCCGGAACCTATAACGACTGGATTTGCGATCCCGTGCGGTCGCTGGCTTTGATCATCCTGCTGGATCAGTTTCCGCGCAACATGTTCCGTGGCACCGGCCGCGCGTTCGAGACCGACCGCAAGGCGGTCTGCGTCGCCAAGAAGGCCATCGGACAGGGCTTCGACATGAAGACCGACGAACCGCAGCGGCAATTCTTCTATCTGCCGCTGATGCATTCCGAAAGCCTGACGGACCAGGAACGCTGCGTGCGGCTGATGATGCTCAGGATGCCGAAAACCGGAGCGGAAAACCTGCTGCATGCCAAGGTCCACCGCGAGGTGATCCGCCGCTTCGGGCGTTTCCCCTATCGCAACGATGCGCTGGAGCGTACACCGACCAACCAGGAAGTCGCCTATCTGGCATCCGGTGGCTATGCCAGCACGATCCAGGAATTGCGCGCCGGCTGATTCGGCGAAGGGTATTCCCGGACCCGCCGGTGGCAATTGCGGCAATCAATTGCCGCCGGGGGATGATTCATGCCAATATCGCCGTGAACACTGCTCCGTGCGCAGCATTATTGCGCAAGGCGGTGATATTTGCATGGGCGCGGAAATTGGTTTAATGGCAAACTAATTTCCATCCGGAGGGCAGGGCATGACGACGCAAAACTTTGACATGATCGTGATCGGGGCTGGTCCCGGTGGCTATGTCGCGGCAATCCGGGGCGCGCAACTGGGCCTGAAGGTGGCCGTGGTCGAGCGGGAAAACCTGGGCGGCATCTGCCTGAACTGGGGCTGCATCCCGACCAAGGCGCTGCTGCGCTCGGCGGAAGTCTTTCACCTGATGGAGCGTGCCGGTGATTTCGGCCTGAAGGCGGGCAGCATCGGCTTTGATCTGGAGGCGGTGGTCAAACGCTCGCGTGGGGTGGCGGCGCAATTGTCCGGCGGCATCGGTCATCTGATGAAGAAGAACAAGGTCACCGTGGTGATGGGCGAGGCCACGTTCAAGGACAAATCGACCCTTACCGTCAAGACTGCCAAGGGCGAGGAAACCCTGACGGCCAAATCCATCGTGGCGGCAACCGGGGCGCGGGCGCGCGAATTGCCGGGGCTGGAGGCGGATGGCGATCTGGTCTGGACCTACCGCCACGCGCTGGTGCCCAAGCGCATGCCGAAAAGACTGCTGGTGATAGGATCGGGTGCTATCGGCATCGAATTTGCCAGCTTCTTCAACACGCTGGGTGCGGATACCACGGTGGTCGAGGTGATGGACCGGGTACTGCCGGTCGAGGATGCGGAAATCTCGAAATTCGCCAAAAAGCAGTTTGAAAAGCAGGGCATGAAGATCCGCGAGAAATCGACGGTGACCAAGCTGGATCGCGGCAAGGGCAAGGTGATCGCGCATATCGAAAAGGCCGGCAAGGTGGAAACCCTTGAGTTCGATACCGTGATTTCGGCGGTCGGGATTGTCGGCAATGTCGAAGGGTTGAACCTTGAGGGGATCGGTGTGAAAACCGATCGCACGCATGTGGCGGTCGATGAATATTGCCGCACCGGGGTCGAGGGCGTTTACGCCATTGGCGATATCGCCGGTGCCCCCTGGCTGGCGCATAAGGCAAGCCATGAAGGCGTGGCGGTGGCGGAACAGATCGCCGGCCTTCATCCGCATCCCGTACGCCCCGAGGCGATTGCCGGCTGCACCTATTGCCATCCGCAGGTGGCCTCGGTCGGCTATACCGAGGCGAAGGCAAAGGAGCTGGGCTTTGATGTAAAGGTGGGCCGCTTCCCCTTCATCGGCAACGGCAAGGCGATTGCGCTGGGCGAGCCTGAGGGGCTGGTCAAAACCGTGTTTGACGCGAAGACCGGCGAATTGCTGGGGGCGCATATGGTGGGCGCCGAAGTGACCGAACTGATCCAGGGCTATGCTATCGCGCGGCAGCTGGAGACCACCGAGGCCGAGCTGATGCACACCGTCTTCCCGCACCCGACCCTGTCGGAAATGATGCATGAGAGCGTCCTCGACGCCTATGGCAAGGCGCTGCATATCTGACGGGACGGCCGGGTACACGATCCCTGCATCCAATTTCCTGCGCCCAGGCATCATAGCGTCACAGATGACGCGACGAGATGTCGCCCGGGAGAGATGATGATGCATAAACTGATCCTGCTGGCAGGCTGTGCCCTGGCCATGACCGGCTGTTCCAATTCCACCTATGGCCCGGCCAA
>JAIOJF010000053.1 GCA_019911965.1 Paracoccaceae bacterium | reverse complement strand
CTCCTTGGGTGCTGCCGGACCCAGGGCCACCACGGTTTCAAGATCGGCCTCGCGCAGGCGGTAAAGGCCGTTTTCAGCCCCTTCAAAGCGGGCGACATAGCGACCGGGCGACACTTCATCCATGGCGATTTCGCGGCTGTTGCCCTCGGGGCCGGTCAGCGTCAGCACCCGCGCCCCCTGTTTCAGCGAGCGGCGCGTCACCGTCACGTTGCGGCCTTTGGCCACTGCGCTCAGCGCTTCCTCCTCCAGCTCGGGTTCCTTCATCATCCAGTGCGCCAGCCGGCGCAGCAGTTCCAGTTGCGGCCCGCCGCCTTCATAGCCGCGATGCCACAGCCACGCCTGATCCGACGCCAGCAGCGCAATGCGCCCGCGCCCGACCCGATCGAGGATCAGCAGCGGCTTGTCCTCGGGGCCGGTCATCACGGTATGGCCGGAGCGCGGCGCGACCTCGATCATCCGCAGCCAGCGGCCCCAGCCGGGGCGGCCATCGGCATCACGCGGGCGCGGCGCGAAGTTTTCCAGCCCCTCGGTCACCGGATGCCGCGCGCCGGTTTCGGAAATCATCGGCACATAGCCGGTCTGATAGACCCGCGCTGTCGGCTCGCCCGGCAGCACCCGCGCCAGCGGCGAGCGGTACAGGCTTTCCGCCCCGGCAAAGGCCGGACCAGCCGCCACCAGCACCGCCCCGCCGTTTTCGACATAGCGTGCCACGTTATCGAGATAAGCCGACGGCAGGATGCCGCGCCGCCGGTAGCGATCGAAGATGATCAGATCGAACTCGTCGATCTTGTCGAGGAACAATTCGCGCGTCGGAAAGGCGATCAGCGACAATTCCGTCACCGGCACGCCGTCCTGCTTGCCCGGCGGGCGCAGGATGGTGAAATGCACCAGATCGACCGAGGAATCCGATTTCAGCAGGTTGCGCCAGGTGCGCTCGCCGGCATGCGGCTCGCCGGAAACCAGCAGCACGCGCAGGCGGTCGCGCACGCCGTTGATGGTGATCACCGCGTCGTTGTTGCGCGCGGTCAGCTCGCCCGCCACTTCCGGCACCGAGAATTGCAGCACGTTCTGACCGCCGTGGCGCAGCTTCAGCGGTAATTCCAGATCCTCGCCAACGCGGACGGTAAAGCGCTGCGGCGGGCCGCCATCGACGGCGATCACCAGATCGGTCGAGGCGGGCAGCCCGGCGGGCACCACACCGGCATCCTCGATCCGCAGTTTCAGCGTCACCGCTTCGCCCATGATGGCGAAGGCGGGGGCGTCGAGGACGGCAAGGCGACGATCGAAATCACGCGCGCTGCCGCTCAGCAGCACATGCGCCGGGGCTGGCAGATCGGGGGCAAGGGCGAGGTCGTGGACCTGCCCGTCGGTGATCAGGATTGCCCCGGCAATGCGGTCGCGCGCCACCCCGGCGGCGGCCTCGGACAGCGCCGTCATCAGCAGGGTTCCGGCATCGGTTTCGGGCGGGGCGTCGGCCAGTTCGACCAGCCGGACCTCGACATTTTCCAACCCCGCCAGTTGCGCCTGCATATCCGCCAGTGCGGCCTCCACCTGCGAGGGCCGCCCGGCGATGGCCTGACTGGACGACCGGTCAACCGCCAGCAGCACGATATCGGACAGGCTGTCGCGCTCCTCGCGCCTCAGCGCCGGGTTGGCCAGCGCCACCAGCAGTACCAGCGCGGCGCTGGCGCGAAACGGCCAGCCTGCCAGCCCGCGCCAGATGCCGAATGCCAGCAGAAGTGCTGCAATTGCCGCCAGCAGCGCCAGGGCAGCGGTGGGCAGGAGAGGGTCAAAGACGATATCGGTGACCATCGCTATTGCCCCAGCCGTTCCAGCAATGCCGGGACATGCACCTGATCGGATTTGTAATTGCCGGTCAGCACATACATCACCAGATTGACCCCGAAGCGAAAGGCGATCTCGCGCTGGCGCTCACCGGCATAGCCGCCGCGCCCGACCGGATAGAGGTAATCGCCGTTGCGCCCCATCGCCCAGGCCGCCGCCCAGTCATTGCCGCCGATCACCACCGGCGAGACACCATCGTTGAGGTTGCGAAACGGCATGCCCTCGATCTGCTCGGCGTCACCGGGCGCGGCCTCGACCCAGATTTCGGTGCGGTCGTGGCGGCCCGGAAAGGCCTGCAACAGGTAGAACGCGCGGGTCAGGACATGGTCGCGCGGGATCGGCTCCAGCGCCGGGATGTTCAAGGGTGCCGCAATCTGCTGCAACCGCCGCCCGTTCGGCGTGGCGGACCCGAAGCCGCCCAGATTGGCATCGCGGGTGTCGAACAGGATCATGCCGCCGGTCAGCAGATAGGCGTTCAGCCGGTCATAGGCGGCATCCGACAGCGCCGCCTGCGCCTCGGTCACCGGCCAGTAGATCAGCGGGAAGAACGTCAATTCGTCGCTTTCCAGATCAATGGCGATCGGGTCGGCAGGTTCCACCGCGGTTCGTTCCGCCAGCACCCGTGAAAGCCCGTACAGCCCCGCTTCGGAAGCCGCATCGACGCGCGGATCGCCGGTCAGCACATAGGCCAGCACGGTATCGCCGGTTGCCTTCAGCGCCAGGTCGTCGGAGGCATCGGCGGGCAGGCCGGGCAGCAACAGCGCCAGCGCCAGCGCGGCGACGATATTCTGGCGCGGACCGCGCAGGCGGCCACTCAGCCACAGGGTCGCCAGGATATCCGCCAGCAGCAGCACCAGCGCCGCCGTCAGAAGCGCCGCCATCAGAGGGGTTTCCCGCGCGATATCCAGCGCCTCGACGCTCACATCGGCAGGCCAGACTGCGGCTTCAAGCAGGCGATCCGGGGCAATCACGTTCAGCGCGATTTCACGCGCGCCATTGCGGTAGGTGCCGGGCAATAGATCGGCGGACAGACGCGCCGCCGCCAGCGCCTCGCCGGCCACCGCGATCCGGTCCTCGCCCGGGGTCAGGTCGCCGAACCCGTTCATCACCTGCACCGGCTGCCACAATTGCCCGGCCAGATCCGCCGCCGAGGGGGCGGCGCTGCGGGTGGAAATGGCCAGCCGCTCCAGCATCTGCACGAACAGGCCCGACAGCGGCAGGCTGGACCATTCGGCATTGGCGGTGACGTGGAACAGCACCACCTGCCCCTCGCCCAGCGGCTTGCGGGTGACCAGCGGTGTGCCGTCCTGCAACGAAGCAATGGTGCGATCCGCCAGCGCCGGATCGGGTTGCGCCACGACCTGCGCCGTAACCTCGACATCATCCGGCACCGCCAGCCCGAAGAAGGGCGATGCCTTGTCGAACGGGCTGAGTTTCTTCGGCGCGCCCCAGGACATTGCGCCGCCGACATTGCGCCCGCCCGCCCGCAGGCGTACCGGCAGCAGGATATCCTCGTCGATCCGGTCGAGGCTGGACGCCGCCAGTTTCGGGCCGGCAAAACGCAACAGCAACCCGCCCTGCTCCACCCATTCGATCAGGGCGGCCTTGTCGGTCGGGCTCAACCCGGCCACATCGGCCAGGATCACCACGTCAGGGCGCGCCAGCAGGCTGGCCGCCAGCGGGGCCTCGATCAGTTCGGCACTGGGTTGCAACGCCTTTTTCAGGAAATGCAGGGCCGAGACCAGTTCCTGCCCCTCGCGCGCCCGCTGACCGGCGAACAGGGCCACCTTGCGCCGCTTCAGCGCATCATCCGTCAGTGCCACCGCCCCGGCGGAACGCCAGCCGGCAATCGCCAGGCGGCGGATGCGGTTCCTGAGTTCCGAGGGCAGATCGAATGCCGCCTCAAGACTGGTCTCGCCGGGGGCGAACGTCACGTCCAGTGTTGCCAGCCGACGCTCGATCCCCGCCGGATCGGGGCCAAAGGCGGCCAGCGTGACGGTCAGATCGCCCTCGGGCAGGCTGCGCAGAAGGCTCGCCACCACCGCGCCGTCGCGGTATTGCGGCGGACGCAGCGCCAGCACCGGCGCACCGGTTTCGATCACCGTCAGGCGGCCGCGGTCCTGCAAGGCCGCCGCCAGCGCGGCGCGGCCATCGCGTGCCAGGCCGTCGGACAGCCAGATCGTCTCGAAACCCTGATCGCCGCTTTTGGCCAGCCAGTCGGCAAAGGCGGCATTGTCCGGCTCCCAGGGGCGCGGCTCAAGCCCGGCGATTTCGCCCAGCCAGTCGCGGGCATCGCGCAAGGGCAGGGCCGCATCCGCCGGTGGCGGGTCGGCCAGCGACAGCACCGCCGCCGGTCGGCCCAGCAGCGCGGCTTGTTCCAGCAGGCCGGTGATCCGCTCGTTTACGCGCGTGCGATCCGGTGCCGTGGCCCATGATCCATCGGTCAGGATCAGCAGGGGCGAGGTGGCAAGGCGCGGTGTCTCGGGGTTCAGCACCGGCCCGGCAAAGCCGGTGATCATCGCCGCCAGCGCCAGGATACGCATCGCCAGCAGCCACCAGGGCGTCTTGTCGGGCGTGGTTTCCGGGTCCTGCAGGCCCAGCAGCAGCGTCACCGCCGGGAACAATCGCTTTACCGCCGCCGGTGGCACCGCCCGCAACAGCCACCAGAGCACCGGCAGGGCCAGAAGGCCCAGCAGCAGCCAGGGTGCGGCAAATCCGATGAGCCCGGTTGCCAGCATCAGCGATCCTTTTCCAGCGCCGTATAAAGCCACATCAACGCCGGTTGCGCCGGTGCGTCGGTATGGTGGCAATGATATCGCCAGCCGGTATCGGCAGCCAGCGCCTGCAGGGTGGCCTTGCGTTCGACCAGCCGTTCCAGATAGGCCGTTCTCAGGCCGCGCGCACGCAGGGTTTCAAAGCGGATCGCGCCCGAGATGCTGAGAAACTCGGTCCGCCCGTCAAACGGAAACGCCTCTTCCACCGGGTCCAGCACCTGTACCAGCGCGCCCGCCACGCCGCGATCCACCGATGCAAGCACCCGGTCGCGCAAGGGCTGCCAGGGGCCAAGGAAGTCCGATACGAACACCGCCCGCGCGCCACGCGGAAAGGCGTGATCCGCCGGCATGCCGTGATCGCGGCCATCGTCGAAGGCACCGATCTGCGCCACCAGCCGGTCGATCTGGGTCTGGCCGGGGCGGGGCGGTTCGGGATCGTCCATCAGCCCGACACGCTCGCCGCCGCGCACCAGCAGGATCGCCGCCGCCAGCCCGATCAGGTTGGCGCGGGCTTGCTTGGTGGGCCGGGCGGGATCGCCCGTAAACGCCATCGAGCGGCCATGATCCAGCCAGAACAGCACCGATTGCGCCGCCTGCCATTCGTGCTGGCGGATGAAATGCGCATCCGAGCGGGCCGAGCGCCGCCAGTCGATGCTGCGCCAGGGATCGCCGGGGACGGCGCTGCGGAATTGCCAGAATTCCTCGCCCTGACCGGCGCGGCGGCGTCCGTGGCTGCCCAGCACGACCGAGGCCGCCAGATGCTGCGCCTCGGCCAGCAGGGCGGGCAGCAGGGCGGCATGTTCCTGCGCCTGCTGGCGCATCCGGGGGGATGTTTGCGGGGGTTGCGGGGTCAAGCCGCCGCCTCGACCGACAGCGCATGTTCGATCATCGCGTCGATCACGTCAGACAGATCGACCCCTTGCGCCCGCGCGGCAAAGCCCAGCGCCATGCGGTGGATCAGCACCGGGCGGGCCAGTTCCGCCACATCCTCGGGCGTCGGGGCCAGACGGCCCTGCAACAGGGCACGGGCGCGGACCGCCAGCATCAGCGCCTGCGCGGCGCGTGGCCCCGGGCCCCAGCTGACGGCATCGCGCACCGCCTGCGGCGCACCGGCCTCGTCGGGGCGGCCGGCGCGGACCAGATCGAGGATCAGATCGACGATGGAGTCACCCACCGGCATCCGCCGAACCAGCATCTGTGCTGCGATCAGATCATCGGCTGTGAAGACCGGATCGGCCTGCATGTCATCGGCGCCGGTGGTCTTCAAAAGGATATCACGCTCGGTCGCGCGGTCGGGGTAATCGACGTTGATCTGCAACAGGAAGCGGTCAAGCTGCGCCTCGGGCAGGGGATAGGTGCCCTCCTGTTCGATCGGGTTCTGGGTGGCCAGCACATGGAACGGCACCGACAGAGGGCGCTCGATCCCGGCGATGGTCACTTCGCGCTCCTGCATCGCCTGCAACAGCGCGGACTGGGTGCGCGGGCTGGCGCGGTTGATCTCGTCGGCCATCAGCAACTGGCAGAACACCGGCCCCTCGATGAAGCGGAAGGCGCGGCTGCCGTCGGCGGCGGTTTCCAGCACTTCGGAGCCAAGGATATCGCCCGGCATCAGATCGGGCGTGAACTGCACCCGGTTGGTGGTCAGGCCCATCACCACGCCCAGCGTTTCCACCAGCCGCGTCTTGGCCAGCCCCGGCACCCCGACCAGCAGGCCGTGGCCACCCGCCAGCAAAGCGGTCAGCGCCAGATCGACCACCTGTTGCTGGCCGATGATGCGCTTGGCAATGCTCTTGCGCGCGTCTTTCAGCCGCTCGCCCAGCCCGGCAATGCCGGCTACCAGATCTTCGCTCGGTTCGGTCATGACAATCGCTCCACCCCGTCTTATGTTGGCAAGGCACATACCGGACGGCCCGCACTGGGCCCATTAAAGCGAAAGCGCCGAGGTTAAACAAATGCCAAATCGAACCGACGCACAAAAGATCGTGAAGCCGGATGCCGACGGCATTGCCGCCGCCGCCCGCAAGGCCGGCAAGAAGGGGCCGCCGCCGGTGCATCTGTGGAACCCCGAATTCTGCGGCGATCTGGACATGCGGATCGCCCGCGACGGCACGTGGTTTTACCTTGGCACGCCGATCGGGCGCAAACCGCTGGTCAAGCTGTTCGCCTCGATCATCCGCAAGGATGGCGACGATTACTTCCTGGTCACACCTGTGGAAAAGGTCGGCATCATTGTCGATGACGCGCCCTTCGTGGCAGTGGATTTCGAGGTTTCGGGCAGCGGCAGGGACCAGGCGATCACCTTCACCACCAATGTCGATGACGAGGCGACCGCCGGGCCGGACCATCCGATCCGCGTGGCGCGTGATCGCGAAACCGGCGAGCCGTCGCCCTATATCCTGATCCGCGCCAATCTTGAGGCGCTGATCGACCGCAAGAGCTTTTACCGGCTGGTCGATCTCGGCGTGCATCACGTGGTTGACGGCACGCGCTGGTTCGGCCTGTGGTCGGGGGGCGAATTTTTCGCCATCATCCCCTCTGCCGACCTTGAGGCGGACGGCTGAAAGGGCGGGCGATGCCGCGTTTCGCTGCCAACCTGACAATGCTGTTCACCGAATTGCCGTTCCTTGCGCGCTTCGATGCGGCGCGGCGGGCCGGGTTTCAGGGGGTGGAAATCCTGTTTCCCTACGATCACGATGCCGAAGATATCCGCTGCGCGCTGGACGATTGCGGCCTGCCGCTGATCCTGTTCAACACCCCACCGGGCGACTGGGCTTCGGGCGAGCGCGGCCATGCGGCGCTGCCGGGATGCAAGGCGGAGTTTGACGAGGCGCTGCGGCTGGCGTTCCAGTATTCCAGACTTCTGGAACCGCAATTCCTGCATGTGATGGCGGGCAATGCCGCCGGGCCGGAGGCGGCTTCGTGTTTTCGGGACAATCTCGCTGCTTTGGCGGTGCGAAATCCCGATCAGGATTTCCTGATCGAGCCGCTGAACCCGCATGACATGCCGGGATATTTCCTGAATGATTTCAACACGGCACGGGAAATCCTGACGGTTATCGGCGCGCCCAATCTGCATCTGCAATTCGATGCCTACCACGCCCGGCGGATCACCGGCGACGTCCCTGGCCAGTGGCAGGCAAGCCGCGATCTGGTGCGCCATGTCCAGATCGCCGGATATCCCGGGCGGCACGAGCCGACAGGTGGCGAGATCGACTATCCCGCCTTCTTCGCGCAGCTTGACGCGGATGGCTATGACGGTTTCGTCAGCGCCGAATACAACCCCGCCACCGCCACAAGGGACGGTTTGGGCTGGATGCAGGCCGCCTCACCCCGGCCCTGATCCCGCCAGCAGCGCCTCGGCCTCTGCCGCGATCCGCCGCACGATATCGCCTGCCGGTTCGATCCGGTCGACCATTGCGGCGGCCTCGCCGAACCAGACGGCGGCACCTTCCGGGTCCCCGGCGGCGAATGCCTCGCGGTATTTCGGGCCTTCGGTGGCGACATTGGCGGCCAGCAATTCCTCGCGGCCGTGCCAGGCGCGGGTGAAGGCATTCCGGTAAATCCGCGCGGTGAAGCCGACCGGCCAGGGGATTTGCCGCGCGATATCCGCAATGGTGGTGCGGATCGTCTGATCGCCCGACGCCGCAACAATCGCGCCGTGGTGGCGTGGCGGGACCAGCGCCTCGCGGCTGGCCCAGAGCCGGGTGCCGACCAGAACGCCGCCTGCCCCCAGCATCCGCGCCGCCGCCAGACCGCGGCCATCGGCGATGCCACCGGCGGCCAGAAGATGGGTATCGGGTGCCTCGCGGGCCAGTAGGTCCGCCGCTTCGGGCACGAAACTTAGGGTTCCGCGCAACGCCCCGTGGCCCCCGGCCTCGGCCCCTTGCGCGACCACGACATCGGCGCCGACATCAATCGCATCCCAGACGTGATCGAGATTCTGGCACTGGCAGACCAGCAACGCACCAGCCTCGCGGATTTCCTCGGCGAAGGGGCGCGGATCGCCGAAGGACAGCATCACCGCCGCTGGCCGGTGCTTCAGCACGTCGGTCAGCAGCGACGGGGATTTGCGCAGCGACCAGGTGATGAAACCAACGCCCACGCGGGTGCCTTCAGCGGCGGCAAACTGCGCCTCAAGCCATGCGGGATCGCCGTATCCGCCACCGATCAGGCCAAGCCCACCGGCCCGGCTGACAGCGGCAGCCAGCGCACCGCCTGCGGCAAACGCCATCGGGGCCGAGACGATCGGGCAGGTTACTCCCAGCGTTTCGGTCAGCGGGCCTGCCAATACGGACATGTTCACCGCTCCCTCACTTCAATGCGCTTCGGCCCAGTTGGCCCCCTGCCCGGCATCGACCACCAGCGGCACGTCCAGCCTGACCACCGGCATCGCCGAATCTTCCATCACCGTACGCACTGCGGCAATCGTCTGATCGACCGAGGCTTCGGGCACCTCGAAGATCAACTCGTCATGCACCTGTAACAGCATCCGCGCCGGCAGATGCGCGATCGCCGCCGGCATCCGCACCATGGCGCGGCGGATGATGTCCGCCGCCGTGCCCTGGATCGGCGCATTGATCGCGGCGCGGCGCGAGAACCCGGCCTGCGGGCCGCGGGCATTGATCTCGGGCGTGTGGATGCGCCGCCCGAACAGCGTTTCGACGTAGCCGTGTTCCCTGGCGAAGGCGATCGTGTCGTCCATGTAGACGCGGATGCCCGGGAACCGCTCGAAATAGCGGTCGATGAAGCCCTGCGCCTCGGCCCGTGGAATGCGCAGGTTGCGCGCCAGCCCGAAGCCGGAAATGCCGTAGATCACCCCGAAATTGATCGCCTTGGCCTGGCGGCGGATCTCGGGGGTCATCTGGTCCAGCGGCACGCTGAACATCTCGGAAGCGGTCATCGCGTGGATGTCGTGGCCGTCGCGGAAGGCCTGTTTCAGGGCGTCGATGCCGGCGATATGCGCCAGGATACGCAACTCGATCTGGCTGTAATCCAGACTGACCAGCAGATTGCCCGTCTCGGCCACGAACGCCTCGCGGATGCGCCGGCCTTCTTCGGTGCGCACCGGGATATTCTGCAGGTTCGGATCGGTCGAGGCCAGCCGCCCGGTCGAGGCCCCCGAGATCACGTATGACGTATGCACCCGCCCGGTTTCAGGGTGGATATGGGTCTGCAAGGCATCGGTATAGGTGGATTTCAGCTTGGCCATCTGCCGCCAGTCCAGCACCCGCGCGGGCAGATCATGGCCCTCGGCGGCCAGATCTTCCAGCACATCGGCCCCGGTAGCATAAGCGCCGGTCTTGCCGGTCTTGCCGCCGGGCAGGCCCATCTGGTCAAACAGGATTTCGCCCAATTGCTTGGGCGAGCCGACATTGAACGACCCCCCGGCCAGGTCATGGATTTCCGCCTCCAGCCCGGCCATCTTCTGGGCAAAGGCGTTCGACATGCGGCTGAGATGGTCGCGGTCCACCTTGATGCCGTGCATCTCCATTTCCGCCAGCACCGGCACCAGCGGACGCTCCAGCGTCTCGTAGACCCGCGTCACCTGCGAGCGGTGCAGGTTCGGCTTGAACAATTGCCACAGGCGAAGCGTGATATCGGCATCCTCGGCGGCATATTTCACCGCCTCGTCAATCGGCACCTGATCGAAGGTTTTCGCGGACTTGCCGCTGCCCAGCAGCGTCTTGATCGGGATCGGCTGGTGATCCAGGTATTTGGAGGACAGGAAATCCATGCCATGCCCGTGCAGCCCGCCATGCATGGCGTAGGACAACAGCATCGTGTCATCAATCGGGGCGACGCGGATGCCGTTTCGCGCGAAAATCTTGTAATCGTATTTCATGTTCTGGCCGATCTTCAGGATCGAGGCATCTTCCAGAACCGGCTTCAGCATCGCCAGCGCCTCGGCCAGTGGCATCTGGCCCTCCACCAATGCGCCACCGCCGAACAGATCGCCCTCGCCATCCTTGTGGATCAGCGGGATGTAGCAGGCCTGCCCGGGCTCGACCGCCAGGCAGATGCCGACCAGATCCGCCAGCATCTCGTCCAGCCCGGTGGTTTCGGTATCGACCGCGACATGGCCGCGCTCATAAATCCGCTCGATCCAGACCTGCAACGCCGCCGCATCGCGCACGCATTCATACGCCGCCGGATCGACCGGGGGCTGCTCGATGTCCGGCGCTTCCTCGCCAATCGGCGTGTCGTCGATCACCGGAGCCTCGACCCCCAGCTTGGCGGCAATCCGCGTGGTCAGGGTGCGGAATTCCATCTCGGCCAGAAAGGCCAGCAGGTCCTCGGGCACCGGATCGAGATATTCCAGATCGTCCAGCGAGGTTTCCAGATCGGCATCGGTCTTCAGCGTCACCAAAGTCCGGCTGGTGCGGATCTGATCGGCGAAATTGATCAGGGTTTCGCGGCGCTTGGGTTGCTTGATCTCGCCTGCATGCGCCAGCAGATTGTCCAGATCGCCATATTCGTTGATCAGCAAGGCAGCCGTCTTGATACCGATCCCCGGCGCACCCGGCACATTGTCCACCGCATCACCGGCCAGCGCCTGCACATCGACCACCCGATCCGGGGTCACACCGAATTTCGCCGCCACACCGTCAACGTCGATCCGGCCGTTCTTCATCGCATCCAGCATCTCGACGCCGCCGCCGACAAGCTGCATCAGGTCCTTGTCGGACGAAATGATCGTCACCCGTCCACCGGCATCACGCGCACGGGTCGCCAGCGTGGCGATGATATCGTCCGCTTCCAGCCCGATCACCTCAAGACAGGGCAGGTTGAACGCCTTCGCCGCCGCGCGGGTCAGCGGGAATTGCGGCACCAGGTCTTCCGGCGCGGGCGGACGGTTGGCCTTGTAGGCAGGGTAGATATCGTTGCGGAAGGACTTGCCCGAGGCATCGAACACCACCGCCACATGGGTCGGCGCATCGGCCCCTTTCTGATCCTCGACGAACTTGAACAACATGTTGCAAAAGCCCGACACCGCCCCGATCGGCAAACCATCGGATTTGCGCGTAAGCGGCGGCAGCGCGTGATAGGCGCGGAAAATGAAGGTGGATGCGTCGATCAGATGCAGGTGGTGGCCCTTGCCGAAACTCATGCGCCGCCCCTCATCCGGTCAGCCCGGCTCAATGCCCGGCCTTCGCGCCTTCGGCCAGAACATAGCGCTTGTCGCAATAGGGGCATTCGACCCAGCCCTTGTCCGCCGGGATCGACAGCCAGACCCGCGGATGCCCGCCAGCCCCGCCATCGCAGGCGACGCGGGTTTCGGACACGGTTTCGGTCTCGGGGGCGGCAAGCGACATGGAAATGCTCCGTTCATTCTGAGGGGGCATGAATTGACCCCGGACTGCCGGCCATGATAGCGAACCGGGGCGCATGGGCAAGAGGCCGATGCCCATTCAGGGGGCGAGATGAGCGAAACCGCGATCCGGATCAGGGGCCTGCGCAAGACCTACGCGCCAACCCGGCAGGCCGGGCCGAAGGAAGCGCTGAAAGGCATCGACCTTGCCATTCCGAAAGGCACGATCTTCGGCCTGCTCGGCCCGAACGGCGCCGGCAAATCGACGCTGATCAACATCATGGCCGGGCTGGTGGTGAAAACCACGGGCCAGGTCACGATCTGGGGCTTCGATCAGGATGTGAACCCGCGCCAGTCGCGCGCCTCGATCGGCATCGTGCCGCAGGAACTGAACCTCGACGCCTTCCTTACCCCGCGCGAAACCCTCGATCTGCAGGCCGGGCTGTACGGCGTGCCGAAATCCGAGCGCCGCACCGATGCGATCCTCGATGCGGTCGGTCTGGCCGACAAGGCCAATGCCTATTCGCGTTCGTTGTCGGGGGGTATGCGGCGGCGGCTGCTGCTGGGCAAGGCGATGGTGCATTCACCGCAGATTCTGGTGCTGGACGAACCCACGGCGGGCGTGGATATCGAACTCAGGCGGATGCTCTGGGGCCATATCCGGCAGTTGAACGCCACCGGCGTCACCATCATCCTGACCACGCATTACCTGGAAGAGGCCGAGGAGATGTGCGACCAGATCGCCATCATCAACCAGGGCGAGGTGGTGGCCTGCGACAGCACCAGCAACCTGATCGCCACGCTCGATGCCAAGACGCTGGTGATCCGGCCGAAAACCCCGGTTGCCCCTGCCCCTGCCCTGCCCGGCGGCGTGCGCTGCGAGATGCGCGGCGATGGCAGCCTGGCCCTGACCTATTCACGCTCGCAGATCGACGCGGGCGCAATCCTGAACGCCATCGCGAGCGCCGGTATCAGTATCACCGATCTGCGCACCGAAGATCCGAAACTTGAAGACGTGTTCCTTGCGCTGACCTCGAACCGGCCCGCTGCCTGACGGCTTCTTTTTGGTCCAAATACTCCCGCCGGAGGCATACCGCCCGCCCGTCCGGGCGGGCTGAAAAGCAACGCGCCGCAGGCGCTCAATCTGGTTTTTGCAGCATCCGGCCCAGCCAGCGGCCGGCCAGGATATGCACATGCAGATGCGGCACGTCCTGCACGCCGTTATTGCCGGAATTGGCGATCACCCGGTAGCCATCGCCGCCCTCACCGGGTTTCACCCCCAGCAGGCGGCACACCTCGCCCAGTGCACGGGTGAAATCGACGATCTCGTCATCGCTGGCGGCATCGGCGAAATGGTCATAAGTGACATATGGCCCTTTCGGGATCACCAGCACATGATCCGGGGCCTGTGGCGTGATATCCCGAAAGGCGAGCGTATGAGTGGTTTCCAGCACCTTGTCGCTGGGAATCTCGCCCCGCAGGATCTTCGCAAAGACGTTCTGGTCGTCGTATTCGTAAGCCATACCTACTCCGCAAACAGATGGTCGGTGCGGGCAATCTCGCCCGCCACGCTTTCCGGTATATCAAGAAACCCCGACAGCGGAATGGCGTTTTCGGCGTCGTTGTGCTGCTCGGAAATCCGGTAGTGATGGGGAAATTCCGCATCGCGGATCGCGTCGATCTCGTGTGCGAATTCCTGGCGTACCGTCGGCACCAGTTGCTGCAGGGTCTGGCGCGGCGTGTTCTGGCCGGCCAGCCCGACCCGCAGCGCATGGCCGATCAGATATTGCTCGGAATAGTCGCATTCGATTTCCAGGATCCGCGTGGTGCAGCGGTCGGAATAGAAATCCTGCAGCAATTCAAGGTTCTTGGGATCGAGGCAGATCAGCATCCGGTTGGTCTCGTGATAATCGAACAGCATCCGCATCATCGCGCGGCGGTGGCGGGTGCGTTTTTCCATCGAATTCTCGATCCCGCCCAGATGCGGCAGCGCGGCGTCTTCCTCGTCGAACAGGAACTCCACACCGGTCAGGTTGGTGGCGCGGGTGATCGCGTGCAGCAATCGCTTGGCGACATGCCATTTCTTGCAGATCAGGATCAGCAATTCGCGTTCGCGCCCCAGCGTGCTGCCCTGTTCCCAGAATCGCGGCGCGAATCGCCGCCCGTAGCGGCCCTGATGCGTCAGGTAGGCGTGCAGGCGGCGGCCTTCGCCGGCAATCGGAAACTCGGTCTGCCCGCTGCCATAGAGCGCGCCCAGCCGCGATTTCAGCATCCGCGCCTCGGGCGAAATCTTGCGCGCGAACATGAAATCCTGCGCCACCAGCATATCGTACTGATCGTTGTAGAAGGTGACCGGCATCCCGTAATCGGAAAACATCAGGAAGGTCAGGGTACGCGGATCAATCTCGGCATGCGGGACCAGATGGCGCACCAGCGTCTGAAAGAACGTCTCGTCGGGGATCCAGGTGGTGCGGAAGAACCGCACGACATCGCGCCGCTTTTTCAGAAATCCCAGGATGCGCTCGATCGTCTGCCGCCGCAGGCACCACCATTGCGAGCCGATCATGATATCCAGCCCCTTGGGGATGGCGCGTTTCAGGCCCAGCCGCTTTTGCATCTCCAGCGCGGCATAGAACAGTTTCTTGTGGTTGCGCTCGTTCAGGTAGTGGCGGTAGATCAGCCGTTCCTCGCGCATGCCGGTCTTGATCCAGTCGGATTTGAAGTAATCGAACGATTCGATGAAGTCGATCTCGTGATTATCCAGAAAGTCGTGGATATATTCCGCCGACTTGATCGGCATGCAATCGCCCGACACCATGTAGAAATGCGTGGCGCGCGGGAACGCCGCCTCGGCGGCGCGAACCGCGTTCAGCGTTGCCTGAACCAGCGACCATTCCCCCCAGCCGCATTTGATCCGCTCGGCAAAGGCCACGTTTTCGTTGCCGTCCAGCGCCGATCTGATCGCCTGAAAGGCCTTGTCACCGGCGCGGGCATCGAAATGCACCGCCACGTAATCGCCACGCGCCGTCAACTGGCTGACCTGCGCGGCAATCGCGGCGGGGTCCTTGTGACACAGCAATATGTAGGCAATTCGCGCCATCAGGTCCGTTTCTGCCCGGTATTTTGGTTTCTTGCCTTCATAAGACCAAACTTTCGTTGAAAAAACACCCTTTCTTTGGTCTTGTCTGGTTCTGGATACAAAATATGGACAGCTTGCTAACAAAAAGCTGATCGAGGTGGTGAAAAATGGGCTTTCCGGGTACCTGGATGACCGAAAGCGAAACACTGGTCTATCGGGTGATCCCGAAATGCGCCTGTTCGACCATCGGACAGGTGATGCATTACATTGATCACGGCACCTATTTCGACGGCGATATCCACGACGCGCAGGGCGGCATCCACAAATGGGCGCTGGAAGACAGCCAGAAGCCGCTGGAACGTGCGATCCGCGAAGGCAGCGCCTACACCTTCACCTGCGTGCGCAATCCCTATACCCGCATCCTGTCGGCGTTTTTCGACAAGATCTGCGGCATTCAGCGCAACGGCAAGCGCTATCGCGGCAAGCTGGTGCCCCTGTTGATCCAGAAATACGGCATCGAGGTCGGCGATCCAGAAACCGGGTTCGAGTTCGACCAGATCGCCAGTTTCCGCCGCTTCCTGTTATTCGCGCGCGATACCATCAAGTTCCGCCGCCCGATGGACCCCGATATCCACTGGTCGGCGATGTCGGGCCATGCCTCGACTTTGGTGCATGGCGGCGCGAAATACGATGCCATCATCTCGACCGAGGATTTCAAGACCGGCATGCAGGAAGTACTGCGCCATATCGAGGTGGCGCATGAGCTGGACGTGAGCGCCATGCCGCGGTTCAACGAAAGCGAAGGCCACGGGCCGAAACGCGCCCATCCGGTGGAGGATTATTTCGACGATCTGTCGATGCACCTGGTGCGCGAGATGTATCACCGCGATTTTGAATTGTTCAAATACGACATCGACAATCCCGCCAACAAGATGCCGGTTGCCGAGATTGATCTGGACGAGGTGCACGCCAAGCTGGGCGAATAATGCGGGTTGCGGGAAGGTGCTGCCCCCCCGACGCCCGGAATATCAGGCGCGGCGGTTCTCGCGCCAAAGCACCATCGCCCCGCCCGCGACGATCAGCAGGACGCCGGGAAACAGCGTTTCAACCGGAAATTCGCCGAAGAAATACCAACCAAAGCTGAACGATGTGACCAGCCCGAAATAGCCGAACGGGGCCAGAATCGACGGCGCGGCCATCCGGTAGGCCAGCATCATCAGCAAGACCCCGGTGCCGCCGATCAGCGCCAGGGTCAGGATGAACGCCGCATCGCCGATCGAGGCGATGGCGCTGAATTCGGTGGTGATCGCGGCCAGCAGGATTGCGCCAACCGCCGCCGCGCCCGAGGAATAGAGGTAGAGCAACGCGTTCGAGACCGTGCGGTCGAACTTGCGCACCGTGATCATCGAAAAGCTGTAACAGGCCGCGGCGCAAATCGGCAGCAGGGCAGCGGCGGTAAAGGCATCGCTGCCGGGCTGCAGGATCAGCATCGCGCCGCCAAAGCCGATCGCCAGCGCCGACCAGCGCCAGATGCCGACCCGTTCCTTCAGGAACATCACCGACAGCGCCACCACGAACAGCCCGCTGGTCTGGCCAAGCGCCGATACCGTCGCGAGATCCAGCAGGCCGATGGCCGAGAAGAAGAACACCTGGGCCAGCGCCACCACCAGCCCGCGAAGTACCGCCAGCCGCCATTGCGGGATATAGAGATTGGTGCCCTTCAGTCGCAGTTCGCCGGTGCGGATCATCAGCAACAGGCTGGGCAGGACACCGAACAGGTTGCGATAGGCGGATAGCTCCTGCGCGCTGTAGCCGGCGCGGATCATCGTGCGGATCATCACGCTCATGGCATCAAAGCACAGGATCGCCAGCAGCAGAAGCCCGACCGCCTTAAGCGCCGTCATGCGGGCGCTGGCGACGGGCAAGGCCGGTTCAGACAAGCCCGTGCTCGTGGAACAATTCCATAAGGTCGGCTTCGGGGCGGGCACCGATATGGCTGATCACCTCGGCGGCGGCGACATTGCCCATACGCGCACAGGTCAGCGTGTCATAGCCATGTACGAGGCCAAAAAGGAAGCCGCTGGCGAACAGATCGCCAGCCCCCGTGGCATCCACGATCTGCGTCGGCACCGCATGGGCATGTTCCAGCCCGCCGCCATTCAGCACGTAAGCGCCCTTTTCCGAGGCGGTGCAGACCACGATATCGATCTCGGCCGCTGCATCGCGCATCGACCGGTCCAGCGTTTCGCCGGGATACATTGCCGCCATTTCGTGTTCGTTGCAGAACAACAGGTCAATGTGATTGCGGATCATCTCGCGGAAATCGTCGCGGTGGCGTTCGACACAGAACGGATCGCTGAGGGTCAGCGACACCCGGCCACCGGCAGCGCGGGCGGCATCAATCGCCTTGGCGAAGGCGGCCTTGCTGTCCGGCCCGTCGAAGCGGTAGCCTTCCAGATATAGCCACTCCGCCTGCGCCATCATCGCAGGGTCGATATCGTCGGGGCCGAGGAATTCCGACACGCCGAGATAGGTGTTGAGCGAACGTTCGCCATCCGGCGTGACCAGCACCATGCAGCGACCAGTTTCGTGTTCGTGGTCCTTTGCGGCCAGCGGAGTCTGATATGTGGCACCCTGCGCACGCAGATCATGCGCGAAGATCATGCCAAGCTGGTCGTCGCGTACCTTGCCGACATAGGCGGTGCGCCCGCCGAGTGCTGCGATCCCGGCGATGGTATTGGCCGCCGAGCCGCCGGAAATTTCCTGCGCCGGACCCATATGGCCATACAGATCGACCGCACGGGCCATGTCGATCAGTTGCATGATGCCCTTTTCCACGCCGTTTGCCGCCAGAAAACCGTCTTCGACATGGGAAAGGATATCGACCATCGCATTGCCGATGCCGACCACCTGGAATTTCTTTTTCATGGCGTCTTGTCCTTTGAATGGCAGAGATCGGCAATGATGCAATTGCCGCAGACGGGTTTTCGCGCCTTGCAGATATAGCGTCCGTGCAGGATCATCCAGTGATGCGCGTGTTGCTGGAACTCGACCGGAACGTTGTCCTCGATGGCGCGTTCAACCGCGACAACATCCTTGCCGGGGGCCACGCCGGTGCGGTTGCCGAAACGAAAGATATGGGTATCGACCGCCTGCGCGGGAAAGCGGAACCACATGTTCAAAACCACATTCGCGGTCTTGCGCCCGACACCCGGCAGCGAGGCCAGCGCGGCGCGTGACGACGGCACCTCGCCGCCGAAATCGTCGACCAGTATCCGCGCCATCTGCATGACGTTCCTGGCCTTGTTGCGAAACAGACCGATGGTCTTGATATGGTCGGTCAGCGCCTCGATCCCGAGATCGAGCATCTTCTGCGGCGTGTCGGCAACGGCGAACAGGCTCCGCGTCGCCTTGTTGACACCGGCATCGGTGGCTTGCGCACTGAGGGCGACGGCAACCAGCAGGGTATAGGCGTTTTTGTGCTCAAGCTCGCCTTTCGGCTCCGGCTCGCTGTCGCGGAAACGCCGGAAAATTTCGTGAATCGTCTGGTAATCGAGCTGTGCGGTCATGCGCCCGGGTATGCCCGTTCGCCCCGGTCCGGGCAAGTTTGATTTCAGGGCTGGCTGTCTGGTTGCGAGGATTGTCTGCGTTTTTCCGTGCTGGTGGCGGGGGTCTTAGGGTTCTGTAAATGCCGGGCGTGCCAGTCTGGTGCCGTTAATGGCGGCAGGCTGGGCATGATCGGGAAGAAACTATTCAAGGCATTGGGCGCATCCGGGGACGGTGATGATGTTGTCTATGCCAAGGCGAAGGTGCTGAAGGCCGCCGATACGAAGGAGGCGGATGCCTGTACCGACGCGGTCAAGGAAGGCATCGTTGCGGACGGGACCAAGGATCGGACGATCAGCGCCGACAAGGAAAAGGGACATAAGGGATATGGCTCGGGCGGTTCGGGCAAGGGCGGGTCCGGCAAGGCTGGATCGGGTTCCGAAAAAGGAGGTTCGGGCAGCGGTGGCTCGGGCAACGGTGGATCGGGCAGCGGGTCAGGCAGCGGTGGCTCGGGCAGCGGTGGCTCGGGCAGCGGGTCAGGCAGCGGCGGGTCTGGCGGGGGCAGCCATGTCCCCTGTTTTGTTGCCGGCACGCTGATCGAAACCGCGTGCGGGCCGGTTCCGGTTGAACTGATCCGGCCCGGCGACAAGGTTCAGACCCGCGACAACGGCCTGCAAACGGTCCTGTGGGCCGGCGGGCAGAGCTTTCGTGCCCGGCAAAGGGCAATCAGCCCCGCATTGGCCCCGGTGCGCATCGCCGCAGGATCGTTCGGGGCAACCGCCGATCTGCTGGTCTCGCCTCAGCACCGCTTGCTGCTGCGCGGCCCGGAGGTGCAATTGTATTTCGGACTTGACGAGGTGTTTGCCCCGGCGATTGCCCTGTTGACCGGCGGATCGCTGGTCCAGATACAGCCCAAAGGCGATATCGGCTATCACCACCTGCTGCTGGAAAACCATCAGGTGCTGAACGCGCAAGGCTGCTGGAGCGAAAGCCTGTTCCCCGGCGACATGGCGCTGTCGGCGCTGGCGGCACCATCGCGCATCGCCATCGCCGATATACTGGGCCCGGAACTTGCGCAGATGCGCACCGCACGGCCCTGCCTGCGCCCGTTCGAGGCGCGGCTGCTGGCGGATATTGCGCGCGACTCAACGCGACTGGCGCGGCCAGGCCGGGCTTTGGCCGCCTGACCGGCGGAGAATGCGCAGGAATCGGGTGGCAAAGGCGGCCTCCATCGGCGATCTTCGATGCTGTTGAAGGAGCCGCAAGATGTCCAAGAATCCCTATCATTACGACCTGATCGCCCGCGCCCTGGCCTATATCGACGCCAATGCCGAGAGCCAGCCAACGCTGGAACAGGTGGCCGGGGCAACCGGCCTCAGCCCGGCGCATTTCCAGCGCCTGTTCAGCCAGTGGGTCGGCGTCAGCCCCAAGCGCTATCAGCAATATCTGACTCTGGATCACGCCAAGCGGCTGCTGCATGACCGCTTCACGCTGCTGGATGCGGCCCATGAAACCGGCCTCAGCGGGGCGTCGCGGCTGCATGATCTGTTCCTCAGATGGGAGGCGATGAGCCCCGGCGACTACGCCGCCCGCGGGCGCGGCCTGACCATCCGCTGGGGCTGGTTCGACAGCCCGTTCGGCGCGATGCTGGTGATGGCCACAGATCGCGGTATCTGCGGGCTGGCCTTTGCTGCGGAATGCGGCGAGGCGGCGGCGATGGCGGATATGCGCGCGCGCTGGCCCAATGCGCAGTTTGCCGAGGATCCGGGCGCGCTGCAGGCCTGGGTCGATGCCGCGCTTGGCACTGGCGGTGAGGCCAGGCTGCATCTGATCGGCGCGCCGTTCCAGATCAAGGTGTGGGAAGCGCTGCTGGCGATCCCCAGCGGCCATGTCACCACCTATTCCGAGATCGCCCAGAGCATCGGCCATCCCAAGGCGGTGCGCGCGGTCGGCACGGCGGTCGGGCGCAACCCGGTAAGCTGGCTGATCCCCTGCCACCGCGCCTTGCGCAAATCCGGCGGCCTGGGCGGCTATCACTGGGGCCTGCCGGTCAAACGCGCGATGCTGGCCCGCGAGGCGGCGCGGCTGGAAGCGGCGGAATAGCCGCCGGCGAAATCTTGCCCGCCCCCATAGATGGAGGTGCAGTCAGCGGCCAATGCCCCTATACAGGGCGAAACCCGCAACGCACGAGGCCCGACATGCAGCTTGCCACCCGTTCCCTGACGCTCCTTTCCATCGGTGCGATCGCACTGGCGGCATGTACCGCTCCCGACGGCACCCGCCGCCCGAAAACCGGCGAAGGCGCGCTGATCGGCGGCATCATCGGCGGTATCCTTGGCGCCGGGGCCAGTGGCGACAAGCGCAGCAACGTGATCGTTGGTGCCGCAGTCGGGGCCGCGCTTGGCGGCGTGATCGGCCAGGAACTGGATCGCCAGGAACAGGCCCTGCGCGACAGCATGTCGAACGGCCAGGTGCGTATCGTCAATACCGGCAGCGAGCTGATCGTCACCCTGCCTGAGGCGATCACCTTCGATACCGCCAGCGCCGAGGTCCGGCCCGGCCTGCACGGCGATCTGGCGGCGCTAGCGCGGAACCTGAACGATTTCCCCGACACCACCGTCGATATCATCGGCCATACCGATAATGTCGGCAATGCCGGCTATAACCAGCAGCTTTCGGCGGAACGCGCCGATGCGGTGCTGGCAATTCTGATCGGCGGCGGCGTGGAGCCATCGCGCCTGCGTGCCATCGGCCGGGGCGAGAACGAGCCGGTGGCCTCGAACCTGACCGAAGTTGGGCGGGCCGAGAATCGCCGCGTGGAAATCGTCATCCGCCCGCGCGGCTGATCCGGCGCGTCGTTGCCGCAGCGTAGCTGTCGCCCTATACTCCGGCCAATTGATACCGGAATCATTTCATGCCGTTTCAGAAGATCCAATCCGAGAAACTCTCCACCTCGGTGGTGCGACAGATCGAAAGCCTGATCCTGCGCGGCATCCTGCGCCCGGGCGAACGCCTGCCGGCGGAACGCGACATGGCCGAACGGATGGGTGTGTCGCGCCCGTCGCTGCGCGATGCGCTGGCGGAACTGGAAAACCGCGATCTGCTGGCCACCCGCCCCGGCTCGGGCGTTTACGTGGCCGAGGTTCTGGGCTCGGCCTTTTCAAAGCCTTTGCTTGCCCTGTTCGCCAGCCATGACGAGGCCTTGTTCGACTACCTTGCGTTCCGGCGCGATCTGGAAGGGCTGGCCGCCGAACGCGCCGCCCGGATGGCCAGCGATACCGATCTCAGCATCATCGCCACGGTGCTGGGCCGGATGGAAGCCGCCCATGATAAGCGCAATGCCGAGGTTGAATCGCGGCTGGATGCCGAATTTCACCTGGCGATCATCGAGGCGTCGCATAACGTCATCATGGTTCACATGATGCGCTCGATGTTTGAAATGCTGCGTCAGGGCGTGTTCTACAACCGCCAGATCGTGTTCAACCGCCGCAATACCCGCAGCGCACTGCTGGACCAGCACCGCGCCATCAATACCGCGCTTCAGGCGCGCGATCCCGAGGCCGCGCGGGCAGCCGTGTGTGCGCATCTGGAATTCGTCGAATCAGCCCTGCGCGAGCATCGTCAGGTCGAGGCGAACGAGGCGGTGGCGCGGCTGCGCCTTTCGCATGAAAAGGCGAAATGACCGAGAGATTGTTGCTGAGGCGTGGACAGTTCAGGCCGAATTGAACGCTTTCACGCCGAAACGGAAACGCCGGACGGCGCGGCTTTGACAGCCCCCCGGTGCCATGTAACGATTTGAGGAAATGAGCCGTGGGGGATTTTATGAAACAGATTGCCTTGGGCCTTGCCGCCCTCGCCTGCACCGCAACCTTCGCCGCCGCACAGGATTACGGCCGGCCCGCCTATGCGGATAACTGGAACGGTGGTGCGCCTTTGCCGCCGCTCGGCGCGGGGGGACAAGCCTACTATACCACGCCGCAATACACCTATGCCGCCCCGCAGGCGCATTACGGATATATCGCGCCGCAGCCGCAATACACCTACGTCGCGCCGCAGCCGCAATACACTTATGTCGCGCCGCAGGTGCAATACGTGCCGCCGCAGCCGCAATATTACAATCCGCAAGGCTATGTCGTTCAGCCCTACGGCATCTATCAGCAGCCTCAGGCCTATACCTATCGCACCTATGTCGGCACCACGACCTATCGTGCGGCGGTGCCTGCGGTGCAGGGGCCGCCGGAATCGCGGTGCATCGTCGCCAATCTGAACGGTGCGCGCTACACGAATAACTGCATGGATGTGAATATCCGTCCGGTGGAGGACGCATATCTGCGGCAGAAATTCAGCGGCTACCGGCGCAACAGCGGCTATACCACCAACCTGCCGATGGATGGCGATTTCAGGCGCTGACCGCGCCATCACCGTCCGAGATGCAAAAAGCCCGGCACATGGCCGGGCTTTTCAATTCAGGTCCGGCCAGAACCGGTTCAGTTCAGCTTGCGCCCCAGATCGGAAATCGCGGTGTCGATCAGTTCGCCGCTGTCCTTAGCCGTCATCGACTTGGCGATCACGTCCCGCGCCGCCGCGATGGCGACGCCGATTGCCGTGTCGCGTACTTCCTTGATTGCGGCCTGTTCCGCCGATGCGATCTGTGCTTCGGCCGATTGCAGGCGCCGTGCGATCGAATCCTTCAGATCGTCCTTGGCCCGTTCGGCCGCCGCCGCCGCCTCGACCTTGGCATGGGCAACGATCTGTTCGGCATGTTCGGCCACTTCGCGTTGCTTGCGCTCGTAGGAGGCCAGGATCGCCTGGGCTTCCTCGCGCAGGCTGCGCGCCTCGTCCAGTTCCTTGCTGATCTCGGCGGCCCGGTTGTCCAGAATGCCGCCGACCATGCCGGGAACCTTCAGGTACAACAGCACCGCGATGAACAGAAGAAAGGCAATCAGCACCACGAAGTTGGTGTTGTTGAGCGAAAAGAACGGCCCGCTGGCCGCCAGCGCCGGGCTGGCCGCAAGCGACAACGCCGCGCCTGAGAGGATGGCTTGAAGTTTCATCATCATGCGCCTTTCATGCGGGTCTTGACCGCCGCCGCCACCGATTTGTCATCGCCGGTGCCGGGCATGATCGCCTGGATCACCGCCGTTGCGGTATCGGTTGCAACCTGTTCGATGCTCTTCATCGCACCGGCGCGGATTTCCGCGATGGCCTTTTCCGATTCCACCGTGCGGGCGGCGATCTCGGCATCCGCCTTGGCGGTGGCGGCATCCAGATCGACCTGGATTTCCGCACGGGCCTCGGCCACGATCCGGTTGGCTTCGGCGCGGGCCTCGGCCAGAGCCTTGTTATAGGCATCCTCGGCCTCGACCGCCTTCTGCTTCAGGCGTTCGGCCTGTTCCAGATCGCTGGAAATCGCATTGGCGCGGTCCGCCAGAACGGCGGCGATACGCGGCAGCGCAACCTTCGTCAGGATCAGGTAGATCACGACCAGCGTGACCACCAGCCAGAAGATCTGGTTCGAGAACCAGTCCGGGTTCAGCTGCGGCATGCCCTGATAATGCTCAGCAACACCCGCCGCTCCGGCAGTATTTTCAGATGCCATGGCACCCTCCGTTAGCAATCAGTTCCCGGCAGCCCCGCATGTCGCGGGACCACCCGACAAGAAACGGGCTAACGCTTACTGCGCGTACATCAGCAGAAGGGCCACGAGGAACGAGAAGATCCCCAGCGCTTCCGAGAACGCAATACCGATGAACATGGTTGCCGTCTGGCCACCAGCCGCCGACGGGTTGCGCAGGGCACCCGACAGGTAGTTGCCGACAACATGGCCCACGCCAACCGCTGCACCGCCCATGCCCGTACAGGCCAGACCAGCACCGATCAGTGCGCCCATTTGTACCAGATCGCCTTCTACTGCCATTTGATTTCTCCTTCAGGTTTGAATGGCTGGAATTTCGAGTTCCGACTTAGTGGTGCGGATGCAGCGCATCGTTCAGATACACGACCGTCAGAATGGTGAATACATAGGCCTGGATCACGGTCACGAGCAGTTCCAGCCCGTATACCGCCATGATGGCCACGATCGGGGCCACCGCGCCGACGCCCAGAGCGCCCGCGAAGCCCGCGAAAACCTTGATCACCGCGTGGCCGGCCATCATGTTCCCCGCAAGACGGATGGAATGGCTGATCGGGCGCACGAAGTAGGAAATGATCTCGATCAGCGCCAGGATCGGGCGCAGCGGCAGGGGGGCCGACGAAATCCAGAACAGCGACAGGAAGCCGGCACCGTTCTTGACGAAACCGATGATCGTGACGGTGATGAACACCGCCATCGCCATCGTCGCGGTGACCGCGATATGCGAGGTGGTGGTAAAGCTCATCGGCAGAAGGCCAAGCACGTTGGACAGCACGATGAACATGAACAGCGTCATGATATAGGGGAAGTACTTCAGGCCTTCCTTGCCGGCGATGTCTTCCGTCATCTTGTGGACGAAGCCGTAGATTTCCTCGGCGATGGACTGGCTGCGGCTGGGAACGATGGCGCGGCCACGCGTGCCCAGGACCAGAAGCGCGATCACCGCCAGGACGGCGATGCCCATCCACAGCGTCACGTTGGTCGGGGTGTACCACAGGATCGGGCCGTCGCCGAACAAGGGCGTGATGACGAACTGATCCATCGGGTGGATGTTGAAACCGCTTCCTGCTTCTTCCGCCGCCATTTACGACACCTCTGTCTTCCGGCCCCGGGGGGCGTTAAACGTCTGCCTTGTCCGCCTTGGCGGCCCGGGCGTTTTCTTCCTGAAGCTCGGCCGCGGTACGCATCATCGTGCGCACACCGGCGGCGAAGCCCAGCAATGTGAACAGCACCAGAAACAGCGGGAGCGTGGAAAACACGCTGTCGAGCCCGTATCCGATGCCGAAGCCGATGGCCATGCCGACCACCAGTTCGATGACCATCCGCCATGCCGCACCCGCTGCCGAGTGGTTGTCCTGGTGGCGAAAACCGGGTTCCTTTTCCGCCTTCGCGGCCTTGATGCGGGCTTCCAGTTGCTCCAGATCACCGGGCTTGGGTGCATCCGCCATCAGGATAAGGTCCAGTTTTGACAGTCGGGCGGAAACTAGTTGTGCTGCGGTGCAGAGTCAACGCAGAAAAGGCGATGTGGTCTGTCTCGCAAGATATTGATTAACAACGATTATACGCGTCGGCGCGAATGACGTGAAACCGGCACTCGCTGATTTTTGGCACTGATCGGGGCCTTCCCCTCATTCAACCAACCGGTTGACCTTTTGCCGCGTCGGCCGCAAGACTGGCGGCATGGACACCCGCCTTGACCTTGTTTTTTCCGCCCTGGCCGATCCGACCCGGCGCGATATCCTGACCATGTTGCTGGAAGACGACATGGCGGTTACCGATGTGGCCGAGCCGTTCGACATGTCGCTGGCGGCAATCTCCAAGCATCTGGCGATCCTCGCCCTTGCCGGGCTGATCAGCCAGGAAAAGCGTGGCCGGGTCAAATGGTGCAGGCTGGAGCCGGGTGCGCTGAAGGATGCGTCGATCTGGATGGAAGGGTTCGGCCAGTTCGAGGCGGTCAATCTCGATGCGTTCGAGCGGTTTCTGGACAGCGAGCTGCGCGATCAGGACCAGGCTGGCGATTGAAAGGCGGAATTTTCAGGAAAATTCTGCTGTGCGAAATTTCTTGGCAAAGAAATTTGGGCAGCACCGGCAGCAGCCTTTTCGTCGATAGGCCTGTCGCGACTACAAATTCTTAATCCATATCCCCGATCCTGTTTCCAGCGCGGCGGCTGGCAGAATGCGGCGGGCGAACAGCCCCGACCTGCGCATCATGCAGACATGGCGAGACCCCAGTGCAGGCCCTCAGACAACCCGTTGCCGCCCCGGCACCCTCGCGGCTCGACGATCCCGCAGCCCTGGCGGACATTGCCCGACGGGTGCGCCCGCTGCCGCCGGGCGAGGCCGAGATTGCCCATGCCCGCACCGCCTGGGCCTGGTTCACACACCACACCTCCGCCAGCGGCTTTGGCCCGGCCAGCGACAGTGACCCCTCGCTTTCAACCTGGGAGATGGGATCGACCCTGTTTGCCATCACCGCCGCCGAACGCCTGCGGCTGATTGCGCCGAAGGTCGCGGCGCGGCATCTGGCCACCTGCCTTGACGGGCTTGCGCGGCTGAAAATCGGCACAGATGCGTTGCCGGGGCTGGCCTATCATCACGCAACGCTGAAACCCCTGGTCGGCAATGGCGGGGTTTCGGGCTGGTCGGCCGGAGGTATCATGCGGTTGGTGGCCGGGTTCATCGCGGTGGCCACGCATTTCCCGAACCTGGGGGAGTCTCTGGCCGCGATCCTCAATCACTGGCGGCTGGATCACCTGCTGGAAGACGGGCGTTTCCGTTCGGCCCGGCCGGAAAAAGATGGCCGGACGACCCATGCCGATCTGTTCCTGGGGGCCGAACAATATGCCGCGCGAACCGCCTGCCTGGTCAAACTGCCAGCCAGCAACGCCCGCGATCCCCGCCCGGTGCTGCGCCATCAGGACTGGCGCGGCCTGCCCCTGCCCGGCGATCGCCGCCAGGGCGGCGCGGCACCGCCCGTCACCTCGCCCGAACCGTTCCTGCTGGATGCGCTGGAATATGGCTGGCAGCCGGATATGCTGGACATCGCGGCATCCATCGCGGTGGCGGAAAAGGCACGATACATGCAGACCGGCAGGCTGACCGCGCTGGCGGATGATCCGCTGGACCGCGCGCCCGGCTTTGCCCGCGCCGGCATCCTGGCAGGGCGCGCCAGCTTTGCCACGCGCAGCCGCGATGGAACCAGCCCCGCCGGCCCGCCCTGCCTGTCCGCCAAGGCCGCCTTCGCATGGTGGGCGCTGCTGCCGACGCCTTATGCCCGCAAGCGGCTGGACGCGGTGGAAGGGCTGGCGACGAAACGGGGCTGGCTGGCCGGTATCCACGAAGACAGTCTGCGGGCGAACCGGGTGCTGTCGCTCAATACCAACGCGATGATCCTTGAGGCGCTGCATTACCGCGCCTGCGGTCCGTTCGTGCCTCTGGCTCTGCCTCCGCAAACGTGAAAACGCCCGCAGCTTGTGGCCACGGGCGTTTTCGTTATCCGCGATCAAGGCTCAAAGCATTTCGCGCCTGTTCTGGATCACCTATCGCTGCCTGAAACAAGATATTTCAACGCGTTAGGTGATGTTGATATCCCAGGTTAAACGCGAAACGCTCTAGTTCAGCGCCTTGTCCGTGATGGCATGCGTCCAGGCACCTTCCGGCACCTTGGTGATCACCGGATCCGAGCCGCCCGACATCAGGCTGTCGACCGTACGCTGGTAATCCGCCGGATCAAGCGCGCCGTTCGAGCCTGCCGTCAGCTTGGCAATCTCGCGCATCATCCGCTTCTGGTGCTCTTCGGTCTGCGCACCGGTCGCGTCGTTGTCCAGCACGATCATCGCGGCTGCATCGGGGTTTTCCTCGGCCCATTTCCAGCCCTTCATCGAGGCCCGCACGAAGCGCACCATCTTGTCGGCGAAGGCCGGATCGGCAAGGCTGGAGCCCAGCACATACATGCCGTCTTCCAGCGTCGCCACGCCCTGATCCTCGTATTTGAACACCACCAGATCGTCCGGCGTCAGGCCGGCGTCGATCACCTGCCAGTATTCGTTATAGGTCATGGTCGACACGCAAGCCGCCTGATTCTGCAACAGTGGATCGACGTTGAAGCCCTGCTTCAGCACCGTCACGCCGCCGTCCGAACCGTCGGTTTTCAGGCCCAGCTTGGACATCCAGCTCAGGAACGGATATTCGTTGCCGAAGAACCAGACGCCCAGCGTCTTGCCGGCAAAATCGGCCGGCGAGGCGACGCCCGCATCCTTGCGGCAGGTCAGCATCATGCCCGAGGATTTGAACGGCTGGGCGATATTGACCAGGTCCAGCCCCTTTTCGCGGCTGGCCAGCGCCGACGGCATCCAGTCCAGCACGACATCGGCACCGCCACCGGCGATCACCTGTGCCGGTGCCACGTCCGGGCCGCCCGGCTTGATCGTGACATTCAGGCCCTCGGCTTCGTAAAAGCCCTGATCGAGCGCAACGTAATAGCCGGCAAACTGCGCCTGGGTGACCCATTTCAGTTGCAGCGTCACGTCATCGGCCGCCTGGGCAATACCAGCCCCAAGCGCCAGTGCGCCCGCCAGTGCGGTTGTCATCAGTTTCTTCATGTGTTTTCTCCCGGTTGGTTAAAGTTTGTGCTCAGCCTCGTCTCTGCGAGGGGTGCCAGAATGTTACTGCCTTCTCGATCACCGCAACGCAGCCATAAAACGCGCTCCCGGCCAGGGCCGCGACCGCGATTTCCGCCCAGACCATATCCAGCGCCAGGCGTCCGACCTCGGTCGAAATCCGAAAGCCCATGCCCTTGATCGGCGAGCCGAAGAACTCGGCCACGATAGCGCCGATCAGCGCCAGTGTCGTGCATATTTTCAATCCATTGAACACGAACGGCATGGCTGCCGGCAACCGCAATTTCATCAGCGCCTGCGGATACGAGGCGGCATAGGTCTGCATCAAATCGCGCTGCATGTGGTCGCTGGCCTGAAGCCCCTGCACGGTGTTGACCAGCATCGGAAAGAATACCATCACCACCACGACGGCGGATTTCGACTGCCAGTCAAAACCGAACCACATGACCAGAATCGGGGCCATGCCGATGATCGGCAGGGCGGCCACGAAATTGCCAACCGGCAGCAGGCCGCGTTGTAAGAAGGGCGAGCGGTCGACCGCGATTGCAATCAGGAATGCCGCGCTGCACCCGATCGCATAGCCCGACAACGCCCCCTTCACGAAGGTCTGAACGAAATCGACCCACAGGACAGGCAGGCTGGTGGCAAAAGCCAGGCCAATCGCGCTGGGGGCCGGCAACAGGACCGGGTTGATGGCGAAGCCGCGCACCATGCCCTCCCACAGGATCAAAAGAGTGATGCCGAACAATCCCGGCACCAGGAACGATGTCAGCCTTGTGCGTGGCCGATGGGACAGTTTCAGGTTGATCCACCAGGCCACCAGCCAGAACAGGATTGTCGCCACGACCCAGATCATCGCGCCATCCCCATCCGCCTCAGGGTGATTCCCTGCACCAGCCCGACCAGCCCGACCAGACAGGCGGCCAGCGCAGCCGCGGTCAGGAGTGCGCTCCAGATCTGGATGGTCTGGCCGTAATAGGACCCGACCAGCATCCGCGCCCCAAGCCCGCCATCCTGATTGATCGGCAATTCACCGACGATGGCACCGACCAGCGAGGCCGCGATGGCGACTTTCAACGAGGTGAACAGATACGGCATGGACGACGGCAGCCTGAGGCTGATCAGCGTCTTCCACGCCCCGGCATTCCAGGTGCGCATCTGGTCCATCTCCATCGCGTCGGGCGAGCGCAGGCCCTTGGTCATGCCGACCACCACCGGAAAGAACGACAGATACATCGAGATGATGGATTTCGGCACCAGCCCGGCAAAACCGATCGAGTTCATCACCACCACCACCATCGGCGCGATGGCTAGGATCGGGATGGTCTGGCTGGCAATCACCCAGGGCATCACGCTCATGTCCATCGCCCGGTTATGGACGATGCCGATGGCCAGCAGGATACCGAAACCGGTACCGAGGATGAAGCCCAGCATGGTTGCCGACAGGGTGATCCAGCCGTGAAAGACCAGGCTGCGCTTGGAAAACGCCTTGCCGCGCAGAACCATGTCGCCGGAGGTCTTCCAGATTTCCGCCACCACCTGATGCGGGGCGGGCAGCTTGGGTTTGTCCTGGCTCCAGGTCTCGGCCACCAGTGCTGAAAACGACAGATCGCGGTCGGCGCGTTTCGCCTGATCGTAAGCCCAGGGCGCATTCAGCGCCACCGCCCCGGCATACCAGAGGGCGATGATCGCCGCGACCACGGTCAATACCGGCATCAGATGCTGGCGCATCCAGGTCATGCCCGCGCCTCCAACCTTGTTCCGGGAATATTCCGGGGCGAACATTCCCCGGACGAAGCGTGCTCAATCATCATAGGCATGCCCTGCCCTCAGGCCCTCGCGGACCCGGTGCGCGATGGCCAGGAATTCCGGCGTGTCGCGGATATCGAGGGGACGTTCGCGCGGCAGGGTCGAGGTGATAATATCGGCGATCCGCCCCGGACGCGGCGACATCACCACGATCCGGGTCGACAGATACACCGCTTCGGGGATCGAATGGGTGACGAAACCGATGGTCTTTTCCGTCTTGGCCCAGAGCGCCAGCAATTGTTCGTTCAGATGATCGCGGACGATCTCGTCCAGTGCCCCGAAGGGCTCGTCCATCAGCAGGATATCGGCATCGAACGCCAGCGCGCGCGCAATCGAGGCACGTTGCTGCATGCCGCCGGATAATTGCCAGGGGAATTTCTTCTCGAACCCGGCCAGATCGACCAGGTCCAGCACCTGCTTCACGCGGGCGGCCTGTTCGGCCCGGCTGTAGCCCATGATTTCCAGCGGCAGGCGGATATTGCCGCCGATGGTGCGCCAGGGATAAAGGCCCGCCGCCTGAAAGACATAGCCATAGGCCCGCGCGCGGCGTGCGTCATCCGGGCTGAGGCCGTTGACCGTCAGCGACCCGGCGGTCGGGGTTTCCAGGGCGGCGACGCATCTGAGAAACGTGGTCTTGCCGCAGCCGGACGGGCCGATGAAGGACACGAACTCGCCCTTGCCGATCTCAAGGTTGATGTCCTTCAGGGCATGAACCGGGCCGTCATTGGTCTGGAAGGTCAGGCTCAGGGCCTCGGCTTTGATGACGGCGTCGCTCACGTCTTGTCCTGTCCTTGTGCTGGTGGCCGCGCCGGGTTTTCCGCCATCAAATCCCTGCCGGAATGTTCAGAGGATCGCGCTTGATCATCTTCGGTGCGGTCAGTTCCTTCCATTTCGACAGCGCGCTGTGGGCCGATGGAAAGGCCGGGCGGGGGATGAACTTGCCGCGTCCGGGCTGGGGCTGCGAGTTCTGGCCCCAGGCCCAGATCACCTCGCCGCGCGACAGGGTGAAGCGCGACTGGGCCGAGACGTTGAAGCCCTCGAACACGTTGTAATCCAGCACCGAATGGTGGTTCGCCGGTGAAATCGTCTTGGAAATCTTCGGGTCCCAGACCACGATATCGGCATCCGCGCCTTCGACGATGGCCCCCTTGCGGGGATAGATGTTCAGGATTTTCGCCACATTGGTCGAGGTTGCGGCGACAAATTCGTTCGGCGTCAGCCGCCCGGTTTCCACGCCTTCGGTCCAGAGCACGGCAAGGCGTTCCTCCAGCCCGTTCGAGCCGTTGGGGATGATGCGGAAATCGTTGCGACCGGCGCGTTTCTGTTCGGTGTTGAAGGCAGCGTGGTCCGTGGCCACCACCTGCAGCGATCCCGATTGCAGCCCGGCCCACAGGCTGTCCTGATGATCCTTGGAGCGGAAGGGCGGCGACATCACCCGCCGCGCGGCATGGTCCCAGTCCTTGTTGAAATACTCCGACTCGTCCAGCGTCAGGAACTGGATCAGCGGTTCGCCATAGACCCGCATCCCCTTCTGGCGGGCGCGGCGGATCGCTTCGTGGGTCTGTTCGCAACTGACATGCACGATGTACAAGGGCACGCCGGCGGTATCTGCAATGGTGATGGCGCGGTTGGCGGCCTCGCCTTCCAGTTCCGGCGGGCGGGAATAGGCGTGGCCTTCCGGGCCGGTGATCCCGAGGTTGAAGTATTTCTCCTGCAGGGCCGCCACCAGATCGCCGTTCTCGGCATGTACCATCGGCAGCGCACCAAGTTCGGCGCAGCGCTTGAACGAGGCGAACATTTCGTCGTCCTCGATCATCAGGGCGCCCTTGTAGGCCATGAAATGCTTGAACGAGTTGACGCCCATTTCAACGGCGTCCTTCATCTCGTTGAAGACATTCTCGTCCCAGCCGGTGATCGCCATGTGATAGCCGACATCCGAGCAGATCTGCGGCGCGGATTTGCGATGCCATTCGTGGATCGCGTTCTTGATCGAGCCATCCGCGCCCGGCAGGCAGAAATCCACGATCATGGTGGTGCCGCCAACCGCCGCCGCCCAGGTGCCGGATTCAAAGGTTTCCGCCGCCGTGGTGCCCATGAAGGGCATTTCCAGATGGGTGTGCGGATCAATGCCGCCGGGGATCACATAGGCACCCTCGGCGTCGATATATTCGTCGCCTTTCAGGTTCTCGCCGATCTGCTTGATCACCTCGCCGTCGATCAGCACATCGGCCTTCCAGGTACGGTCGGCGGTGCAGACGGTGCCGTTCTTGATGACTTTGGTCATGGGGAAACCTCCTTCACGTCGCAGTCCCGGGCCTGATCCGGGACCTCAGGTGAACGAGGCCTCCATGCTCAGGTCGGACCAGTTTGGGTTTGTTTCGGCGATCAATGCATTTTTCCAGGCCCGACGCCAGCGTTTCAGCTTGCGTTCGCGGGCAATCGCCTCGGACAAGTCTTCGTGGGCCTCGAACCAGACCAGCTTGGTGATCCGGTATTTCGCGGTATGGGTCGATCCGGCACCCGAGCGATGCTGCATGACGCGCTGCGGCAGGTTGCCGGTGACCCCGATATATATCGCCGTGTTCGACCGGCAGGCCATGATATAGGTGTAGAACGCCATCGCTCCAGCGTGGTGCAAGGCGGTTAACGACGCGTGAACGCCGCCCCGGATATACTCCGGGGCCTCTTGTGGTGCGGCTATGGGGGAGGTCCCGGAGTAAATCCGGGACTGCGATCTGACTTCCGCCTGCGCTCACCCCTCGACCCCCGCCGTCTCCACCACCGCATGCATCAGCACATTCGCGCCCGCTGCGGCCCATTCGCGGGAAATCTCCTCGGCCTCGTTATGGCTCAACCCGTCCACGCAGGGGCACATCACCATTGCGGTTGGTGCCACCCGGTTGATCCAGCAAGCGTCGTGGCCGGCGCCCGAGATGATGTCCATATGCGAATAGCCAAGCCGTTCTGCAGCGGATCGCACCGCCGAAACACAGGTTTCATCGAAGGCGGGCGGGTCGAACTGGCCGACGATCTCGGCCTCGAATTCGCAGCCCAGTGCCTCGCAGATCGCCGGGGCCTTTTCCAGCAACTCGGCTACCATGCCGTTCAGGGTGTCAAGCTCGTGGCTGCGGAAATCCACCGTGAACACCGCCTTCTCGGGAATGATGTTGCGGCTGTTGGGGTAGACATCAATATGCCCGATCGCCCCCACCGCGTTCGGCTGGTGCTGCATCGCGATTTCATGCGTCAATTCGGTGATCTGCGCCAGTCCGCGCCCGGCATTGCGGCGCATCCGCATCGGGGTCGAGCCGGTATGCTGGCCCTTGCCGGTGACGGTGCATTGCACCCAGCGCAGGCCCTGGCCGTGGGTGACCACGCCGATCAGCTTATCCTCGGCCTCCAGGATCGGGCCCTGTTCGATATGCAACTCGAACAAGGCGTGCATCTTGCGAGCACCGACCGGCTCGTCACCTTCCCAGCCGATCCGCTTCAGCTCGTCACCGAACCGCTTGCCATCGGCATCGACCCGGTCCTTGGCCCAATCCTCGGCCAGCACGCCCGCGAACACGCCCGAGGCCAGCATCGCGGGCGCGAACCTTGTGCCTTCCTCGTTGGTCCAGTTCACGACAATTATGGGGTGCTGGGTTCTAACGCCCAGATCATTCAGGGAGCGGATGATCTCCAGGCCCCCCAGCACCCCCAGCACACCGTCGTATTTACCGCCGGTCGGCTGTGTATCAAGATGGCTGCCGACATAGACCGGCAGCGCGTCCGGGTCCGTGCCCTCGCGCCGCGCGAACATGTTGCCCATGGTGTCGACACCCATCGTCATGCCCGCATCCTCGCACCATTTGCGGAACAGATGCCGGCCTTCGCTGTCGGCGTCGGTCAGGGTCTGGCGGTTGTTGCCGCCGGCAATTCCCGGGCCGATCTTCGCCATTTCCATCAGCGAATCCCACAGGCGGTCGGCATTGATTTTCATGTTGTCGCTTGGTGCCGGCATGTCTTGCTCCCTGTGCGTCCGCCGGGCCTTTGCGGCCTCTCGGGTTTTTCGACCATATGGTCAAAGATACCCGACCATATCAGGCCGAAGCGGTCAAGAGGAATCCCGCCGGGGTGCGCCGGGACGCGGCGATCAGTCTTCCAGATAGGCGAAGGCGCAGGTCGCTGTGGCCGCCGGTTTTTCCGCCCCCGCCGCGCGCAATTCGGCACGGGTCACGGCCATTCGCCGCCCGTTCGACACCACGTCAACCCGCACCTCGACATCGCCCAGCCCCATCGGGCGCAGGAAATGCGTGGTCAGATCGACCGTGGTGCAATTGCGAAACCGCCCGTTCACCGCGCACAATGTCAGCACCGAGGCGGTATCCGCCACCGCCGCCACCGCCTGGCCGCAGAAAACCTTCATCCCGCCGCCGCCGCCACGCACCAGCCTTGGGTTTTCCGGTACAAGGAATTTCGCGCCATCGGCGGATTGCGCAACGGGTGTGATCTGCAAATCCTGAACCCAGGGTGCGAACACCCCGGCCAGCAGGTCGCGCATCTGTTCTGGTCCGAATTCTGGCATTTTCTCTCCGCCTGGCAGGTCTCTGGTCCTGATTGGTGACAGGTCGCCGCCGCAGCGGCAAGGGTGCTGGCAACAATCCTGAACTTGACTCTATTTGTGCATTCCTTTAATTAACATTAATGGAAATTAAAAACCCGACCCTCCCCGACACCTTTGCCGCGCTTGGCGACGCGACGCGATTTGCCATCGTCGAACGCCTGCTGGAACGCGGCGATCAGAGCGCCGGGCAATTGCTGGATGTCGCCGATATCACCGCCCCCGCAATCTCGCGGCACCTGAAGGTGCTGCACCGGGCCGGGCTGATCCGCCGCCGTATCGCTGCGCAAAGGCGGATCTACTCGGTCGCGCCCGAGGCGTTGCAGGCGGTCAGCGCATGGGTCGAATATCACCGCAAATTCTGGGAAACCAGCCTCGACCGGCTGGAACGCGCGCTTGAGGCGAGGGATCCGACATGAGCGAAGTGAAGATTGAGCGCCGCCTGAACGCCCCGATTGCACGCGTTTTCAGCTTTGTCACCAAAGCCGGAGACCTGGCGAAATGGTGGGGGCCGGAAGGCATGAGCCTGCCCGATGCGGCGCTCGATTTCAGCCGCACCGGCCCCTGGCATTCGGTGATGATGAATGCCGAGGGCCAGCGCTACAAGGTGTCCGGGCAGGTCACGCATGTGACGCCGCCGCATTCGGTCGGCTTCACCTGGGCCTGGCATGACGAGGCCGACCGGCGCGGCGACGAAAGCCATGTGACGATCACGCTGGCCGATAACGGCGATGGCACCACGCAGTTCACGCTGCACCACCAGCAACTGGCAACCGACGAGGCGGCGCAGAACCACAATCAGGGCTGGACATCGTCGCTGCGGAAACTGGAAAGACTCACCAACCAACCATAACAACAGGGAGAACAGACAATGCCGAAATTCATTTTCGCCTATCACGGCGGCAAGGCCCCCGACAGCCCGGAAGAAGGCCAGAAGGCCATGCAGGCCTGGATGGCCTGGTTCACCGGCCTCGGGGCGGCGGTGGTCGATGGCGGTCATCCTGCCGGAATGTCGCAAACCGTCAGCAAATCCGGCGTCGCCGGGGATGGCGGAGCGAACCCGATCTCGGGCTATTCGCTGGTCAATGCCGCCGATATCAAGGCGGCCGTGGCGATGGCCAAGGGCTGTCCGATGGTCAAGGACGGCTCGGGGTCCGTCGAAGTGGCGGAATGCCTTGATATGTAGAACCTGGCCTCTTGCTTTGTCCCGCAGACTTCAATCTGCGGGATAAAGGCAGGCCGTAAAGCCTTCTGCATTGGCCGCGATCAGGTCGGGATAGCTGTATCCCGATGCCGGAAGCGTGCGCCCCAGCGCATCCAGCCAGCCGATGCGCATATTGTCCAGCAACGCCGCCGCACGCCTTTGCTCGTTCGCGTCGGACAGGAACAGGCATGCGCCCGGCTGTTCGGCCAACAGGCTGCGCAGATCGGCGACGATGCCAAGGCTCAGGCTTTCCTCGTCGCCGGCAGTTGCCGCCCCCAGTGGCTGCAATCCGAAATGCCGTTCAAAATACTGGAAGGCATCGTGGAATTGCAGATAGGGCGCGGCCCCGTCGCGGCCCAGCCTTGCCTTTGCTGCATCCTCAACCGCGTCCAGCGCCGCCGCCAGCCGCGCAAGGCCCACGTCGTATGAACCCGCTCTCGCCGGGTCCAGCAAGGCCAGCCGCGCCGCAATCGCCGCGGCCCAGAGGCGGGCATTGTCCGGGTCCAGCCACAGATGCGGATCGGTGCCGCCGGCATCACCCGCACGGCCAAATCGCCCGGCCCGGCGCACCGGCAGGTGAAAGGTGCCGGGAACTGCGGACAGGTCCAGCGCCTTGTCGGCAAAATCAATGCGCTGCATCGCCTTGGCGAGGCCGGGGCTGGCCTGCGGGCCAAGCCAGACGATCAGATCGGCCTCCTGCAACAGCCGCATGTCCGATGGCCGCAGCGCGAAATCATGCGGCGATACCGCGTCGGGCAGAATCTGGCGCGGCGGCGCACCCGTCACATCCCGCAGCAACGCGCTGACCGGTGCGATATCGGTAACGATGACCAGCTCTGCCCGCGCCATCCCGGCACCGGCCACCAGCATGGCCAGCAAGGCCCAAATCCTGAAAAACATCCCGACGATCCCGCTTGCCATTTCAATCTGGCGGCGGCTATAAATGATATGTTATACAATAACAATAGCGAGGCTTCGATGCCCCCCGCAAACAGCAATATCTTCGAGCACCACGATCACCGCCGCTGCGCCCTTGGCGGTATGAGCGAGGCGCGCGAGCATTGCCGCCGCGCGGGCCTGAGGCTGACCGCGGTACGTGCCCGGGTGCTGGAAATCCTGCTGGAAAGCCACCGCGCCCTCGGTGCCTACGACATTCTGGAGCGGCTGGCAGCCGAAGGTCTGGGCAGCCAGCCGCCTGTGGTTTACCGCGCGCTGGAGTTTCTGGCCGCGCATGGTTTCGTGCACCGGCTGGAGCGCCTGAATGCCTTCACCGCCTGCGCCGTGCCTCAACCCGGGCACGAGGCGGCGTTCCTGATCTGCCAGTCCTGCCGCAAGGTGGCCGAAACCCCGTTGGCCGGTATCGCCGCCGGGATCGACCAACAGGCCGCCGCACTGGGATTCGAGGTGCGCTCGCGCGTGGTCGAGATCACCGGCCTCTGCACCACCTGCCGCGACCGCGAGGCGGCATGAGCGATGCCCTGATCACGGTGTCCGGCCTTGGCTTCAGCGCCGATAGCCGCCGCATCCTGCACGATATCGACTTTGCCATCCAACCGGGCGAGATCGTCACCATTGTCGGGCCGAACGGCTCGGGCAAATCCTCGTTCCTGAAATGCCTGATCGGGGCACTCGGCCCGCAAACCGGCACGATCACCCGCCGCAAGGGGCTGAAGATCGGCTATGTGCCGCAAAAGCTGCATCTGGATCAGGCCTTTCCGATGAGCGTGGAGCGATTCCTGCGCCTGGGCAGCCGGGTGCCGCAGGCCGAACGCGATGCCATCGTGGAACGCCTCGGGCTTCGGGATGTCCTGACGCGCCAGGTCGCGGAATTGTCCGGCGGCCAGTTGCAGCGCGTCCTGCTGGCACATGCACTGATCGGCAGGCCGCATCTGCTGATCCTGGACGAGGCCGCACAGGGCCTGGACCAGCCCGCCGTCGCCGGGTTTTACCGGCTGGTCGAGGATGTCCGCCGCGACCTTGGCTGCGCCATCCTGATGGTCAGCCACGATCTGCATGTGGTGATGAGCGCGTCCGACCGGGTGATCTGCCTGAACGGCCATGTCTGCTGCGAAGGCACGCCGACAATCGTGTCCGCCGCGCCGGAATATCGCCGGTTGTTCGGCCACGGCACCGAAGGCGCGCTGGCGCTTTACCGCCACGAACACGATCACGCGCATGACCATGCGGGGCACGACCATGCCGGATGAGTTCGTTCTGCGGGTGGCGCTGGCGGCGGTCGGAATTGCCGTGGCCGCCGGGCCGCTGGGCTGTTTCGTGCTTTGGCGGCGGATGGTCTATTTCGGCGACACGATCTCTCATGCCGCCCTTTTGGGCGTGGCGCTGGCGCTGGCGGTGGACCTGCCGGTGTTCCTTGGCGTGCTGGTGGCGGCACTTGGCGTTGCCGCCGTGGTTCTGGCCGCCGCCGGACGGCTGCATCATCCCGATACATTGCTGGGGGTGTCGGCGCATGCCGCGCTGGCGCTGGGGCTGGTGGCGGTGTCGCTGCTGAACGGCGTTCGGGTCGATCTGATGGGCTATCTGGTGGGCGATATCCTGGCCGTCACCCGCGGCGATCTGGCGGTGATCTGGGGCGGCGTGGCGGCCAGCCTCGGGCTGTTGATCTGGCGCTGGCCGGGGCTGCTGATGGCCTCGCTCGATCGGGAACTGGCGCTGGCGCATGGCCGCAATCCGGCCCGCGAGGGGCTGTTGTTCACGCTGGCGCTGGCGGTGCTGGTGGCGGTGGCGATCAAGGTGGTCGGGGCGCTTCTGATCACCGCATTGCTGATCATCCCCGCCGCAACCGCAAGGCTTGGGTCAGGCACGCCCGAGCGGATGGCGGTGCTGGCGGCACTCACCGGCGCGATGGCGGCACTGGCCGGGCTGGCGGGATCGTTCCGGTTCGACACCCCGACCGGCCCCAGCATCGTGGTCGCGGCGTTGGCGTTGCTGTTGCTGGCAAGCCTGGTGCGGGGGGTGGTTCGGCGTTAGAGGGTGTCTCAGCCAAACTCCGCCCGGATCGCCGCGCTGTGCTGGCCGAGCGACGGCACCTCTTCGGGGCGGGGATTGTCGGTTCTGACCGGCAGGTCCACCAGATCGACCACCGCATCGCCGAACCGCGCCTGAGCCTGCCGCAACAGCGGGTGGTTCGACAGATCCTCCACCGTATTCAGGCGCGACCATGCGATCCGCGCCGATTGCAGGATCTTTGCCAGCGCCTCGCGGTCGTGGCTGGCGAACACCTGATTGATCGCATTGTCCACATCAATGCGATGCGCCACCCGGTCGGCGTTGGAGGCAAAGCGCGGGTCCTCCGCCATGTCCGGGCGGTCGAGCACGTTTTTGCAGAACCCCGCCCATTCGCGGTTGTTCTGGATCGCGATCAGGATCTGGCTGCCATCGGCGCAGCTATAGGCCCCGTAGGGCGACAGCAGCGCATGCGTCAGGCCCATCCGTTCCGGCTTGGCCGCCATGTAGCGATGCGCCAGCAGCGGCATGTTCATCCATTCCGCCAGCACGTCGAACATGGAAATCGTCAGGTCCACCCCCTCGCCGGTGCGGCTGCGCTGCAGCAGCGCCCGCAGGATCGCCGAAAACGCCGTCAGCCCGGTGGCGATATCGCAAAGCGACACGCCGACCCGCGAGGGCTGTTCGGGCGTGCCGGTAACCGCGCAAACGCCGCTTTCCGCCTGTACCAGAAAATCATAGGCCTTCATCTCGGCTGCCGCCCCGGTGGTGCCGTAGCCCGCGATCTGAAGGTTGATCAGCCCCGGATTGAGCGCCCGAAGCGCGGCGGCATCAAAGCCGCGCCGGTCCAGCGCACCGGGGGCGAGATTGTGCAAAAACACATCCGCGCGCGCGATCATGCGCCGCAACAAGGCCGCGTCCCCGGGTGCCGTGAAGTCCAGAACGGCGGATTCCTTGCCCCGGTTCATCCATGCGAACCAGGTGCTCTGGCCCTTGGCACCCTGATCGTAAAGCCGGGAAAAATCCCCCTCGGGGCGTTCCACCTTGATCACCCGCGCCCCGGCATCCGCCAGCAGCAGGCTGCAATAAGGTGCCGCCACCGCCTGTTCGACGGAAACGACGACAAAGCCGTCCAGTTCGCGGTTCAGTCCCATTACACCTCCGGCCCTGCGATACCAAGGCTCTAGCCGGGCGGCATCGCCAAGGCAATGCGCCTCAGAAGATGAAATCGTCCTGGGTAAATTCCGGCGGCGCGGTGTTTTCGGGGAAATCCTGTTCGATCCGGATTGTCTCGCCCTGGACATGGATGCGGAAGCCCCAGGACAGCGTGACGATCTCAAGCGACGAGATATGATAGAGCCGGTCGTAATCAGACAGATCCAGCCGATCCTCGCCAAAGACGAAATCCTTCACCGTGTCGGACACGCCATCCTTCTGGAACACGAAGACATCGGCACCGGGTCCGCCATACATCACGTCCTTGCCGACACCATCCATCAGCCTGTCGTCGCCCGCACCGCCGTGCAGCGTGTCGCGGCCCTTCTTGCCCAGTACCAGGTCATTGCCATCGCCACCGCTCAGAACCTCGCGCCGCCCGGTGCCCTCGATCAGCGTGCCTATATCGCCAAGGTCAACGCGGAACTGGGTGATGCCGGCCTCGCCGCTGCCGGCGGCAAAGACCTGAACATCGCTGTCAAAGGCCTGCACCGCGATGGCCTGCACGTTGTTCAGCGTGGTTGCCAACTCGTCGGCCACCACCGCCAGCAGGAACAGACGCCCGTTCGGGCTGATCTCGAACAGGGTCAACCCGTCATCGGAACCACCCGCCAGCACGAAGGCCCGGCCGGAATGCTCGAACGCGGTCAGGGCCGCGATATTGTCGAAGCGGGTTTCCAGACTGTCCTGGCGGTGATCGGTCTCCGTCAGATGCCCGGTATTGCTGAGGCGGTAGACGGTGATCGAATCGGTCCCCGCCGAGCCGACCAGCAGGAAGTTGTTCTTGCCGGAATGAACCGTTTCCAGCACGCTGACACGGGCAAAGCCCGACCGGTCACCGGGGGCCACGCTGTCGCGCAGCACCGTTTCCCCGACCGAGGTGATCTGGAAGCTGTGGATGCCCGCATCCATCGCCGAGGCGGTGAACAGGAAGCTGCGCCGCCCGACCCTGAGCGATTCCATCGCCGAGATGTCGCCAAGGAACATGTCCGGCTCATCCTCCTGGGTGTGGCGGTAGATCGTGCTCAGATCGGCGCGGATATTGAACCTCTGGAAGCCGGATTCCCCGGCCTGGCTGGCGAACAGGAAGGATTTGCTGGCATAGCGCACGACCTCCGCATGTGTGAAGCGGGCCAGTTGCGCGGCGGTGCCGTCCACCGGCATCACCGTATCAAACCCGCCATCGGCATCCAGCACATGATAGGCGACGGCATCGTCGAACTTGCCCGCCGGGATCAGGATTTCAGCGCCCTTGACGTTGCCGAAGGCCAGATCGCACACCCCGTAGGTACCGCGTGTCGGCCCCGCACCAAGGGCATCGTGAAAGATCGCCGCCGCCCCTTCGTGCAGGGCCAGCGCCTGCAAACCGCCGCTGGCATAGGAGGCCGAGTAGAGCCTGGGATTGCCATTCACCCCGGCAACCACAAGGTCGGTGATACCGTCCGAATGCACGAACGGGCCGCCCACGAACGTGGACACATGTGTGAAGTTTGCCACCCCTGGCTCCCAAGCACTGCGCCCCCACGCAAGGGAAAGACTGCCGGGTCAGGCTTAACAGCGGCTGAAGACGCCGCCGCCATATGCGGTGGATTTGCCGCGAATGCAGCCGAGTTGGGGTAGCGGGCTGTCAGGTATTGAACAGGAAATGCAGCACATCGCCGTCCTTGACGATATAGGCCTTGCCCTCGGCGCGCATCTTGCCGGCCTCTTTCGCCGCTTGCTCGCCGCCGCAGGCGATGAAATCGTCATAAGCGATGGTTTCCGCCCGGATGAAGCCCTTTTCAAAATCGCCGTGGATCACACCGGCGGCCTGTGGCGCGGGCGTGCCCTTGCGGATGGTCCAGGCGCGGGCCTCTTTCGGGCCGACGGTGAAATAGGTCTGCAATTGCAGCAATTCGTATCCGGCGCGGATCAGCCGGTCGAGGCCCGCCTCGGCCAGCCCCATCTCGGCCAGGAATTCATCGCGTTCGGCATCGTCAAGCTGGCTGATTTCTTCCTCGATCGCGGCCGAGATCACCACCGAACCGGCCCCCTGTTCCGCCGCCATTGCCGCCACCCGTTCGGACAGCGCATTGCCGGTTGCGGCATCGGCCTCGTCCACGTTGCACACGAACAGGACCGGCTTGGCGGTCAGCAATTGCAGCATCGCCCAGCCCTTGGCTTCGTCGGCGGAAATCTCGACCGAACGCGCGGGCTTGCCCGCCTCCAGCGCCGCCAGCGCCCGGCGCAGCAGCGCGTCGGCCTCCAGCGAGGCCTTGTCGCCGCCCTTGATCTTGCGGCTGAGATTGGCCAGCCGTTTTTCGATGGATTCCATGTCGGCGATCATCAGCTCGGTCTCGATCACCTCGGCATCGGCCACCGGATCGACCCGGCCTTCGACATGGGTGACGTCATCGTCCTCGAAACACCGCAGCACATGCGCGATGGCGTCGCATTCGCGGATATTGGCCAGGAACTGGTTGCCCAGCCCTTCGCCCTTGGAGGCGCCCTTCACCAGCCCGGCGATATCGACGAAGGTCATCCGCGTCGGGATGATCTGCTTGGAGCCGGCAATCGCCGCGAGCTTGTCCAGCCGCGCATCCGGCATCGCCACTTCGCCGACATTGGGTTCGATGGTGCAGAACGGGAAATTCGCCGCCTGCGCCGCCGCCGTCCGCGTCAGGGCGTTGAACAGGGTCGATTTGCCCACATTGGGCAGGCCCACGATACCGGTCTTGAACCCCATCACATTACTCCGTCACTTCGGGAAATCCGCGCCGCTTCATAGGGGCGTTCGCGCCCTAGCGCAACCGCGCGATCAGTGCGCCCAGCAGCACCACGCCCGCCGCACCGGCCAGGCCCAGCGTCGGCGCAAAACCGACCAGGTCCACCAGCAGGCCCAGCACCATCGCCCCGACCGCCGCCGCGCCGATGCCGACCATCGCCCAGAGGCTCATCACCCGGCCGCGCAGATCATCGTCAAGGTCGATCTGGATCGCCGTCTGCATCGAGATGCCGGATACCGACGAGGCAAAGCCCAGCCAGACCACCAGCGCCAGCGACAATTCCCAGCTTTGCGACATCCCCAGCAAGCCGACCGCGCCGATGCCGATCAGCGTCAGCAACAGCGCCCCGCGTGGCAGGCGCGAGGTGCTCTGGCCCGGCGTCAGCGCCTTGAACAGCCCCGCCATCACCGCCCCGAGACCCGCCGCCGAGGTCAGAAGCCCCAGCCCGGCAGCCCCCTTGGCGAACACCCCGTCCGCCAGCACCGGCAGGATTTCCAGCGTGCCGCGGATGACGAAGGCGAAAATGCCGGTGGCGATGATCGCGTCGCGGATATGGCGGTGGCCCGCGGCGTGGCGCACCCCTTCGGTGAGCGCGCCAAGGAATGTCGCCTTGGCGACCGGGCGGCTGCGCTCGCGGGGGTTCAGCCGCGACAGCGCCATGATGAACGGCAGGTAGCACAAGGCCGGCACGACCATCGCCACGCCGATGCCCCAGCCTGCGATGATCCAGCCCGCCAGCGCCGGGCCGGTCAGCCGCGCGAGGTTGAAGTTGATCGCCACCAGCGTCACCACCGACGGCACCGCCGCCCGCGCCACCAGGCGCGGCGCCAGCGACATGCGCACCGGGTTATGCGCCGAGGCAACCACCCCCAGCAGAAGCGAAAACACGGTCAGCAGGACCGGGCCAAGCATGTCCAGCCGGAAGCTCGCGAATAACAGCATGGCCAGCACGAGCAGCGAGGTCTGGGTTGCCAGCGCCGCCCGCTTGACATCGGCGCGGTCGATCAGCACCCCGAAGACCGGCCCGGTCAGCACTGTCGGTACGAAATTGACGAAGGCGACAAGGCCGACGAAGCTGGCCGATTGCGTCAGGTCCCAGGCCAGCCAGCCGATTGTCAGCCGCTGCATCAACATGCCGTTCAGGGCAAACAGGTTGCCCGAGACGTAAATGCGGAAATCACGATAGCTGAGCGCGGCGAGGTTCATGCAGACGTGTTAGCCCCCCGCATGGCAAGAGGCCAGAGGCCGAATGCCCGCCCGCCTTTGCCCATTGATTTTCCCGCCCCCATGTCGCAAACCGTCCCGGCCAGAAAACGAGGGATACCATGACCAGAATCGACGCCACCTTTCAGCGCCTGAAGGCCGAGGGCAAAAAGGCCTTTGTCGCCTATGTGATGGCGGGTGATCCCGATTACGACACTTCGCTGGCGGTGGTGAAGGGCCTGCCGGGCGCGGGTGTCGATGTGATCGAACTGGGCCTGCCGTTCACCGATCCGATGGCCGACGGCCCGACCATCCAGTTGGCCGGCCAGCGCGCATTGGAAGGCGGCATGACGCTGAAGCGGACGCTGGCGCTGGCGGCCGAGTTTCGCAAGACCGACCGGACCACGCCCATCGTGCTGATGGGATATTACAACCCGATCTATTCGCATGGCGTCGCGGCGTTCCTGAAGGATGCAGGCAAGGCCGGGATCGACGGGCTGATCGTGGTCGACCTGCCGCCCGAGGAAGACGAGGAACTGTGCCTGCCCGCCAGTGCCGCAGGCATGAACTTCATCCGCCTTGCCACCCCGACAACCGATGCCCGCCGCCTGCCGAAGGTGCTGCAGAATACCTCGGGGTTTCTCTATTACGTCTCGATCACCGGCATCACCGGTGCTGCCGAGGCTAATGCCGGGATCGTCGCGCCGGAAGTGGCGCGAATCAAGGCATCCACGGATATTCCGGTGGTCGTCGGCTTCGGCATCAAGACGCCCGAATCCGCCGAGGCGATTGCGCGGGTGGCGGATGGCGTGGTTGTCGGCTCGGCCATCGTCGATCTGATCGGCAATGGCCGCCCGGTGGCGGAGGTGCTGGATTTCGTGCGCGGGCTGGCCGATGGCGCGCACCGGGCCTGATCGGATGGGCGGTATTGCCGCACGGCTGCTGGCGGCCTTCGATACCGGCCAGCAGATCGACCCGCCCAGCCGCGACATGCCCGCATTCGATCTGAATGCAGGCTATGCCATCGCCGCCGACATGCACCGCCAGAGGCTGGCGCGGGGCGAGCAGGCTGCAGGGCGCAAGATCGGTTTCACCAACCGCACTATCTGGGACATCTACAATGTACACGCGCCGGTCTGGGGCTGGATGTATCGCGCCAGTACCGGGACGATCCCGGCGGATGGCGTGATCGTGCTGCCAGCCTTGCCGGAATGCCGGATCGAGCCGGAAATCGCCTTCCGCTTCTGCGCCACACCCGATGAGGGCATGAGCGATGCCGCACTGGCCGCCTGCATCGATGCGGTGGCGCATGGGGTGGAAATCGTCTGGTCCGCCTATCCCGGCTGGCGGTTCACCGCGCCCGACAGCGTGGCCGCCTTCGCCATGCACGCGGCGTTCTGGCATGGCCCGTTGCAGGACGCCGCCCCGCTGCTGGCCGATGGCGGGCAGGCATTGGCCGACCTGACGCTGACCCTGAGCGGCCCCGGGCAATCCCTGACGGGCAGCGGCGCGGACGTGCTGGGCGGGCCGGTTCAGGCTTTGCGCCGGCTGATCGCGGAAATCCCGGCCATGCCGGGGGCGGCACCGATCCAGCCCAGCGAATGGATCACCACCGGCACCCTGACCGATGCCCGCCCGATTGCCCCCGGCGAAACCTGGCAGACCCGGATCAGCGGCGCGGCTTTGCCGGGCCTGTCCGTCACCTTCGCTAAACCGGCCTCGCCGCGTCGGTAGCGCCCTTCGCGCCGCATCTGACAGGATGGTTGATTTCCGCAAGGTTGCGGTGAAAGATCGGGGCCGGATCGCCCGAAATGCCGCATTGCAGAAATTTCCATCTATTGGTAAAGAAACATTACCGATTATCCCCGGAGACCGCCCATGACCGTCATCACCTGCATCGACGACCTGCACCGCCTCTACAAGCGCCGCGTGCCGAAAATGTTCTATGAATATGCCGAGACAGGCTCGTGGACGCAGCAGACATTCCGCGAAAATACCAGCGATTTCCAGCAGATACATTTTCGCCAGCGGGTTGCTGTCGACATGTCGAACCGCACCACGGCAACGAAGATGATCGGCCAGGACTACGCCATGCCGGTGGCGCTTGCGCCGGTGGGCATGCTCGGGATGCAACACGCCGATGGCGAGATCAAGGCGGCAAAGGCGGCCGAGGCATTCGGCGTGCCGTTCACCCTGTCCACAATGTCGATCTGCTCGATCGAGGATGTCGCGGAACACACCACCAAGCCCTTCTGGTTCCAGCTTTACGTGATGCGCGACGAGAAATTCCTGAAGGCGATCATCGAGCGCGCCAAGGCCGCCAGATGCTCGGCGCTGGTGCTGACGCTGGATCTGCAAATCCTCGGCCAGCGCCACCGCGATCTGAAGAACGGCCTGTCGGCACCGCCCAAGCCGACGCTGGCGAACATGCTGAACCTTGCCACCAAGGTCCGCTGGGGCCTTGGCATGCTGGGCACGAAACGCCGCGAGTTCCGCAATATCGTCGGCCATGTCGAAGGCGTGGTCGATCCGTCGCGCCTGATGGAATGGACCGCCCAGCAATTCGATCCGCGGCTTGACTGGGAAGCGGTGAAGAAGATCAAGAAGATGTGGGGCGGACCGCTGATCCTGAAGGGCATCATGGAGGCCGAGGACGCCCGTCAGGCGGTCAAGGTCGGGGCCGATGCGATCATCGTGTCCAACCACGGCGGGCGGCAGTTGGACGGCGCGCCTTCGTCGATCCGCGCCCTGCCGGCGATCATGGACGCGGTCGGCGACAAGATCGAGGTACATCTCGACAGCGGCATCCGCACCGGCCAGGACATCCTGAAGGCCTATGCGATGGGGGCAAAGGGAACGATGATCGGGCGGGCCTATATCTATGGCCTCGGGGCCAATGGCGAGGCTGGCGTGACTTCGGCCCTGCAGGTGCTGCACAAGGAACTGGACCTGTCGATGGCCTTCTGCGGCCACCGTGACCTGAACGATGTCAGCAAGGATATCCTGCTGGTGCCGAAGGGTTTCGCCGACGGCTGGGAATAGTCACGCGCGCTCGAAGCCGCGGGCGATTTCCCAGTCGGTGACGGCGTTATCGAAGCATTCCTGTTCCCAGTCGGCGGCATGGGCGTAGTGATCGACCACCGCATCGCCGAAGGCCGCCCGCAGCAGGGGCGAGCCGCGGAACGCTTCGGTCGCGGCGTCCAGCGAGGCCGGGATCTTGGCACCCTTGCCGTCATAGGCATCGCCGGTCAGGGCGGGGCCGGGATCGAGCCCCTCTTCGATGCCCGCGATACCGGCGGCGATCATGCCCGCCATCACCAGGTAGGGGTTCATGTCCGACCCCGGCACCCGGCATTCCACGCGCACCGCCGCCGATCCTTCGCCGCACAAGCGGTAGGCCGCGGTGCGGTTATCCACCGACCAGACCTTGCGGGTGGGGGCGAAGGTGCCCTTCTGGAACCGCTTGTAGCTGTTGACGTAAGGCGCCATCAGCAGCGTCAGGTCATCGGCATATTTCAGCAATCCGCCGAGAAACTGCCGCCCCAGCGCCGACAGGCCATGCGCCGCCTCGGGATCGTGGAACGCCGGCAGGCCATCTGCCGACCACAGCGAAATATGCACATGCGCCGCCGAGCCGACCCGGTCAGGATGCCATTTCGGCAGAAAGCTGACGGCGCGGCCCTTCTGCCAGCCGATTTCCTTGGCCGCATGTTTGGCAATCGCGTGATATTCCGCCGAGGCCAGCGCCGGGCCGTAGCGCAGGTTCAGTTCCTCCTGCCCGGCCTCGGCCTCGCCCTTGGAGCCTTCCACGGGCACGCCGGAGGCGAACAGGCCGTTGCGAAGCGCGCGCATCACGTCTTCTTCGCGGCTGGTCAGGGTCAGGCTGTAATCCTCGTTGTAATAGCTCAAGGGCTGCAAGTCGCGATAGCCGTCGCGGTGGAGATCGCGGTAGCTTTTCTCGAACAGGAAGAACTCCAGTTCGGTCGCGGCAACGGCGCTGAAGCCCATTGCCTCCAGCCGGGCGACCTGTGCCTTCAGCATGGCGCGGGGGGAATGCGCCACCGGGGCATGGCCGTGGTGATCGAAGACATCGCAAAGCACCATCGCCGTGCCCTCCTGCCAGGCGACGCGGCGCAGGGTGCTCATGTCCGGGCGCAGGGTATAATCACCGTAGCCGCGCTGCCAACTGGTCGCGGCGAAGCCCTCGACCGTGTACATTTCCAGATCGGTGGCCAGCAGGTAATTGCAGCAATGTGTCTCCTGCCAGGCGCTGGTGACGAAATGGCCGGCATGGAACCGTTTGCCCTGAAGGCGGCCCTGCATGTCCACCATGCAGACCAGCACGGTGTCGATCTCGCCGCTTTCCACAAGGGCCTCCAGGTCTTCGAATGTCAGGTTGCCGGTCATTGCCTAATCCTCTGCCGTTTACGCCCGGACAGCCAACCGGACACCCGCTTCTAGTTAGGCAGATGCGGCGATGCAACGGGCTACAATTTGCTGGACCGCGAGGTTTTTGTTTGTATACAAATGATCCGCAGGAACAGCGAAGGAAGCGTGCATGAGCAAGGGCGAACGCGGGTCGGTTGTCGGCGTCGATGTCGGCGGCACCTTTACCGATCTGGTCATGCTGGCCGGTGACGGTTCGGTGCGGCTGGCCAAGGTGCCTTCGACACTGGACAACCAGGCATATGGCGTGCTGAACGCGCTGGACCAGGCCGGGGCCGATCTGCCGTCGGTGGCGCTGATCGTGCATGGCACCACCACCACCACCAACGCGGTGCTGGAACGCAAATTGTCAAAGACCGGGCTGATCACCACGAAGGGTTTCCGCGACGTGCTGGAACTCGGTCGCCGCACCCGCCCGCAGCCTTACGGCATGAAAGGCACCTTCCGCCCGATCATCCCGCGCGATCTGCGGCTGGAAGTGGCGGAGCGCAGCCTGGCCGATGGCGCGGTGCATGTCGCGCTGGACGAGGGTGCGGTGTCGGATGCGGCGCGCGAATTGCTGGCCAAAGGCTGCGAGGCGGTGGTGATCCATTTCCTGCACGCCTATGCCAACCCAGCCCATGAACGCCGCGCGGCTGAGATCGTGGCGGCGATCTGGCCGAACGATCACATCACGCTGGGCCACGCCCTGTTGTCGGAAAGCCGCGAATATGAACGCGGCGTGACGGCGGCGGTCAACGCCTCGGTCCAGCCGCTGCTGCAACGCTATGTCGATAGGCTGGCGCGCGAGCTGGCGGCGCGGGGTTATGCCCATGACGTGCTGGTGATGAACGGCAATGGCGGCATGGTCTCGGCCCGTATCGTGGCGCGCGAGGCGGCCAAGACGGTGATGTCGGGGCCGGCCTCGGGCGTGATGGCAGCGGCCTATACCGGGCGGCGGGCCGGGGTGCCGGATTTGCTGACCTATGACATGGGCGGCACCTCGACCGATGTGGCGCTGATCCGCGGCGCGGAAGCCGCCGTCAGCAACGAGATCGAGATCGAATATGCCATGCCGATCCATGTGCCGATGGTGGATGTGCGCACCGTCGGGGCCGGCGGCGGCTCGATCGCGCGAGTAAACGCGGCGGGGCTGCTGGAGGTCGGGCCGGAAAGCGCCGGGGCCGATCCCGGGCCGATCTGCTATGGCAAGGGCGGGCAGGAGCCGACAATCTCGGATGCCAATCTGCTGCTGGGCCGGCTGGTGCCGCCGGTGAAAAGCCGGACGGATGCCGACAAGACCCGCGCCGTGGTCGAGGCGGTTTTCACCGAAAAGCTGGGCAAGCCGCTGGGCCTGAATGCCATGCAGGCCGCCGAAGCGGTGATCCGCATTGCCAACATGAAGATGGCGGGCGCGATCCGCATGGTATCCCTGTCGCTGGGGGCCGATCCGCGCGATTTCGCGCTGTTCGCATTCGGCGGCGCGGGGCCGCTGCATGCCTCGGCGCTGGCGCGTGAACTCGGAGTGCCGCGGGTGCTGGTGCCCTGCCGCCCCGGCATCACCAATGCGCTTGGCTGCGTGGTTGCCGATCTGCGCCACGATTTCGTGCGCACCGTCAACCAGCCGCTGGATAATCTGAACGTGGACGAGGTTCACGCCATCTTTGCCGACCAGATCGCCACCGGCCGCGCCCTGATCGAGGCCGAGCCGATTGACCTGACCGGCATTCGCCATATCTGTTCCGTCGACATGCAGTTCATCGGCCAGACGCATCTGCTGCGGGTGCCGCTGGACAACCCGACACCGGACCGCGCCACCCTGCAGGACCTGTTCGAGAAAGCCTATTTCAAACGCTTCCGGGTGGAACTGGACGAAATCCGCGTCAATCTGGTGAACGTCAACTGCTCGGTGATCGGGGAACGGCCCGAACTGGACCTGAGCACGCTGATTGATCCGGCGGGGCGCAAGGCGACGCTGGCCGGGGCGCTGATGGAAACGCGCAGCGTGGTGTTCGACGGCGAGGCCTGTGAAACCCCCGTCTACTGGCGCGATCATCTGCCGCTGGATGCGGTGATCGACGGCCCCGCCATCGTGACCCAGATGGACACCACCATCCTGATTGAACCCGGCGACCGCGCCATCGGCGATACCGAGGGCAATCTTCTGATCACCGTAGGAGGCAGGAATGCCGATTGATCCGATCACCCTGTCGGTCATCCAGGCCGGGTTGCAACAGGTCTGCGACGAGATGGACCTGGCGTTCTCGCGTGCCGCCTTCTCGCCGGTGATCGCCGAGGCCGATGACCGTTCGGACGGCATCTATTCCGCCGCCGATGGCTCGCTGATCGCGCAGGGCGCGCGCGGGCTGCCGGTATTCGTCGGCACGATGCAATATTCCACCCGCACCCTGATCGAGATGATCGCCGATGGCCGGGTCGCCGCGCCCAAGCCCGACGATATCTATATTGTCAACGATCCCTATCTGGGCGGCACGCATCTGATGGATGTGCGTTTCGCGCGGCCGTTCTACCGCGATGGCAGGATCTACTGCTGGCTGTCCAATACCGGCCACTGGCCCGATACCGGCGGCGCGGTTCCCGGCGGGTTTTCCGCCAGTGCCACCGCCTCGGAACAGGAGGGCCTGCGCCTGCCGCCGGTGCGATTGTTCAAGGAAGGCGTGCTGGACCGCGAGATCTATTCGATCATCTGTTCCAATATCCGCGTTGCCGATCAGCGGATCGGCGATGTGAAGGCGCAGGCCGCCGCGTTGAAGGTTGGCGAGGCACGGTTGAACGACCTTCTGGACCGATACGGCGACGATGTGGTCAGCGAGGCCATTGCCGAATTGCGCATCCGCGCCGCCGAACAGATGCGGGCGCGCATCGCGGATATTCCCGATGGCGATTATCGCGGCATTGCCCATATCGACAGCGACGGCGTGGTCAACGAACCGCTGGTGATCGACCTGACCGTCACCAAGGCGGCGGGTGATCTGACCTTCGATTTCGCCCGTTCCAGCCCGCCCTGCATGGGGCCGATGAATTCGGTGATCGCCACGACGTATTCCTCGGTCTACCTGGCGATGCGCCATATCTTCCCCGATGTGCCGATTTCCGCCGGCGCGTTCGAGCCTTTGCACATCATCCGCCCCGAAGGCACGTTTCTGGACGCGCATTACCCGCGCCCGGTCTCAGGTTGCGCCGCCGAGGTCAGCCAGCGCATCGCCGAGGCGGTGTTTGCCGCCCTTGTCACCGCGCTGCCCGATCAGGTGACCGCCGCCCCTGCCGGCACCAGTGGCAATTTCGCACTGGGCGGGCATGATCCGGCCAGGGGGCGCGATTTCGTCATGTACCAGATTTCCGGCGGCGGTTATGGCGGCAATGCCGATCATGACGGGCTGAGCAATGGCTGTTCCACCATCGGCATTTCCAAGGCCCCGCCGGTCGAGATCATGGAACAGGCCTTTCCCGTCCTCTACCACCGCTACGCGCTGCATGAAGGCTCGGGCGGGGCGGGCAAGCACCGGGGCGGCTTCGGCCTGGATTACGAGGTCGAACTGCTGCGCGGCCATGCCAAGGCCAGCTTCGTGATGGATCACGGGCGGTTCGGGCCGCAAGGCGTGCTGGGCGGCGGCGATGGTGCGGTGAACCGGGTCGAGGTCTGGCGCGACGGCGTCTGCCATGTGCCGGAGCATCTGTCCAAGGAACAGGATATCAGCCTGCTGCCCGGTGACCGCGTGCGCGTCAGAACGCCGGGCGGCGGCGGCTATGGCGATCCGCGCCAGCGCGATCCGGCATTGGTCGCGGAAGACGTGGCGCTTGGCCGCTACACGCCCGAGGATGCGGCGGCGAAGTTCGGCTGATTGCCGAGGGTTCAGCCGCGCTCCATCGCGATGAAATCCCGCACCCATGCCATGAACAGGGCGCTGTCCGCGCCACCCTTCAGGCTGTCCCCGGCGCGGTTGGCAACCTCCGGCCCCAGGTAATCGCGGTATTCGGCGACCAGTGCCGCGATGAAATCATCCGACATTTCGGGATGAAACTGCGTGGTGAACACATGCTCGCCCAGACAGGCCATCGCCACCGGGCAATCGGGGCTGGTGCCCAGCAATTCCATTGCGTCCGGCAACCGAACCGCCTGTGCGCTGTTGGCGGCGTATAGGCGGATGGCGGCAGGCGCATCGCCCATCCAGCGCCGCGTGGCGGTGACGCTCAGTGCCGCCGCCCCGAAAATCCACGCCCCCTTGCGCCGCACCTCGCCGCCCAGTGCCGCGACAATCGCCTGATGGCCAAAGCACAGCCCGACCAGCGGCACCCGCGCCGCCTCGATCTTGCGGATATCGTCCAGCAGGCGGGCGATCCAGGCGTCGCCATCATCCACGTAGGCCGGGCTGCCGGTCAGGATCACCGCGTCAAAGGCCAGCGGGTCGGCGGGAAACGCGCCCTTGGTCACGTCCAGAATGGTGTAGCGGAAATCCGCGCCAACCGCGTTCAGCCCGTCCATCACCTTTTCAGCATCCGATGGATGCCGGGCGGCAAATTCCGAATTGTCGGTATTGGTGAGGTAGATGGCGACGTGTTTCATGGCACCTGTCTAACCTTATCAAATATATTTACAAGAATATTGAAAATATTTTCGCCGCTGATAGTCTTTGCCGGACAGGGAGAGAATCCATGACGGTTCTGACACCAGACGTTGATCGCCATGCCGATCCGGGCGCATGCAGGCCGCATGTGGCAGGGCATGTCGCCCCAGCCGCGCCGCGGGGCAACTTCGCAAAGAATTTCACACATAATATCAATGGATTGCCGCCCAAGAACGCGGCCAAATAGAAACCAACAGGAGGAAACAATGTCACAGTCGGAACGCCTTCGGGTGCTGTTCAGCGATCACCTGAGCCTGCCGCGCGGCAAGCTCGTACCCGGGCGCAAGGCGCAATCGGGCGAAACAATGGTCTGCCAGTCGCTGTTCGGCGTACAGTTCGACAAGGACCTGCTGCCCGCGCCCGGCTCGAAGATGATGCAGGGCCTGCCGGACATGGCGGTCACCTGGAACCCCGACGATATCCGCGAGTCATGGGTGGATGGCGAAAAGATCGTGGTGGCTGAACTGAAGGAAATGGACGGCAGCGCCCACGGCTGCTGCCCGCGCGGGGCCCTGAAACGCGCCGTGGCGGATTGGGACAAGCTGGGGCTGAAACCCTTTGTCGGGATCGAGCTGGAAGCGACAGCGTTCCAGTTCAACGAAGATGGCGGGCTGGAGCCTTATGACACGCCGGGCGGTTATGTCTATGGCACCGGGCCGTTCAGCGATCCGGCCGGGTTTACCGATGCGATCTGGGAACGCGCCGAGGCGGCGGGCTTTGCCCTCGACATGATCGCCACGGAATATTTCACGCCGCAATTCGAGTTCACGCTGACCTTCGACAACGCGCTGAAGGCGGTGGACGATATCTTCCTGTTCAAGCTGCTGGCGCGCGAAGTGGCGCTGGATCACGGCATCCTTCTGACCTTCCTGCCCTTGCCGATCGAAGGCATCGGCGGCATCGGGATGCATATCAATTTCTCGTTCCAGGACAAGGACGGCAAGAACGTGATCGGCGGCGGCAAGCAACTGGGCGCGATCACCGAAGGCTGCATCGCCGGGCTGATCCGCCATCACCGCCCGCTGGCGGCCTTGCTGTGCCCGACCGTCACCTCCTACAACCGCCTGCAACCATCGGCGCTGGCCGGGGTCTGGGCCAATTGGGGCGTCAACCATCGCGGCGTCACCACCCGTGCCTCCGAAGCGCCGGGAAAATCGGCGCGGCTGGAACACCGGATGGCGGATGTCACCTCGAACCCCTACACCGCCACGGCGGCGGTGTTGCAGGCATCGCGGCTGGGCGTGGTCGATAAACTACCGTTACCGCCCGCGGAAACCGGCGATTGCATGGAACGCCAGGACGCCACGATCAAGACGCCGGACACCCTGGCCGAGGCGCTGGCCGAGCTTAAGGCCGATACCGCCCTGACCAATTCCGTGGGCCAGGACCTTGTGGACAACCTGATCTTCATGAAAACCGACGAGATCGAAAAAACCAAGGAGTTGAGCGGCACCGCCCTCAGGGATTGGTATATCCATTACCTCTGAGCCGGGTGGCACCTGCCTGACAGACCGGCGCAAAAGCGCCATGAACGGGGCCCATTGTGGCCCCGTTTGCCATGCAGCCTGCAGGCCACAAGGATCAAGAGAGGTCCCGATGCCTGCCGACCTGACCCCGGCCCTTCAATGGCTGAACCAGCGACGCCGCGATTTCCGCGACGACGACAGCGGTGCCTCGACGGTTGAAATGGTGATGGGCATGGCGATGGCCATCGGTCTCAGCCTGTCAGTGATGGATGTGGTAACGCGCGGGATCGACAACCTGTCGGGCGATATCCGCGATTTCCTGACCGATTACGAGATCACGACGTCGTTCAACCGGGCCGAGGCCGGGCCGGACCGCATCGAATAGGCCCCGTCAGTCGAAGAAATACGGGCCTGCATCGTCCAGAAGGATTCGCGCCAGTTCGGTTCCCATCTCGGTTGCATCGTCAATCCCGCCGGTCAGTTCATGCGCCAGGCATTCCGAACCGTCGGGCCGCAGGATTTCACCGCGAAGCCGCAGGCTGCGGTCGCGAAGTTCCGCCAGCCCGGCGATTGGCATCTGGCACGAGCCGTCCAGCCTGCGAAGGAAGGCACGCTCCGCCTCGATGCGGTAGCCGGTCGGGAAATCGTGGATGGGGGACAGCAATTCGCGCACGCTCGGATCATCCTCGCGCCGCTCGATGCCGATGGCACCCTGCGCCACCGCCGGCAGCATGTCCGACAGGGCAATCGGTGCATTGGCGATATGCTCCATCCCCAGCCGGTTCAGCCCCGCCATCGCCAGAAACGTGCAATGCGCCACGCCTTCGTCGAGTTTGCGCAGGCGGGTCTGCACGTTGCCGCGAAACTCGACCACTTTCAGATCGGGCCGCTTGTACAGGATCTGCGATTTGCGCCTGAGGCTGGACGTGCCCACCAGCGAGCCCGCCGGCAGATCGGCCAGGGTTTCCACGCTGCGCGAGACGAACGCATCGCGCGGGTCTTCGCGCGGCAGGTAGCAATCCAGAATCAGCCCCCCGGGCTGATCGACCGGCATGTCCTTCATCGAGTGGACCGCGATGTCGATGCGGCCATCGCTCAGCGCCTCCTCGATTTCGCGGGTGAACAGGCCCTTGCCGCCAACCTCGCGCAGGGGCTTGTCCTGGATGCGGTCGCCGGTGGTCTTGATGACGATGATCTCGAAGCAATCTTCGGGAAAGCCATGCATTTCCATCAGCCGACGGCGGGTTTCATGGGCCTGCGCCAGCGCCAGCGGCGAGCCGCGTGTGCCGATACGCATCGGAGAGTCGGGATTTGGCCAAAGCGGTTGCATGCCCCCCTGTTAGCGTCCCGATTCAGTGCTGACAATGGGCAAGTCCGCGTGACACATTGACATCCGTGCGCTCAGGCTAGAGGACATGGCGGGCAATTTGAAAAGGCGGGTGAATGATGGCCGAAAAACTGTTGATGCGCGCCCTGCGCGGCGAAACACTGGCCACACCGCCGGTCTGGATGATGCGTCAGGCCGGGCGCTACCTGCCGGAATACCGCGCGACACGGGCCGAGGCCGGTGATTTCCTGTCGCTGTGCTACAACCCGGAACTGGCCGCCGAAGTCACCTTTCAGCCGATCCGCCGCTTCGGGTTCGATGCCGCGATCCTGTTCGCCGATATCCTGCTGGTGCCGCAGGCGCTGGGGGCCGATCTGTGGTTTGAAACCGGCGAAGGCCCGCGCCTGTCCACCATCTCCGGGCCGGACGATCTGCTGCGCCTGAAACCGGCGGATGCCATCCATGACCATCTTGCGCCGGTTTACGAGACCGTGCGCATCCTGGCCGCCGGCCTGCCTGCGGAAACCGCGCTGATCGGCTTTGCCGGGGCACCCTGGACGGTGGCGACCTACATGATCGCCGGGCGCGGCACACCGGATCAGGGACCGGCACATGCGCTGAAAGCCTCCGATCCGGCCACCTTCGATGCGCTGATGGCGCGTATCACGGACGCCACCATCGCCTATCTTCTGGCGCAGGTGGCGGCAGGGGCCGAGGTGATCAAGCTGTTCGATAGCTGGGCCGGATCGCTGAAAGGTGCGGATTTCGACAAATACGCGCTGGACCCGGCGCGCCGGATCATCGCCGCGCTGAAGGCGAAACACCCCGATCTGCCGGTCATCGCCTTCCCGCGCGAGGCACGCGAGCGGTATATCGGGTTTGGCCGTGCCGTCGGGGCGGATTGCGTGGCGCTGGACAGTTCCGTCGATGCCGCATGGGCGGTGGCGAATGTGCAGGTCGATGGCTGCGTGCAGGGCAACCTGGCACCGGGCCATATGGTCACCGGCGGTCAGGCCCTGATCGACGAGACCCGCCGCATCGTCGAGGCATTCTCGACCGGCCCGCATATCTTCAACCTCGGCCACGGCATCACGCCGGAGGCCGATCCGGCCAATGTCGAACTGATGTTGCGGGCGATCAGGGGGTAAGCCCCGGCCTCAGACAAACACCGCGTTCAGGATCAGGAAGATCGTGCCGGAAAGCACCGCCGCTGCCGGCACGGTAATCACCCAGGCCGCGACGATGGTCATGAAATGCGAGCGACGCACCAGTTTGCGGCGGCGGCGTTCCTCGGGGGCGACGAACTTGCCGGTCTTGTTGGCGGTATTCAGTTTCTTCGCGCGGCGTTCCATATGCCATTCGCGGAAGAACCCCACCCCGAACACCGCCCCGACGGCGATATGCGTGGAACTGACCGGCAGGCCCAGCCAGGACGCGACGATCACGGTGATCGCCGCCGACAGCGCCACGCAATAGGCGCGCATCGGGTTCAGCTTGGTGATCTCGCTGCCGACCATGCGGATCAGCTTGGGGCCGAACAGGAACAGGCCGAACGAGATGCCGAAAGCCCCGATCACCATCACCCAGATCGGGATCGTTACCTTGGCCGCCGTGCCGCCGAACTCGATCGCATGCACGATCGCCGCCAGCGGCCCGACGGCATTGGCCACATCGTTGGCCCCATGCGCGAAGCTGAGCAGGGCCGCCGAGAAGATCAGCGGAATGGCGAACAGCTTCTTCAGCGCCTTGTTGCGGTTTTCCAGCCCCTCGGATTGCCGCCGGATCACCGGGCGCGAGGCCAGCCAGACGGCGATTCCAACCAAAAGCCCGATCAGCAGCGAGGTCGACATGTCGATGGATACGATCTTTTTCAGACCTTTCAGCGCCAGGTAGGACGCGAACGCCGCCGCCATCACCGCGATCAGCACCGGCACCCAGCGCCGCGCCGCCGCGATCTTGTCCGGCTGGTAGATGATCTGCGCCTTGATGAAGGCCAGAAAGGCCGCCGCGATCGCACCGCCCAGAAGCGGCGAAATCACCCAGCTTGCGGCAATCGCCCCCATTGTCGGCCAGTTCACCGCCACGAAGCCCGCCGCCGCGATCCCGGCCCCCATGACGCCGCCCACCACCGAATGCGTGGTCGATACCGGTGCGCCGACCCAGGTTGCAAGGTTGACCCACAATGCCGACGAGATCAGCGCCGCCATCATCGCCCAGACGAATACCCTGGGGTCGGAAATACCGGCAGGATCAATGATGCCCTTGGAAATCGTGCCGACAACATCGCCGCCCGCCAGCAGGGCACCGGCACTTTCGGCGATGGCGGCGATCAGGATGGCGCCGCCCATCGTCAGCGCATTGGCACCGACCGCCGGACCCATATTGTTGGCAACATCGTTGGCCCCGATATTCAAGGCCATGTAGCCGCCGAAAATCGCCGCCGCCACGACGATCAGCGAAACCGGCTGCTGATCGAACAGGATCGCCGCGCCCAATCCGACAAGGATCAGGAAAACCAGCGAAATGCCGATTCCGACCAGCGGCTTGGAGACATATTGCGTGGCGTATTCGATCTGGGAAAGCCGCCCGAGATCCTTGTCCAGCGTTTTCCACTGGTTGTTCGGATGTGCTGCCATGTCCGCCCCCGGGCCAATTTTGCCGCGCCACCGCTAACGGGCGATTCCCAGTTTGACAAGTCTCGATTTCAACGCAGGTCAGATCGCCCGGATGATCTGGCGTAAATCTGCCTCTTTCACCATATTGGCGGCCTCGTCGCGCGCCACCCAGCGGCGCTGACGCAGCGTGCTTTCGGGATAGGTCCCGGCCATCGAATCAACCTCGACCGGGTAGACATCGACAAGGCAGGGCCGCTCGGCACCGTTCTGCAGCCGCTTGCGATAGCGATAGCTGCCGGAGGCGGCACCGGCGATACGGCCACGCTTGACGCCCGCTTCCTCCCAGGCCTCGTAGAGCGCGGCATCGGGAAAGCCGAGGCCGTCAATCGGCCAGCCTTTCGGGATGATCCAGCGCCCGGTGCGCCGGCTGGTGATCATCAGCACTTCCTTGCCGCCATCGTTTTCGCGGTAGCACAGGGCGGCCACCTGCCGGCCCGGCGGGCGCATGAATAAGGGGCTGATTGCGCCCAGCACCGCGCCCGAAAGCGAGATCAGAGTACGTGTCATGATAAACCTGCCAATTTTCGTTGTTGGCACAAGTTATACACCGGAAAGGAAAAAATGGCAAATCGGGGGCCGGATCGCCTCAGATCATCGGATCATAGGCCCATTGCAGCAAGGCCTGCCGCTGCCTTGGGCGGCAGGACAGATCGCCCGTCATGCAATTGGCGCGGATCTGCCCGGCATGGCGCGAAAAGGCCCGCCATCGCTTGATCTGGCGGGCATCGGTATCGGGCAGGCGGCGGCCAAGCCAGTATCGGCAATACCACTGGAACCAGCCGCGCGGATCGGGGCCGATGATCCAGCCCTTGTCACGCCAGGTTGAAAGCGGCTGGCGGCTTTTGGTGCCGAAGAAATTGACCTTCGGGTCGGGGCGGTCGGACAGGCGGGCATTGGCGAACCACTCGCCCGGAAACTCGGCGCGGCAATCGTTCAGGTATTTGCCCTCGAACACGCCCATCTCCAGCATCTGCTGCGGTGTCAGCGCCGGGGTGAAGGCGGCATCGAAGCCTTGCCCCGGCAGCGCCTCCAGCCGGTAGGCATAGCCCGATTGCATCCGGTCGGCGACCTCGATCAGCCGACCGGGGGTATAATCCGCCAGGCTCAGACCCATTTCGCCAGCGGCGGCAGGGACATCAGCACCGCATTCGCGTCATGGCCGGTTTCCAGGCCGAATTTCGTGCCCCGGTCGTAGACCAGATTATATTCCGCATAAAGCCCGCGATGGATCAGTTGCGTGTCCTTGTCGGCCTCGCTCCACCCAGTATCGCGCCGCCGCCGTGTGACCGGCAGGAAAGCCGGCAGAAAGGCGCGCCCGGCATCCTGGGTGAAGGCGAAATCCGCCTCCCAGTCGCCGGTGCAGTGATCGTCGAAGAATATGCCGCCGACGCCGCGCGCCCGGCCCCGGTGCGGCACGTAGAAATACTCATCCGCCCAGGCCTTGAAGCGCGGGTAGAACGCGGTATCGTGACGGTCGCAATGGGCCTTCTGCACGGCGTGGAAATCGGCGGTATCCTCGGGATATTCGATGCAGGGGTTCAAATCCGATCCCCCCCCGAACCACCAGGCATGCGGCGTCCAGAACATCCGCGTATTCATGTGCACCGACGGCGTATGCGGGTTCTGCATATGCGCCACCAAGGATATCCCGGCGGCCCAGAAGCGCGGATCGTCGGCCATGCCGGGAATGCCCTTGCGGGCCGCCATCGCCGCCTGCGCGCGCTCGCCAAGCTGGCCATGTACGGTCGAGATATTGACGCCGACTTTCTCGAACACCCGGCCACCGCGCAGCACGCTCATCAAGCCGCCACCGGCATCCGAGCCATCGGCGCTGGCGCGTTTCGTCGTCGTCACCTCGAAGCGGCCCGCCGGGAGGCTGGCGCATGGGCCGGTGGATTGTTCGTCTTCCAGCACCTCGAAGGCGGCGACGATCTGGTCGCGCAGGTCGCGGAACCAGGCGCTGGCGCGGGCCTTGTTGTCGTCGGTCACGATATCCTTGCGGTTTTCGCTCATTTCATTCCCCTTTTGCCCTTGCATAACGCCTTGGCCCCTGCCCCGCCATAGCCCGGACAACCGCGATTGCCCTTTCCCCGCGAGCACCCTAGTTTCGCCGGGCCATGACCGACAGCCAGACCCCACCCACCGATCCCGGGCCTACCGCGATACCCGTTGCCCGCACCGCACGCAACACCCCGCAGGGCCTGATCTGGGCGCTGGTTTCTGTGATGGGGGCCAGCCTGATGACATTGGCGGTGCGCGGCGTAACGTTGGAGGTTGACAGCCGCATGGCGGTGCTGTTTCGCGCCGGGATCACCAGCATCCTGATCGCTGTCGCATTGATCCTGTTCGCAGGCGCGCGCCGGCAAATGCGGTTCTCGCGCCCCGGCCAGCATCTGCTGCGTGGCGCGCTGATCGGGGTTTCGACCAATCTCGGATTCTACACGCTGGCGCATATTCCGCTGGGCACGGCCACGGTATTGTTCTTCATGGGGCCGATCTTTGCCGCCGCGATGGGGGTAATCGTGCATGGCGAAAGCATCGGCCCTCGCCGCATCGCCGCCATTGCCGCCGGGTTCATCGGGGCGCTGATCATCATCCGTCCGGGATTCGAGGCGTTTCACCCCGCCATGCTGGCGGCCCTCGGTTCATCGCTGCTGTTCGCGATGGCCCTGACCATGTCGCGCAACCTGGCCAATGCGGACGGGGCCTTGTCCACCTATTTCTCGTCCGTCGTGATCACCGTGCTTGTCACCCTGCCGGTGGCGCTGCCGGTCTGGGAAATGCCGACGAAGTGGATCACCTGGGGATCGGTGGCGGCATTGGTGGCGTTCTCGACGCTGCGCGGCATTGCCGATATCCAGGCCTATCGCCACGCCGATGCCGCGCTGATCGCACCGGTATCTTATCTGCGGCTGGTGGTGATCGGCTTCGCAGCCTGGCTGTTATTCGGCGAGACCATCGACAACGCCACCCTGACCGGGGCCGCCGTGATCATCGGCGCGACGCTTTATATCGCGCGGCGCGAATCGCGTGCCAGATCGCGGCGCGGCTGACCGCCCGTTACTCAGAAGCTCTTGCGCGCCCGCAGAGCCGCCGAAATCGTGCCGTCATCGAGATAATCCAGCTCGCCGCCAATCGGCACGCCCTGCGCCAGCGAGGTAACGGCGATGCCGGCACCTTCAAGCTGTTCGGCGATGTAATGCGCCGTGGTCTGGCCATCGACGGTGGCATTCAGCGCCAGGATCACCTCGGAAACACCCTCATCCGCCACCCGGCGCACCAGCAGCGGAATGCGCAGATCGGCGGGGCCGATATTGTCCAGCGCCGACAACACGCCGCCAAGCACATGATAACGCCCGGAAAACACGCCGGAACGTTCCATCGCCCAGAGGTCGGCGACATCTTCAACCACGCAGATCTGACCATTGCCGCGCTTTTCGGCGGTGCAGATATCGCAGCGTTCAGCAGCCCCGATATTGCCGCAGGTCACGCATTCGCGTGCCGTCACCGCGACATGGTGCAGCGCGTCCGCCAGCGGGTCCATCAATTGCCCGCGCCGCTTGATCAGGTGCAGAACCGCCCGCCGGGCCGAGCGTGGCCCAAGCCCCGGAAGCCGTGCCATCAGCGCGATCAGCGCTTCGATATCACCGGTCGGGCCGGTTGATCCGGTCATTCTAGAACGGAAGTTTCATTCCGGCCGGCAGGTTCAACCCCTCGGTCACCTTGCCGATCTCGGCCGCCTTGGCCTCGTCCGCCTTGGCCTGCGCATCCTTGATCGCGGCGACGATCAGGTCCTCGACAACTTCCTTGTCCTCGGGACGGAACAGCGATGGATCAATCTCCAGCGCCTTCAGATCACCCTTGGCCGAAACCGTCGCCACCACCATGCCGGCGCCTGACTGGCCGATCACGTTGATGCGGTCCAGCCCGGCCTGAACCTCGGCCATCTTGGCCTGCATTTCCTGCGCCTGCTTCATCAGCTTGGCCATATCGCCAATCCCGCCCAGACCTTTCAGCATTCCGTTTCTCCTGTTCGTTCTGTCAATCGGACTCGAACGGGTCCCAGTCGTCGCCGACATCGTCGGGATCGAACGGCACCACATTGTCGGCCGGCATTTCGGTTTCCGTCTTAACCTCGCGGATTTCCGCATCGGGAAAGTATTTCAGCACTTCCTGCACCATCGGATGCGCCAGCGCCAGCCCCTGCAGATCGCCGCGCTGGCGGTCGCGTATTTCGGCGATGGTCTGGCCGCCGCCCTCGCCGACCACCGAAACGCCCCAGCGCACGCCGGTCCAGCTTTGCAATCTTGTGGCCAGCCGGGCCGCCAGATCGCGCGGCGACTTCTCGGTCATCTCGAACTCGATCCGGCCGGGCGAATAGCGCGCCAGGCGCATCGTATCCTCGACCTCGACCAGCAATTGCACGTCGCGGTTGGCGCGGATCAGCTCGACCACATCTTCAAACCGCGCGAAGCGCGCCAGCGCTGTAGTGGGCGAGGGATCGCCCTGAGCGACGCTGCCGCCACCACCGGCCACCGCCGAAACGCCCGACCCGCCCCGCGAGGGGGCCGCACCGCCGCCACCGCCGCGCGGGCCGGTGCCCGGCGAGGTTGCCTGCAACTTGCGCACCAGGTCTTCCGGGCTGGGCAGATCGGCCACATGCGTCAGCCGGATGATCGCCATCTCGGCGGCCATCATCGCATTCGGGGCCTGCGCCACTTCCTCCATCGCCTTCAGCAGCATCTGCCACATCCGCGACAAGGCCCGCATCGGCAGATGCAGCGCCATCTCGCTGCCGCGCGCGCGTTCGTCCGGCGCGACGGTCGGATCGTCGGCGGCATCCGGCGTGATCTTGATGACGCTGGCCCAATGGGTGATCTCGGCCAGATCGCGCAGAACCGCCATCGGATCGGCGCCATCGGCATATTGCCCGGACAATTCCGCCAGCGCACCCGCCGCGTCGCCCTTCATGATCATGTCGAACAGATCGAGCACCCGCCCGCGATCCGCCAGCCCCAGCATGGCGCGGACCTGATCGGCGCTGGTTTCCCCCGCCCCGTGGGCAATCGCCTGGTCCAGCAGCGACACCGCATCGCGCATCGAGCCTTCGGCGGCGCGGGTAATCAGCGCCAGCGCGTCATCCGCAATGGCAACGCCTTCCTGTCCGGCCATCTGCCTGAGGTAAGCGATGGTATCCTCCGGCTCCATCCGGCGCAGATCGAACCGCTGGCAGCGCGACAGCACCGTCACCGGGATCTTGCGGATTTCGGTGGTGGCGAAGATGAATTTCACATGTTCGGGCGGTTCTTCCAGTGTCTTCAACAGCGCGTTGAAGGCGTTGGTCGACAGCATGTGCACTTCGTCGATGATGTAAATCTTGTAACGCGCCGAGGCCGCCCGGTAATGCACCGAATCGATGATCTCGCGGATATCGCCAACGCCGGTGCGGCTGGCGGCGTCCATCTCCATCACGTCGACATGGCGGCCTTCGGCGATGGCAATGCAGGGCTCGCAGACCCCGCAAGGCTCGATCGTCGGGCCGCCCTTGCCGTCAGGGCCGACGCAGTTCATGCCCTTGGCGATGATCCGCGCGGTGGTGGTCTTGCCGACCCCGCGCACGCCGGTCATGATGAAGGCATGCGCGATACGGTCGGATTCAAACGCGTTGCGCAGGGTGCGGACCATCGCATCCTGGCCCACCAGATCGGCAAAGGTCGCGGGCCGGTATTTGCGTGCCAGCACCTGGTAGTTCGTTTCCCTGCCTGCGCTGTCGCTCATCCGCCTTGCCCGTCCGCTTCGCCCGTATCATAGGTAAAGCGCGGCCCGCCAAAATGCGAGTCCCGCATCGGAGAAAAACATGGCCTTCCGGATCGAGACCCTGAGCTATCCCAACGGCGCAAGGCTGGGCATCTGCCCGCTGCCGGGGCGCGGCGGGGCCGGGATGGCGGATGTCGCCACCATTCTGCGCTGGTCGCCCGATATCGTGGTGTCGATGACCGAAATGGCAGAGATGGCCCGCTACGGCATGGACGATCTGGGCGGCATGCTGGCGGAAGGCGGTGTCGGCTGGGCGCATTTCCCGATCCGCGATTATGCGGCACCTGAGGGGGAAGGCGACTGGCCGGAATTGTCAGGCCGCCTGCATGCGATCCTTGATGCCGGCGGCGCGGTGCTGGCGCATTGCCAAGGCGGGCAAGGGCGGTCCGGCATGGTGCTGCTGAGGCTGATGGTGGAACGCGGCGAAAGCCCGGCTTCGGCGCTGGAGCGGCTGCGCGCGCAGCGCCCCGGGGCGGTGGAAACCGATGCGCAATTTGCCTGGGCGGCGATGGGCCGGTCTGGTTAACCTGCCTTCGCCCAGGCCTCGATCTTGCGGTAAAGCGTGGATGGCGACACATCCAGCACCCGCGCCGCCTTGGGCACCGAACCGGCGTTTTCGGCAAGCGTGGCTTCGATCACCATGCGCTCGATCTCGGCCAGGGGGCGGCCGACCAACTGGCCAAGGCCCGGGCCGGTGATGGGTGCGCTACGCTCAACCGGCGTCAGGCGATCCTCGCTCAGATGCAGGATTTCCAGCGGCAGCATGGTTTCCGTGACGCTTTCGCCTTCGTTCAGCACCACAACATTGCGCAGCACGTTCAGCAATTGCCGCACATTGCCGGGCCAGGGCAGATGGCGAAACAGCCGCGCAACCTCAGGGTCCAGCCGCCTGAAACTGCGCCCTTCCTCGTTTGCGTAGGCCACCAGCATCTGCTCGGCGATTTCCAGAATGTCCGAGCCGCGCTCGCGCAAGGGCGGCAGGTGGATCGGAACGACATGCAGTCGGTAAAACAGATCCTCGCGGAACCGTCCCGCGCGCACCTCGACATAGGGGTCGCGGTTGGTGGCGCAGATGATCCGCACATCGACCTTTCGCGCCGACACCGCGCCGACCGGCTGAATGGTCGAGGTTTGCAGGAACCGCAGCAATTTGGTCTGCAGGTTCAGATCCATCTCGCAAATCTCGTCCAGAAACAGCGTGCCGCCATCGGCTGCCCCCGCCGCGCCGGTCTTGTCGGCGATGGCACCGGTGAACGAGCCTTTCAGATGGCCGAACACCTCGGATTCCAGAAGGTCCGACGGGATCGCGCCGCAATTCAGCGGCACGAACGGCCCGCGTGATCTGAGCGAGGTTTCATGCACCGCCTGCGCGCACACTTCCTTGCCGGTGCCGCTTTCGCCCGAGATGAACACCGTCGCCATCGAACGGCTGATCGAGGTGATCTTGCGGTAGATATCCACCATCACCGGCGACGATCCGGTAAAGCCGTGGAAACGGCCATTGGCCGGTTCGCTGCTTGCTGTTGCAACCGGCAGGCGGGCGGTGGCGACGGCGTTTTCGATCACCGAGATCAGGCGCACCTCGTCGAACGGTTTGACCAGGAATTCATAGGCCCCGGCGCGCATCGCCTCGACCGCCTTGTTGATCGACCCGTTGGCGGTGATCACGATCACCCGCACTTCCGGGTTGATCGCCAGCATTTCCGCCATCAGGTCCAGCCCGTCACGGTCGGGCAGCATCAAATCCAAGAGGACGAATCCGAACCTGCCTTCGCGGAACTTCTTCAGGCCCTCGGTGGCGGTGCCGGCACAGACCGCCTGGAAACCGGCGCGGCGCAACACGGCCTCGTAGACCATCTGCAGCGATGGCATATCCTCGATCAGCAGAAGGGTCGCATTCATCGGTTGGCCGGCTTTCCGGGTCGGGTGCGCGGCTCAAGCCCCGGGCGCGGTGCCGGCCTGCTCGGCCATTATAAACCCCTGAAGGTCGGACAGGCCAGAGAGACATTCATCGCATAACTCCGCCAGGCCCTCCGCCGCCGCTGGCCGGTTGGCGGCGGTGTTCAGCCGCTGCGCGATATATTGCAGCCGTGTCGCACCGATGGCCCCGGCAACCGAGATCAGAATGTGGGTCTGCGAACGGATTTCGGCAAGATCGAGGTTGCGCCGCCCGCGCGACAGGCCCTCGGCCACCGCATCGGTATCGATCTGCAACTTGTCCAGCAATTCGGCGGTGGAATCCGGGCCGATCGTGTCAACCAGGTTGTCGAAAATCGCCCGGTCCACGGGTGCGCCTGCCGGTTGCGGTGCGGTTTGCGGGGCTTCGGCGGGCGCATTTGTCTGTGCCTCATGCGGTCGGCGCTGGTGGTAGTGGTCGAGGATATCGCGGCCAAGATCGGCAATGCTCATCAGCGGCTTGGCGATGATGCCGTCGGCCCCGGCGGCGAAGATGCGCTCGCGGTGCTCGCGCATGACATAGGCGGTCAGCGCCACCAGCGGCATGTCGCCCAAGGGCGCGGGGCGGCTGCGGATCGTCTTGATCAGTTCCAGCCCGGACATGCGCGGCATTTCGATATCCAGCAGCGCCAGATCGTATTGTCCGGCTTCCAGCATCTGCAACGCTTCCAGCCCGTCCGAGGCGACACCGAATTCTGCCCCCATCGCGCCCAGCATCTGGGTGGCGACAAGCTGGTTGGTCTTGTTGTCCTCGGCCAGCAGGATGTTCATCCCGGCCAGGCTGATTTCACGATCATCCTTGCGCGTTGGCGATGCCGCCGGGCTTTCACGGCGCAGGCTGCGGTCGAACCAGGCCGCATGCGGCAACAGCAACTCCGCCAATGTGCCGGAATTGCCGTCGTCACGGTTGCGGACATCGAGGCTGGCGCCGATCAGTCCAGCCAGTTCGCGGGCGATATGCAGCCCCAGGCCGCTGCCCGGCTTGGCAGCCCCTTCCGGGCGGCCGGCATATTCGTACAGCCGCGACAGGGCGGCGGCGGACAGGCCCGGCCCGTCATCGCGGATGCAAAAGCACAGGGTCCGGTCCTGATGGCAGGACACGGTCAGGTCCACCGTTCCGGCATCGGTGAACTTGATCGCATTGCCGACCAGATTGGCAATGATCCGCTCCAGCGACACCCGGTCCAGCGTCGCCACCGCCGGCAATGCCGACGGCACCTCGACGGTGAAGCGCACGTCCTTTTCGGCTGCGACATCGGCCCAGCGGCGGCGGATATCGTTCAGGAAATCACCGAGATCGACATTCACCGCATGGGTGATCGACCGGTCGTTCAGCCGCGAGGGCATTTCGCTCAGCGTCTTGTCGAGCATCCGCGCCAGGGCTTCACCGGCAGCGGCAACCCGGTCGAAATGGGCGCGGGTCTCGGCGTCCAGCCGCGACTGATCGACCAGATGCAAACCGCCCAGGATATCCGACAGGGCCGAGCGCAGATCATGCGAGACCAGCGAGAACGGGTTGCGTTCCGGCAACGCCGATGCGGCTTCGATCGGATCGTCGGGCTTGTCGGGGGTCACCGGCACCTCATGGGTCGTGCATGTAACGGCTCAACAACCAGTACACACATCTTCAGGTTGAACTTACTGATTGTCATAGCGCATCGATCGGCTTGCGGCAAGTTTCAAATCCACCACCGGCGCGGCCGGGTCGCTGCCGGCCAGCCGCATGAACCTGGCCTGACGTATCCTGGCCAGATCAATCGGCACGTCGACCACCTCGTCGAAGGCGTGGCGGTCCTGCGGGCGTCCAAGTGCCACCAGCATTGCCCCGGGATAGCGTTTTGCCATGCGGGCGATGCGATCCGCCTCGCGTTCGCCTCCCGCCTCGATCAGCACCACATGCGGCGGCGCGGCAAAGGCATCGTCAATGAAGCGGACATTGTCGCGGCGCAATGACGCCCGGCAGATCGCCTCGAGCGAGGCGGATTGGCAGATCAGCCGGATCAGCAATTCATCGACCACCAGTTCGGCGGCCGGAACGCTGACCAGAACCGCGATCCGGTCATCCGCCGGATTGTGCAGCAAGGTGGTGCCCCCCATCCGCGCGATCAGCCCGCGCGATACCGCCGGGCCCAGCGCCTCGGTCGCGAATGATTCGGCGATCCGTCCGGGTTCGCCCATGATCAGTTCGGGATGCCATTCCCCCCCCCTCGCGGTCGTAATCGAACGAGAGCGACGCCGTCAGGCACCCGTCCTCATGGCCAAGCTCCAGCACGATGTCGCTGGTTCCTGCGGTTTCCAGGATATAGGTGGCCAGATGCGTCAGGGCCTGGCGCAGGCGGGCGAAATCGCCGATCACCCGTTCGGGACAGCCCGGTGCCAGGCGCGCCTCGAAGGCGATGCCTTCGCGGGTTGCCACCGGCTGGAACATGTCGCGCACCGCCGCAACCAGCGCGTCGGTCTCGAACGGTTTGCTGTCCAGTTTCAGCTTGTCATCCTGCAGTGCGGTGAAATCCAGAATGTCGGCCAGAAGGCCGATCATCTGCTGGCCCGACCGCTCGGCTTGTTCCAGAAGCCGGACCTGCCATTGCGACAGGTCCTGATCGCGCATCAATGCCAGATGGCCCATCACACCGTTCATCGGCGTGCGCAATTCATGGCTCATCATCGCCAGAAATTGCGATTTCGCCTGGCTTTCCTTGTCCGAGGCGCGCGCCAGACGTTCGTTCAGGGCCGCCAGAACGCGGAAGCGGTTGGAATCGCGGGCGAACAGGAAGATCATCAGCGCACTGCCCAACAGCGCGATGCCGCTGACCACGGTCAGGATGCTGGACGAGCCCGACAGATCCTCGCGCAAGGCGGCATTCAGCGCTTCTTCACCGTGCAGCACGATCCGGCTCATCCGGCGCAGCTGGCTGGCGAAAGGGTTGAAGACGTTCTGAACCTCAAGTGCCGTGGCGCGGTCGCCGGCCTGCAGGCCAACCACCCGCGCCTCGACCTCCTGCATCTTGTCGAACAGGGCGGAAATCGTGCCGTCGCGTGTATCGTATGCGCGCAACCGTTCGCCGACATCGCCCTGCTGATACTGGGAAACCCGGCTCCACAGGATATCGAAACGCGCATTGACGCCGGCAGGCGAAACCCCGTGTTCACCGCCGAATTCGGCCAGTGTACGCTGGAAGCGCATCAGCTCGATCTCGACCTGCATGGCATTCCAGAGCGCGTTTTCACGCGCGGAATCGCGCATCCGGTTGATGTCGCCACGCACCAGAATGAAGCCGACCACGGCAATCGCTATCGTCAGGACAACGGTTGCAAGAATCGCCGTCCTTGCCGAGACCAGGCGCAGATTCACCGGTATTCCAGTTTCACCAATTGCCAGATCAGGCGATTGTTAAAGACCGGATCCTGCAATTCCGCATGGCTGCTGATCGGGTAGATCACCCAGATCGGCCCCTTGTCGCGCATCGACAGCGGCACGCCATCCATGCTGAGCGCGAGGATGACCTCGTATTTCATGAATTCTTCCGCCGCGATCTCGACCTGGTAGTCGTTGGCCGCGGTCAGGCGTACCAGCGTCGCGTTGTCAGCGCCCGCATGGCGCAGCACATCGCGCACCAGCGGGCCGCGAAACAGCCGTTCGCCATCGACGAATTCATTGCCGGTGCGCAATTCGGTTTCCCCCAGGTCACGCAGGTCATCGAGGCTGAGAACCATCGACGTTCCACCGGAAACCGGCGCAACTTCAAGTTCCTGGGACAGGGTAATGCTGCCAGTACACGCAGCGAACAAAAGAACAAGTACTCCGATGAAAGTCCGTTTCATGGTGTCCGTCCTTGGTTGGGTGTTACAACGTTAGACAGAGCGATAGCAGCAATACAATTGTTTTTTGGTGTAAATAACCTGCGGCATTTTATGGAAACCGGGCGAATGTCGCCATTTCGCCCGATTATTGACACAATCCGCCGTTTCAGGCCGGATAGCCCAGCGTTTTCAACGCCGCAGCAATCTCATCCAGAATCGCCGGGTCGTCGATCGTGGCCGGCATTTTCCACGGCTTGCCATCGGCAATCGCCACCATCGTCGCCCGCAGGATCTTGCCCGAGCGGGTTTTCGGCAGGCGATCGACCACCAGCGCCAGCTTGAACGCCGCGACCGGGCCGATCTTGTCGCGCACCAGCTTCACGCATTCAGCCACGATCTGGTCATGCGGACGATCAACCCCGGAGGTCAGGCACAACAGGCCCAGCGGCAGCTGGCCCTTCAGGGGGTCCGAAACGCCGATCACCGCACATTCGGCAACGTCCGGGTGGCCGGCCAGCACTTCTTCCATGCCGCCGGTCGACAGGCGGTGGCCGGCGACGTTGATCACATCATCGGTCCGCGCCATGATGTAGAGATAGCCGTCCTCGTCCATATATCCCGCATCGCCGGTTTCGTAATATCCGGGGAAGGTGGACAGATAGGATTTCAGATAACGGCTTTCGGCATTCCACAGCGTCGGCAAGGTTCCCGGCGGCAGCGGCAGCTTCACCGCGATAGCCCCCAGCTCGCCCGCCGGCAACGGCTTGCCGGCCTCATCGAGGATCTGCACGTCATAGCCCGGCATGGCGACAGTAGGCGAGCCGATCTTGACCGGCAGATGCTCGATCCCCATCGGGTTGCCGGCGATGGTCCAGCCGGTTTCCGTCTGCCACCAATGGTCTATCACCGGCTTCTTCAGCATATCCTGGGCCCAGTGGATGGTATCGGGATCGGCGCGCTCACCGGCCAGGAACAGGATGTCCATGCAGCCAAGATCGTATTTCGCCAGAAACTCTCCCTTGGGATCGACCCGCTTGATCGCCCGGAACGCGGTGGGCGCGGTGAACAGGGCCTTCACGCCATGTTCGGAGATCACCCGCCAGAAGGTTCCGGCATCCGGCGTGCCGACCGGCTTGCCCTCGAACACCAATGTGGTGGCACCGGCGATCAGCGGCGCGTAGCAGATATAGGAATGCCCGACCACCCAGCCCACATCGGACGCCGCCCAGAACACATCGCCCGCATCAATGTTGTAGATGTTCTTCATCGTCCAGTTCAGCGCCACCAGATGCCCGGCGGTCGGGCGCACCACGCCCTTGGGCTGGCCGGTGGTGCCGGACGTATACAGGACATAGACCGGATCATTGCCTTTCACCGGCACGCAAGGCGCGGGTGCAACGCCCTCCTGCACCGCGTTCCAGTCGAAATCGCGGCCCGCGATCAGGCTTGCCTCGGCCTCGGGGCGCTGGAAGATGACACAGAAATCGGGCTTGTGGCGGGCCAGGTCGATGGCCCCGTCCAGCAGCGGCTTGTAGGGCACCACGCGGCCCGGCTCGATCCCGCAGGACCCGGCGATGATCGCCTTCGGGGTGGCGTCGTCGATCCGCGTCGCCAATTCGTTCGCCGCGAAACCGCCGAACACCACCGAATGGATCGCGCCGATCCGCGTGACCGCCAGCATCGCAACCAGGGCCTCGGGCACCATCGGCATGTAGATGATCACGCGGTCACCCTTGACCACGCCTTTCGTCGCCAGCGCACCGGCCAGCCGGGCGGTTCGGTCCTGCAATTCGGCGTAGGTGATTTTCGCCTGCCTGCCGGTGATCGGGCTGTCATAGATGATCGCCACGCGGTCGCCATTGCCGGCCTCGACATGCCGGTCCACCGCGTTCCAGCAGGTATTGACCTCGGCATCGGCGAACCATTCATAGATCGGCGCGTTCTCGGCAAACAGCGCCTTCGTCGGCGGCTTCACCCAGTCGATCGCCTCGGCTTGCTGCATCCAGAACCCTTCAGGATCAGCCTTCCAGCCTTCGTAAACCTCCCGATAGCCCATCATTTGTCTCCTTGATTATCCGTAATTCTGTACCGGCGTTCCCGCCAGGGCGGCGATATTCAACAGGCCTCGCGCGGTGATCGAGGGTGTCACGATATGCGCCTTGTTGCCCATGCCCATCAGGATCGGCCCCACCTCCAGCCCGCCGGCGGAAATCTTCAGCACGTTGCGAACCGCGCTGGCGGCATCGGTCGAGGTGAAGATCAGCGCATTCGCCGCGCCTTCAAACCGGGCATTGGGGAATATTCGGGCCCGCAATTCCGGGTCCAGCGCGGAATCCGCGTGCATCTCGCCCTCGTAGTCGAAGTCGAGGTCCATGCCGTCCAGTATGTCCAGCGCCGCCCGCATCGTCACGCCGCTGCCCGAGGCGAGGTTGCCAAACTGCGAATGCGAGCACAGCGCGATCTTCGGCACGATGCCGAAGCGTCGCACATGCCGCGCGGTGGCGATCACGGTTTCCGCGATCTGCGCTGCGGTCGGCTCGGGGTTCACCTGCGTGTCGGCGATGAACAGCGGCCCCTTCTCCTGGATCATCAGGCTGAGTGCCCCGACCGCGTGCAATTCCTTGCCCGCCAGCACCTGGCAAACATAGTTCAGATGCCACAGATATTGCCCGAACGTGCCGCAGATCATGCTGTCGGCATCGCCGCGCGCCACCGCCACGGCGGCAATCGCGGTGGTGTTGGTGCGCATGATCGCCTTGGCCAGATCAGGGGTCACGCCGCGCCGCTGCATCAGTGAATGATAGGTCTCCCAGTAGTCGCGGAAGCGTTCGTCCTGTTCGGGATTGACCAGATCGAAATCGGTGCCGATGCGCAGTTTCAGCCCGGCGCGTTCCAGACGACGCTCGACCACTTCCGGGCGTCCGATCAGGATCGGGCGATCGACATGCTCTTCGATCATCGCATTGGCGGCCCGCAGAACACGCTCGTCCTCGCCTTCGGCAAACACGATCCGGCGTTCCGCCGAGCGTGCCGCATCGAACACCGGCCGCATGATCAGGGCCGAGCGGAAGACCGAGCCGTCCAGATGCTCCTTGTAGCCCTGCAGATCGTCAATCGGCCGGGTCGCCACGCCGCTGTCCATCGCCGCGCGGGCAACGGCGGTGGCGACGATGCCGATCAGGCGCGGATCGAAGGGCTTGGGGATCAGGTAGTCCGCACCGAAACTCAGCCGCTCGCCCTGGTAGGCCGCTGCCGCTTCGGCGCTGGTGGTGGCGCGCGCCAGTTCCGCGATACCTTCGATACAGGCCAGTTGCATCGCGTCGTTGATCTCGGTCGCCCCGACATCCAGCGCGCCGCGAAAGATGAACGGAAAACACAGCACGTTGTTGACCTGATTGGGAAAATCCGACCGGCCCGTGGCAATGATCGCATCCGGGCTGACGGCGCGGGCGACATCGGGCAGGATTTCGGGTGTCGGGTTGGCCAGCGCAAAAATGATCGGCTTGGCAGCCATTTTCGCCACATTCTCGGGCGTCAGCACGCCGGGGCCGGACAGGCCAAGAAACAGGTCGGCCCCTTCGATCACGTCGCCAAGGCCGCGCGGCCCGCCCGGTTGCGCATATTCCGCCTTTTGCGGCGTCATCTCCTCGGTGCGGCCCGCATGTACCAGCCCGGCCAGATCGCACAGAAAGACGTTCTTGCGCCGCACCCCGAGTTTCAGCAACATGTTGAGGCAGGCAATCCCCGCCGCGCCGCCGCCGGTGGAGACCACCTTGATATCCTCGAACCGCTTGCCGGCGATGCGCAGCGCATTGGTCGCCGCCGCACCGACCACGATGGCGGTGCCGTGCTGATCGTCATGGAATACCGGGATGTTCATCCGCTCGCGGCACAGCTTTTCCACGATGAAGCATTCCGGGGCCTTGATATCCTCAAGATTGATCGCCCCGAAGGATGGCTCCAGCGCGGTCACGATATCGGCCAGCTTGTAGGGATCGCTTTCGTTCAACTCGATATCGAAACAGTCGATATTGGCGAATTTCTTGAACAGGACCGCCTTGCCTTCCATCACCGGCTTGGAGGCCAGCGGCCCGATATTGCCCAGCCCCAGCACCGCCGTGCCGTTCGTTACCACCGCAACCAGATTGCCCCGCGACGTATATCGCGCCGCCGCCGAGGGATCGTCGCGGATTTCAAGGCACGCTTCGGCCACGCCGGGGGAATAGGCCAGGCTCAGATCACGGCCATTGGCCATCGGCTTGGTGGCGCGGATTTCCAGCTTTCCGGGCTTCGGTTCGGCGTGATAACGCAAAGCCGCCTGACGGAGATTGTCGTTCGATCGGTCGTTCATCGTTGCGCCCCACGCATCTGGAAGAATTTAGTTCAGCGTTAAACCAATTCTTGTGCCCATGCCAGCCCCTAGCCCCGCGCCGCACGGATCAGCGACAGGATGTTCTTCGCCGCCTCGGGAATATTGGTGCCGGGGCCGAAGATCGCCTTCACGCCCGCCTTCTTCAGGAACTCGTAATCCTGTTGCGGGATGACGCCGCCGCAGATCACCAGGATTTCACCGGCACCGGCGGCCTCCAGCGCCTCGATCAGTTTCGGCGCAAGCGTCTTGTGCCCCGCCGCCTGGGACGAGATGCCGACCACATGCACATCGTTGTCGATGGCGTCCTGCGCGGCTTCCTCGGGGGTCTGGAACAAGGGGCCGACATCCACGTCAAAGCCGATATCGGCAAACGCGGTGGCGATCACCTTGGCGCCCCGGTCGTGGCCGTCCTGACCCATCTTGACCACCAGCATCCTGGGGCGGCGGCCCTCTTCCTCGGCGAAGGCTTCCACGTCCTTCTGGATGGCGGCGAAGCCCTCATCGCCCTCATAGGCTGCGCCATATACCCCGGCCAGCGTTCTCACCTCGGCGCGATGGCGCCCGAATGTCTTTTCCATGGCGTCCGATATTTCCCCGACTGTTGCGCGTGCGCGTGCGGCCTCGACCGCGATGTCCAGCAGGTTGCCCTTGCCGCTGGAGGCTGCCTGTTCCAGTGCCGCCAGCGCGGCATCGCAGGCCGCCTGATCCCGGCTGGCGCGGATCTGCTTCAGCCGCGCCACCTGCGAATCGCGGACCGCGGAATTGTCGATCTCGCGCACTTCGATCACCGGTTCCTTGTCCGCCCGGAACTTGTTGACCCCGACAACCACCTCGTCGCCGCGATCCACCGCCGCCTGACGGCGCGCCGCCGCTTCCTCGATCCTGAGCTTCGGCATGCCGGTTGCCACCGCCTTGGTCATGCCGCCCATTTCATCGACTTCCTCGATGATCTTCCAGGCGGCATCGGCCAGATCGGCGGTCAGCTTTTCGACGTAATAAGACCCCGCCAGCGGATCGACCACCCGCGTCACCCCGGTTTCGTTCTGCAGGATCAGTTGCGTGTTGCGTGCCAGCCGCGCCGATTCGTCGGTCGGCAGGGCAATCGCTTCATCGAACGAATTGGTGTGCAGGCTTTGCGTACCACCCAGAACCGCGCTCATCGCCTCGTAAGCGGTGCGCACGACGTTGTTGTAGGGGTCCTGTTCCTGCAGCGATACGCCCGAGGTCTGGCAATGGGTGCGCAGCACCAGCGAGCCGGGCTTCTTGGGATTGAATTCGCCCATGATCCGCGCCCAGAGCAGCCGCGCCGCCCTTAGCTTGGCGATTTCCATGAAGAAATTCATGCCGATGGCGAAAAAGAAAGACAGCCGCCCGGCAAAGGCATCGACATCCATGCCACGCGCAATCACCGCCTTCACATATTCCTTGCCGTCGGCCAGCGTGAAGGCCAGTTCCTGCACCAGGTTCGCGCCCGCCTCCTGCATGTGATAGCCGGAGATTGAGATCGAGTTGAAGCGCGGCATTTGAGTCGAAGTGTATTCAATGATGTCGGAAACGATCCGCATCGAGGGTTCGGGCGGATAGATATAGGTGTTGCGCACCATGAATTCCTTCAGGATGTCGTTCTGGATCGTGCCCGACAGGGCGGAGCGATCCACGCCCTGTTCCTCGCCCGCCACGATGAAGCTGGCCAGTACCGGGATCACCGCGCCGTTCATCGTCATCGACACGGAAACCTGATCCAGCGGGATACCGTCGAACAGGATCTTCATGTCTTCCACGCTGTCGATGGCAACCCCGGCCTTGCCGACATCGCCGGTGACGCGGGGGTGATCGCTGTCATAGCCGCGATGCGTCGCCAGATCGAACGCGACCGAGACACCCTGCTGCCCGCCGGCCAGGTTGCGGCGGTAAAACGCATTGGATTCTTCCGCCGTCGAAAACCCGGCATATTGCCGGATGGTCCAGGGCCGGCCGGCATACATGGTTGCCTTGGGGCCACGGGTATAGGGCGCGATCCCCGGCATTTCGCCGATATGGTCCAGCCCGGCGATATCGTCCGCGGTATAGACCGGGCTGACCCTGATGCCTTCGGGCGTGTCCCAGTCCAGCGCCGCCAGCGGCTTGCCGCGCAATTCCTTGATGGCCAGGGCTTCCCAGTCTTTCTTCGATCCGCTCATGCTGTTCCTCTTTTTCTGGCAGGGGCAGGGATGGCCGGGGCCGCCTGTTCCACCTGTTCGTCAAACCTGATCCGGGCGCTGGTGCATTGCCTGAGCCAGGCCAGATCGCTGTGATACTGCGCTTGCAGCGCGTCCATGTGATGTGCCGCAAAGGGCTGGTAGGGGCCGCGCCCGGCGGGCACCAATGCCGCCGCAGCCAGCTTGCCCCGGTCGAGCAGCGCCTGCCGCAACTCGGCGCGGTCGGGGGCGGCGTTGGCGTGAACCAGGGCCGGTGCAAGGCAGCCCCCTGCCCCGGTCAAAAGCCTGAGTTGTGCCTGCGGGCGGGCCTTCAGGCGATCAAATTCCCAGACCGCGATATCCACGCCGGGAAACGCCGCGACCACGTCTTCGATCACCCGCCGCCAGCTTCTGGGCTGGGTGACAAGACGATCGAGGTCTTCTTCGCCGGGGGCCGCAAGGCCGCGCGGGATGGCATGGGCCAGCGCGGAGGCCCAGTAATCGTGATAGGGGCGGATCGACAGGCCGATGCGCCTGCAATCGCCGCCGAAGGCCTGCGCGATCCGCGCCAGCCGTTGCCGCGCCCCGGGATACAGCATCGAAACCTTGAAGTTCCCCCGCAGGCTGCCCAGCATGTTCTCCTCGCTGACCAGCAATTGCCGCGTGCCGGCCTGTTTCAGCCGCGCCATTTCCACCGCGATCAGGCCGCAATTGCGCGCCTGTTGCGCCAGAACTTCCGGCGCGTTCAGGCGGGTGCTCTTCAGCAGGCCCGACATCAGACCGGTGCGCGTACGTTCCGGCCCCCAGACCGCGATGCCGCCTTTCGCCAGTGCCTGCCGGTTCTGATGCAGGATCACCTGAAAACTGCGGGTTGCGGTCCGATGCGCCCCTATGTGAAGGATAACCTCCAAAACCAAACGCCCCCATCGCGCAAGAATTGCTGCCGGTTGCGACAATAGGCGAGCCGAAATGAGCGTTGGTTTAACGTTGTCAGCACTTTGCCCCTTGGAAAGCGGAAAAGCGCAACCAATATTAGACGAATACGGAGGATTGAGCTTGAGACGGATTATCCTGTTGCTGGCGCTTGCCCTGCCCATAGTGGGTGGCGCCGACGAAGCCGATCCACTGGCCGAATATCTGTGGCTGAACCGGCCGCTGGTTGTGTTTGCCGACACGCCGAACGATCCCCGGTACATCCGCCAGATGGAATACCTGGCGCAATATCCCGATGATCTGGCCGAGCGCGATATCGTGGTGCTGACCGATACCGACCCAGCCGCGGCAAGCCCGCTGCGCCGCAAGATGCGCCCGCACGGCTTCATGCTGGTGATCATCGACAAGGACGGCTCGATCGCCTTCCGCAAGCCGTCGCCGTGGTCGGTCCGGGAAATCGGCCGCGCCATCGACAAGACTCCGCTCCGGCAGGACGAGATCATGGAAAAGCTGGGGAAGTAGCCGGCTTGGGGCATGACCTCATTCAAACTCCATGATCACGTCATCCACCCGCAGGCTGTCGCCCGCCTTGGCGTTGATCTTGCTCACCACGCCTTTCCGCTGGGCGCGCAGCACGTTTTCCATCTTCATCGCTTCCACGGTGCACAGCGCCTGACCGTCCTGCACCTCGTCGCCTTCCGATACCACCACCGACACAACCAGCCCCGGCATCGGGCACAACAGCAGTTTCGAGGTGTCTGGCGGGGTTTTCTCGATCATGTGCTGCGACAGGCCGAAGCGCAGCGGTGTCTGCACCATCACCTTCAGATCCGCACCGCGATGGCGCATCCGGTAGCCGGTCGCCAGGGATTCGACCTTGGCCACCAGCCGCTCGCCATCGACCTCCAGAATCGCCAGTTGCTCGCCCGGCACCCAGGTCGAGGTGACGCGGTGCGTCGTGCCATCCTGAAACACCACGGTTGATCCCGCCTTGTCCGCCTCGATCGTGGCGGCGAAATCCTGGCCGCCCAGCGAGATTACCCAATCCTTGCCGACCTCGCGTTCGTGATTGTCCATCCGCCCGGAAATCCGGGCATCGCGGATTTCCCGCACCCGGTACATTGCCGCCGCCGAGGCCGCCAGCCGCCGCAGATCGGCCAGTTCCAACGTCGCGCCCGCAAAACCGTCGGGATATTCCTCTTCGATGAACGCCGTGGTGATATTGCCAGCGGCAAAGCGTGGATGGTCCATCACCGCCGACAGGAACGGGATGTTGTGGCCGATCCCCTCGACCTCGAATTCATCCAGCGCGTCGCGCATCACCGCGATGGCCTCGGCGCGGCTGGGGGCCCATGAACACAGCTTGGCGATCATCGGGTCGTAGAACATGCTGATCTCGCCGCCCTCGTAGACGCCGGTATCGTTGCGCACCACCTCGGTCTTGGTGGCGCGTTCCGCGGGCGGCCGATAACGGGTCAGCCGCCCGATCGAGGGCAGGAAATTGCGATAGGGGTCTTCGGCATACAAGCGGCTTTCGATGGCCCAGCCATTGATGCCGATATCCTTCTGCGCGAAGGCCAGTTTTTCGCCATTGGCCACCCGGATCATCTGTTCAACCAGATCAATGCCGGTGATCAGTTCGGTGACGGGATGTTCCACCTGCAGGCGGGTGTTCATTTCCAGAAAGTAGAAGTTGCGATCACCGTCGACGATGAATTCCACCGTACCGGCGCTGCAATAATCCACCGCCCTGGCCAGCGCCACCGCCTGTTCGCCCATCGCCTTGCGCGTGGCGGCATCGAGAAACGGCGACGGAGCCTCCTCGATCACTTTCTGGTTGCGCCGCTGGATCGAGCATTCGCGCTCGTTCAGGTACAGGCAATTGCCGTGCTTGTCGCCCAGCACCTGAATTTCGATATGGCGGGGTTGCGTCACGAATTTCTCGATGAAGATGCGATCATCGCCGAAACTGCTGGCCGCCTCGTTCTTGGAGCTTTGGAAGCCCTCGCGGGCCTCGGCGTCGTTCCAGGCGATGCGCATGCCCTTGCCGCCACCCCCGGCGGAAGCCTTGATCATCACCGGATAGCCGACCTCGTTGGATATCTTCACCGCCTCGTCGGCATCGGCGATCAGGCCCATATAGCCCGGCACCGTGGATACCCCGGCCTCGGCCGCCAGTTTCTTGGAGGTGATCTTGTCACCCATCGCCTCGATCGCTCCAGCGGGCGGGCCGATGAAGGCAACGCCTTCTTTCGCCAGCGCCTCGGCGAATTTCATGTTCTCGGACAGAAAACCGTAACCGGGATGCACCGCCTCGGCGCCGGTCTGGCGGATCGCATCCATGATCTTGTCGATCACGATATAGGACTGGTTGGCCGGTGACGGGCCGATATGCACCGCCTCGTCGGCCATTTCCACATGCAGCGCGTTCTTGTCAGCATCGGAATAGACCGCCACCGTCTTGATCCCCATCTTGCGGGCCGACTTGATCACGCGGCAGGCGATCTCGCCACGGTTGGCGATCAGGATTTTCTTGAACATCTAGACTGTCCCCTTCATGCCGCCGCCCATCCGGGCGAACGTGTTTCGTTGTTTCTGGATAGGCCGGACATGGCCGGTGCCACCGGTGCGCAGCATGGGCCGGACCGGAAAAAGAAGGGGCCCGGCAGCGATGCTACCGGGCCCAATAGGAAAGGAAGGGTGTCTCTCGAAGTAACCTTTGCGCAGGCGAACAAATCGACGCAACCGCCTGCAACAAGATCAATATAGGCGAACGCGCCGCCAGCACCAAACACCGATTTCAGGGCCCGGCCGGTTTCGGCCATTTCCCGCCAGATCATCCGGATCATGCGCGAAATCATGCCGATTCCCCTGAAAATACATCCGGGAAAGAGGCCATCGCCCGCGCAACATCAATCCTGAGATGTGCGTCATAGCTCTTGGGATCGAACCGCTCGTCCGCTGCGACCACCTCGCGGCCGAACAGCCAGCCAAGGCGGCCCGCATCCAGGTTGCCGCGCTGAAACGGTTGCTCGCCGAAATGTTCCCACAGGCAGGCCAGGAAATACGCATCCGCACGCCGGTCCGCCGGGCGGCGATCCGCATAGCGTTCGCGCGCCACAAGCGGCGTGACACCCTTGGGATTGGCCCGCCGGATGGTGAACTGAAAATCCGAGCTTGGCAGCCGGGACGGAAATCCCTTGTGCTTCAGCATGATCCCCTCCCGCGGCAGGGGACCGGCAGGGCGGGACGGACCCGCCCTGCGGAAGTTCTACTTGTATTTGCCGAGCGGCACGTCGTCGGTGACGATCGGCATGATGATCGGCTCGGGTTCGGGCGGCGGTGGCGCACAGGCTGCCACAAGTCCGACCAGCCCGACGATGAGCAACAGGTTAAACGCGAAATCGAGACTGTTCGACATGAAGTCCTCCTCAATGATCGTGACGGAGGTTTGGGCGAAACCGGCAATCCATTGGCCAGCCGGCCGCCCATCCCCCGTTCAGAGATACCGGTCACTTGGGTGTAACCGCTTGTGATTGTAGAGGATTCGGAAACAAAAATACAGATATCGTGGATACCGTTCACAAAACGTGACCCAAAAGACTCGTGGGCTGGTCCGTCGTCTATATCTGGTAGGGTGCGCCGCATCATTCCCATATGCAGGCCCCTTCGATCACGCGGTAGGCACCCATGAACTGCGTCACGGCCTCGTCCCTTACACCGCGCGGCAATGGCTGATCCATCAGCGTGACGATGATCTGGTCCACCCCGCCGCCGGTCATTTCCGCCAGCGGCAGGCCGATCTGGCGGCACAATTGGTCGATATCGGGGGCGGCGTCGCCATAGGTGATCTTGCCCTTGGCCTTGGCGATCTGGGGCGCGAGGAAGCGCAGGATCAGCCAGGTCTCGCCGCCCTCGCCCTCGGAGGGATGATCCTCCCACAGGGCCTCGTAGGGCAGGATCATCTGCCCGGACGGCACCGCCACCTGCCCCTCCTCAGCCGCTGCATGGCTGGCCACAGCCACCGCGATAGCCGCCAGATACGCCCTCATAACACCCCCCATGCCAGCAGGCCGCAGAGACTGGCGGCCCAGAAGGCGATCCATTGCGGCATCTGGGCCACACGGAAGCCGCCCCGGCGCATGGCGATGAAGCTGAGCGCGCCCAGCCAGTAACCATAGACAGTGGCCAGCATCGCCAGCGGCAGGAAATCCGCCCGCCAAAGCGGTGCCAGATACCCCAAGGACAGAACCACCATCGTGACGCTGCCCCAGTTCCAGGAAAATTCCAGCGTCGCCTTTGGCACGGCATGTATCTGGGCATCCAGAAGTGGCTTCACGATCAGGCGGCGGCCACGGATCATGTGGATGAACAGACCAAACACCGAGATACCGCCAGCCAGGATCAGCAGGAATTCCCTCATGGCTGGCCCTTTCGTGCAGCGGCGATCCAGCGCGCCTCGGCCTCGTTGTCGTCCAGCAGGTCGCTGACGATTTCCGCTTCGTCCGGGCCGATCACGCGACCCGGGCGTCGAAGGATACCGGCGCGAACCTCGACAGCGCCGTCAACCAGCGTCACCTCCGCCACCGCCGGCACATCCGGCCCCAGCGCATCCGCCAAAGCTTCGCCGATCACATCCGCCAGACGCCGCACAAAGGCGGGTACGTCGGCAGGAGGTCCGGCCATCGCCCAGCTATCGGCAACGGCGAAGGCCCAGGCCTCGGGGTCCGCCCCTCTGGGCCAGACCGCCCTTGCCGGATTGTAGGCGTAGTTCGACATCAGGACGCCCCGATAGTGCGCATGGCGCGATCCGGACGACACCGCCCCGACGAACGTTTTTGACCAAAAACGTTCCGGCCCGAAAAGATTTTCACAAAATCTTTCTGCGCCCGCCCGATCCGGCCTATTCGTCCTCGCGCAGGTTCATCACCGCAACGCCCATCGCCACGCCGCCGAAGGTCAGCATGGACTGGAAGAACAACAGGAAGGTGGCAATGCCGGTCGTGTCTTTCGCCAGCATGGCACCGACGCCCAGCACGTCGAACCAGATCACCCCGAACACGAAGACGCTGCCGAAGGTGAAGCCCCAGAACATGTGCAGCGCAAGGAACCGGACCAGTTTTGGCAGGCGGTTGAACATGCGCCACAGATAGACCCGCCACAGGTGCGGCGCAAGCGGGCGCGACAACATGGTTGGGCTTCAGGGACGGGCGCATCATCTTTCCTTTCACTGGTATCGCGCGATCACAGTGGAATATTGTCGTGCTTTTTCCACGGGTTCGACAATTTCTTGTTCCTGAGCGCGGCAAAGGCCCGCGCCACGCGCGCCCGCGTGGAATGCGGCATGATCACATCGTCGATGAAGCCCTTTTCCGCGGCCACGAACGGATTGGCGAAGCGTCCCTCGTAATCCGCCGTCCGCTGCGCGATCTTGTCGGCATCGCCCAGTTCCGAGCGATACAGGATCTCCACCGCGCCCTTGGCCCCCATCACCGCGATCTGCGCTGTCGGCCAGGCATAGTTGAAATCGCCCCGCAGATGCTTGGACGCCATCACGTCATAAGCCCCGCCATAGGCCTTGCGGGTGATCACTGTCACCTTCGGCACCGTCGCCTCGCCATAGGCGAACAACAGCTTGGCTCCGTGCTTGATCACGCCGCCATATTCCTGGCTGGTGCCGGGCAGGAAGCCGGGCACATCCACGAGGGTCAGGATCGGGATCTCGAACGCATCGCAGAAGCGCACGAACCGCGCCGCCTTGCGGCTGGCGTCGATATCCAGACAGCCCGCCAGTACCAGCGGCTGGTTCGCCACCACCCCCACGGTCGCGCCTTCGATGCGGATGAAACCGGTCAGGATATTGCCGGCGAAATCCGCCTGGGTCTCGAAGAAATCGCCCTCATCCGCGACCTTCCTGACCAGTTCCTTCATGTCGTATGGCAGGTTCGGGTTTTCCGGCACCAGCGAATCGAGCGATTTTTCCAGCCGGTCCTGACTGTCGTAGAACGGCCGCACCGGGGCTTTCTCGCGGTTGTTCAGCGGCAGGAAATCGAACAGCCGGCGCACTTCGGCCAGTGTCTCCATGTCGTTGTCATAGGCCCCGTCGGCAACCGAGGATTTCGAGGTATGGGTTTTCGCGCCGCCCAGTTCTTCCGCCGTCACGATCTCGTTGGTCACGGTCTTCACCACGTCCGGGCCGGTGACGAACATGTAGGACGAATCCTTCACCATGTAGATGAAATCGGTCATCGCCGGGGAATAGACCGCGCCACCGGCGCATGGCCCCATGATGACGCTGATCTGCGGCACCACGCCAGACGCCATGATGTTCTTCTGGAACACATCCGCATAGCCCGCCAGCGAGGCCACGCCTTCCTGAATGCGCGCACCGCCGGAATCGTTCAGCCCGATCACCGGCGCGCCGTTCTTGATCGCCATATCCATGATCTTGCAGATCTTCTCGGCATGGGTTTCCGAAAGCGAGCCGCCGAATACCGTGAAGTCCTGGGAAAAGACATAGACCATCCGGCCATTGATCGTCCCCCAGCCTGTGACCACGCCATCGCCGGGATATCGCACCTGCTCCATGCCGAACTCGGCGCAGCGATGCGCCTTGAACATGTCGAATTCCTCGAAGCTGCCCTCGTCCACCAGCACTTCGATGCGTTCGCGGGCGGTCAGCTTGCCCTTCTTGTGCTGCGCTTCGATCCGGTGTGCGCCGCCGCCCAGCCGGGCCTCGTTGCGGCGTGTCTCAAGCTGGTGCAGGATATCCTTCATCGGGGTGCCCCTTTTCGCGGTACGGAATTCGTTCCGACCGGTTTATCCTGTTTGGATCAGGCCGGGAAGGAATTTCTGGCATATTTGCTAATGTCTTTGCTAAGTATGAATGCGAAGTGCAAACTTGCAAATTCCGGCAATTGCGATTGCACCCTGGCGCGCCCCGGCGGACTATTGGCGGACTGCATTCGGGGGGTGCCATGCGCAGCGATATCACGATCCACATGGTTTCCGTCCATGCCGAAGGCGAGGTCGGCAATGTCATCGTCGGGGGTGTCGCGCCGCCGCCGGGTGATACCCTGTGGGCGCAGCGCGATTTCCTGCATGCCGACGGGCATCTGCGCAACCTCGTGCTGAACGAACCGCGCGGCGGCGTGTTCACCCATGTCAACCTGCTGGTGCCCGCCAAACATCCCGATGCAACATGGGGTTTCCTGACGATGGAGCCGGAACATACCCCGCCTATGTCCGGCTCGAACGCGATCTGCGTCGCGACGGCGCTTCTGGATACCGGCATCATCGCCCGCACCGAACCTGTGACCGCGTTCAACCTGGAATGCGCCGCCGGCCTGTTGCAGGTGCGCGCATTCTGCGAGAACGGCAAGGCGCAATCCATCGAGGTCACCAATGTCGCCTCGTTCGCGGATCGCCTGGACGCAAGGCTGAAGGTCGAGGGGCTGGGCGCGATCACGGTCGATACCGCCTATGGCGGCGACTCTTTCGTGCTGGTCCGCGCCGCCGATGCGGGCATCGCCATCACACCCGAAAACGCAAGCGAGATTGCCGGCCTTGGCGCGCGCATCACCCGCGCCGCCAACGCACAGATCGGCTTTCGCCATCCCTGCGAAAGCTGGCAGCATATCTCGTTCTGCCAGTTCACCGATCCGGTTATGCGCGAGGGCGGCACCCTGTCGGGCCTGTCCGCGGTCGTGGTCGATCCCGGCAAGATCGACCGCTCGCCCACCGGCACCGGATGCTCGGCGCGGATGGCGGTGATGGCGGCGCGTGGCGAAATCGGCGTCGGCGATGCCTATATCGGGCGGTCCATCATCGGCGGGCGGTTCGATTGCCGCATCGCCGCGCGAACCCACGTTGGAGAGCGCGAGGCAATCATCCCGACAATCCGCGGACGCGCCTGGATCACCGGCATCCACCAGATCCTGCGTGATCCCGATGATCCCTGGCCCGAGGGCTATCGTTTGAGCGATACCTGGCCCCGCATGGGCTGACCTCCGCCGGTTTTCGCACCGTCGCGGCAGCCCCGAAAATTCGATGCAAATGCAATGGACATTCCCCGAATGCCCAAATAGGGAGGATGGATGACTCCCCTTCCGAAACCCGTGTTCCTTGACAGGACAACCCCGCCGCATGTGCTGACGCTTGTGCTGCTGGCGGGTCTGTCGGCGCTGTCGATGAACGTGTTCCTGCCGTCCTTGCCGAACATGACGGCGTATTTCCAGACCGACTACGCGCTGATGCAATTGTCGGTCTCGGCCTATCTGGGCCTGACCGGGTTCTTGCAGGTGCTGATCGGGCCATTGTCGGATCGCTATGGCCGCCGCCCGGTGATCCTGGTCAGCCTCGTTCTGTTCGTGCTGGCGTCAATCGGCTGCCTGTTCGCGCACAGCATCGAGGTGTTCCTGGTCTTCCGCATGGCGCAGGCCTCGATTGCCACAGGCATGGTGCTGTCGCGTGCCATCGTGCGCGACATCGTGCCTGCAAACGAGGCCGCCAGCATGATCGGCTATGTCACGATGGGCATGTCGGTGGTGCCGATGATCGCACCGGCCATCGGCGGCTATCTGGACGAAGCGTTCGGCTGGCACGCCAATTTCGCCGTCCTGCTGGCCATGGCGCTGGTGGTCGGGGTGCTGATCTTCTTCGATCTGGGCGAGACCAACATGAACCGCTCCGCCTCGATGACGGCGCAGATCAGGGATTACCCGGAACTGGTCGGATCGCGCCGGTTCTGGGGTTATGTGCTGACCGCGACCTTCACGTCAGGCTCGTTCTTCGCCTTTCTCGGCGGTGCGCCTTTCGTCGGCACGACGGTATTCGAGCTGCCCTCATCCGAACTTGGCATCTATTTCGGCATCGTCTCGATCGGCTATCTGGTGGGGAATTTCATCTCGGGGCGCTATTCAGGCCGCGCCGGGATCAACTGGATGATGATGGTCGGGGCCTGGTTCACGCTGATCGGGCTGGCGACGGCGGTGGCGACCATGCTGGCGGGTGCCACGCATCCGCTGGCGTTTTTCGGCTTCATGGTCACTGTCGGCATCGGAAATGGCATGGTCCTGCCGAACGCCAATGCCGGGATGGTGTCGGTGCGCCCGCATCTGGCCGGCAGCGCCTCGGGGCTGGGCGGGGCGATCATGCTGGCCGGAGGCGCATCGCTGGCGGCACTGGCCGGCGCGATCCTGCAAATCGGCCACGGTGCCTATCCGCTGTTGCTGCTGATGATCACCACCTCGGTGCTGGCGCTGGCATCGGTGGCCTATGTGATCCGGGTGGAACGTCTGGCCGGGCCGCTCGATCCGCAGGACCTTGCTTGATTTGCAGATTTGCAGCGCCTAGACAGGGCGTTGAATAGTCGCAAACCAGCGCCGGGGCCACCCTGCCATGTCGAACCAGAAACTCTATGCCGGCGTCAAGCTGCGCGAGACCCGCACCCGCCTTGGCCTGACGCAAAAGGATTTCGCGCGCAAGCTCGGGGTCTCGCTGCCCTACCTGAACCAGATGGAAAACAACCGCCGCCCGGTCTCGACCGGCGTGGTACTGGCGCTGGCGCAGGAATTCGGCTTCGATGTCACCGAATTGTCGACGGGTGACGCCGAGCGCATCGTCACCGACATGCGCGAGGCACTGGCCGACCCGGTGTTTCGCGATTCTATCCCGCCGCTGGCGGATCTGCGGCTGACCGCCTCGAACGCGCCGTCGCTGGCGCGGGCATTCCTGGAACTGCACCGGGCCTACAAGCAAAGCCACGAACGCCTCGCCTCGCTGGACGAGATGCTGGGCCGCGACGATCAGCCAACCGCCCTGTCACCCTGGGAGGAAGTGCGCGATTTCTTCCATTATTGCGACAATTACATCGACGCGGTGGATCGCGCCGCCGAACGCTTCGCGCAAAATGCCGGGCTGGCCGGCAAGGACAATGTGGCCGCGATCACCGCGCATCTGGAACGCAGCGGCATCGCCGTCACCCTAAGCCCCGATCCGGCGATGCGGCGCTATGATGCGAACCGCCGCATCCTGACCCTGTCGGACCGCGCCAGCACCGCAACACAAGCCTTCCAACTGGCACATCAATGCGCGCTGATCGAACATAACAGCCTGCTGGAAGCCACGCTTGATCTGGCGCGGTTCCAGTCATCCGAGGCGCGGGCGATCTGCAAGATCGGGCTGGCAAATTATTTCGCCGGGGCCGCCATCCTGCCCTATGGGGCCTTCCTTGAGGCCGCCCACGGCACCCGCCACGATCTTGAAATCCTTGCGGAATATTTCGGAGCCTCGCTGGAACAGGTGGCGCATCGTCTGTCCACCCTGCAACGCCCCGGGTCCAAGGGCATTCCGTTCTTCTTCGTGCGGGTCGATCAGGCCGGCACCATCACCAAGCGCCACTCCGCCACCCGCCTGCAATTCGCCCGCTTCGGCGGGGCCTGCCCGTTATGGAACGTGCATCAGGCGTTCGAGATGCCGGGCCGGTTCCTGCGCCAACTGGCGGAAACCCCCGACGGCGTGCGCTATCTGTGCCTGGCACGCGATATCTCGAAGCCCGGTGGATCGTTCCGCGCCCCCATGCGCCGCTTTGCCATCGGGCTGGGCTGCGAGATCGGCCATGCCGGTGATCTGGTCTATGCCGACGATCTGGATACCGGCAATGATGAAGCGTTCCAGCCCATCGGTATTTCCTGCCGCATCTGCGAACGCGAAAGCTGCCACCAGCGATCCGTGCCACCGCTGGAACGCCGCATCAGCGTGAACCACAACGAACGCGGGTTGCTGCCTTATTCGATAGGATAGACGAGATGATCCACGAGCCAGCCTTCGCCCTTGACCTTTGGTGCCGGAATCCGGTCAACTTTGTTCCGGAAATACTCAAACCCTGCCGCCCCAACCTTCGCGGCGCATGAAAGGTAACACAATGGCTGACACGATCCGAACCACCAATGGCCGGGGCCGATTGTTTGCCTCCGTGCTGGACACGATCGGCGACACTCCGACGATCCGGATCAACAACCTGGCCCCCAAGCATGTTAACCTCTACGTCAAGGCCGAGTTCTTCAATCCCGCGGGGTCGGTCAAGGACCGGCTGGCCGTCAACATCATCGAGGCGGCCGAGCGTGAGGGCACCCTGCAACCCGGCCAGACCGTGGTCGAGGCGACCAGCGGCAATACCGGCATCGGCCTCGCGCTGGTCTGCGCCCAGAAGGGTTATCCGCTGGTGGTGACGATGGTCGAAACCTTCTCGGTCGAGCGGCGCAAGCTGATGCGGATGCTGGGCGCGAAGGTGGTGCTGACACCGAAGGAGCAAAAGGCCTTCGGGATGTATCAGAAAGCCGCCGAACTGGCGGCGGAGAACGGCTGGTTCTTCGCCCGGCAGTTTGAAACCGACGCCAATGCCGATATCCACGAGGCCACCACCGCGCGCGAGATCCTGAGCGATTTCAAGGGAAGAAAGCTGGATTACTTCGTGTCCGGCTACGGCACCGGCGGCACGGTCACCGGCGTTGGCCGCGTGTTGCGCCGCGAAAGCCCGGAGACCAAGATCATCCTGACCGAACCGGCCAATGCCGCGCTGGTGCAAAGCGGTGTCGCGCAATTGCGCGGCGATGACGGCGCCCCGGCAGCGACCCATCCGTCATGGCAGCCGCATCCGATCCAGGGCTGGACCCCGGATTTCATCCCGCTGGTGCTGCAGGAGGCGCTGAACAGCGAATTCTACGACGACCTGATCCCGATGGCCGGTCCCGACGCCATCCGCGCCGCCCGCGATCTGGCCGCGAAGGAGGGGATTTTCACCGGCATTTCCGGCGGTGCCACCTTCGCGGTGGCGCAACAGGTGGCGAAATCGGCACCGGAAGGTGCCAATATCCTGGCCATCCTGCCCGATACCGGCGAGCGTTACCTGACAACGCCGCTGTTCGAGGGCATTGCCGCCGAAATGGACGAGGCGGAACTGGCGATCATGCGCTCGACCGCCGGAAACCAGATGCCGGAATAGGCGAGGGCCGGGGCTGCCCCGCCAATCGAGGATCAGCCCTTGGCCAGCATCGCGTATAGCTGATCTTTCAGCGCCATCCGCTGTTTGCGCAGCTCGTTTTCATGGGCATCATCGGTCGGTTCGACATTGGTTTCGGCCCGGTGCACCGCGCGGTTGATATCGTGATATTCCTCGAACAGGCGGGCGAAATGCGCATCCTCGGTCTTCAGGCGATGCATGGTCTCGACATATTCGGGAAATTCCTCGGCCAGTTCGTGCGGGGTATGGGACATATGCGTTCTCCGTAGCGGGTTATCGGTGATTTCGGCCAGAATGGCCGATTGGCACGCCCGGCCCCATGATCTTGATCAAGTCCATCCGCAAAGATGCAGATTTCAGGGCGCAAGCAATGCCAGCGCCGGATCGCGCCCGCGCTCGAGGATGGCACCGTAGCCGCCGGCATCGATATTGGCCCCGCACATCAGCACGCCGACCCGCTTGCCCTGAAGCCGCGACCGCAGAGGCCCCAGCGCCGCCGCCATTGCCGCCCCGGCGGCGGGTTCCACCGCCAGCTTGGCCTCTTCCTGGCAGATCACCACGCCGCCACAGATCTGATCGTCGCTGAGCGACACCGCCTCGTCGACATAGGCCTGGTTGACGCGGAAGGAAAACGGCAGGCAGCCCGGCGCGCCCAGACTGTCGGCGATGGTGCGCACCGCGTCCAGTTTCACCGGCGCGCCGCTGGACAGGCTCTGGCCCAAGGAATTGGCCCCCTCGGGTTCCACCGCATAGACCTTGCAGGCGGGGTTGATCTGCTTGACCGCCGCCGCCACGCCGCTGATCAGCCCGCCGCCGCCGACCGACACGATGACGGCATCGAGACCGGTCACCTGGGTCATGAATTCCAACCCGACACCGGCTGCGCCCAGCGTGGTGAACGGCCCCTCATAGGGATGCACGAAGGTCAGGCCCTCGTCGCGCGACAGGCGCTCGGCCTCGGCGAAAGCCTCGACCACGCCATCCACCAGCACCACCTCGGCCCCGTAGGCGCGGGCGCGGGCCACCCGGAACGGGTTGGCCGACGACATCATCACCACCTTGGCCGGGGCACCGATATGCCGGGCCGCCCAGGCGGTTGCGATGGCGTGATTGCCGGCACTGACCGCCGTCAGCCCGGCGGCGCGGCGATCCTCGGGCAGGCTGAGCGCGACCGACATCGCACCGCGCGCCTTGAACGTGCCGGTCTTTTGCAGGCATTCCAGTTTCAAAAACAGTGCACCGCCGCCCAGCAAAGGCGTCAGCGCAGGTGAATCCAGCGCGATCGACGGGGTTTCGCGCACATGCGGTGCCAGCAACGCCGCCCGCGCCCGGATCGCATCGAGCGATATTGCCGTCAGCGGCACGTCTGAATAATCCTGCATCGAATACCCCAAAGCCCGGAAACGGTTCAAGCGAGCGTAATTCACGATCACCGGGACAACAAGTTCCGCTTTTGCGGGGTGGATGATGCTGGCTTTGACGGCCTCAGCCGCGCGGGGCGCGCCAGCCGGCCCTCAGCGCTTCGTCTACGGTGCAGAACCAGCGCTCGCCGCGTTTCGTGTCGATTTTCGTCTTGTTGTACCACTTGCTGCCGGGCAGATGGTAGATCTTCCCGCCCTTGGACACATTGCCCTTGATCGCGCAGGCCGGATTGGGCGGGGCTTCGCTTGCCTGCGCTGCCAGCCGGTAGCTGGCTGGCACCTGCACCGATCCTGACCACAGGCCCAGATCGGCGGACGCGGCGCGGCGTTCGGCGGCAACGTAGTCCAGCGAATATTTGCGATAGGCCAGCGCCAGGCCGTTTTCGACCAGCCAGGCCCCGATATCCTCGCCCGCGATACTGCATGTCGCAACTGTACGGCCATAATTGTCTGTATCGGTCTGGCGGCAGGCAACGACGCTATTGCCGATCCACGCGGCAAGGCTGGTGGCGACATAGCGCCCGCAAGGCCAGGTGACGCCCTGTTCGGTGCGGCAGGTCTGGTCCATCTCGGGCGCGTCGATGCCGTGCAGACGGATACGCACCCCGCCAAGGCGGAGCGTGTCACCATCGGTAATCGTCACCTGTCCGATCAGATCGGCACCGCGACTGTCATCAATCGCCGTCAGCGGCCCCGCTGAAATGGCCAGGACGATCAGTGCCGTTAACCATTTCTTAACCATTTGTTAAGAATAGTTAACAAATGGTTTATTTTCAATGATTCTGGCAGGAATATCGCGGACTGGTTAACGCTGCTGCGTCTGCCAGTCCGGGTGCAGCCACGGCGTCGCGTTCGATCTGGGCAGCCGGTCGCGGCCAAGGATGTGATCGCTGGCCTTCTCGCCGACCATGATCGACGGGCCGTTCAGATTGCCGTTGGTGATGCGCGGAAAGATCGAGGAATCCGCTACCCGCAGGCCATCCACCCCGATCACCCGGCAATCGGGATCGACCACCGCCATCGGATCATCCGCCGCCCCCATCCTGCAGGTGCCGCAGGGATGATAGGCGCTTTCGGCATGTTCGCGGATGAAGCCGTCCAGCTCGTCATCGCTTTGCAGGTTCGCACCGGGCTGGATTTCATGTTTGACGAAGGGCGCGAAGGCGGGTTGGGCGAAAATCTCGCGGGTCAGCCTGAGGCAGGCGCGGAAGTCCTCCCAGTCCTGGTCCTGCGACATGTAGTTGAAAACGATTTTCGGCGCGTCACTGGGATCGCCCGAGGCCAGCGTCACCGCCCCGCGCGAGGGCGAGCGCATCGGGCCGACATGCGCCTGAAAGCCGTGGCCTTCGGAGGCCACCTTGCCATCGTAGCGCACCGCAATGGGCAGGAAATGATACTGGATATCGGGATATTCCACACCGGCGCGCGAGCGGATGAACGCGGCACTTTCAAACTGGTTCGATGCGCCCAGCCCGGTCTTGGTGAACAGCCATTGCGCGCCGATCATCGCCTTGGAAAACAGGTTCCAGTGCCGGTAGAGCGTGATCTTCTGCTTCGAGGCGAACTGGAAATAGACCTCCAGATGGTCCTGCAGGTTCTGCCCGACGCCGGGCCGGTCGGCCACCAGCGGAATGCCGTGCTCGGCCAGATGCGCCGCATTGCCGATGCCGGACAGCATCAGCAGTTTCGGCGAATTGATCGACGACGCCGCAATGATCACCTCACGCTGCGCCCGGATCACCTCGCGCCTGCCGCCCCTGTCCACCTCGACCCCGGTTGCCCGCCCCTCGGTGATCTCGACCCGACGCGCGAAGGCGCGGATCAGCGTGACATTGGCGCGTTTCAGCGCCGGGCGAAGGTAGGCATTGGCGGCGGACCAGCGGCGGCCTTTCCAGACCGTCTGTTCCATCGGGCCGAAGCCTTCCTGCTGTTCGCCATTGTAATCGCCGGTCACCGGGTATCCGGCCTGCGCACCAGCCTCGACAAAGGCGTGGAACAAGGGATTGCTGCGCGGCCCGCGGGTGACATGCAGAGGCCCGGACTGGCCCCGCCAGGCGCTGTCGCCGCGGTGGCCGCCATCGTGCCAGCTTTCCATGCGGTTGAAATAGGGCAGCACATCGCCGTAGGCCCAGCCCGTCGCGCCGCTTTCTGCCCAGTGATCGAAATCGCGGGCATGGCCGCGTACGAACACCATGCCATTGATCGAGGATGACCCGCCGATCACCTTGCCGCGCGGGGTGGCCAGCCTGCGGTTGCCCAAATGCGGTTCCGGTTCGCTCTGATAGCCCCAGTCGTAGCGCGACATGTTCATCGGATAGCTGAGGGCCGCCGGCATCTGGATGAACGGCCCGACATCGCTGCCGCCATGTTCGATCACCAGCACGGAATGCCTGCCGTCCTCGCTGAGGCGGTAGGCCAGCGCACAGCCGGCGGAACCGGCACCGATAATGACGTAATCCGCCTGCATCAGCGCTCTCCACCCTGCGACAGCTTGATATCGAGGTAATCCCAGACCAGCCCCATCGTCTGATAGCGGTCCAGCCGGTTCTCGCCCAGCGCCTGGCGGATATACAGCCCGTCGATCAGCGCCCCCAGCGCCGAGGCGATCACATGCGCGTTGGCGTCGTTCGTCAGCGACTTCAGATTGAAGACAAGGTTGGAATGCAGCCTTGTCGTGTAGACATGCAGCAGCCGCCGCGCCTCGGGCGAGTTCTGCGCCTGCACGTAGAAGATCAGCCAGGCCGAGACGATCTCGGGCGCAAATTCGTCAGGGTCGAAACTGGCGGCGATGATCGCGTTCAGGCGGTCACGCGGAGTATCGGCAGAGCGCAGTTCCTCGCGCACGCGCCGGCCGAACAATGTCTGGATATGGCGCATCGAGGCCAGGAAAATCTGCTCTTTCGAGCCGAAATAATGATGCGCCAGCCCGCTGGACACCCCGGCACGCCGGGCGATCCGGCTGACCGTCACATCCAGCGTACCGGCGGCCCCGATCTCGGCAATTGCTGCCTCGACCAGCGCCGCCCGGCGGATCGGCTCCATCCCCAGTTTCGGCATCTCAAAACCACTCCGCTGCTTGTGATCCGACAGATTTGTCGGTTATTGACTGACGAGTCAATCAAGAAACGCAGCGGGCGCGGCGGATCAGTCCAGCTTGCGGAATTCCAGGAAGTTGCCGCGTGGCAGAAACATCAAGGTCATGTCGAAATCGCCGACATGTTCGATGCCATAGCAGAACGCCTCGCCGGTTTCGGGATCGCGGGCGACAAGGAACGGGCCGTTTCCGGGGGAATCGTCGCACCAGTTCTGCACGCTCAGAAACTCCAGCCCCATCATCTGGCCGTCATACTGGTTTTCACGTTCCGCGCCGAGGATGTTGAACTGGGCATTGGGATCATCGACCGCGTACCAATAGCCCTGCATCCGCTTCAGCAGCCAGTCGTTATCGGAATAGGGGCGCACGGTGATGTCGCGCAGAACCACTTCGGCGGTGGCATCGAACACCTCGACCAGATCGCCGGAAACGGTAATCGGCGTGCCGGGGTCCAGGGCGCGCATCGCGGTCAGCACGAATTGCGGCGAGCGTCCGTCATCGTAGACGTAAAGCTTGGTGCCGTCGGCATGGAAGGCGCAATAGGCCGGGCCATCGCCACTGATACATTCCTGCAGGATGGCGGCATTGGAGTAAGGTTCGCCATAGGTGCCGGG
>JAIOJF010000052.1 GCA_019911965.1 Paracoccaceae bacterium | reverse complement strand
GACGGGGTGGGCACGCCAGCATTTGTGCGTATGGGTCGAGCATGCATTTCCCATATATGTGAAACAATTCGGCTTTCTGACAAAAGGTCTTTGGAGTAAACTGACCGCTAGTCGCTTGGCTGACGCAATCTGCTTTTGCAGGGGGGCGTTCCCTGGTCTGGTCGCCGTACCAGACAGTTGAAAACCAAGGCAAAGGTGGAGGTAAGGAATTATGGATTATCTGGATGTAAGAGTAAGTGAACTGGTCAACGATCAGGATAAACACCTGCTGCGTGCGTCACAACAATATGGCTGGCGTGGACTTTGGCGGCTGATGCTGCGTAGTCGCCTTGGATCGGTGGTTAAAGTAATCTTTGTTATTCAATTCGTTGTGGCGGTAGCGGCAATCTGGACTGCAATCCAGTTCTTTCAGGCCGTCGATGTACTGACAGCGGTCAAATACGGAATTTCCGCTGCAACTCTGGTGATCCTTCTTGCCATGCTTCAGCTTGCGATGATGCCGCATATGCACGCGGAACGTTTGATCCGCGCCATGAAGCGGATGGAAATCCTGTTGCTGTCGCGCACCCAGTAACCGGGCGGCAGAGCAGGTTTGCGCGGCCACATATCTGTTCCACAGGTGCTGACGTCAGACAATATGCGAGACCTCGGTCCACGGGATCCGGTCCCCGTTGGCATCGACCACGGTAACATCACTCCAATCACCCGTCTTGATGGCCGGTACCTTGTCGGCATGGATATTCTCGAGTTTGTGGTTGCGCACGCAGAGAAGCGCCATAGTTTTGGCAAGGTTGGCTGCGATGCGCTTTTCCTCGTTCGAAGTCATGAATTGAGGATAGCGGCATCGCCTATTTCGCGCCACGTATTTGAACGACCCCTGAATCTCTACGATGCGCACTCCCGCGCCTGCTCCCGCATGACAGCGTAGTCACCCATCATCTCGACAACGACCGATTCGTCCGGCAATAGCAGCAATTCATCAGCGGCCCGCGCCTGAAACCCCGCGTCATACGCCACCACCGGCGGGCAAACCCCCGCACCATCCGCCTCAAAACCCACCGTCGCGCAGCCGGTCAACCAGTTCGTCACGATCACGAGGACGGCGAGCCGCCGCTTCCAGCATTCGGCGTTGAACCTCATTGGTCTTCTCCCTGGTTTCAAGTCGTTCCGCCAGCCGCCCAGCGCGCTCGGCTGAGCGGCGAAACATCAGCAGAAACAGCGATATCGTGAGGGCGATCGCCGCCCATTTCCCGGCAGCCAGTGCAAAGCGGCTGCCGGTGAACCATGCGATGAGCGCACTCATCAGCGCCGCCCCTTCCGCCAGTCATCCCAGCGGGCGTAGATGGTAATGGCGATCCCACCGAGCGCTGCGGCGATGAACACCCAGCGGAGTGTATCCAGATACGGCACCAGCGGCAGGATGGCGGACTGGGTCTCTGCCAGCACGCTCTGCGCCACCTCGACCCCGGCCGCACCCAGCGTTGCCACACCAGCGGCCCCGCCGCCCTTCATGGTGCGGCTGTCGGCCAGCATTTCGCGCGCAACCGGAGTTTCGGCTGCAAATGCCGACCCTCGAACCGGGAAGCGCGCGCCCCATTCGCGCGTGGGCCCGAGGTCAACATGGATAAAACCCGAGCGCGGATAGAAGCCAAACCCCTCAAAGCCAACAGCACGTGCTGCCGCCTCGAAGGTCACCGGATCATGGTTCGTCATGGCGATATCGAAGGCCGCCCCAATCATGTGCTTTGACCGCTTTGCCCCACCGACAGCGCGATTGTGTTCCGGACTGCGATAGGCCGACCGCACGATCAGCGGCTTGCCGAGCCGGTCGCGCAGCGCCTGAAGCTTGTCGAGCGCGGGTTCGTTGACAAGCAGCTTGCCGGTGCCGCGGCAGGCGATCTCGGCAGGCGAGAAGTTCGGCCAATGCCAGGTGCCTTCCGGCACGTCGCGCCAATGGTCGTAAAACGTCGGGGTCATGGGGTCCTCCAGAAACGAACAAACCCGCCGGATGGCGGGCATGTGGTCTGTGTGATTTGAGGTGGTCTCAGCCGGACACTTTCAGCTTCACCGCAACGCCCGCGATCAAGGCGAGCAGCAGGCCGGTGGTCAGCAGGCGAACGATGGTTTGCCAGGCGGTGCGCCGTGCCATGCGCAGGGAGTCCAGCAGCGTGCGCAGATCATGAATGTCGATGGCAGCTGCGGGGCCATCAAGACCAACATCGGCCAGCGCCCGTCGCGCGCCTTGCTCGGCGGCACGCGCCAGCATGGCTTCGAACTCATCCTCGGGCATGCGGACAAAGCCCGCATCCATTCTGGGCGGAGTCATGTGGTTTCCTTCCGGCGTTTCTCAGGATTGCGGCGCGATCGCCAGCAGGTAGTGGATGGCGATGCGCACAGCACCGCCGGTGAAATTCCCACCATTTGCACTGAGGACAATAGGGGTGGCGGCATTGAAGGCTTGCGGGCTGATGGTGCCGACATTGGTGCTGTCGGCGGCAACGCCAAGAGAACCGCCGAACTTGGCGACTTCCCCGGCAATGCCGCAGTCAAAGGAACTCGCGCCGGTAATTGCGGTGACGGTTCTTGCGGAAACATCAAATACAATCGCGCGGTCAGGAATGGCGATGCTGGAGGAGACCGAGGCCCCGGACAGCCCCGTCAGCAATTCCTCGGCGACATGCAGGCCGATGGCAGCACCGTTTGTCGATTGAACCAAAACGGCATCCGGACCTGGTGCCGGGGCTGCTGCGGTGCCTGATCCCAACAGTGCCACATTATCAATGGCCGCATTGTTGTTGCTGCCGGTATTGCGGTCCACACTTATCGTAACATGGGCGGTTGCAGCGTTACCGGGTCGTGCGAGATTGAGGATGACCGGCGTGATCCCAACCTGACCATCCGTTTTGCTGGCGGATGTGGTGGCCAGAACGGATCCATCGGTATCGAGGATTTCAAAGGTGATCGTCGGGATATCCTGATCCTGATAGTTTTTCAGAAGATCGGCTGTGACCCAATAAAGCGCGGAAGCGTCGGCAGAAATATCGATGTCCTGATAAGCCGTTACCAAAGCCTGCGCTGATCCGCCTTCACCGCCGGAAAAGACGTAAACGCCGTTGCGCACTGTATTCGCCCCGGCTGCATCATATCCCGACATGGTCGACCAGTCGGCAATTGCGGCTGAGCCGACGGTGATCGTCCAGCCCGTGATGTCCCCGGTTTCAAAATCGCCATTCACGACCGGGAGCTGCGTCAGCCCGCCACCGCCGCTGCCACCAGAAGCGGGCACGACAAATTCAAGGGCAGTCTCGGCACCATTGACCTGCAGCGCCTTGCCAGCTTGTCCGGCAAATCCCGTCGGCGTGTCGCTCAGGGCCAGAAACGTCGATGTTCCGGCGGCCAGCGCATTCCAGCCAGTGGCCGCCTCGAAGGTCACAATGCCACCGGCATCCTGATCCCAGGCAATCCAGCCGGTCTGGGGAATGAGCCGCAACCAGGCTCCGCCAGAAAACAACGCCACGCTATCGTCCCAGCCCGCCCACGCAGCAGTGGCACCGGCGGCAACGATGTAGCGATCACCCTCTGACGGGGTTCCGGGCGGCGCGGTCAGATTGGCCGCAAAAACAGAAAGCTGCACCAGCCCGTCGAGATGACTGAACGCTTCATTCACGGTCACATGTTTCTGGGCCTGCGCCGCGGCAAGATAGGGCAAGGCAAGGTTTGGCGTGCTGGTCATAAGGCTTCCCTGATGCTGATGGTTTGCGCAAGCGGCGTGCCGCGTCCAAGCGCGCCAAGTTGGTAAATCCGCAGGGTGAGGCCAGTGACCAGCCCCCCGAAATCAACAACCTGCATTGCGGTGTCATAAATAAACGCGGGCGTCGTCAGGCCAGACAGGCTGCGAACGATCGTGACGCCATCGAGGATATCAAGATCGTAGTTTTCTGAGGCTTCAACCATCGGCACCTCGGCCAGTACCCAGCTATCCGCCGACAGGGACCGGGACCTTCGGGTCCAGCGCACATCAAGATCGCCATTGGCTTGCCGGCGCAGACGCAATTGTGCCGGCGCGAACGGCTTCAGACCGCGTCCTTCGGGGGTGAATGTCAGCGCCGTCGTCATCGCAGCCGACGGCGCGGCACTGGCTGGTCCCACCCGCCAGTTCCCGGGCAATCCAAGATCGGCTTCAGAAACAGACATTGGCTGCAGCGCGGCATTCAGCGCAATGATGCGCGCGCCAATCTCGGTCGGATCACCCATCGCATCATCCGTGCCGCGCTGCCCGCGCAACAGCCGTGTTAGTCGATATCGACCTGGCGCAAACAGTTCGGCGTTGCCAGCCTGCAGGATTTCCCAATGGCCGGGTGTGGTCTCAAGTGCCAGTGAATTGGCTCCGGCAAACAGCTCGGCGTCGGTCACGCTGGTCAGACTGCCCGAGAACAGATCAATCAACAGCGCATTGCCGCGATCAAACCGCCAGAGCGGCCCGGCTGGCAGATCCGCTGCCAGCAGACCCATCTGCGCCGGTTGATCAATCACGTCGCGCAGGACAAACCCGGTCTCCGACGCGCTGCTCCAGACGCTCGCCGAGCCGTACCAGGGATTTGCAAACACGGCGGCGTAGGGCTGATGGGCCGCTACCGCCTCGGAGATCTGCGGCAGGTCAAGGAACGCAACCTCGGCCGGGCCAAGGATAGTCGTGCCGGGCAGGTTTGCTGGCCGGTATTGTCCCGGCGGAAGATCATGGATCGCAGCATCGATCCGGATCGCCTCTACACTGCGCGCATCCGCATCCGATATGCGCCCCAGACGATAAGTCACCTGCCGCCCGTCATGATCGAGGGCGACCACATCCCCCGGATCAAGGGCGAGACGCGAGGGTGGCAAGCTGGCGCTCAGGGTTTCGCGCCCGATCCAGGCCTCCATCAGCGCCCGGCGACAACGGCGATCCGCGTCCTCAGTCGGAACCGCCAGCGGAAAGCTTTCCGAGGCAATGCGGGAGGCGTCAACCGTGATGCGCCGCGCCTCAACCGTGGCGGTGTCATATTCTTCGTCAGCGCGGATCACCTGCCATTTCAGCGCCTGCGGCAGTTCGGTTTCCTGGCCGCGGGTCAGTTCCATCACATCGCCCGATGTGGCCACCATGTCGTCGGGCGAGAATACTGCCACAGGCGGGCGGCCCCGCGGTAAAAACCGGATCACACCGCCACTTTCCACCGCATCAAAGCCGAAGTGACGCGCGAGGGTGGCGATGGAGGCGCGCGGGCTTTCAAGTGCGGTGATGACATAGCCCTGCACGAGATCGGCAAGCTCGCTTGCATCGATCAACGCCGTATCAAGACCGGCGCGGGCGCAAAGCTCAAGCACCAGAGCACTCAGAGTGATGGCTCCGGCACGCCCGTTCAGCCAGTGGCCCAAGCGCCAGTTGCCGGCATCCGACCAGATATCAATCCGGGCCGGGAAATCCGGGTATGGCCGCGCATCCCAGGCCCAGACGGTCGCTTCTGCCATGTCGATCATGGGTGCCGAAAAAGCGGTCGAGATTGGATTATTGGCCGCCTCTGCCCAATGGCCCAGCATTGCCATGAGGTAGCGGCGCTGGATGATGTCATCTCGCCAGCCGCGGGAGAAATACGGCAACGCGCTTTCGGATGATTTCGGATCAATGAATACACTTGGCTGATTACTGCCGTGATCAACCGCCGGGCAGCCGAGACCAGTAAAACGGATCGGCTTTGATCGGGGAATCCAGACGGTCGGGGTCGTGCTTTCCACCCCGGCGGGACGGTCAAAATGCGGGTTTGACCACCATGCCCGAATGTCCTTGGCGCGATAGACCCAATCCTTGCCATAGGCACCGTCGGTGATCGGCGTGCGGTTCTGTGCCGCGCGATCCGCATCAGAGGCGTAGACCCAGTCAAAGTGCTCGCCACCCTCAATATTGTGGCGCAGATAATCAAGGTCATGGATTGAGGCCCAGCCAGCCTCGGCATCCAGGTGATCCAGACCGTCGCGCCAGTCTGACAGCGGCAGATAATTGTCGATACCGATGAAATGAATGTTCGGATCTGACCATAGCGGGTCGAGATGAAACATCACATCGCCACTGCCATCAATCGGCTGATGCCCGAAATATTCCGATCCGTCGGCGGCGTATCCCACATGGCCGGACAACACCTGCGGAATGCCCGAGGTCAGGTGGATATCGAAATTCGAGGCAATCAGCCCGTCAAACATGATGATCTGCAATTGTATCCAGCGGGTTCCGGCCGGCAATGTGCCGCTGCCGCTGGTGGTGTTTGTCGGCACCGATATGCTGGTATTGGTCACAGCGGAGAATATGAGCCCCGCGAAGGCATGCGGATACGAGATATCCGGCTGCCCGCCCGCATCCGGCAGACCGAAGGCACGAAGCTGCAACCGCGTGCCACCCCAGATCCAGGACTGGGTGGCAGAAAACCCAAGTACGACATTGCCCGCATCGATGTCCGCCGCTGAAACACCGAGCGCAAGGACGTCGATGCATTTGTAGACCGTGCGGTTGTTGGACCCGCTGGTATTGAGCGTGCCGGTGGTGGCTAATGGCAGGGGTGACTTCCAGCTTTCCCAGGTCGGGGCGGAGGACTCCAGCACCCCGGCTGGGGTGTCGCCGGGATAGGGCACAAGGGCAAGATCGGTAAAATCAACCGGGATCAGATAAAGCCCTGTTGAAACTGTCACCAGCCCGGCGACATCGGCGGCCAGTTGTTTCAGGGCGGCAATTGCGGGATAGCTGGTGGCCCCGTCGCGGATTTGCGTGAGACTACGAAGTTCGGATCCGATCAGAAAGGCGTCGATCCCGCCTGCGGCCACACAGAGATGCGCGTAGTGCAGGATCATGCGGCGATAGCCCCAATCCTCGGGATCACCGGTCCATGTCACGGCCTCGCCCGACACTGAAAAGTCCGAGACTTGGGCGTTGCCGAAGAAGGACGTAACCTGCGCCGTGGCACCTACGGTCTTGTCCACCGTGCCGACAAATCCAGGCCCCGGAGTACAGGTAATGCGGCCGCGCCACGGATAGGCGGGTTGGCCGGTGCTGGCCGCATTGTCCGAATATGGATCGGCCAAGACATTACCTGCCGGGATGTCCATCACCAGCAAGGGATGGAACGTCACGCGTTTGCCACGGGCCTTCAACTCCCGGATCGCCTGCACGATGGCAAAATCCGCCGGTGTGCTGCCATATGCCGGGCGGCCGTCCAAGCCTGAACTCACTACATAGGCCGATGCACGAGATACACCGTTGACCGACCAGGATTCTGGCGAGGTGATCCGTGAAGCATTTTCTACGCCGGGTCGGATCAGACAATGCTCTGCACGCAAATCGGAGCCAAACCAGGAGGCAACCAGGGATACGCTTTCCACGTTCGGCAAAGCGATCTCTAGCTGGTCGAGCGAGACCATCATGTCGGTGGCCCCGGCACTGGCATGCATGTTTTGCGGTGTCGTGGTGCCAGCGCTTCCCTGGCGGATGGCTTCAGTTGCGTAGACGAATTCCCCGGAGCCGGGGATCAGGGTCACGGCCTTGATCTGGTTTTCGATGGCGTCAAGTTCATCGAGCGATCGAAATACCTCGAAGGACAGCTGCGGGATGCGATTGCCGAACTGCTCAAGAGGCAATTCCTCGAACATCACATAGGCGGTGCCGCGATAGGCCGGTGCATTGCCCGCCCCCATCCTGGCTTCGATGAACGGGTCCGGCTGTTGGGTTTCATCGCCTGTGTGGAGCCGCCAGGTGATGCCGGTCAGATCAAGCGGTTTGCCATCGGCCCAGATGCGGCCAATCCCGGAAACCGGCCCCTCGCAAAGCGCGACGGCAAATGAGGCGGTGTAAAGATAGGCCGTCGTGGTGGTTTTAGGCCCGCCGCCCTTGCCACCGCCTTGGGTGCTGGTGGTGACGGTCTCGGTAAAGTCCGTCGCCCAGATGATATTGCCGCCAATCCGCATCCGCCCAAAGATGCGCGGGATCACCGCGCCTTCGGTCGAGGTGGTGATTGTGAGGGTCTCCAGCCGTGCGCCTTCAATGCGCTGGCCGGGAGCCAGCGAGGACACGATCCAGCTGTCGATCATCGAGCCCGCGAACGAGCCGATGGCACCGCCAATGGTTGCCGCCGAAACACCAAACACAGCACCACCGATGCCGCCGCCGATCGCCGCGCCGGCCGAGGCCAGAAGAATGGACGCCATGTCAGGTCTTTCGTTTGTCGGAGTCGGGAAAGCGAAACGCGAAAACCAAGCGGCGCTGCCAGGCAGGCGTCAGAGCTTCCTCGATCACGCCGGTGCGCTCATAGGCGTGGATGAACCGGCGGGAACGCCCGCTGCGGTGGGGACGTCCACATCGGTCCTGGCCGGAAAGAATGCCGCAATGCTTTGCGATCGCACCTGCGCGCATGCGAAACAGGATGACGTCGCCGGTGCGGGCATCTGCGATGGGGATTTCCAACATCGCCGCCCGTGCTGCTTCTGCCAACACCTCCACAGGTCCCGCCTCACCCCAGTCACGGGAATATGGCGGCACCGGCATTGGTTCGGGGCCAACGACATCGCGCCAGACGCCGCGCAACAGCCCGAGGCAGTCACAGCCGACCCCGCGCAGGGTCGCCTGATCGTGATAGGGCGTGCCGATCCAGCGACGGGTCGCTTTGACGATGCGCGCGGGCGCGGTGTTTGGGGGGTGCTTCCATTGCTGGTTGGCTTTCTCTATGTATTTAATCGGCAACAGAATTCCCCAGCGCTCCCAAAGATCGGCAGGCAAGATCGGCAGTATCTTGCTTGTTTCATGTCTAATGCCCTATATTCAGGCCATAATTTCCTATGAAAGATCGGCAAAGTGCCAGAGACCCCAGCCCGAATAGAGCCCTGCCTGTTTGAAGACAGGATTCCGGCCGACCTCGCTGATCTGGTGGTTGAGATCCAGCAGGCGGCCAGTAGTCTCGGGCGCGACCTGCATCCGGAAAGCGCGGCAGAGCTGGCCGATCTGGTGCGGATCATGAATTGTTATTACTCGAACCTTATCGAGGGACATAACACCCGCCCCCGCGATATCGCGGGGGCGCTTGAAGGGGCCGCGCTGGATGAGGCAACACGACCGCTCGCACTTGAAGCGCGCGCCCATGTCATTGTTCAGCGCCGGATTGACGAGGCGTTCAGAAGCGGAAAACTTCAACGACCGACATCAGCGGCGTTCCTTGCATGGGTTCACCAGGCTTTTTACGAGGAGATGCCGGAGGAATTCCGCTATGTCGAATATCCCGACGGCAGGCGCGAAGAAATCATTCCCGGGCGGATGCGGCAGGAAGGCGATATGGAAGTTGCCGTTGGGCGCCATCGCCCGCCTTCATCGCACCGCGTCACCGATTTCATGGCATATTTTGAAAACCGTTTCGACATGGCAGAGAGATCGGCCAGCAACCGGATCATAGCGATCGCCTCAGCGCATCACCGCATCAACTACATCCACCCGTTTCCTGACGGCAACGGTCGGGTCAGCCGGTTGATGTCGCATGCCATGGCGCTCCGGGCAGGTATCGGGGGGCAAGGATTGTGGTCGGTTTCCCGCGGACTTGCGCGCGGTCTGAAAGATCGGGGTGAATACAAGCGCATGATGGATTTCGCCGATACGCCGCGACAGGGCGACCGGGACGGACGAGGTAATCTTTCCGAGGCAGCGCTTCATTCATATTGCCGCTGGTTTCTCGAAGTCATGCTTGACCAGATCACCTTCTCCGCCCGGCTGTTTGATCTGGCCGGGCTCGAAACACGCTATCGACGTCTCGTGAGTGATGTTCTGGCGGACAAGCGCGCGCCAGATCTCTTGTCAGCAGTGCTGCGCCACGGCTCTCTGGAACGGGGTGACGCGCCGCTGGTCCTGAAGATGTCCGAGCGCTCTGCACGCAGTACGTTGTCTGAGCTGACCAAGGCAGGCTTTCTGAAATCCGCTTCACCGAAAACCCCGGTGCGACTTGCTTTTCCGCTGGCGTACCGGGAACGGTTATTTCCGAACCTGTTTGCTGATGGAGAATTGAGCCTCTGAACACAGATCACAGCACATCTCCTGCGTTCGCATCACCCCTGGCGGCGTAGCGAATGATGGTGTCCTGCCCCGGGATATGCGGAAAGCCGCGAAAATTGACCGCATTGGCAAACTTGCTCTGACACGTCGCAAAATGCTTGTCGCAGCCGGCGAAGATATCGAAGGCGCTGCCGACCTCAACCGGGCGCACCGGGGCCTCGAGCAACGTGATCTTGACGTCCGCCCCGGAGATTGCATGGCTCAGCACTTCGGCCCAGCGCCCGGTATTGGCTCCGCTCAGCCAGTGCAGCGTGCCGAGCGCAAACCAGCCTTCGGTAAAGCCCGACAGGCCGGAGACTGCAAAGCCGCGATCGCCGGACAGCGCAACCACGGTGCCGGATGCCGTGAAGGCCGGATCATTCAGATCGACCGCGCAGCGCGGATCTCCCAATGCCGCATCGCAACCCGCCTGAAACGTCCGCCCGACGGTCTGGCCAAGCACATGCGCCAGCGAGCGCATCTCGGCGACAAAATGCGGCCGTCCGCGCCGGATCTGGCCGATGGCTCCGCGGCGCAACAGCACGCGTTGATCGGTATCGGCCCAGTTGACACGCCAGATTTCCACAGATGCATTGTCCCAGTAGCCATCGAGGATGTCGGTTTCGGTGATGATGGTCGAGGTCAGAACACCTTCCGCTTCTTGTGCATCGACCGACAGATCAGAGCCGGAGCGGAGTTCCGAGGCGGTGAAGCCGGAGCCGGGCTCGAATGTGGAGCCGTCGAATATCAGCACCTGGTCATGATCGGTAAATCCGAATACTGCACCGTCGCCCCGGGTGAGACGCCAGCACCAGGCAATCGTGGTTGTACTGCTGTCGAGGTGGTCTTGCAGGGAAGGGGGAAAGGATTTCATCGGCGGACCTCGACCAGCGGAATGGATGTGATCGAGCCGAACCGCTCGACATCGTGGGTCACATCGAGCCGATCGGTGTCAAACCGCACCGGCACATCGAATTCATAACCGGCGGTAATGACGGTGCCGCTGGCCGGAGCGGCGGCGAAGGTGACAAGACCGGTTGTGGTGTCCGCGGACCAGCCAGAAGCCTGAGCAACTCCGTCGATCGCCAACGTAACGGTTCCGGCCACCGGCTTGGTGATGGTGCGGGCCCATGTCTGAGCGCCGCTGACGTAAGCCTTTGCCAGTTGAAACTCCGTAGTCACCCCATCGCCGGTGCCGATGGCCTGATCGTCCGGCCCCGGCAGTCCCGATGGCAGGCAGGATTTGTAATCGCCCCAGTCTTTCCAGCGAAACCCGTAGAGCCGCCCGTTGCGGGCTTCAAAGAAGGCCACCACTGCGGCCAGATCATCGGACCGGCGCACACCGTATGCTGCGTCATAGCGGCGGCGCGAATTGGCCCAGCTGGCATTGCGCTCTTCATCGCCCGAGGCCAGTTCGACCACTTGCGTGCGGCGTTCCGGGCCGCCTCGCGCGCCGCGGCTGATATTGTCGGGAAAGCGGATTTCGTGAAACGCCATGATCACATGCCCCTTCGGCCCAGCGACACAGCGCGGGCGATATCTGCGGCGACCTGGCTGCGCGATTGCCGAAAACTCTCGGCATCTCGGGTCTGGATATTGATGGTGACATTGCCACCCGCACCGTAGGACTGCGCTTCGCGACGAGACAGCACCCGCTCGCCCCGTTGGAGGATTGCAGGGACTTCGTCATGTCCAAGTCCGGCCATTCCGCCGCCATGCATCCGGGGTGCAGCCGCGAAGGCCATCGCCGGAACCATTCGTGATGGCCCGGACGATCCAACCATGCCACCGGCATGCAATACCGGCGCAAAGATGCTGCCGAAATTGCCAAGCGCCCCGGACAGCGCATTGGCGACGGGTCCGAGAATGAACTTTCGTGCCGACAGTTTTGCCAGATCGGCAATCAGCGAGGTGACAAGATCTCGAAAATCCAGCTTGCCGGTCTTCACGAACTCACCGACGGCGGTTTCGGCTGAGCTGAACGCCCCGACCAGAGCCTGACCGATGTCCTTGCCGACATCGCGCGCCTTGCTGGCATAATCCGACAGAGCGGCGGTGACCGCCTTCCAACCGGTAGCAGCGGCTTCAGTTGCGGCTCCAGCACCCGTTGCTGCCTTGCCGGCATCGCCGAGCGCTGCCTCAAACCGCTCCGCCGCGGCTGTCGCCTCATCCAGCGCATCAGAACTGGTATCTGCTCCGCCGGACATGGCATCCCGCAGGGCTTGCAAGGCCGGACCGACACCGTCAAACGCCCCGGCACGGCTGGTCGCAGCTTGTTGGCGATAACGATCCGCCATATGCCCGGCATTGCTGGCGGCATGTTCCAGCATCGAGGCCTGAGACAGAGCACCGAACCAGTCGATCTTCGTGTCAGACCCGATCTCTTCGGCGACAGCATTGAAGGTGGGACCGATCTGCCCCAGAAATGCCGCCCATTTGCGCGACAGGAACGCCATAAGCCGGGTCCAGATCGCCTCGATATCAGCGCCCATTGCCCTGAAATCATCCGCGAAGGACACAACGGTCACCTTGATGCCATCCCAGACGGCCCTGGCAACATCCCCCATCAGCCCCATGGCGGCGCCAAAGCCACCCGCCCCGGACACCAGTCTGGTGAACTGATAGACCAATTCGCCCGCGCCAACGATCAAGGCACCGATGCCGGTGCGGATCAGGGCACCGCGCAAAAGGACCAGAGCAGTCGCGAGCCCGCGCACCGACAATGCTGCAACCGCCATTCCGGCGACCCAGCGACCTGCCAGGAAACCCGCGAAGGTTGCGGCATAGGTGGTCAGACGACCAATATTGTCGAACAGACCACGAATGGCGATGCCAAGCGGTCCGGTACGGCTGGCAATCGCCGCCATCGCGTTGGCAACGGCTTCAAGCGCGGGGGCCGCGGCAACCGCCAGCTGGTTCGACAGCCCCCGCCAGATCAGCCCAAGCCGCGAGATCGCATCGTTGGTGCGCTCGATCTGATCAGCGTCCTGCTCGGAGACCACCACACCAAAGGCCAGCACATCCTCGGTCGCCTGACGCAGTGTTGCGGTATCGATGCGCGACATGGCGATCGAACCTTCTTCGCCAAACATCTGTCCCGCCACCGCCGCACGTTCTGCAGCCGGAACGAACTTCTCGATGGCCGCGTTGATCGCACCGACCCGCTGGTCCAGCGGCAAGGCGATCAGGTCCGTTGCGGACAAACCCAACCGCTTCAGCGCGTCAGCCGCGGGGCCGGTCCCGGCGGCCGCCTGGCTGAGGCGGCGCGTCAGGTCTTTGGTTGCCTGTTCAATGCCGGACATTGAGACACCGGCCAGTTCGCCGGCCCGCTCCAGCGTCTGGATCGATGCCACCGTCGTGCCGAGCGATTGCGCCAGCTTGGCCTGCGCATCGACGGTTTGCAGCCCGGAGCGCACCATTGCAACACCAGCCGCCATGGCAGCAGCAACCGCTGCGGCGGCGGCAACCTTGACCCGGCGCGAGAACGCCGCCATCCGCGTATTGGCCGCGTCCATCTCCCGGCTGAGCCGCCCAAAGCCACGCGCACCGGCCTCGCCGACGCCTTCCAGTTCGGCGCGCACCTGTCGCCCACCGACCGCGGCAAGGCGAACGGAGACGCGTTTTTCAACCATGGGAATGATCCATCTGTTCGTTGAGTTTGACGACCATTACCGCCTCAACGACAGGCAGCAATTCGGCCATGACCAGTGGCGGCACGCCGAGCGCGTCACCGAGCGCCAACGCCGCTGACATGTCCCATCCGATCACCGCGCCCGGCAGCACGCGCAGCTGACCGCCAAGACGACCGACCAGGTCCCAGACCTGCCAGCCCTCGATTGTGGCGGGTCGGTTCAGCTTTGCCGGGCAGTCTTCGCAGGTTTCTTTGCAGGCTTGGCAGTAGCTGTCGCCCCCACCGAAGGACCAGTCGGCAAGGGCGCGGAGACGTTTTTTTCCTGTTCCAGCAGCAGGCCCTCGGACACATAGGTCAATTGGAAGGCCTCGAAGATCGGCCAGATATCCATGAGCGCGTCGATAGCCTCCGGGCCAGGATCGATTGCGTTGCCGTCGGCATCGCCGATGCCCTCCCAGGCGAGCACCGCCAGCCGTGCCAGCGCCTTGGCGAAGGCGACAGCGCGTTCTTCGTTGGAAGCATCCTCGGGCACGGCCTCGACAGCGGGGTCGCTGCGTGTCGAAACCATCAGCGCCGTGGTCAGCGGGCGAAGCTGCACCCGCACACCGGGCACGAGATCATGCCAGCGCGGCGCGTTCGTCAGATCGAGCGTGAGCATTAATAGGTCTCCACATCATTGATCAGGGTGGCAGTGCACATCCGCCCGACAATGCTGTCACGCGCGGCTTGCCAATCGAAACTGGCCTGCACGCCCTGTGGTCCGGAAATCTCGATGCGCGGGCGCGGCAGGTAGACGGCATGCACAGTGAAGATGAAGCTTTCACCCGAGGGCAGCACATAGGCGAACTCCAGCTCGCAAGGATCGCCGTTGATCGCCTGTGTCACCAGTGTCTGGTCAGCGAACCGCACTTCGATGGAGCCGGTCAGCGCGGCAATGGATGGGTCTGCCCCGTCAATGCGACCGTCCGAGCGGATGGTTTCGATCCGGTCGAGATTGTTGGCGTATGTGATATCGGCTGAAACGACATTGCCTAGGGCTGTGCCATTCCGCGTGACCGCTCCGTTGAAATGGCCAAAGCGCTTCAACTCCAGCGCGGCGGGCGTCCCGGCGCTGGTCGTGGTTCCGATCGTCTCGCCCTGTGCCACCAGCCGCGCGGTTGCCGTAAGCAGGCCAGATCGCTGTATCTGCCAGCTGATCTGGTCGAGAACGCAGCCGGAGTACATCGCAAAGCGCGGCACCTCGGGCATGCCGTTCTCGATGGACATACTGGGCAGCGTCCAGGACCCCGATTGGAACTCATGGGTATATGGTGCTTCCGCGCCCGTGGTTGTTGGTGCCCCGAAGGCGGCCTTCAGCCAGAAGCCGAAGGCTTCGGCATCAAGCGGCACGACGACATCGCCATCGGCGGTCACTGCGTCCTTGATCGGTGCCAGTGGATCCCGGCCGTAGCCAAGGAGTTCAGAGTTCAGGAGCGGCTGCTCTGCGCCGAGCGAGGTGCTGGCGAAGGGCATCTTGGTGAAGCCACCCACGGGGGGCGTTCCATAGGTTGTCTCGAACGCAAGCGCCATCTGCGCCCGCGCCCCTTGGGCTCGTGCCATGTTTGTCTCCTTGAATTGTCGGGATCAGGCCAGCGGGTCTGATGTGGAATAGTGCAGTACGACCGGGATGACGGCCGCCTTCAGGCTGGCTGCGCCCTCGACGGGCAGATCGACTGGGCGCGGCGCTTCCGCCTCAATCCAGTCGCAAAGGCCGCCCAACGTGCGGTCTGCGGCAATTGCCGCTCCGATGCTGGCGGACAGCGTGTCGAAGGCAGTGTCACGGTCGGTGCCCTGCACAACCGCCTCTATCTCGGAGCGGTGCTGGTAGTGGTAGCACAGCGGTGAGAGTGTCACCTCCGGTTCCCCGGGTTCGCCGTCGCGCAGGATCAGAAGGCCAGCGGCAGGCACGCGTTCGGGCAGCACCTCGCCGCGCAGGGCGGTGGCAGTGAGCATCTGCAGCAGATTGTGCAGTGCAGTGAGGATGGTTTCGCGGGTGGTGGGCATGATTCCTTCGTGGCTCAGTCGTGCATCGATGCGATAGTGTCGGGAAGCGTCAATGGGTGGGTATTCGCTTGAAAATCCTACCTTGACGCCCGCAGATCGTTGGTGTCACCAGACGACTCCATCTTGTTTCAAACACGGCATGGATCGGTCCCGATGTTGGCCACTGTGTCAGTTTTCTGATAATAATCTCCGATCTTCGTGGCGCAAACAACCATTCTGATCTTTTGGGAGTTCGCCTATGCCGAGCGAATTGCCCCACAAAACATGAACAATCCGAAATGTTCCAAACCATTTTTACGATCTGTTTCGCGCAAAAGTGGCGCGCTGTACCAAAACATCGTCAATCCATCGTTGATGTCGAAATGGAAACGGTGAGTTCCTGATCACGAAAACTGTCTTCACATTACTGACCAACAAATGCCGCAGACCGGGATCATTGTTTCGGTGCTGGTCGGGCCTCGAGTGATATCTGGCGGCTGCGACCCCAAGCGCTCAGTGGTGCTCCGGCCGGCGAATTGGTTTCTGACCAGAAATCGTCGCGAGTAATAGGAGCGAAACATGGCCACGTATTATGTCGTTGCTGACGGATCGACCCCGCTGGGTGCCAACCAGATCGAGGCTGGTAGCACGATTGATGTCCATGATGGGGACGTCTTTATCTTCGAGGCGGACGCAGACAAGACAACCAAGTTTGAGTTGGCTTCAGGTGAACCATACAGTTCCGATTTCTCGATCATCTTCACTGACACGAATACATCCGGCAGCAATTTCACAGTCGAAGTGAAGGCCGATCTGAACGTGGATTTTTCAGTCGCAGACGGGGCCGATGTCAGCAACATCTCGATCGACGCGAGTTACTCGGACAGCACCTCATTGACGGTCGGAGATGGTGCCAGCATCAACGCGTATTCCGGGTCATCCTCCGGGGCGGACATGCTGGAGTTCGGCGACAATATCGCGATCATGGGTAAGATTGACACTCAGGGCGGGTCGGACAGCATCACGATCGGCAATGACGGGCATTTCTACGACGAGATCAAGCTCGGCAGTGGAAATGACGAGATCATGATCGGCTCAGGCAACACGTTCGACAAGAAGATAACGACCGATGGTGGTGGAGATACCTTTACCTCCGCGGATAACAATACCTTCAACAATACAATCGACACCGGTGACGGTGAGGACACCGTCACATTTGGTGACGACAACACGATCACGGATTTCTGGGCCGGCAACGAGGCCGATATCGTCGATGTCGGTTTTGTCGATTCCTCGGTTGCACAGACGATTGATGGTGTGGCTCACCAACCGGGTGCAGTGGATGACGTACTAAGGATCGATGTTTCTGATGACCGCGCCGGGTTTGAGCAAGCACTGAACGACAATGGCTATATCCAGCAACCGGACGGCACATGGCTTGCCGACGGATCGACGGATTTTCACCTGATGTGGAACAATGTCGAGATCAACGACTTTGAGAAGATCATCATCTGTTTCGTACGCGGCACTCTGATCGAGACGCCGAATGGGCCAGTTCAGATCGAGGATCTACGTGCGGGCGACCTAGGCCACCGACTCATATGTTCGCAACCAGATGCGTAGAGACGCGAGTTGGACCGAGGCTAGGAAGTTGTCGTCTCGTTTGTCGTACCGGGTCGCCACTGCGCGGAAGTGTTTGAGTTTGCTGAAGAACCTCTCCACTTGGTTGCGCTTCTTGTAGAGGTCTGCGTCAAAGTCAGGGAACCGCTTTCGTCTCGGCATCAGCCGGATATTCGCGATGGCACCGCGTTCGGCCAGGCTTTCGCGCAGCCCGTCGCTGTCATAGGCCCGGTCGGCCAGCAAGGTCTGACCTGGGCCGACAGTTGCGAACATGTCCGCCGCAGCCCGGCCGTCATGCGCCTGTCCTTCGGTCAGTTTCAGCTGGATCGGACGACCGATGGCATCCACAAGCGCGTGTATCTTTGTGGTCAGGCCGCCGCGCGAGCGACCCATGCAACCGGATCGCCCCCTTTTTTCGGGCCGTTGGACCCGTGCTGGTGAACCCGGATGGAGGAGCTGTCTATCATCTGGACATCGCCCTCGTAAGCTTCTGATACGGCTTGTAAAAGCATCGCCCATATCCCCGCTCTGCGCCACCGGTTGAAGCGGTTCACGCAGGTCGTATGCGGGCCATACCGCGCCGGAATATCCGCCCAGGGTGCCCCAGTCCTGAGCCGCCAGAAAATGCCGTTCAGCACACGTCGATCATCAACTCGCTTCACACCGCGCGACCTCTGCGGCAACAAAGGCTGGATCACCGACCACTCGAAATCCGTCAGATCAAAACGTGCCATGCTCACCTCCTGGGTTTTCCAGAAGTGAATCACAGCTTTGCTCGTTTGGGAATCCTGTTAATGAGTATGTGACCTAGTGCTGACGATGGATGACGGCCCGCAGCCGATCCGCTGGATCGGGTCGCGCGACGTTCTGGCGCGAGGTAATTTCGCACCAATCAAAATCAAGGCAGGGGCATTAGACAACACGCGCGACCTCCTGGTCTCGCCACAACACCGGATGCTACTAACCGGATGGCGGATGGAGCTTCTGTTTGCTGAGCGGCAGGTGCTTGCAACGGCCAAATCGCTGGTGAACGACGAGTCCATTCGACCACTGGAAGGTGGAACGGTCGAATATTTCCACATGCTGTTCGACAGGCATCAGATCGTCTTTGCTGAAGGCATCCCGTCCGAAAGCCTGCATCCCGGACTGCAGGCCATGAACAGTTTCAACGAAGAAACGCGCGACGAAATCTTTGCTCTCTTCCCCGAGCTTCGAAGCAATCTTTCAAGCTACGGGGCAGCCAGCCGGCACAGTCTCAAGCATTTCGAAGGCATGATCGCTGCCAAAGGCATTGTTGCAATCCCCATGCCGGATGCGTGAATATTCCTTTCCCAACTGAGATCATGTCACGCGAACGATCTCAACGGTTTTGATGTCGCCCACCTACCGAGAAGCTCCCAGAAGCTCGTGATCACCGAAACCAAAATCAGCTTGGTTGATGACGACGCCAGAATGCTTCTGCGCTTTTGGGACTGGCTCGTGGACGCGCCCCACCACAAGGAATGAATGTAGATGCTGCATTCCCGCGCAAAAACACGTCCCAGCCGCGAAACTTGCTGAAACCATCAACCAAACCTCCCCTCCACCCACCTCGCCACGATCAACCCCGGCACGGCATCATGTGCCCGCGCAGCATCCCGCGTCAGATCCAGCCGCTTCGGCAGTTTGACCTGCGGCAGCAGCAGAAAGATCGGTGCCGTGGTCTTTCCGCGCCCGGTCTTCGATCGGGACGCCACTCCCAACCCCCGGCTATTCAACCGCCCTTCCGCCACCAGCAAGCTCGGCCCGTTCCGGCGATAGACAAACCGCAGACGCAGACCGCGCCGCCGCTCCCACTCGCCGGGGGTGATCCGGCCGCCGCGGCTGGATTTGCCAGCGGCGGGCAACGGGATCGCCAGCCAGGACCCGTTCTTCGAGCGGATCAGCGGCCCGGTATCGTGCGCGCCGACAATGACCGGTGCCTTGGACCAGACCAGTGTGGCGGCATCCAGGCTGTCCCCCGACCTCGGGAAGTTCTGGTTACGGATCGAATTCGCCAGCCGCCGCCCGAGCCCCGCTTGCACGATCTGCGTTCGCCAGGCGGTCTTCAGCCCGGTCCCGGCCTCACGCATGGCCGCCGTGACAGCCCGTTCGCCCGCAGCGATCTCCGCCGCCATCATGGCGACGATGTCAGGATCAATGTCGAGCTTCAGCTTCATGCTGGCCTCAGATCCACGGTCCAGACCAGCCGCTCGCGGTCCCGCCGTGGTTCCCCTTGAATGAGGAAGGCGTCGCCGTCGATCTCGACCCTGGCACCGGCGAGGGGATTTGGAACCTCGGCCACGCGCAGGTCGATCCGGGTGGTTTCCGACCAGATGCGCGCCTCGCCGAAACTGGTGATCTCATCTGCGCGGCGTGTGACCGCACGCACAAGCACCGGTGTGCCGCCATCTGCCGTATAGACCACGTCGCGGGCCATGTTCGGATCGCCAAAGAGCGTGTCGATGACGGCGGCAAAGATGGACATGTCCTTACCCGTCAGTTCGAGCTGAAGAGCCGGATTGCCAGTCGCGGCCGCTTGTTGACCGGCAGGATCGAGGCTTCGGTCATGAGATCGATCCAGCGGCCCTTGGCGTCGATCATCTGGCGGGCGTAAAGCGGCAGGCCGATGGTATTGGCGGTGTCCAGCAGATTGGCCGGCCCGCCATAGGTGGTGAAGGTATCAAACGTGCCCATCGGGAAGGCGATGCCCTCGCCGGTGGGGATCAGCCGCTCCGAGGTGCCGTTCGACAGCGTGACCGAGCCATTATATTCCTCAAACAGGATGCCCGCGAAGGGAAAGGCGCGGCGCATATCCTCGCGCAAGGGCTGGCCGCCGGTGGCCGAGAAGAACTTGTAGGCGTCCTCGGTCTTGGGGTGACTGATCAGCTTGTCGAAGAATTCCGAACTGACCAGCGCATGCGCGGTGGTCATGGTTTCGCCGAGGAGATTGTCTTCAATGCCGCGCAACGTGGTGCGGACCTTGGACTGCACATTGGTTGCCGCCGTGCCAAACACGAAGTCGACCGAGATCTGCGCCAGCCCAAACTCGGCAAAATAGTCGTATAGCGTGGTGCCTGCGCCATCCTTCACGATGCCGCGCAGCGCGTTCATCTCCATGTATTCACGGGTCTGGGCATGCTTGCGGCGCATCAGCGTCAGCTTGCGGTTCATCACCTCGACCAGCGGATCGGTAGCATCAGAGAGGCCGAGCGCTGGCATGCCCTGAACGTCGGCAGGCAGGATCACGTCATCATGCGGGATCCACGGCAGGGCGAAGGAGCGCATGGAGCGCGCCTCACGGTTGCCAACGGTGGCGGGCGCGCCGAGCGGAACCGAAGGCAGCAGGCTCAGCACGCCCTCGCGCTGTTCGATGACGATGGAGCGCTGGGTGACGCCTTCAAAGCGGAACAGGCCGATCTGGCCGAGGCGGGTGTAGAGATTGGGCAGGATGTTGATCGCCTGCGTCATCTCGGCCAGCGAATAGCCGCCGGTATCAAAGGGATTGCGGGTGATGGTCATGGGGAAACTCCGGGAAGACATGGAAGGTGAAAGGCAGGTTGTACGGACGGTCTGTGGATCAGGCGGTATCGCGGGCGACGATCCCGAGCGCGGTCAGCTGGCCCAGCTTGGTGGTGATCTTGGCGGCGTCATCGACGCTGCCGTCATAGGCAAGGGCCGCGCGTGAGACGATGGCGGGGCCGCGCACCAGCACAATGCCGGTGGCATCGGCCAGCGTGGCATCGACAGCGTAAAGCAGCACGGCGGCGGCGGTCTCTGCACCGTCAGTGCCGCCGCTGGTTGCCAGCTTGTATTTGCCGCTGGTGGTGATGCGGCCCAGCACGGCACCGACCGGGTAGGGTATGCCCAGCAGCAAGGTCACGATCTCGCGGCTGTAATTTGGATTGACCTCGAATTTGAGGAGATCGCCCTGGCTGGGCGGTTGGGTCAGAACGGACATGATGGGTCTCCATGTGAAGGGGGTAAAAGATTTCTCCCGCCGGGATGGCGTGGCGGGGGATCAGTCAGGCTGCGGTGTCTTGCGTCTGGTTGTGGGTCCGGGTGTCCTGCGCCGGGTCTTCAGCCGCGCCCGCCCGCAGTCGCTGCGCGTTTTGCGGCCGCGACGATCGGACTTTCCCGAGTTTGCGGCAGGACCGGCGATGGCGGGGCGGCAACGATGTCGCGCGCGTCGGCGGCAGCACTTGCGCGATCAAGGACAAGACGGCGCAGCGCCTCGGGCGTGATGGCTTCGCGCAGCGCCTTTGCCGCATCGATGGCAATGCCGAGGCGGCCAGCCTGCGCCGCGATCTCGGCGATCTCCGCCGCATCGTGGCGAAGCTGCGCTGTAATCTCGGCCAGATTGCCCGGCGGCACCGCGGCAGGCACCGGGGCGGCGGATGCTTCGGGGGCGACAGCCGCCACCGGCGGGGCTTCGGGTGCCGCATCGCCCGCGGGATCGCCCGGGTTGTCGCTCTCCTGCAGCGCATCCGTGATGCTGTCCTGTGCGGTGTCATCACCATCGGCTTTGCGGGTCATGGCGGTCTCCTTTCGGGTTTGGGTCGGGTTTGGGGTTTGGGTGAGGGGCGTGTGTGGTACGCGCGCAAGTGAGGTGGCGGGCGTGCCTGCGACCAGCTGGCGGAACGCGGCAAAGCCGTGCCTGAGGTCGATGACCTCATCGGCGAGACCGGCAGCGACAGCCTCGGCACCGCGATAGGTCGCCGCCTCTGTGGCGAGTGCGGCATCGCGGCTCAGGCACCCGGCGCGGCCTGCGGCGACGGTCTCGGCAAAAAGACACCGCAGCATTTCGATCTCGCGCTGGATGTCGCCCCGTACAGCCTCCGGCAGCGGGGCGTAGGGATTGCCGTCGACCTTGTGGGAGCCTGCATGGATCAGTGTCACGCGCATTCCGTCCTGGTCGAGCTGGCCGCTCAGATCGGCATGCATCACCACGACCCCGATGCTGCCCAGCCCGCCGGTGCGCGGCAGCAGGATCCGGGTGGCCTGGCTCGCCAGCGCATAGCCTGCGGAGAAGGCATGTTCGGCGACAAAGGCCCAGACCGGCTTGTCGCGGCGCAACGCGCGGATGCGGTCGGCCAGATCGAACACGCCCGCCACCTCGCCGCCAAAGCTGTCGATCTCCAGCGCCACGCCGCGCACTGACGGATCACTTGCTGCGGCCTCGATCTGGGCCGCAATGCCTTCATAGGTTGTCTGACCGGAGGATTCGCCGATCCAGCCACCACGATGGATCAACACGCCTGCGATCTCGATCACCGCGATGCCGTCCAACAGCACATATGGCGCATCGCCATGCTGGCGAGCGCTTTCGACCAGCCCGCCTGCGAGGAGACTGGTGCTGGCGGGCAATGTCGCCGCAGTGATGCCCCGGTGATCCGAGCCATCCACAAGCTCGACCTGACGGCCAAGGATGCGCGGGCCGAGGCCAGACAGAAACGCCATGGCTTTCGAGGGTTCGACCAGCAGCGGCGTGTTGAAGGCGCGTGCGGCAATGCGGGCGTGAAGCATCAAAGCTGGTCCTCAGGGTCGCGCGGACGGTCTTCCGCATCATCGGACTGATCTGTCTGGTCGGTGTCGTCGTCTTTGCCCCCATCCCCTTCAGGGCCCGGCATCGCCTGCACGCCTTGCGCCGGCGAGCCGGGACGGCGAAAATCCAATCCCAGCGCGCGTTCGCGGACATGTTCCGCCGCGATTTCGCGGTCGACCTGTTCTGCGTCATAGCCGCGCTCGGCGATGGCCTGGGTGCGGGATTTGAGGCCCGCCTCGATCTGGGCAATCTCGGCATTGGCGTCTTTCAGGGGATCGACCCAATCCCATTTCGTGGGCAGCCAGTCAGCGGCAAGAAGTCGGGTGCGGTTGGCCTCATAGCCCGGCAGGCTCAACGCGCCCGACAGCACGGCTGCATCCATCCAGTGCGCATAGACCGGTCGGCAAAGCTGATACACCATGACCGAATGCTGCCAGGCTGATACACGGCGCCGGAACTCGATCAGGGCAAGGCGCGAGTTTGAGAAGTTGCCCTTCACCATGTCGTTGGCGAGATAAGGATAGGGGATGCCAAGGGCGGCCGAGATCTGCAGCAATGTGCGGTACTGGAACGGCTCATACGTCCCGCCACTGTCAGCGGGCTGGCCGATGGTGACGTCCTCGCCCGGATCGAGCCGCACGATCTGGCCCGGCGCGATCTCGTAGCCTGCAAAACCCGCCTCATCCTCAGGCGGCGCGAGCGGGTTTTCCGGGGCGGGGGAGGTAACGAACATCGCGTACATCGCCGCAACCTTTTTGCGATCCAACTCGGCATCGTCATACTGATCGAGCAGGAACAGCTTCACGATGGCGGGTGCCAGTTTCGACACGCCGCGCAGCTGCCCGCCCTCGAGCGGGTCAATCACATGGATCACCTCGGATGCCGGCACCCGCGTGACCTCGCCTGCCAGGCCGGGATCGGTGCTGTCGCCGGGATGGCGGCGCAGGAAGTGATAGGCCACGCGCCGCCCGATCCGGTCGAACTCGATCCCCTGGCGGATGGCATTGCCGCTGGCAGCAACACCCGTTGCCTCAAGCGGCAGCATCTCGGACGGCAGCATCTGCAATTGCAGCGGCACGCTCAGCCCGTCATAAACGCGCCGGGGCCGGATGCGGAAGAACACCTCGCCGGCGATGAAGACCTCGCGCGCGGCGCGGCGTTGCAACCCGTAAAAATCAGTCAGGCCTTCGCCGTCAGCCTCATCGGTCCAGGCGAGCCAGAGCCGCTGCAGCTCTTCTTTGCGGGAAGCATCCGCAATTTTCGAGATCGGTTTGATGCCGTCGCCTGCGGTATTGGCCGCCCAGCTTTCGACCGCATTTACTGCATAGCCGTTGTTGCGCACCAGCCAGCGCGCGCGGGCGTTGATATCGGGACCACTTGCGGCGATCAGTGCGTTGACATGTGCCCGCGTCGCGCGAAACCCGCGCAGGCGGCGATGCTGCTGGCCGGCATCGAACCCGCCGATGAAGGCCCCGAGGCGCTGCCGCCAGTTCATCGCGGTCATCACAGATCCTTCACCGCAAAGGGGCGCAACACGCGGCGCGCGGTCTTGTCCAGCACCGCGATCCGGCGTTCGATATCGGCAATTGCGGCGGCCAGTTCCGCGTCCGAGCCATAGGTGACGGTCTTGCCGTCGTAACTGACGCTGCGTGTGCCGCTGTAGCGCGCCGCCAGCAGTGCGTCGTGGCGGGAGGTCAACTCATCGAGGGTCATCGTCATTCCATGTATTTGGGCGTGGTGACGCGCCAGCCGCGTCGGCGCGATATGCGTACCCGACCGGCCTCAGGCCCGGACGGCGCGTCGGTTTGCGGATCTGGCACCGGGATGGCGGTCTCCACCCCGGCTTGTTTTTCGAGTTGTCGCCACATCCGCTCATCGAACCGGTCGGCCCCGAGTATCCAGGCGGCGGCGCGGGCATAGACGCGGCAGTCCAGCGCTTCGTTGCGTTCGCGCATCTTTTGCCATTCCGGGCGGGCATAGCCGCGCTTGTTGCGCACGGTGACCAATTGCTCGGCCACCAGTTGTTTCAGCCATTCAGTGTCGATCCAGTCGGGCAGATGTATTGTGCCGGGGGCGTCCATTGCGCCGAGCGCGCGGTATTCATCCGAGGGGCGTTCTGCCCGCAAAAACCGGTAGGTCTCGGCCTTGAAGGTGGCGGTGGCGATGGTCCAGAGCCGTGCACCCCGGCGCAGCCGCTTGCCGGCGATGGTTGCGTCAACAAAGGTTGGTCCCGATACCGGCGTGGCACGGTTGAAACCTTCAAGGCCCTTGATCGGGGCGACCTGATCAAAGCCCTGTTCGCGCGCCCATGCATAAACTGCAGCCGCCTCGTAGCCCGTGTCGATGGCCAGCTTGGCGATGGTCATCACCGCCCCATTGGCACAAGACCATGTCTGCCCCAGAAGAGCGCTCAGCTTGCCCCAGCAGCGCGGGTCGTCGGGACCGCCCGGTATGACGATGTGATCGACCAGCCAGCTTGTTCTGTCCCGGCCCCAGGCCCAGACATCGACCTCGATGCGATCCTTCTGTACATCAACGCCGGCCGTCAGGAACAAACCACCGTCCGGGATCTGGGCTGCGAAAGCCTTGCGCCGGTCCGCCAACCGCTGCCATTCCGGCGCATCGCCGGATTCAACCCAGGTTTCGCCCAGAAGCGTATTGCGCGCAGCGCGCAGCATTTCTTCGGAGCCCTGTGCGGCCAACCAGTCCCGGGCAATCCGGGCCCAGCTTTTCCAGCCCATCGGCGAATAGAGCGCCGAGATGTGGAACCCGATGCAGGTTGGATCGGCCGAAACCGCCGTCGCACGCCATTCGCCCTTCTCCAGCATCTGCGTCTTGTGATGCTCGGCAATGGCCCGTTCGCAGCCCTCGCAATGATAGGCGGCACTGTCAGGCCGCCCCTTGTCCCAGCGCAGGCGCTCGAACTGAAGCCATTGCATGTGGCCACAATGCGGACAGGGTACGAAGTAGCGGCGCTGATCGCTGGCGTCATATTCCCGTTCGATCCGGCTCAGGCCCCGGATTGTCGGGGTTGAGACCATGAACACCTTGCGGCGATGCGAGAAGGTGGTGCTGCGGGCTTCCGCCAGCGTCACCGGATCGCCTTCCTCATCAGCCGAGGCGGGATAGGCATCGACCTCGTCGAGAAAGATGTAGCGCGCCGGCATCGAGCGCAGACCCGTGGCGGAGTTCGCGCCGGTCAGCACCAGAATGCCGCCGGGGAATTCCTTGGACAGCATCGAGTTGCCCGCGTCGCGCGATCGCGCCGGATTGACGCGTTCGCTGAGGGCGGGGCTTTCGGCAATCAGCGGATCAATCCGCCCGCGCGAGGAACGCTTGGCCATTTCGACCGTTGGCAACACCGCCAGCATCGGCCCCGGCGCGTGATGAATTACAAACCCGATCCAGTTATTGCCGGCCTCGGTGGCACCCACCTGTGCGGCCTTCATGAAACTGATCCGCTGCGCCAGGTGGCGGGGCGACAGCGCATCCATGATGTCTCGCAGGTAAGGCGTGCGCGCAGTGCGGTATTGCCCCGGTTCCGCCGACGTCCGGGACGACAGCTTGCGGTGCTGATCGGCCCATTCCGACACCGTCAGGTCCGGATCGGGCCGCATGCCGCGACGCCAGGACCGCAGGATGTCCTCTGCCCCGTCAAAGCCGAGGTCGAGGTCTGCGGTCAGCTGGTCGTCGGTCAGCTGGTTGTCCGTCAGCTGGTTGTCCGTCAGCTGGTCGTCGGTCGGCTCGCCATTGTCATCCGAGGCTGACCCGGAGATCGGCAAGGGCGTCGAGTTGCGCTCTGACATGGGTTTCCAGCACCCTCTGCAGGATCGCGGCCTCGATGATCACGGATGCGCCGGATTGTTGTTCCACCTCCGCGGCCACCTCAGAGGCCATCAGTGCCGCAACCCGGGCGGGCCAGGTCACCCAGATGTCCCGCTCCTGCCGCGCGAGGCGAAACACCAGCGTTTCCGCCCGGGCGCGATCCACCAGCGTGCCCTTCTTTTTCTGGATTGCCAGCTGGCGTTCCTGCGCCTGATAGACGGTCAGCGCGGTGCGGGCCTTCAGATAGGACGAACTGTCGGCCGGGCCGGAAAAGCCACTGTCATTGCCTGCAATTCCGCCCTTGGATCGCCGCTGCTGATCCGGGTCTGTCATATCCGCCCGGCGCACATCCGAGGCGGCTGCGTCGATTGATCCGTCGTCGTATACCACCAACCGCCCGGCCTTACGCGCCTTCTGGATCGCCCCGCGCGACAGGCCGGAATGGGCGGAATACTCGCGCTCGGACATACCTTTCATGGCGATGGCCCTGTCCTCAAGATATTGGAATTAAACCGAAATAATGGTCCTATTCAGTTGATTACACGCGCCCATTGAGCGATTCTCGGATCAGGAAATCACCCCTGCATCGGAGAAACGCCCATGACCATCGCCCATCGCTTCAACAGCGAAGCCGCCCGCCTGCTGCCGCACATGGCGACAGACCTTGCGGTCGACCCCACGATCACCACGGCGGGTGAAATCGACGAGATCGTCTTTCACCGCAGTGAATTCCTCGGCGGGATGGCTTGCGCGATCCTTGCCATGATCGAACAGCAGGAATGAGGAGACGAACATGACCGCCATCACCACAATCCGCATCGATCACGCCGCACTTCCGGATCCCATCATCTTGAAAGACCCCTACGCCGCCGCCCGCATGATCCAAGCCGCGTTGCGCGAGGACGGGATCATCGCCGAGGCCTCGGACCTTATATCGCATCTCAAGATCGAAATTCCCACGACGCAGTTGGTCGCTGCCAGCGCCGTGCTGGCCGAGCTGCAGCTGATCTGACGGAGACCCTGATGACCATCCCCTGCAACTGCCTGCCCGAAGGCGACACCCTCGCCGATCTGATCCGCCGCAACTGCGCCATCGGCTTTGACCTTCGGTTTTGTCGCAGCGTTGCTGTCAGCGCGGATGATCGCGATACGATCACTTGCGATCCGCCCGAGGCCGAGTTCGCCACGCTCTATGCCCTGACCGATCTGGGCGAGGCCATTGCGATCCATGACGTCGAACTATCCTGCGTCGGGGTTGACGAAGTGGCGGCCACTGCACGCGCGATCTTTATCGCCATCGTAAACGCCCGGCGCGATCCACCCGATGCTGCCCAGCGGCACGAGGCCGAACAGGTCGCGATCACCGATCATGATCGGATCGAGTGATCAGAACGCAATCTTATGGCTCTGATTTACCTACGATAATCGGCGCGACAGAGCGATTTTGATGGCACGCAAACGATGCACCTCACTTAACGGAGCCACGCCATGACGCACCTCAACCCTGCCACCACACCCAGCCACCAGCTGCGCGCCGAGAAGGCCCGGCGCAACCGCGAAGCCGCCCTGAACGCCTATACGGCTAAGAAGGCTGAAATCGACGAGATGCTCGCCCGCCTGCAGGGGCTGAGCGACGATCATTTTGAGACTCACCCGGACAAGATCAACTGGGGCGACGTCGGCACCCTCGGGCATTACGCGAGCCTCCTCAAACGCATCACCGACGGCGCCTTCCAAGAGGGTGAACACGCCGTGTGATGTAACCCCGCCCCGGACCAGCCCCGCGATGGCAGGGCATGGCCTCGTAGGAACGTCGCCTTCCGCACACCCACAATCGGAGCCCGAAATGCCCAACCTCACCGCGACCCAGACCATCATCCTCAGCGCTGGAGCCCAGCGCCGCGACAATCTCGCGATGCCGCTGCCCAAGGGGCTGCATGGCGCCGCAGCACAAAAGGTCGTCAGCATGATGATCGGACGCGGCTGGCTCGAGGAGGTCGACGCAAACATCCGCAAAGGCGAACCGCTCTGGCGCGAGACCGGCGATGGCCACGGCACCACGCTGGTCGTCACGGAAACAGGGTTGCTCGCCATCGGGATCGAGCCAGTGGTGGTCAAGACCATGGCCGCGATCCGCACATATGCCGCCCAACCACCCGCGCCCAAACCGCCGACACCGCGACCCGGAACCAAACAGGCTCTGATCATCGCTCTGTTGCAGCGTCCCGAAGGCGCTACTATCGCCGAGATTGTCGTGGCAACCGGCTGGCAAGCTCATAGCGCGAGGGGCATGATTTCAGGGGCGCTGAAGAAGAAGCTGGGCCTGCCTGTCACCTCGGAGAAGGTCGACGGGCGCGGCACGGTACATCGCCTGAACGCCTCCTGAGCATCTGAACTTCACCCCCAACGCTGGAACAGCCTGCGCAGTGCGTAGCTGCGCAGGAGTGATATGCCAACGAAAACTGCACCGATCGTCAAGTTTTCGCCAAGATGCAGCTGCAGGCCGAACCATGGAAACACCACGATCTGTGCCGCGACGGCCAGCGCGTAGCCCGCGACGACATTCGTGACGGCTTCAACAAGTGACATGCGTCGGGACTGTGTCATGCGCGTTTCCTCGTTTGAGGAGCCGGGCTCTCGGCCTCGTCTTGTTCGGCGGCGCGACTGGCCGTCCGCCCCGTCGCCTTCTCCCAGCGTCGCAGGGCCACATCGCAATAGACCGGGTCCAGTTCCATCGCAAAACAGCGCCGCCCGCTGCGCTCGGCAGCGACCAGCTGGGTGCCAGAGCCGCAGAACGGTTCATAAATCAGATCGCCGGGATCCGAGAACGCCGTCAGCACCGCCTCGACCAGCGCCACCGGGAACACCGCCGGATGCGATCCTGCCGCGCCCAACCCGCCCTTGTGGCGCATGATCCGAAACACTGAATCGGGGATGCGGTGACTTTGGATCGCGTTGCCGGTACCGGTCTTGGCGTGAACGCTGCCGTCGGCCCCGCGCAGCCCGCCGCCGCCGAGAACCTCGCCTGCATGCTTGGACGGAACGGTCTTGTGCGGTTTGCGGGGCGCGCGGTTGAAGTGAAAAATGAACTCGTGCGACGGGGCAAGGCGGCCGTTCCAGTCGCCCGGCAGGCCGGGGCCCTGATCCCAGACATACCAGCCAAACCGTCGCCAACCAGATGCGCGCATCCATTCTACCCATCCTTCCCAGTAAGGCTGCCATTCACCGCTCCGGTGCACGAGACCGAGGTTGACCAGGAGTTGCGCGTCACCAGCGACCGGGGCTGCGGTGAACACGCCCTGCATCAGCGCATCCCAATCGCCGATCTTGTCCTTTGCGGCACCGTAGTCGCGCTGCTGGGCGTAGGGCGGCGAGGTGAACATCAGCGTGGCCTGTTCTCCCTGCATCAGACTGGCCACGGCGGCCGCATCGGTGGCGTCGCCGCAGCACAGCCGGTGCTGGCCCAGCGCCCAGATATCGCCGGGGCGGTTGATCGGTTCGGCGGGTGGCTCTGGGATCGCATCGGCCGCGTCGTCGGAAATCACCGAGAGGTCGTCGGCATTGTCCAGCAGCGCATCCAGTTCATCGTCCGGGATCCCGATCAGCCCCAGGTCGAAATCCTCGGCCAGCAGCGCCTGTAATTCCTGCAACAACAAGGCCTCGTCCCACCCGCCCAGCTCGGTCAGTTTGTTGTCGGCGATGCGATACGCCCGACGCTGCGCCTCGGTCAGATGACCCAGCACGATCACCGGGGCCTCGCTCAGCCCGAGGTGGACGGCGGCCAGGACGCGGCCATGGCCAGCGATCAACTCACCATCCGCCGCGACCAGTACCGGGACAGTCCAGCCGAACTCAGCCATGCTGGCGGCGATCTTTGCCACCTGATCGGTGTCATGGGTCTTGGCGTTGCGGGCATAGGGCTTCAGCCGGGCCAGCGGCCAATACTCGATCTGCCTGGGTGACAGGGGCGGGTTCATGCCGCCAGCCTCCTGGCCTTCAGGTCGGCGAAGGTCTCGCCGGTCTCGATCAACACGGCATTCGCACCGGTGAAGGACTGCCAGCGCTCGATGGCCACATCGACATAGGCCGGGTTCAACTCGATCCCGAAGCAGACCCGGCCCGTGGTCTCCGCCGCGATCAGTGTGGTGCCGGATCCCATGAAGGGTTCAAACACCGCCTGGCCAGGGCTGGAATTGTTCAGGATCGGGCGGCGCATGCATTCGACCGGTTTCTGCGTGCCATGCACCGTGGCGGCATCCTGGTCCTTGCCGGAGATCTGCCACAGCGTCGTCTGCTTGCGATCCCCGGCCCAGTGGCCCTTGCCGGACTTTTTGACCGCATACCAACATGGTTCATGCTGCCAGTGGTAATCGCCGCGGCTGAGCACCAGCCGGTCTTTGGCCCAGATGATCTGCGACCGCACTGCGAACCCCGCCGACATCAGGCTCTCCGCAACTGTCGCGGCATGTAGCGCGCCATGCCAGACATAGGCGACGTCACCGGGGAACAGCGCCCAAGCGTCGCGCCAGTCGGCCCGGTCGTCGTTCAACACCTTGCCGGTGCGTTTGGTCTTGGCCGCGCCTGCCTGGTTACGCCAGGATGGGTCGTATTCCACGCCGTAGGGCGGATCGGTCACCATCAACAGCGGCTTCACATCGCCAAGTAGTCGACCGACCACATCGGCCGATGTGCTGTCACCGCAGATCAGCCGATGCGGCCCGAGCTGCCAGAGGTCACCCGCAATCGATACCGGCGTGACCGGCGGTTCCGGAATGTCATCCTCGCCTTCGACCGGCCCGTCGCCGCCCAGCGCATCTGGATCCCGAAGAAGCGCGTCCAGATCCTCGTCAGTGATCCCCAGCAGCGACAGGTCGAAATCCTCAGCCAACAGCCCGGCGATCTCGTCGCGCAGCATGGTCTCGTCCCATTCGCCCAATTCAGTCAGTTTGTTGTCCGCGATTCGGTAGGCACGGCGTTCGGCCTCGTCGAGATGGCTGAGCCGGATCACCGGCACATCCTTCAGCCCCAACATAGCGGCGGCCAGAACCCGGCCATGCCCGGCGATCAGCTCACCGTCATCGGCCACCATACACGGTACGGTCCAGCCGAACTTCGCCATGCTGGCGGCGATCTTGGCGACCTGATCAGTGGCGTGGATCTTGGCATTGCGAGCATAGGGGCGCAGCCGGTCAATCGGCCACGTCTCAATCTGGCTCGGTGCAAACACCAGGTCCATGGGGCGGCTCTCGTTTGAAGCAGGGCGGGTCGACGCAAGCGCGCGCTGGCGATGCCAGCGGCGGGATCGGGATCTGCGATGTGGGGAAAACGAAAGCGCCCGCGAGGGGGTTCCTGCGGGCGCTATTCTTCGATGATCAAGGTATGAGTCAAGGGGGGCAGCTTTGTCAATCAAAAATCATACGTGGATTCAAGGGCTTCCCGGCGGGTGGCTTCCGCTGGCTGGCTTCCACAAGCTGGATTCTTGAGTGGTTTACTCAAGAATCCACCCATGAGTAATCGCGGTGCGCCGTAACTTGCTGTTATATTGAACTATTAAATACCTGACAATTTTAGGTGGCTTCCAAGTGGCTTCCCCCACAAAAACCACTTTCGCTAGCGAAATGCCGCGCTCAGCCCCCCCGTATACAAATCCAGCCAGGGAGGAACCGTGCCAGGGGGGCAGGCCCAGAGAGTTTCCACTGAGCGCGTGCCATTGTTGCTCAGGACGCAGGTCAACAAGGAGAGGTCAGTCAACAAGATGCCGCGCCCGACCAAGAGTTCTGATCAACTCCCTTGCAGGAAATCGTCGACAAATTCAGATACCGGCGTAATGCCAGTCACCAGCAGATGATCCCGCGCACGTGTGCAGGCTACATAGAGCAAATGCCGTTCGGTATTATAGACCTCTTCAAGGTCGGCATTGTCAGCAACTGATTCAATCCGAACTGATTGGGGTATGACGTCATCGTCGCAGGCCATCACCACCACTGACCGAAACTCCAGCCCTTTGGCAAAATGCATTGTGCTGATGGCGACTGCGCCGGTCTCGACTTCGACTTTGTCGTTCAGTTCGACGGCGTGGATATCTGCCGCTTTGACCGCTGCCCGCGCACGTTTCATTTCCGCATCGGACCGCACAAATACGCCCATTTCGCTGGGGGCACATCCTTCTTTCAGTCGATCCTTGATCCACTCGCCCACAATACGACATTCGTGTTCGGCGTCCGTACATGGCACGACCGCCGGTGGCGGGCCGTCGAACATCGACACAGTGCCGCGCCGCGCCTCCGTGTTTCCATCAACATCAGAGACTGTTGCAGGAAGCAGCCGGTCGGCATGAAGCCGGATTTGATGCGAGGTGCGATAGTTTATGCGCAGCGTGAAGGATCGGCCACGGACATCGAGGCCCAGCGCCTTCCACGAAAATGGTTGCTGGAAAATGCGCTGGCCGAGATCGCCTGCGAAGAAAAGCCCGTCGCCCCGATCCGCTGCCATTGCAGCGAAAAATCGCGCCTCAGCCACACCCAGATCTTGTGCCTCGTCGATGACTGAAAAATCATATGGCATTGTGGATTTCTGCGTCAGTTTTTCCGTCAACTGTCCGAATACGTCAGGCCATGTGGCAACACGGCGTTCGGCTAGCCCAGCGCGCACGCGCTCGAAGATAGCCCAGAGGATTTCGCGCTGCTTGCCGCCGATCCTCGTCTTGCGACCAAGGCGCGACACGTCGCGATACTCGTCCCAGGAATGCAACTGCCAGGCGTCGACAATATCGTTCCACTCTCCGACGAGAAAATGGAGCGAGAAGCGATGGCCTTCAACCTCTGAAGCAGCTTTGGTGATCAAAGACCGGATCAGCGCTGGTGCGGCAATCTGGGGTTGGCCGAACCATTCGGTATAGAGATCGTAACCCACCGCAGGGAGCGCCTTTACTACGACACGGGACGCGATCTGAGGCTCACCCCCAACAAGGCTGGTCAATTTGATGCGCAGCGCGTTAGCCAGAGGTTTTGAAAAAGTGGTCAGCAAGATGGTAGCGTCAGTGTTGACGCGCGCAAGATGTACTGCGCGGTGCAGGGCCACGATGGTCTTGCCGGTTCCTGCCGACCCCGACACTCGAGCGGGGCCGGAGAAAGACCGCTCGACCAGATCAGCCTGTGCAGGATGCAGAAAAATCGCCCATTTGTCCCAAGGGTAATCCAGCGCCTGCTTCAACTCGTCGGCATTGGTCAACACGCGGAAACGGCGCTGGGCATCGGGATGGGCGAAAGGATCGGCCTCGACCGGCGCAGGTTCTGGCGGTTGGATTTTCTCGCCCACGGCCAGTTTCAGCAACGCTTCCTGGGCCTCTTGCGGCAAGTGCTCGATGATGTCGAACAGCGTGTCCTCGGTGGCGGAGCGAACATCGTTCACCCATTCCTCGGGCACGCCAAACGCCATCAGTTCGAACTTGCGCAGGTTGTCGAACAACTTGGCGGCAGGTTTCGCGGTGGGTGCCGGAGCAACCGGCGCTTCCTTGGGCTTGAAGATCTCCACCTCTTCGACCCGTTCGCGCACTTCGACCAACTGCATCGCGCCAGTCGTTGGGTGACGTTCGATCTTGCGCCGTTCCGCCCATTTGTAGGCATCGTCGTGATGGTCAACATAGACCAGCAGGATGCTGGCTGCCGTGCGATGGACGATGATCCGGATGTCGGCATTCACCCGCACCGACCAGAAGTTCGAATCCTTCGCCCGGTCGAGCTTGTGGAACGAAAGGCCGTTCGAAGCCGGGTCCAGTTGCAAATCAAAAGCGGTGGTCTTGGCCGCCTTTTGCTCCTGCGCTGTCAGGCGGCCGAGGCTGTCGGTGAAAGTGTCGGCGATGCGAAATTCCATTGCTCAGTCTGCCTTTCGCAATGGCCCGTCACCGAGCGTTGCTGAGATGCGCTTTGCAAGCCGCTCTCTTAGCTCTCCAGGAGTCTCCCAAGTTATGTGGTTGTATTGGCGGGTGTCAAAATGAACCTTGCCGAGTCCGTCGAGACGGCATGTGAAAATCACGGGTATATTGAACCCGTGAGCAAAGCCGGCCTCGTAATAGACACCGCCACGAGCACCTGAAGCGCCTTGCGTAAAATCAGATACAACGAAACGCGATCGACGAATTTCAGCGACGATCTCGTCGTCGATCTTGTTGTTGTGTTCTTTTCGATCAATACGCACAGGTTCATATCCTGCATCGCGGATCGCTGGCGCGATGCCTTCATCGTAGACTTGCTTCATGGTCTCATCGAACCACATGGCGACAAAGGCCTGTTTTGACGCGGCATTGTACCCCTCAAGTTCAGCAAGTCGCGCATAGCCAGGCGGCCTGAGCATCATTTCGTGAACTGTATTTTTCGATGATCCTGACCGCTCTGTGACGCGGTGCTCTATCCAGCCTTCTTCATGGCAATATTCAGCGAGTGTAATGACTTCCGGTATTTGTCTGGAGGCAGTCCAAGCCAGCAGCTCGTTTGCGTGTCCCTGAGCCTTGCTGTTGTCCAACGCGTAGAATTTCACGACCGTACCCAGTAGGTCGCTCCTAGCGTCAAGGTAGCGGAGCAAAGCGTCTGCTCTGTCATGAACCGAAAGCGGGCGCCTCTTTGCTACCTCCGTCAAAGTGGTGCTCGATATTTCGGGGCACGAGACGCCTAGCCTGCGCTGTTCGACGAGCCAGGACGTGAGCTTGGTTTTCATGGGCTCGGCCCAATTCTTGAGCATCGCGGACGCTGTGCCGCTTATGAAATAAGGACCACCAGCGCGGGGCGAATCCACATCTTGACCGTCGCGTGTCGTTGGGGGTGCTTTCGCAGCCGTTTGCCAAATCGGACAGGAAGAATCTGTCATTTCGTCTCACTCCACCGCAAAAACCTTCATCACCTCATCCCCGAGGTGATTGATCACCTTCACCGCGATCCTTCCCGAATTCGGTTTCTCGAAGGGCCGGGAGGTGTCGGAATACAGGCTCTCCCAGGCCTCCTGGTCTATCTCGGACTTCAGCGTGGTTTTCAGAGCCTTGTAGGGGTCGTTGGCACCAAGGAAATAGGCGTGGCGGACGAAAAACGATTCCTCATTGTAATCGGTGTCCAGCATCCACAACGCGATACCGTCCGTGCCTTCAGATTGCACCTCGCCGGTCTGGGGCTTGAACACGTCCACGCCAAAGACCTGGACCTGCACCATCCCGTCGCCCGCATCGGTGATCCGGATATCCGGCTCGCCGAAGATCACGAACAGGTTGCCGGCCCCGGTGGTTTTCAGGTCCGCCGCCATGTGCAGATCGGGGTTCATCCGCGCCTTCAAAACCGGCACACGGCCCAGTTTGTCAAACTCGGCGGAATGGGCGTCGTAGTTGAAGGCGCACGCAATCAGCATGTCGAAACCGGCATCGCCTGCTTCGCGCGCAGCGGCGACCAGATCGGGGCGCGACACGGTGCCGAATTCGGGGCCGATGAAGATACCGGCGCGGCGCTGCACCTCGCCTTCCATGAAGGTGCCCTCGGCGCTGATATAGCGGCCGGGCCAGCCCTGTAGGGCGGTGAAACTGATCCGGTCTTCCTTGTGGGCCTGCTGCACACCGGCGGCTTTCAGGTTTTCCAGGATCATATGGGCGAAGTCGGTGAAATCATCCGAGCGTTCTGCGGTCTTACGCCTGCCCTCGGCGGCCTCGTAAGTGTCGATCAGCTCATCATCCCAGTCGACGGCCAGCGTGCGGTGGGGCGACAGGCTTTCAACTGTGAAGGGGCCGGCCACGCGGGTCTTGGAATTGTCGGGGAAGGGCTTGTCGTAGAGGAATTCGAAATCAGCCTTGGCGGCGATGGATGCGTCGATCTCGCTCTGGCGGGCGATGCGGGCGTCCCAGAACCGGTCGAGGGCGGATTTTGCTGGCTCGGGCCAATCGCCGGGGGATTCACGCGGGATTTCCCATTCCATCAGGCCATTGGCCGGGGCAGCCTCACCCGAGGACAGTGAGACCTCGCCAGTGGCGCGGAAGTCGATCTTGCTGCCTTTGCGGCCGCCAACCTCGACCTTGAACGGGGTGGGGTGGCCTACCAGCTCAGTGTTGAGGGCGGCGCGGGCATCCTCTACTGCAGGCTGCATCTTGTCCCAGATCACGTCGATCTCAGCGTTGTTGGCGATGGATTTCAGCGTGATATGCGGAACGCGATCATAGACGAAACCTTGGCGGATGCTGCCATGGGTGGGGGCGGTTTTGGGCGGGGTACGGG